>CAZJMG010000042.1:0-28857 GCA_964547185.1 uncultured Sphaerochaeta sp.
AACAATACCAAGCTTATGGGGTTTGATGATACTCATGGCTGAACCATACAACAACAAGGATGAAAGTTCAATCCATTTTGCGTTGCGATTCCCCCAGAAGATACTTAGCTTAATCTTGTTGAATAATTGCAACACACTACTTTACCAACCATGCATAAACTTGGTACGTTAGCACTGATATGAAAACTATTGTGACCTTTTTCCAGATTGTCGGCAGTCTAGGGCTCTTCCTTTTCGGCATCAAGTTGCTCAGTGAAGGATTGCAGAAATCGGCTGGAGACAAGATGAAGGCCATCCTCAAGCTCATGACAAAAAACCGGTTCGTTTCGATAATGACCGGTATTCTTATAACTATCATTGTACAAAGCTCTTCAGCAACCACCGTCATGGTGGTTAGTTTTGTGAATGCAAGCTTGATGGGGCTTACCCAGGCTATCGGAGTGATCCTCGGCGCAAATATTGGAACCACCTTCACAGGATGGATGGTTGCCTTACTTGGCTTTAAAGTCGATATCACGGTACTCGCCCTTGTATCCATAGCGTTTGCAGCGCCAATGATGTTCAGCAAAAAAAGCAAAACCCGTGAATTTGCTGACATTCTGCTAGGTTTTGGTGTACTGTTCCTCGGTCTGAACTACATGTCTCATTCCATGCCGGACATTACCGACAACGTTGATGCTTTGGCGTTTTTATCCACCATTAACAACGATACTTTGTTGATGAATCTGCTGTGTATCCTCATCGGCACCTTTGTCACTATCGTAGTGCAGTCATCCTCTGCGGCCATGGCCATGACACTTACCATGGCATACAACGGATGGCTCGGGGTAACCGCCAGCGCTGCCATGATCCTGGGATCCAATATAGGAACCACGATAACGGCCTATCTTGCTTCGATCGGGACGAGCACCACAGCAAAAAGAGCGGCATGGGCACATATCATTTTCAACGTGGTCGGCAGCTTTATTGCCTTGGTACTCTTTCATCCCATGCTCTCGTTTGTCAACTGGATTACCCCTGGCAATATCTACAACCTCGCCGGTCCATCCTTGGCAGCTCAGCTGCCCCTGTTTCTCGCTATGTTCCACTCGACGTTCAACATTCTCAATACTATTTTGTTCTTTCCCTTTGTACGTCAGTATTCACGATTCATCGAGCGCTTGGTACCCCCTAAGGCCGAGTATGATGAAGGCACATACCATTTCAAGTATATCGGAGGGGTCTTTATAGACAGCCCAGAAATATACATGCTTGCTATTCGTGATGAAATCAGGAAAATGTCCAACCTTGCTTGCAACATGCTTACACGATACAGAGGAATGTTCAACAACCCACAGGCAAATATGGAGTCTGATGTACAGGCGATGAAAAAAGACGAGGATTACGCAGACCAGATGCAGGAGCAACTCTCCGATTTCTGCGTACATCTGTTGCAAGACTCACAGACGCCCACAAATGCATCCTCGCTAAACTGTCTTATAAGGGTCATGGATGAGCTTGAGTCAGTGACAGACAGTTGTTACAACCTCACCATGCTCAGTCAGCGAAGATTCAACTTCGGCTGGACATTTGACCAGGAAACAGACATTGACCTACGTGCCTATCAAGATCTCGTACAAGAGTTCCTTGACTATATCCGTGACCGAATGGACAAGACGTTGACGAAAGCAGAAATGCAAAAAGCAAATGAGTTTGAAGAACAGATTAACAGCTGGAGAAACCGTCTGAGCTTGACAGTCCAAGACAGGCTGAGTGAAGGAAAGGCAGATGTCCGCGTTGAACTCTTGATCTTGGAGAAAATCCGCCATCTCGAACATATTGGTGATTACTGCATCAATATCGCAGAGGCATATCACCAAGCGGTAAAACATACGCCGATGCTGCAAAAACGGACAGGCAAGAGCGTTGCTCTTTAGCAATTAAGGGGCCCTTGACCAGGGCCCCGCTCTGCATGACAACGGTCAGAACAAGACCGTCTCAACTCCATCGATGCCACAAAGGTGCTTATATGCGTTTTCATAGCTGGAAAGCACCTCATCACACCCATTTTTCAACAAAGAAACGAAGACTAAATCCTCATTCAAACCGAGATTCCCAGTAGTACCTATACTACTTCGTTCTTCGATTGTTTTTACAGGATCAAAGACTGCTACCTCATCAAGATGCAAACCCACTTCCTTATAGGTATCCCTGAAATTTTTTCCTTGGGCAACTTGCTGAAGAACCACATCAGTGGCATAGAGCTCTGCGGTACAAGCCTTTGTTAAAGCATCTCGATGTACTTCAAGACCGTCAATCATCCGCATGAATATCTGCACGAGTTGCCAAGAGGCCTTTGCCCCAACCAAGAGAGGCTCTTTTGTATCCTGAAAATCCCTGTTGTAGCCTGAAGGCAGGCTTCTAATGATGGATTTAACACGCATGGCACAAGAGCTGACAACTGCAGAACGACTTCTTGAGAGTTCCAGGCCATCAGGGTTTTTCTTCTGCGGCATTATGGAGGATCCAGTACAGAGCGTATCTGGCAACGAAAAATATCCAAACTCAGGGAGTGTGAACAATATCAAATCCTGGGCCAGCTTACTCAGGGTAAGGGCAATATAATCACAACCATCAAGCAACATCGCCTCAAACTTTCCACGGCTGTTGTTTGCATACAGCACATTGTTCTGCACCCGGGTAAAACCCATCTGCTGTGCGGTATATTGCCTATCCAGAGCAAGAGGGACTCCATAACTCGCGGCCGAGCCAAGAGGACTTTGGTCAAGCAGCCAGGAAAGATGCATCAAATGTTGAGCCTCGTCATACAACTCTTCGGCAAACGAAGCTGCCCAAAGACCCACTGAAGAGGGCATGGCAATTTGCATATGGGTTCTGCCGGGCATCGGAACTTTTTCATATCTCTGTGCAAACTCAAGCAGTTCCTCACTCAGATTCCCTGTCGCCTTACAAAGTTTGAGGGTGAATTCACGCATCCACAGTCGCAGTGCTGTCTGTACTTGATCATTCCTGCTTCTTCCTGTGTGAATTTTTTTACCCACTTCACCATGGGTTTCGGTCAGGTAGCCTTCAATGGCAGTATGACAATCTTCATCCTCTTTAGTAATGTTGAACAGACCTTCCTGCCTGAGTTTGATTACCTGTCTCAATCCCTCTTCCAACATCTGCAGTTCTGCTTTATCGAGTATACCGATTTCATGCAACCCACGAGCATGGGATATTGATGCCAGTGCATCTGCAATTACAAGTTCTTGATCGATGATATAATCATTGCCCACGGTAAACTCTTCCATCAAGGAATCCAAGGAATAGTCTTTCTGCCAAAGTTTGGACATCTGTTGTTTGCCTCCACAATGCGTTTTAGTCTAGTATCTGAAGGCAGGACTGTCAATTGAAGCAAAAGAATGCTTTTGTCACCTTTGATCATATGAAGTACTTTACAAGCATCATAATTCTCACAATCTCCCTCATCATCAGCTGCAACCTCCCAAACGAAGAGGTGTATCATCTTTTTGATCAAGTTGACTGCAGACCACCGGTTCTGACCAACATCGAAACACTCGGAGCACAAACTGTTTTGCTCACCTTCAACGAACCGATTGACGGCAATTTCGTCTCTTTGACTTGCCTTCAGAACTCGATCCGCTCAAGCATGGTGCATAATCAGCAGGTTACGCTCGCTTTGAACAATCCGATTGCGCTTTCAGAGGCTCAAACAATAGAGGGAAGTGTTCGAGACATCAGAGGCAACAGTACATACTTCTCGATCAAGGTCTGGGCAAAAAACGAGAACATACCGACACTCCTTATCAACGAGTTCACGACCAAGGGAAATGAGACACATCCAGACAGAGTTGAATTGGTTGCAACAAGTAGAGGAAATATTGCAGGAGTTACCCTGTACGCGGGCACAAAAGACGAATGGACAGACAGAATCATCCTGCCAGACAGATGGGTTGAACGAGGAACATATCTTGTGATCAATTTCTCAGAGGGCGCCCTTGAAGAAGGGAACCTCAAATCCGAGCTGCAAACAGGACTGGGGTCGAATAATGGATGCCTGTCTCTTGCAAAGAATCCTCAGCACAGCAGTACGTTGCTTGATGCTGTAGTGTGGGGAAACCACAGCACCTCAACATACGATGGATTCGGATCAAAAGCCTTGAAGGATTCGGTCAATTCCCTTTATCAGCAGGGCCATTGGGAAAGTAACAGCTGCAACGGGAGCATTGATTCCACCAACAGCACAGCAACACGTTCCTTCTGTCGCGACAGCTTGCGTGATACAAACAGTCACGCCGAATGGTATATCTGTGCAACAAAGGCAGCAACATTCGGCTATGCAAACTCGACGCTACGCCATTTATAGAAAAATCGTTACATATGCTGCTTCACGAATCCTTCAATTACAGCGAAAGAAGCAGCACCCATACGCTGATCAACTACCTCACCCTGCTTAAACAGCATCAAGGTTGGTATCGAGCTGACATTGAACTTGTCTGCAAGAGAGCTGACCTCATCTACATTTACTTTTGCAACCTTGATGGTATGCTCATAAGCCTTTGCGAGCTGGCTTACAGCAGGACCGATCATCTTGCACGGCCCACACCAAGGAGCCCAGAAGTCCACCAATACAGGCAATTCAGATTTCAGTACTTCTTGTTCAAAATTCTCTTCAGTTATGATTATTTCACTCATGGTTGATAGTCCTCATCTACTGGAGAATTCTACTGGGTTATTTGCAAAAATGAAAGGGCAAGTAAGCCTTAGTTGCATATACATTAAAACTGTCAGAATTATTGAATCGTTTAAAATGAATCTTTATGATTTCTCTGAATATTAACAACAATATATAACTCTTTTAATAGAAATCTCATACATAGATGACATAAGAAAGCAATAAACTGGTAATATATAGAAAAATAAAAATTGACACGTTTCAATTTATGAGCATATACTATTATCAGTGGTACGAAACAAAGCTACTTAGGAGGAACTTTATGAAGAACAGAATGATTGTTATCGCACTAATCCTGTGCCTCATTTCTGCTGTGACGCTGAGCGCGGCAGGAGGGCAAGAGCAACGTGAACCCGGCAAGATGGAACTAACCTTCTTTTATCCTGTCATGGTTGGAGGACCGTTGACCAGGTTGATCGACCAAATCTGTCTTGACTATCAACAAGTCAACCCAAATGTCATTGTGAAACCCGTCTATACCGGTAACTATGACGATACAGTGGTAAAAATCCAAACCGCTATCCAAGGAAGAAACCCACCTGATTTTTTCATTAACCTAGCAACGCAAAGGTTCTCGATGGCCTCTACTGGTATTGCAATTCCTTTGGATGACTTCATTGCAGCTGATGGAGCAGCAGGAAAAGCCTACATCGATGATTTTCTTCCGGGATTTATGGAAGATTCGTATGTTGATGGAAAAATTTACAGTATCCCTTTCCAGAGAAGTACGATGGTCATGTTCTACAACAAGGATGCCTTCAGAGAAGTCGGACTTGATCCGGAAAGACCACCGACAACTTGGGATGAACTTGTTGAATATGCCACTAAACTCACCAAGCGTGACAGTTCTGGAAACGTGCAACGGTATGGAGTTGGTCTAGCACTGAACAGTGGTAGTGCACAATGGGGATTTACTGGATTTGCATTGCAGAACAGCATTGATGGCCGTAATTTGATGAGTGATGATGGAAAACGTGCCTACTTTGACACTCCGGAGAATGTTGAGGCTCTCCAGTTCTGGCTTGATTTACAAAACAAATATCGAGTCATGCAACCGGGTATTGTTCAGTGGACCGATCTTCCTGCACAATTTTTGGCAGGGAGTGTTGCAATGATTTACCACACAACCGGAAACCTAACAAATATCAACAACAATGCGAAATTTGAATTTGGCACTGCCTTCTTACCCGGCAACAAGCGGCTCGGAGCTCCAACCGGTGGTGGAAACTTCTATATTTCAGCTGGCATATCGGCTGAAAGACAAAGAGCAGCTTGGGACTTTATCAAGTTTGCAACTGATGCCGAGAGACTTGCGCAATGGAATATCGACACCGGTTACGTCGCTCCACGCACATCTTCTTTTGAGACTGCTTTAATGAGAGACTATTGGGCGAGAGTGCCGCAAGCACGGGTTGCGTTCGATCAGATTCCGTATGCCAAGCCTGAGCTGACTACGTATGAGGCTTCACGCATGTGGAGAATTCTCAATGACAATATTCAATCAGCTGTTACTGGCGAAGCAACAGCCGCGCAGGCAATGCGAAATGCACAAATGCAAGCAGATGAAGTATTGAGAAGATACCAATAACAACTAGAGTATCTACGATGCCGGGATTGCTCTGATCCCGGCACATAATAGATACGCATACCACAATTTGGAACACCTAGATATGAAAAAAATGAACCGGTCTATCAAGACAAATCTGGTAGCATGGGCATTACTCGCCCCATCGTTAGTCTTTTTACTCAGCTTCACTGTTTATCCTATATTCCGCAGTTTCTATCTGGGTTTGACCCGGTATCAGCTGGGAATGATGAAACCCGAGTTCATCGGGCTTACAAATTACAAGGAGCTGTTTGCTTCTGCAATATTTTGGAGAGTCATGGGAAATACCGTTGCGTTTTCCTTGATGACGGTTATCCCTTCCATGGTGATTGGCCTAAGTCTTGCTGCCTTGGTCAACCGAAAGCGCAAAGGAATTGGATTTCTCAGAACAGCATTCTTTTATCCTGTAGTCATGCCAATGATAGCAATTGCAAGCATTTGGATGTTCATCTACATGGCTGATTCAGGTATGCTTGATCAACTTTTAATTGGTCTTGGATTTCGAGGAATGAATGTGCTCTCATATAGATCAACAGTCAAACCTGCAATGGCCTTCATGTATGTCTGGAAAGAGGCTGGATATCTTATGATTTTCTTTCTTTCTGGATTGCAAAACATCTCTACTGAACTCTATGAAGCAGCAAGAATTGATGGAGCAACAGGCTGGAGTGCTTTTAGAAGAATTACTTTGCCCTTGCTTGGGCCGACACTCCTTTTTGTCTCAACCATTGCTCTAACCAACAGCGTCAAGCTTGTAGACCACATTGTAATCATGACAGAGGGGGCTCCAAACAATGCTTCAACTATGTTGCTCTTCTATATTTATCAACAAGGTTTTGCATGGTTCGACCAAGCAAAAGCTTCTGCTCTTACAGTGATAATGCTCTTTATTATGCTGATTATCGCAATGTTGCAGTTCGTGAAAAGTGATAAGAAAATCCACTACAACTAGGAGAATCATAATGAAAGCATTGCATAGACATCATCATATTGCATTCTATACCGGAGGTATGTTTTTGGGAGTACTTTGGCTCATACCTCTTATCTGGATGATAGGAACAGCCTTCACTGAGGCCAGCTTTACCATGTCCCTCATTCCGCGGACAAAACCCACATTGAATAACCTGATCTATGTATGGAGTAGTGTCCCTTTTGCACGATACTACATGAACACTCTCATCGTAGTAGTGGTAACCTATTCTGTTCAATTTATAACCGTCACCTTAGCAGCATACGCACTTGCGGTTTTGAAGTTCAAAGGTGAAAAGCTGATTTTCATCATTATTTTCATTCAAATCATCATCCCCAATGATGTACTGATCAGTCCGAACTACATGATGCTGGCAGACCTGGGTTTAACCGATACAAAATTAGGAATCATGCTTCCCTTCTTTGGAAGTGCCTTTGGAATTTTCCTATTACGACAGATGTTCAAGACCGTCCCAAAGGCACTTAGCGAAGCTGCTGTAATAGATGGTTGTAATCTATTCCAAGTAATTGGTCATGTGTATGTTCCAAGTTCTCGTGCAGCATATCTCTCCTTCGCTCTTGTCTCAGTGAGTTACCATTGGAATAATTTTCTTTGGCCCTTGATCGTTACAAATTCACCTCAAAACAGGACTCTTACAGTTGGATTGGCTTTATTTGCCAAATCGAAGGAAGCCGTTATGCAATGGGCAAACGTATGTGCCGCGACATTTATTATAAGTGCCCCTCTAGTACTTGCCTTCTTCATTTTCCAAAAGCGTTTCATTAATAGTTTTGTGAGTTCAGGAATAAAATAAGGGAGCTAAACAATGGATCTAACTTTCTTGGGAACAGGGGCTGCATTCAACCCCGAGATGGACAATTCAAACGCTTTCTTTACAATTGAGAATGAATTTTTTCTTATCGATTGCGGGGAGAGCACCTTTGCTAAACTATGGAATTTACCACAGGTAATAGAATCAAGAAAAATAAATGTAATTATCACTCACCTTCACTGCGACCATGTGGGAAGTCTGGGTTCTTTGATATCATTTTGTCGTTTTGTATTACAGAAACCTGTACAAGTAGTCCACCCACTCAAAACGATTGTATCATTGCTCGATCTGATGGGTATCGAACAAGATTCCTATCATTGGGAACCTTTCTATACAGGTAATAAAAACGTAAGCTTTGAACCAATTGAAGTAGAACATGTTTCAAACATGCGCTGTTTTGGATACATCATCAAGACTACAAGCGATTGCTTATACTACAGTGGAGATGCAAAGAGAATTCCCGAACTGGTACTAGAGCAATTCAGAGAAGGAAAGATCAAAAAAATTTTCCAAGATACAAGTATTGATATAACTGAACACCCTACGCACGGAAACTTATCGGATTTAGAACAACAGTTCTCTTCAACAGAGAGATCTAGAGTCTATTGCATCCATCTTGATCGAGATTTCCGACAGGTCATTAAGGAAAAAGGGTTCCAATACCCTTACGTGTTATAACTACTATATGCGAATGTAGATGAGGCAGCCTAATACAGGCTGGTAATCTCAGCTGCATTCGCTTCATATTGTGCTTGAGCTTGCTTCAGAGCATCCTCACAGGACATCACTGAGTTATATGCATGCTTAACAGCCATCCCCAAGATACTCAAAAACCGTCTTTCATCAAATCGACTAGGTTGAATAGCCGGTGTCCTTTGGAAGTGCGACAATCCAAAAGATTGCTTTGCCAACTCCAACCATGGATAGCTATTGATAATTTCATAGTTCTCATATGATGCAGCACAGGCTGGCACACTTCCAAGAAATGTCATTGCTGATGATAAGGGTTCGTTGCATAACCAATTGATATAATCATAGGCAAGTTGTGGATTCTTCGAATATCGACTTATTCCAAGAGAACCTCCTCCAATTATTGGATTCGCCCCTGGCACAACTGCATATCCAATTTTATTTACTACTTTTGAATCCTTATTCACCAGCTCAGAAGCAAAGTTTGAGTAAAGGATGGACATTGCTACATTTCCTTGAGCAAAACCTTCGGCTGCGTTGGTCCACCACGTAAAGGGCTGTTCAGGTGATGCAACTTTTATATCCACGAGATGCTTTAGTGCCCTCTGGGCCTCGATACTCGTAAGCAGTACGTTGCTTTCTGAATCGAATAGGTGATCGGTTAGTGCAAAATAACGAGTAAGGAACTCGGTAGCAGCAACTCCTGTCGAACCCAGTGTAGCTGAGCTTCCATATTCAACTGGGGAATGTGGATTCAAGGTTTTTGTAAAAAAACGTGCAATCTGATTATATTCAGAGAAATCACGAGGAGGCCGAAGTACGCTCTTATAACTTTCCTGGTACAATCTCTTCAATCCAGTACTCTCAAATAAATCTTTTCTATAAAATAATAACTGGGTACTTGGGGAGATTGGCAACCCATACAGTTTTCCATTCACATGAGAATAACGGGTACCGAGTTCCTTGACATAGCGGGAACAAACATTACCAGCATGTCTATCAATTTCCTCAAGAGGCAACAACAATTTTTCAGCGAACCATGACAACCAAGTTACATCAAGCCTTATAATGTCGTACATACTCGAGGAGTCCATGCTGGTAAGTACTTCATGAATCTCTTCGTAGCTGAATACCGAGATGCTTACATCAACCCCAGTTGCGCTTGAGTAGAGACGGGAAAGACTTTTCATCGCCTTTGCAGCTGGACTATCAAGAGTCAACACGTGAAGCCGTTTTCCTTCATTTGAGCATACACATCTACTCCTAGACGGAACCCAGTTTCGAAATCCTGTATTCTCGAGCCTTAATTCTGTGGTTTTTTTTAGACTACTTTTTTCTTGGTCACGCATAATCCGTGCAGCCATGTGACCCAAGCGACCATAGTTCAATTCGTATTTCTCAAACCTACTTTCTGGCATCGTAAACAAAGGAGAGACTGTAAAAATTTCCGTTGATAAACCTTGATAGAAATTATCCAAGATCTCTCGAAATGCTTTAGCATACCCATAGGTAGAGAAGCAAATAACATCAGGAACTGTCCTAGAGAGTGCTTGGAAGGCTGTTTTTTGAATCCGATGAAAATCTGAATGAAGATGAATCACTGTACATTCATGCGTGCCAGAAGAGATCGTTTGCATAAATGAATTGATAAACTCCTGTTCATTGGAAAATGAAGGATCATCAGTGATAAGAATAACCGAACTATATTTCTCGTTTAGAATTCTATTTGCAATGGCATCAGCACAAAGGCCATATTCAAATCCAATATAATTGCCATTCGCTGAAATATTTCTCTCCACATAGAGAACCTCGTGAAAAGCAAATCCATAATCCTCATATACTGTTGAGTTCGAAGGCAGACAACTGAAGGTTACCACACCTGCAGCCATAGCAGACTTAATCTTAGGCAGTATTGATTGCTCAGTTTCTGGATTATTGTCAGAGATGAAAAGCATTACTGAGTATCCATGATTTTCGAGAAATCGTGTAAATGAGATGTAGAAATCTATATATTTTCGAAGACGGAGATTGGGTAAAATTACAGCAAAAAGCTTGCTTTTACCTTTTCTCAAAATTTTTGCACGCTCATTGATTGTATACCCTAACTGTGCAGCTGCATCTTCAACCATTTTTATCTTTGCGCTACTGACTATCCCTTTCCCATTCAGTACATTGGACACAGTCCCTTGTGAAACTTTTGCCAGTTGAGCAATATCCTTAATTGTCGCCATCGATTCCTCCACAAAGGCTCTAGGTCTTTATAGTAGGACGTATCGAATCACAGAGCAAGATGATTGGGGAATTTTCACAACATGGACGATATGAGTTCTCTCCCCTTTCTGCTATCATTCAAACAATACATATTACAAGTACAATCTGGGGGTAGCTCATGAATGATCTTTTTTCGATGGACTTGGACAAGCTGGGCATCAAGGCTGTGTTTTTTGACTTCGGCGGTGTGATGGCCGATTTCATAACACCGGCCAATCTCAAGCAGTTATCACAAGTCGCACAAGTATCACAAGAACCTTTCGAGCGATCGATGTGGAAACATCGGATGGATTTTGATTCTGGGAAGCTAGGGTATGATGACTATTGGAGTACTGTGCTTTCAGAGTGCCAGAGTCCTGTCAATACGCAAGACACCCGCTATCTGTTGTTCTGTCTCGACACGGTAGGGTTCTCCCATATCAGAGTAAAGATGGTTCAATTTGTTCATGATGTACACAAGAGAGGGCTAAAGACCGCCTTGGTGAGCAATATGGCAAAAGAGGCGTATGAGTATCTGGTCAAAGGCCAAGTGTGGGCTTCCTATTTTGATGAGTTGGTGATTTCTGGGATTATCGGACACAGCAAGCCCGATGAGGCTATCTACAAATATGCATTACAGCAGTGCAATGCCAGCGTTGAATCAGTACTGTTCATCGACGACATGCAGAAGAACCTCGATCAGGCTGCCCTTCTCGGGATGCAAACATATTTGATGAGAAACTAGACAAGAAAGGGAGAGTTCCGGTGATGAAGAACTCTCCCTTGTATGTTACTCGATAGCTGACATCGTCTTTGCAGAGAGGATTATCATGACAATCGCGCCGATGCGAAGATTCCAGCCTGCCCAGCCGGCGATGCCTGAAATCCATGGTACGATAAACAACAGGGCACTCGCTACAATAATGATCCATTGCACTGGTTTAGAAGATGGGTTTGCAAGAGCGATTACAGCACAGACCGTTACCGCGACAGCGACTATAACGCTGAAAGACGCACCTCCTACATACGTATAAAAGAGAGGGGAAAGGGCGCAGTACAATCCCAAAACGGCAATCACCCAATCCTGAGGACGTTTAAACTTTTCCATGTGCACCTCCATGTACATTTGGTAATTTGTGCCTGTAACATATCATCGTCTATCGCTCGAGGGTACTGTACGAAGGTACAGTCGTGGTACAGTCCCCTTGCTTGCCCTTGCTGTGGTTTCTGACTATATTTTTTCTTTATGAAAGAGTATGCAACCACCAAAATAGAAAAATTTTCTCATTCGCAAGGTGTACTTCTTCTGAGAAAAAGGGTGGAGAACAGACTCTGCCACTGCTTGAGATACCCCGCAACACTCATACAAGCGCCTCATGGATATGGAAAAACTACCGCGGTCAGACAGTTCATCTGCTCTGGCGCGTATGAACATGCGTACGTACAGCTCTCTTCTGAAGAAAATCATCCCAAAGCATTTTTCTCCTGTATGAAAGATATGATCTGCTCCCTTTTGGACCAGATTCCTCAAATAGAGGGCCCTGAGGAAGTACAAATCAGGTTCTTGATGCATCTTCTTGCTCATACTGATACAGAGCTCTTTCTCATATTTGATGGTGTACAGGTACTGCAAAACAAGCAGATTACTGCTTTTTTTGCATTTTTAGGAAAGAATTTGCCTAAATCAGTGCACCTGATATTAATAGGAACCGATATATCGGTGTATCCGCAGGAAGGAATCAAGGGAGAGGCCATTCTCAAGATTGATACAGAAACTCTTGCCTTATCGGAGCAAGAATGCCAAGAACTGGCAGACATCAACAACACGAAACTCGAGTACACAACACTCAAGCTCATCCACGATTTGACACGAGGGTCAGTATTGCTTGCTGACTCTTGCTTAATCTGTGACACTAATCTTGAGCAAGAGCGGGCTGAAATCAAGCTGAAGGAACTACAAGAATACTTCCAACCCATATGGGAAGAGATACCGAGGAAAGTACAGTCGGCACTCTACTTCGTCGCACTTCTCGGACAATTTTCCTTGGATAATCAAAGCCTACCCTTCATGCACAAGATTATCACCAATATCCTTGTCTTGGTTGACAAGTCATTGTTTGTCACCATCGATGCCAACAGAACCGTTGCCATACATCCCCTCTTTCGCTCTTTCGTCTTGAAACAAATGCGTACGAAAAAGAGCAAGAAAGTAGACAGCGCTGTAGAGATGGCCCTTGCCTATCTCTTGTCGATGAATGAGAGAAGAGATGCAATCAAGATGGTTCTTGATTTGAAGCACTTTAGTTTGGCAGCTGAACTTTTGGACAATTTTAGTGCTGAGCTTCTCTCAAACGGCTATCTTGACTTTGTAACGTTCGCTATAGAAGAGCTCCCGAATTACTGTATTGAGCAGTATGCCTCCTTGCTGCTTCTCCAAATCATCAACGGCATACGCAAAGGATGGAATGCGCCACAGGTGGTCGAAAGGATTGAAAGAATCCGCTCTTCCCGTTTAAGAAGGAAGATGCAGGAGATTGACTTGCTTTCGATTCTTGAGGGAATCGACCTCCTTTTTCAGGGAAAATTCCATCATGCCCAAGTGCTGATAGGCCCCTTATTGGACGAGGCAACCTATCTCAGGCCTCTGATCAGTGTGTTTCTTTCCTGTCTGCCTTTTGGAAACAAGGAGGACCAGCTTCAGATATACCATACCTTGCAAGAGACCCTGAAAACCATAAATATAAAACAGAATGACGCGCTCTCAATTGTTCTTCTTTCCCAGATTGGATTTGTCCAATTGGAGCTTTTACTGTTTGAACAAGCTGAACACTCTTTTGATGAGGCGTTGCGACTCGGTGAGGATGGCAATGGAAATTGGGCAAGCTCCTGCAGTCTTGCGTTAGTCGGCAAGGGATGGCTCTCTTTGTATAACGAGCAAGAAGATACTGCGCTTCAGTGTTTTTCTCTTGCATTGTCTTTGGGAAAAGACCACTCATTTTATTTATACCTTAACGCCCAATTAGCACTTATCGAGTTTTACATAATCACCAACCACCAAGAACAAGCTTTGAGATTGATTCGAGAAGCCACCAGCAAAGCTCGTCAATATGATGTAACGACCATCGACGATCAATGCATCGATGCCATGCACGCTTCTTATCTACTATGGTTTGACGATCTTCCCCAGCTGAAACAGTGGGTTGATAATCAGAATAGCCAAACAGAGCAGGAAATCCCTTTTGCCTTGTACATCCTCCAACAAAGACAAATATTGGGGTACTACCGAAAAGCCGGACAGACAGAACATGCTGATACGTTGTATGCCCACCTGCAGCAAACCCTGAAAGAACAACACAGACATTTGCAAGCTCTCATTCTTTCAGTGGAACAGGGGTGCGTTGATCTTTCAATATACGAACAACGTGACAGACAAATCAAGGACCAACATATTGCCGTTTTGCAAAGACTCTATGGATCAAAACCCCTATGCAAAGCAGCTACCCTAACCGAACGAGAGCTCGAGGTATTGCGCCTGATAGAGAAAGGATTCTTGAACAAGGAAATTGCACATCTGATGCACATCACAGAACGAACGGTCAAATGGCATGCCACACAAATCTATGAGAAGCTCAAGGTCTCATCCAGGATGGCGGCTGTAGCCGAAGCAAGGAACATGGGAATCCTTCCTTAGGCCATTGAACACTGTCATGAGTATCTTAAATATATCTGGGCCTTGTGCCATTTGTCATAGTATTTGAAACACACGCATTCAAAAGACAAATACCGTAACCCTATGAGCTTGTGCCAGTTAGGCACCATTATGAGGCCATAGTGTTTAGACATTTGTCAAAACCTACCTTCTGTTAGCTCTGCTAACAATACTGTCATATGATATATCTCCTTTTATTGTAAAGAAAAATTTATTTTTATATTGTTGACAATTAAATAGTTGCATGCTTTACTGAATCGGAATTCATAACAAATCAATCAACTGCAGTGGATACATCTTGGGAGAAAAGCATGAAGGAAAAAACGAACTTATCAGTAGGTGTCGATCTAGGCACCTCAAACCTTCTCATTTACGTTGAAGGACAAGGCACTCTTTTCAATGAGCCTTCAATCATCGCAATCGACAAAGCTACTGGGAACGTAGTTTCTGTTGGCTATGAAGCAGCTAAACTGGATGGAAAAACCCACAACAAAGTTGAAGTTGCAAGACCACTGCAAGGGGGTGTGATTTCTGACATCCAGTTGATCAGAGAGATACTTCTCTTCACTTTGGATAAAATTTTTCTTTCGAACCTCGACCCGATCAGCAAACTCATGATCTGTATTCCTTCGGAAATTACCAATACCGAAAAAGAAGCCATCATCGAACTTGGTCATAGTCTGGGAATAGAGAATACTGAGATTGAAGAAGAAATCAAGGCAGGAGCACTAGGGTCGGGTCTTGATATTTTTGCTCCCAGAGGCCATATGGTAATCGATATCGGTGGAGGGACTACTGACTTCGGCATCCTGTCTCTTGGGGAAGTAGTGCTTTCAAAATCAATCAAGATTGCCGGAGACTATTTCGACAGACAAATCATCGACTATATCAAAACTACCCACAAACTGGAAATTGGAAACCAGACCGCAGAACGAATTAAAATTGAACTTGCCTCTCTGACCGGTCTTCTCCCAATGGACGAAGATTGTAACCTAATACACTCCGAAGCAATGGGGCGTGATTTGGTTACAGGACTTCCTCGGCAGATTACTATCAAAGCAGAGGAAATCCGAGAAGTTCTGCTCAGGTGCTTCGACCCTATTAAAGCCATCTTGCTGGCCACTTTGGAAGAGACTCCACCGGAGCTCGCAGGAGATCTAGTGGATTCAGGAATACTTTTAACAGGAGGGTGCTCTCAGATTCCTGGGATCAAGGAGTATTTTGCTGATATTGCAAACATACCGGTCCATCTGTCTGAGGTTCCCTTGTCTGCAGTTATTGATGGCTGCAAAAAAATGCTCAGGATGACAAGTCGATATTTTTACAGTGAAGTATAGGAAGGGAAAAATGAATACATCTATTACACAGGATGGTCTGGGATTGGGTATTGATCTTGGAACTGCTAATTTGTTGGTGTTCCTTGAAAAAAGAGGCATAATTTTTGATGAACCCTCAGTAATTGCATTTGACAGGGAATCAGGGAAGATTGTTGCAGCAGGGGAAGACGCTCACAAAATGTTAGGGAAGGTGCACTCAAAAATCTCAGTCGTCAAGCCGCTGAGAAACGGGGTCATATCAGACATGCGTGCAGCGAAGGCCCTATTGAGCTATGTCCTGGGAAAAATCGAGAATCTCACAGAGAAGGATATTTCAAAAACAACATGTGTTATCTGCTGTCCTTCTGAAGTAACTAAAATCGAACGAGATGTCATGACTGATCTTGCATCCAAAATGATGATCAACGATGTCTTTATCGAAGAAGAAATCAAGTCAGGAGCCCTTGGAGCCGGTGTTGATATTTTTAAGTCAAAGGGGGTCATGGTTGTAGACATCGGAGGAGGCACCACCGATGTAGGCATTATTTCTTTTGGAGATATTGTCCTTTCTCGCACAATACGTAAAGCAGGTAGCTTTATGGATGATGAAATATCCAAGTACGTCAAGAAATCTCAAAGCGTTGAAATTGGTGAACTAACTTCAGAGAAAATGAAAATTGAGTTGGGTGATTTGCATACTGACGCAAAGAATGTAGTAAACCGCTATGCAGGAAGAGACATGGTGAGAGGGATCCCAAAATGGGTGATGCTTTCAACAAAAGAAGTGCAATCAGTTCTCGAACCGGTTTTTGTGGAGATTGTCAAACTTATTACTGGAGTTTTGAAGGATACCCCTCCTGAGCTCTCTGCTGACATCTTTAAAAACGGGATCCTTCTTACCGGAGGATGTTCGATGATTCGAGGAGTAGAAGAGTTCATTCAAAATGAAATCAAGGTTCCTGTAAGAGTGGTGAATAACCCACTGACCTGTGTCGCAGAAGGAACTAAATTTTTACTTAAGAATCGCGGCGACTATCTAGTGAACCCACTTCAGCTATAGGAGAGCATCATCATGGCATTCACCTTACGAAAACCAGAAAAGGAAGAAAAAAGACCTGTCGGGAAAAATATCGGGATCGACCTGGGAACAGCAAACATCCTCGTCTATGTCGAAGGAGAAGGAATCATAACAAACGAGCCCTCAGTCATCGCATTCGATTATGAGACAAACGACGTAATTGCTACAGGGACCATGGCCGCCAATATGATCGGGAAAGGACACCATGGCATCAGGATAGTAAGCCCCTTGAACCAAGGAGTTATCTCTGATATCGAGGCTACTAAGAAACTGATTGAAATGTCCTTGCATAAAATTGACAACATCTCAATCGAAATCAAAGAGTCGACACTTTTACTCTGTTGCCCCTCAGAGGTTACACAGCTGGAGAGAGACTCTTTCATGGACCTGGGCAAGAAGTTGCAGGTGAAAGACGTCTTCATCGAACAGGAAGTCAAAGCGGGAGCCATAGGGTCGGGCCTTGATATTTTCAGCAGCAATGGGTCGATGATCATCGACATTGGAGGAGGCTCTACAGATATTGGAGTTCTTTCTCTCGGGGATATTGTCGTTTCTGAATCAAACAGGATTGCAGGAAACTACTTTGACAACGAAATCATCAATCACTTGCAGTACAAGCATGGTCTTCTGATAGGTAAAAAGACAGCTGAACGAATCAAGATGGAGATTGGTTCCCTGAGAAAAAAGATTGATGATCCCAAACAGACATGGGCAAGTGGAAGAGATGTGGTCACAGGGCTTCCCAAAAAAATCACTGTCACAGAGACCGAAATAAGTGAAGTTTTAAGCAAAAGCTTCGAGTCGATTGCGACGATGGTGTTGAAAGTCCTGCAAAACACCCCTCCGGAACTCTCTTCAGATATCATCGTCAACGGAATCTACGTATGTGGTGGAGGTGCTATGATCGATGGTGTTGATGAATTCCTTCATGAGAGGATAGGCATGCCGTTTCATATCTCCAAACGTCCGATGACTGCTGTAGTTGATGGAACTAAACTGCTTCTTAAAAATCGCGGTAGTTATTTTGTAAAACCTATCGATTGAAATGGTTCGTTGCATAAGCACCTTTACCCTTAAAACGGGAGAAGGTGCTGCACTTATGAGGAAGATTAACATCCATGAAATTTTTGCAAAATCCTCAGGTTCTCTTAACAATGGGCATTCGCGCGTCTCTTTTTGCTAGTTTCTATTGTAGTTTCAAGTACGCTTCTATACCTTTTTGTATGCTTTTAGTTGCCTTCTGTGTATGTGCTGTGTATTTGAAATCCATTGGGAAAATAAATGCTACCCATAAAACCCTTAAGAAGTGGCTTGAAACCCAACAACCCGATATTGACTCACTCTTCTGCCTCTTCATTTCCATACATATACAGGGTTCTTTGTATTGTTGCAGTGCGCTACAAGATCTTGAGACAATTTGCCAACAATGCAAACAGGAACTCATGCAGTATTTCTGTGCTCAAAATGTACTGAAATTATCAGATAATGAATTTATAGTTCTCAGGAATTTTCCAGGAAATGCGGCATTTGAGGGACTTGAGAAGAGTGATTATCAGACCATCGTCTGCCAAACAGTATGTGACAGATTAAAAAGACAACTCGCATCTTCAGACAGAATCATCGACATACGTGCCGGTTGCGCAGCTAGTGGTATTCGCTATCGTCCGGACACACTGGAACAACTTGTTGATCTTGCATTCATGACAGAACAAGAAGCATGCACAAGACGAGTGCCCTTTTTAGTGGCGGATGAATCCATCCGAGCACGAAAACTGGATATTGAAGAATGCAGAATCGGGTTTATGGAGGATGACTGGCAAAAGGAGCTGTTGCCGTATTTTCAACCAATAATTGACCCTGAATCATATACTGTAATAGGAGCGGAAAGCCTGGCAAGATGGCAACTAGGAGGGTTTCGGGTTCTAGATGCCCATGTCTTTAAGGATATTGCTTGTGATATGCAGAAAATTACAACAATTGACCAAGTGATAATTCAAAAGACCTATACAAGCACCCGTGAAATGATGTTGGAAAAGATCGTTCCCTATACGTTCAAGATAGTACTCAATATCAGTGATGAGAGCCTGCACAAAGGATTTTCCAGTCAAATGGACTTCATGGCAAAAAAATTCGGGTTATCCCCTTCTCAGATAGAATTCGATATAAGGGACTCTGCGCTTTCACAACGATTATCAACATCAACAATAAGGGAACTTCGGGAGCATGGTTTTAAAATCTCTCTCGATGCATTTGAGCAATCCTCGTTTGATCTCAAAGCTTTTGCACGAGCCGATTTTGACAGTATCAAGCTGAACTTTTCAGGCTACACACCTATTCTTGAAGAAGTATATGCAGCCTTGTGTCATGCAGCGAGAAGACAAAACATCGCAGTCCATGCAAAGGGAATTGAAAACAAGGAGATGTTCCTAGCTGCCATCTCTTTAGGATGCACATATATGCAAGGCAACTATTTCACCTTGCCAATACCACAATCAGGCTTCGAACTATTCATGCAGAAATACAGAGGGGGTCTCTTTCTTGACTCCCATCTAGGATGAAGAGTTCCTCCCATCCTCCTCTTAAACGATGAAACCATCTTTACAGTTTCCTTATTATCCTATGAAATAGAGGCTGACGTAGAAGCAATCAGATTTACACAGGAGCCCCTTTATGCAAAGAGTAATCGGAACACACGCCAGAGCCGTGCGAGCACCTATCATCAGTCAAGGTGACGATCTAAAGAAAATCACAGTTGACTGTATTCTCGATGCTGCAAAGAACGATGGTTTTTCACTAAAGGATCACGACATCATTGGAGTTACGGAATCACTGCTTGCCCGATCACAAGGAAACTTCATTGATATTTCAGAGATTGCAGAAGAGGCTGCAAATACATTTTTCGACCATTTTGTTGTACTGTTCCCTATACTGAGCAGAAACAGATTCTCTCATATCTTAAGGGGACTTGCTCAGAGCAAGAGAAAAATTACAGTGATGCTCAGTTATCCAAGTGATGAGGTCGGCAATCATCTGATGGACCTTGATGAGCTGTATACAAGCAACATAAATCCTCATAAGGATGTTTTAAGTTGTGAAGAATTCAGAAATGTATTCGGCCACAGATTCAAGCATCCTTTTACGGGTTTGGACTATATCGATCTTTACAAGGATTTAGCTGTTGATTCCAATATTGAGGTAGTGTTAGCCAATGACCCCCTTGCAGCACTCGAGTTTTCAAAAGATGTATTGGTCGCTACCATCCATACTCGTAAGCATCTAAAAAACCTGCTTCTTGCAAACGGAGGCAATATTGTCATCGGTCTTGATGAATTAGCGACAAGTCCGAAACAAAGTGGAGGATACAACCCAGAATTCGGCCTACTTGGTTCAAACTTGGCAGGAGACACCCGCCTGAAGCTTTTCCCTCGTGATTCACAGCAATTCTGCAACGATGTTCAGAAGCTGTTGCTTGAAAAAACCGGAAAAACCATTGAGGTATTGGTCTATGGTGATGGGGCATTCAAGGATCCTGTAGGCAAAATTTGGGAATTGGCAGATCCTGTGGTAGCTGCTGGATACACCAGTGGTCTTATAGGAACTCCCAATGAGATCAAAATGAAGTATATTGCAGACAATGAACTTGTCGGCTTATCCCAAGAAGAGGCTCAACGCCAGTTGAAACTGAAGATCTCCCAAAAAGAGACTGATCTGCTTGGGAAAAACGCTTCTCTGGGGACTACGCCCAGACAGCTCACCGACCTTTTGGGAACATTGTGCGACCTGATGAGCGGCAGCGGGGACAAAGGAACCCCGATTATCCATATTCAAGGATATTTTGACAATTTCGCCTCTGATTGATTACCAGTACCGGTATCAAGGACAACTGTTTCACACCTCGGTGCATCTTGTTCAAAAACGTATAGAGGTTACGAACGCTCACTTTAAACAGCGAGATCTTCTCGATATTGAGGGCTCTCGCTGTATTCTAAACCACCTCATACCCCTTACAAGTATACTCTCATCATTACCAATATCTCCAAAAGCAAATATCCAGAAAACTCCTCTTACTATGATAGACTAAAATAGCAGGAGGATATACCAATAATGGATGTTTTGAGATGCGTCGTAGAGCGTATCACGTTTCAGAATGAAGAAAACGGTTACACAATTTTGCAGTGTAAAGCTCAAAGGCATCATACATTGATAACCGTAGTTGGCCTGATTCCGTCCGTCACAGTCGGCTCTGTACTCGATCTCAAAGGCTCCTGGAAGCATGACAATACGTATGGTACTCAGTTTTCCGTTCAATCCTTTGAAGAAACCTTACCTGCGACAATCGAAGGACTTGAGAAATACTTGGGATCGGGATTGATAAAAGGCATCGGGCCAGCCTTTGCTAAAAAAATAGTGCAGACATTCAAACAAGATACCCTTGACGTCATTGAATCTAATTGCACACGGTTGCTCGAGATTCGTGGTATAGGGGCTGTAAGAGTACAGCAAATACAAGAAAGCTGGCAGGCACAAAAAGAAATCAAGAATATCATGCTTTTCCTACAGAGCTACGGGGCGAGCACCAGTTGTGCAACGAAGATTTTCAAGACCTATGGGGCGAGGAGCATTGAGATAGTTAAAAATAATCCCTATACGCTTGCTGATGATATATGGGGCATTGGGTTTAAGACTGCCGATACGATTGCAAGCAATTTGGGGTTAGCAAAGGACGCTTCTGTCAGACTGAAGTCAGGTCTTTTGTATACGTTGAAAACCCATTCTGAAAACGGGCATTGTTTTACCGGCATCGATCAATTATGCAAAGAAACAGCAACGATGCTGCAGGTTGCCATTGAGAAGGTTCAATCCGTTGCAACAAAAATGGCATGCTCTGAGGATGTATGCATCGAGGATGATGCAATCTTTCTTCCACATTTCTATGCAGCTGAAAAAGGGGTGGCACAGAAACTTCGCACCTTGGTCAGTTTGCCTCGTAAGAAAAAAATCGACAGCAGCTGCGTGCAAAGGATTTTGAATAAAGCAAAATCTGATGGCTTTTTCTATGACGAGGTTCAGATTGATGCCATCAAGACAGCGGTCAATTCAAAGGTCATGGTACTCACCGGTGGTCCGGGGACCGGAAAAACCACAACCATACTGGGAATCATCCAGGCTTATCAAGCCTCAACTTTTAAGATTGTATGCGCAGCCCCTACAGGAAGAGCTGCAAAAAGGATGAGCGAGACAACCGCCCTGCAAGCCAAGACCATACACAGGTTGCTAGAGTTCAAACCACCGCAAGGATATCAGAAAAACGCAGGCAATGTTCTTGACGCCGATGTACTGATCCTTGATGAGTGCTCCATGATCGATATCATTTTGATGTATAATCTGCTCAAGGCAGTCGGCGATGACATGACTATCATCATGGTGGGAGACACCGATCAACTTTCTTCTGTCGGTGCCGGGAATGTCCTCAACGATATCATCGCCTCCGCCCTTGTCCCCGTGGTGCACCTCAAGCGAATCTTTCGCCAAGGCAAGGGAAGTCGCATCATCACCAACGCCCATCGAATAAACCAAGGCAAGAATATCGAATTCAATAATTCTAAAGATTCTGACTTCTTCTTCCTTGAAAGCAAAACGGCAGAAGAAGCTTTGGACACAGTTCTTGACCTGGTCAGCAAAAGACTAGTCAAGTACTACCATGTAGATCCTATACGGGATATCCAAGTACTAACACCGATGCAACGTTCCATAATCGGAGTAATGAACTTGAATAAGATGATGCAAGAAAGGTTAAATCCGTCGCTTCCAACAAATGAAAAACCAAGCCTCAATCGAGGTGGAAATATCTATCGGTTACACGACAAGGTCATGCAGATACAGAATAATTACGACAAGGAGGTTTTTAACGGGGATATAGGCATCATTACTGCGATTGACAGAGAAGAACAGAGTGCAACTATCACGTTCGACGATCATGAGGTCGTCTATGAGAAAACAGATCTTGATGAGATAGTCCTCGCGTATGCAACCACAATACACAAAGCTCAGGGATCAGAATACCCTATCGTCGTCATCCCCTTTATGATGACACACTTGGTCATGTTGCAGCGCAATCTACTATACACTGCAGCAACTCGAGCAAAGAAAGCTCTTGTCTTGGTAGGAGAGAAGAGAGCCATCAGTTATGCCATCAAGAATAAGAAATCAATTGAACGAAATACAAGACTGTGCATGAGATTACAAAGCCTTGGCAACTGATTATTCAAACACCCTCTCGCATCCTGACTAGCCTTTCGTATACTCTAAAAACCGATTCAGCAAAGGTAAGACGATCATATCTTATAACGGAAGACTTAGCTTGTGATGAAAGCCGCTCGCACAACGTGCAATCTGAACTAAGTAGACTCAGATATTGAAGAAACTCCTCTTTTGTATGGTACTGAAAGCCGTTATACCCATCCTCAATCAGGTCTTCCAGACACTCATCTGCACGACAGAGTACAGCAAGACCAGAAGCCAGAGCCTCCAAATAGGTCATCCCTTGTGTTTCACTCGTTGAAGCGCTGCAAAAAATATCTCCCAAATGATAAAAAGTCGATATCTTCTCAGGAGGTTGCATGCCTGCAAAAACTACGCGACCAATCAGATGCAAAGAAGCAACCAGGTCTTCCAGTTCTTTCCGTTGCGGGCCATCTCCAACCAAAAGCAACGTAAAGTTGGTGTTGCTCGATGCAAAATTGGTAATCAGTTCCTCGAGATTTTTTTCCTTTGCCAACCTTCCAACAAACACAATCACATGAGCATCCAAAGGAATGCCTAAATTCTTTTTCAATGCAACTTGCTCTTGCTCTCTTAATGCTGAGGAGAATCGAGAGAGGTCAATACCCGAAGGAATAACCTTGATGGGAGTTCTAACATTGTAGGATTGCAACAAACGCTCAATCTTGGAGGTTGGAACAATGACCGTATCGGTCTTGGCAAGAATCCAGCGAGTGACATATCTGGCCATCGCCTTACCCATCCTCTTGTTGGGGGAAAAATATGTGGTGTAATCTTCATAGAGCGTATGATACGTATGAACATGAGGGGCTCCCACTGCTTGGGCAATGCGCCTGGCCAGGGGGAACGTGGTGAACTCACTTTGTGAATGTACTACATCGGGTCTCCACTGAATAAGGTCTTCAACGGCTTTTCTGCCAAAAGTATCCCGAAACCGGGTATCAGGATAGATGGAACTTGAACTTAAAGACCTAAGATACCAGACACCATCCCTATAACTGGTGCTGTGTGAATCTGAAAGAGTGAGAACTCTCACTTCATGCCCTAGCTGAGTCAGTCCTTGCTGGAGATTCACCAGACTGGTAACAACCCCACTGATACTCGGTTTGTATGCATCTGATTGAAGCAAAATTTTCATGAATCACACCTCGTGTCGATGAAAAACCACAGCAAACTTATAATCTCGATACTCCTACTGCCATTGTATGCAAGATTCCTAGCAATGAGAAGTATGTCCTCGATAATCTTGTAATTTTCCAAGCTCATTCATAAACCATGCTACACTATACAAGACATGTGTGCTCTTCAACACATAAAAAGGGGAAGGAATGAAAGAAAAAGACAAAAAGCAGCAAAGAGCAATCGTCGGACAGCTTTCGGTTCATGCAAAGGGATTTGGGTTCGTTACAGTAAAGAAAGGCAAAGACATATTCATACCCCTTGAGAATATGCTCAACGCCATGGATAAAGATCAGGTATCTGTCAAAATTATCAAGAAAATACCTAAAAAGAACCCAAAAGGAAAAATCATCAACATCATCACGATTCACGCTCAAGAGATTATAGGGGTCTTTAGAAAAACCAAGGATGGAGGATCGGTCATCCCAAGCGATGAACGGTACAATACTCCTATTCTTATTCCTAAAGAAGAATTAACTTCTGCAAAAAAAAGGATATTACCCCAAAATGGTGATTTTGTTGTTATCCAACGTACTGCATGGAATGCACAAGATCAGACGTTCCATGCGAGAATTGTGGATGTTCTCGGAAAACCGGAAAACAAGGAAATGGATTTCCTCATGGTAGCTCGAAACAACAAACTCACCATCCCGTTCTCAAAACAAGTAAAAACTGAACTGTCCAAACTTCCACAGTTCAAAGCGGAAACCGAGATAAAAAAGCGGGAAGATTTTCGTAGTGTTCCATGTTTTACCATAGATCCTGATTCTGCAAGAGATTTTGACGATGCAATTTCCCTTGTGCAACTAGAAAACGGGCATTTTGAACTCGGCGTTCATATCGCAGACGTCTCCTACTATGTATCCGAGGGTTCAGCAATCGATAGAGAGGCATACGAGCGAGGAACTTCTGTCTATTTTGTAAACAGTGTTATCCCCATGCTTGATGAACGACTTTCAAATGACCTGTGCAGTCTCAAGCCAAACACAGATCGCCTTGCATACTCTGTCATCATGCAAATAGATTCCAGGGGTATAGTGCAGAAATACCGAATCAGTGAAACAATTATCCGAAGTTCTGCGCGTCTTACTTATGAAGAGGCAGAAAAAGTCATACAGGGAAAGAATCATCGGCATGCAAAAACCATCCACCTTATGCTCATGCTCTCGCTGATTTTGCGCAGGGCCAGGGAAGAAATGGGCTCGATTGATTTTGACATCTCTGAAGCCGCCATTTCTCTTGACGAGATGGGCGTTCCCTATGAGATCAAACCACGCGAACGAATTGAAGCAAACCGACTGGTTGAGGAGTTCATGCTCATCGCGAATCGGACGGTCGCTCATCATATTGCAAAGCTGTCTACCCCAAAGCAGCCAAAACCCTTCGTATACAGGGTTCATGACAAACCCGACAAGCAATCAATACAAAGCTTTCTTGAACTACTGAAAGGATTGGGATTGAACTATGAACTCAATAAAGAACTTGAATCTGATGATTACCGGAAGATACTCGATATCATCGAGAATCTTGACTACAAGTATTTTATTGAGAAAGTGGCCTTGCGATCCATGACAAAAGCTTACTACAGTACAGAGAATGCAGGACACTTCGGCTTGGCTTTTGATGCATATACACATTTCACCTCCCCAATCAGAAGATACCCAGACCTCGTGGTGCATCGATTGTTAAAGTACTATGCAACAGTGGAAAACGAGAAGAAAAAAATCTCTAAAGCTGAATCTACAGCACTTTCAAAAAAACTGCAGTCAATTTGCAAACACTGCTCACAAAGAGAAATAAGAGCAACACAGGCTGAAAGAGAATTCATCAAGATCAAATCCATGGAGTTTCTTTCTACAAAAGTGGGAGAGACGTACGACGGTGTAATCTCCGGCATAGCCAGTTTTGGAATGTTTGTTGAGTTATCCCATTACGTAATCGAAGGATTGGTGCATATCTCAGAGCTCACAGGCGATTCATATGCTTTTGATAAAGATGAATATACACTCACCGGCAAAAAAACAGGGAACGTCTTTCGGGTTGGAGATGCTGTAAAAATCAAAATCAAGAGCGTTTCAAAAGAAGAGAAGAGAGCTGACTTTGTACTTGTCCACTAGTGTGAGCATCCGATTGACAATTCTTGTTTGCCAAGAATACGGGAGAAGATTCAAAAGTCTAAGCGACACGTTGCGGTTGATATTATACACAGGGCGTGGTCGCTTTGCTTTGAGTATCTTCATTGTCAGGCTCCCGATTGCCTGCGGTGAGACAGTGTGAGATTCCACCCGGTCAACGATGGACCTAAAACGAGCTGCATTACAACAGTACAGTTTAGTGTTCTCACAGAAAGAGTCCAATCGGCTTGTACTTACTGGTAAAAGGGGTGTATGAACGGCTCCAGGCCGGATTATGGAAACACTGATGTTGAGTAACACAAGCTCCATACGAAGCGCATAAGCATACCTTTCGAGAGCTGTTTTTGTAATGCTGTATATTCCCGTAAAAGGAAGAGGGTTCAAAGGGGCCAATTCGCTGGTGGTGATAATTATTCTTGCCTTGGGTTCCAAGAGCGGAAGAAAGATACGGTTGACGCGGTACACCCCAAAAAGATTGATATCGAAAATTGAAACAAACTCTTGCTCTACAATCTCAACCAAAGAATTCAAGTCATACACTCCTGCAAAATGGAGAATTGCTTTGAGCGACCCTGCTTCTTCCTTGATGCGTTTGAAGGCAGCTTCCAACTGCACGCTATCTGTAACATCTGCAGAGATAAACCGAAAAGAGCACGATTTATCAGGTTGTTTTCTGTCCAGACCATACACAGTATATCCGCAGCCATCCAATATCTGACAGGTCGCCAGACCCATGCCCCCGCTTGCCCCGGTAACGAGAATGTTCATGCTCATTTGCCTAGCCTCTCTGATTCATCTCAAGACTTGTTCCTTAATCCTCTCACGATTATCTATATCCTTGCTAGCCCCTGAATGAAGCAGAGGGAAGAGGCATAGGATGTCACCTTTATTTTTTCTTGTAAATTCTTGTGCAGTGGATGTATAATTACTCAGCTAGTATATAAAAGGGTCTTTTTAATGGTTCTAACTAAAAAGCAATTCGGAATTATCATTTTCATCATGATCATAAGCTGTTTCCTCGGATGCAACGCTCAAAAAAAAAGTTCATCCCAAGTCGGTAAAGATGGCGGGATTATCGTAGGGTTTTCGCAGATCGGTGCAGAAAGTGCCTGGAGAACTTGCAACACCCGTTCAGTTCAGGAGGCTGCAGCACAGCGTGGGGTGCAGCTGGTGTATGACAATGCTGAACAGAAACAGGAGAATCAAATAAAAGCATTAAGATCCTTTATCGCTTATCAAGTTGACGTGATAGTATTTGTCCCGATCGTTACCGATGGCTGGGACAACGTACTGCAGGAAGCCCGGGATGCAGGGATTCCTGTTCTGGTCACAGACCGCAAGATCAATGTTGAAGACCAATCTTTATATGCTGGATTCATAGGCACCGACAGCCTGGAGGAAGGCAGAAATGCCGGCATGTTTCTCTTGGATAAATTCAAAACCGAACGTGAGCTCTTCGACAAAACAGGAAAACATATCAATATTGTGGAATTATTCGGTACAGAAGGATCTTCGGTAGCCCTCGGGCGAGCTGAGGGCTTTAGAGAAGTGTTGGATCCACACCCGGAGTTTCGCATACTGTACAGCAAGTCAGGCGATTTTCTCCGCTCAAAGGGGTATGAACTGGCTGTTGAATTTCTAGAATTCCATGAAGATATCGACATTATCTTTTCCCACAATGATGGAATGACCCTCGGGGTCATCGAGGCAATGGAAGAGAAAGGAATTCGCCCTGGAATAGATATTGTTATTATTACTATTGATGCACAACAGGCCGCAATTGATGCGCTGCGCGAAGGCAAAGTAAATTGTGTCATCGAGTGCAACCCTAAAACAGGTCCTGAAATTATCAAGCTGGCTGAGCGACTTGCAGCTGGTGAAAGCATTCCGCGATTGCAATATGTATTTGAAGAAGTGTTCTATGAAACCGATGACCTTTCACTCATAGCACCCCGTGGGTATTAACATGAAAAACCAGAGCTCCGTTATTGAACGAATTTTCTCAGTATTTAAGAGCAGAAGCATAAAAGAGAGAATAAAGATATCGTATGTGATCATAATCCTTTTGATGA
>CAZJMG010000043.1:0-4520 GCA_964547185.1 uncultured Sphaerochaeta sp.
ACGACTAAGGGAAACGGGGAGAAAACTAAGATGTGATTTAGGCCATCTCGAAGGATACAAGCCTCCTACTCAGAGCCAGCTAATGCTAGCTTTCTTTCCCAGCGCCTCTTCTTTCTTCCCCTCTTCCTACTACTCCACCGATATCGATGCAAGGATATTAGTATGCTTGACACCTAGTGATTGTAATAGCTCATCAGAAGCTGTGTTCCAGGTGAGTATGTGAAGCTTCGGTTCTTGCTTGAGTAGTGCTGTGAGTTCTTTTTCTTCAGAGAGCACTCTCTTGGAAAGGAAGTCGAACTCAGAATCAAGCAGTTCTTTTAAAAGCAGGGCGAAGTCATCGTCAGGACCGAAGAACCAGATGGTGGCTTTTTGCTGTTCTGTAAGCAGCGGCCTGAGGCTTGATGAGAATATTGATGGTTCCCAAGGATACACTGACGTGCTCAGACAGTTGGCGCTGCGTTGCGTCTGAGTTTTGGTCGATGTAGGAAAGGATGGAAAATTCCTTGGGTGTATTTAAATGGGATTTTTGGATTATAGTGTATATCTATACAGATTATAGCATTAATTATTTGTCGAAACAACTAGGACAATTAATTCCGTCTTCCTGAAGCTCAATCTCTAAATCATCAATAGAGATGGTATAATCATCATACACATCATTGAAATTATCTACATCTAGACCTTCTAGCTTAAAAGAAAAAGAAAGTAGCCCATTAATACTAAGAAGGACCTCTTCACCTACTTCAAAATAATGGTCATTCCATTCTGCATCTATAATGTAGGATTCATTTCTTTGATCATCGTAATAATCATGTTTATAGACAAAATATTCTATTCCAGCATCGCAAGTTAAAGAGAATTCGATAGTATAAAGACTATCTGTAACTTTCTTATAACTCTTGATATCGTACTCGATATCATCAAAGCCATTTATTGCATCAATACTCGCTGTATTATTATCACTATTTATACGAGAATCTGTAATCTCTGAATAAGGCAAATCTCTTTCTAAAATACTAATAATTTTCTGGTTAACTTCTTTTTTAAAATCAATTAACCCTGTCATGATACTATCAATTTTCTCCTGCAACTGCTCTTCTTTTCCTTTCCTAAGGATATCATCCATTTTTTTTAAATATTTCTTAAACACTACTGAATCTGTGAAGCATCTAAGGCTTTTATATAAGGAAAATCCTTCTTTAGTTAAATACTCAAAAAATGGACCATCAGCAGTCACGATATGAGTATTCGATCTATCATCTTTAGAAGAATAATTGATAATTTGTGCAGCAATTATCGCATCAGGAATATCTTTTCGATTGTGGGTAGAAGAAAAAATTCCTTTATGCTTAAAATAGTTATTAAAAGCATCATCATAATCATTTTTAAAAATATCTACTTTTTCTGCACCTGATTCATTTATAAATGTATCCAGCATGGCAATATTAAAACTAAAATGATCACATTTACTTTTCTCTAAACTAGTCAACGCACTTTTGAGAGATTGCTTTATACTTCCTTCAGGCATTTTTTTTTCAATTTTAGTAATATTGCTAATAAGTGGATCATATTGTTCTTGAATGCATTCAAGAACACCACGATTATATTCTTCGATAATGAAACTCGGCATTATCAACTTAACTAGTTTGTGAGCACAAACTTGTTTAACTAAAGTTGCTGAAGTAGATTCAAAGAAAGCCCTTCCGCCTCTCAAAATACATGTATCAATAAATAGTACATCCACGTTTCTCTTCCCTATTCATGGTTTAGAATTATGATAGTAAAGTTCCAATCTTTGGTGTTTTTCAAAATACTTACTCCCCACCCCCACCATATGTTCATAAGTTACCTACAACCTGTTTCAACTTTGATTTTAAATTTAGGTGTGGCTTATGTTTCCTATGTTTCTTTTTCTCCGACTCAGCACTCCGACCCAATTTCACAAAGCTCCGAAGCCTCTGCATATTAAAGAAACTTTCATGGCGAGATGGTGCCGATATATTCCGTAAAATATTAAATTTATCAAGTAGCACTTTATTCCACATTGAATATCAAAGCTTTTTGATTTCATCTTCTGTAAATTTGATGAGTTCTACTATCTTGGCTTTAATGTCCCAAAGATTCGAATTTTTCATCTGAGCTTGGGTTAAACTATTGATATAATTCTCAAGTGCCTCTTCTTTATCCTGAATCGTCCCACCTATCAGTCGTACTGGCGTTATAATTTTAATCAAGCAAGCAGTTGTCATATCAATAATAAAATTTGGATTCAATAACTCAAAACAATGTGTCTTGATAAACTCAATATAGAACTGGGCTAATATATCAATTGACTTGAACTTATCCGTGTTCTGAAACAGAACCTCGCAAAAATTCCTTAGATAGGAAGTAGTCAATTGAAAACTTGACTCATCAAGGTCATGATTTAAAAAAGGTTCTTCCTTCAAAGGTGGATATGCGGTACTAAGAGCTAAACCATATACCTTAATATTGTTCAAATTGGTTAACTGAGCGTTAACCTGAAAAAGGAATTGCTGTAAATTTTCTCTTATCTCTGTATATAAATTTCTCCGCGCAATTCGTTTTTCATTCTTTCTATTTTTACAATCTTGAAAAATTGTGATAAATCCACCGGTTGCAGTTGGTAATATTGCAAGTATTATTGTCAAAACAGGATTCTGTTTAGTGGCTTCGATAATAACTTGAAATACTGGTTGCATAATTAATTCTCACGATAAGTAATAATTCAATTAAGATGCTTTCTCAATACAAATAAACTCATCCACGTTCTTCCCCAGTGGTGCTACCCAGTTGGTGTCGAAGGCTTCTTGGATGTATTTCATCTCCAAGTCGTGCATGGTGGGAGATGAAAGGTAGATTCGTTTATTCATCAAATGTGTTCCTGTTTCTTGAAGGATCCAAGCCTCTTCTTTCTTCCCTTCTTCCTACTCTACCGATATCGATGCAAGGATATTGGTATGCTTGACACCGAGTGATTGCAGTAACTCGTCAGAGGCGGTGTTCCAGGTAAGGAGGTGAAGTTTAGGTTCTTGTTTGAGCAGTGCGGTGAGGTCTTTTTGTTCAGAGAGGACTCTGTTGGAAGGAAAGTCGAACGCTGAGTCAAGCAGTTCTTTTAAAAGAAGGGCGAAGTCATCGTCAGGACCGAAGAACCAGATGGTGGCTTTTTGCTGTTCTGTAAGCAGCGGCCTGAGTATTGCAGTGAGCCGTGCTCTGAAGACAGAGAGCTCTCGATAGGTTCTGAGGATATACCCATACGTCCTCTCCAGCTTACTTGCTATCCCGGCGGGGGTGAGGAAGTATTTTACAGAGTTGGGTTGGAGGCGGTCTATCTTGATGAGGCCTTTCTTGACCAGGCGCTTGATGAGAATATTAATGGTGCCCAAGGATACACCGACGTGCTCAGACAGTTGGCGCTGGGTTGCGTCTGAGTTTTGGTCGATGTAGGAAAGGATGGAAAATTCCTTGGGTGTATAGTCTGATTGCATAATGTGTATAGTAGTACAAACAGGAATATGTGGTAGTGAAGATGTGGAAAGAAGGTGATGCGGCGGCTTCGGGTTTTCCCGTTCACCAACTGAACGCTCCTAATACAGTAAAACCTTTTCAAGGATGGGTTTCCCCGAAAAGGAGAGGCTATAAAGAGTGGATGTAGTACAAGGTGTTACAGGTGACTCAAGGCCATAGCTTCGCCGATACAGACCTGGTTGTAGGAGTGCATTATAGGGTTGAAGCCATAGGGTCGGAGCAGCGGATGCCGAAACAAACGCGCTGCATATCTTTCAAGAGGAAGCGGGGCTTCCTACTGAAAGAAAAACCTGCAAGGGTGCTAAGAGGTTACGAGTTGAAAGAAGAAATCTTCTGTCATGGGTAGAACACACTTTGCACTTGAAGAATATACTAGCACCAGAAGCGCGATACTTCAACTAAAAACCGGATTTTCTTTACAAATTTGATATTTATTTCATATCAGATGTCTGCTAAGAGCATGATTGATGGGGCTTATTGCCTAAAACCAAAACTTAGGGAATCGATAAACGAAAACGAGAGAAGAAGTTACGGTTGATTGTAGGAAGACCCCTACAAAACAGAGTTTAAACACTACTAATGTCATATGATTTTGATGTTCAGGGTATAAAACAAATCTTTTTTAAGAAATTCCTGAAGCAAACACGAAACAGAGTGCTCTTAAGAGCTAAGAACGATAATAGGAGGAAGCTCTATGCAGTTTCAACAAGCACTCTGTCAGGTGATGGAAGAGAGGCACGTAAGTCAAGAAATGTTAGCCGCGCGAACCGACGCAAACCCAAGGTGGATTGTTGAGGTGACGACAAATCCAGAATGGCATCCAAAGCTGGATACCATTCTACGGCTTTGTCTTGCGCTCAGGTACGACGTAATTTCGTTTTTGGAGTTGGCAGAGGTCGGATCGCGCGGCTTAGCTCCAAGCTCCAAGCTCCAAGCTCCAAGCTCCAAGCTCCAAGCTCCAAGCTCCAAGCTCC
>CAZJMG010000043.1:4620-28538 GCA_964547185.1 uncultured Sphaerochaeta sp.
AAGCAAAGAAGATTTTACGTTGGAAGAGCAGATGCTTCTGTTGTTGGAGGTGATGCCGTTTCATGTGTCGAGAGCTTTGCGGGCTGCGCGGCTTGAGGCAGGGTTGTCGCAGAGGAAGCTTTCTAAGCTTACGACGTTTTCTGTGTGTTCGATTAGTCTGCGTGAAGGATATCGGAATACGAGCTATCCTACGGTTACGACGCTTGGTTTATACTGCGAGGCGTTTAAGATAGAACTTGCACAGTTCATGGCCTGGGTGTTCTTCTTTACGAGGCAAGATCAAGGCCTGATGCCGATCGATTCCTTGAAGTTGTATGAGAAGTGGTAGTTGAGCGCACTCTCGAAGGCCTCAAAGTCGCGCGCTTTGAGGGCGTCGAGGATGCGCTTGTGTTTTTCATAGCGCAGGGTGCTGTCATCGATGAACTTAGCCCGGTAATAACGGTCGCAGGCCCAGGCTGAGTCGATGAAGGCGATCAAGACGTCGTTGTTGATGTTGCGCAAGATCACCTTGTGGAAGTTTGCGTCCAAGGTGTAGAAGTCGATATGGCTGTCTGCTGTTTTCATGGTGTCCAAGAGCTGCTCGAGCTCGGAAAGCTGCTCGTCTGTCATGGTGTCGAAGCTTTGCCGGGCGAAGCCGAGCTCCAAGACCCTGCGCACCTGTTGTGACTGGCTGACCAGGTCGACGTCTTCACCGATGAGGTTCAAGAAGATCACCGAGGAGAGGAAGTTTGCGTTGAAGCTGTTGACGACGATGCCCACGCCGGGTTTGCTGGAGACGACCCCGATGATCTCCAAGGTTTTGATCGCCTCGCGCAGCACGTTGCGCGAGACGCCTAAGGCCTTGGACATCTCCATCTCGGTGGGAAGCTTGTCCCCCGGCTGGAGGTTGTTCTGCACGATGTAACCACGAAGTTCCTCGTAGACCTGCAAATACAACTTCTTGTTCTTTAAGTTCTTCATGTTCCTTCCCGCCTCGTATGTCCTGTCTACCATATCCAAAAGAACGTGGTGTATCAACGCTTGTGACTGGCAAAATCCATCAAAAGCTGATCGTGCATCCCGTCGATGAATGCCCACATCCTGTCCATCACCTCTTGTGAAGGCCGGTTGAAAGGCCGACGTACAGGACCGACGTCGACCCCGCTGTCGGTGAGCAGTTGCTTGATCACGCCGAAGTGCCCGTATCGTACTGCCTCGACGATAAACCGCGTTGCGTGTCGCTGTACTTCCATGGCCTGTGTATAACAGCCCTTTTGACAGAGGTCATAGATCTTGAGAAATACGTCGGGGATGATGTTGTAGAAAGAACCGATCAAGCCGTCGCTGCCGGCGAGCAAGCCCTGGGTTGCCATCTCGTCACAGCCTGAGTAGACCATGAAGTCAGGACCGAGGCGCTCTTTGAGCAGCGCCATATCATGATGCTGGGTACCGGTGAACTTCAAGCCGCAGACGCCGTCGATGGTAGCAAGTCGCAGTACCAGGTCGTTGCCCATCAAAGTGGCGAGGGCGATGTTGTAGACGATCATGGGCAGGTCGACGCTGCTGCAAAGGTCCTCGTAATACCGAAAGATTTCATCAGGGGTGTACTGGTAGTAGAAGGGAGGAACGCTGCTGATGGCGTCAGCGCCGATGGCTTGGGCATGCTGGGCAAGCTCGATGCCAAGCTTGGTGCTGATGGCCCCGACGTGGACGATGACCGGTATGCGGTTGTTCACGCGCTGTACGACCTCCTGGGCAAAGCGCTTGCGTTCCTCGATGGTCATCAAGAACCCCTCACCGGTACTGCCGGTGATGTACAGACCGTGTACGCCGCTGGCGATCAGGTGCTCGACAAGAAGACCCGATCGCTTCAAGTCGAGTTGCTCCTGCTCGTCGAAGGTGCTGAGCATTGCAGGGATGACGCCGGTAATATGGCGAATGTTTGGTTTTGAACACATGGTAGAGACTCCTTGGTTATAGTGAAAAGGCTTGTGAAACAAACCTCTGAGCGTAGTGACAGCCAACTAGGTGAGAACCTGCCTCGATCTTCTGCAAGTGAGGAAACTCCTTTTTGCACAGGTCGGTGCAAAAGCCACAGCGAGGATGGAAGGGACACCCCATAGGGATGTCGACCGGACTGGGTACGTCCCCCTGCAAAGGGGTGCGCGTTCGCTTCTTCGTAATATCGGCGATGGGAATGGCAGAAAGGAGAGCCCGGGTATAGGGGTGCAGCGGATGTTTGAAAAGCTCATCGGTGTCTGCAAGCTCGACAATCTTGCCAAGGTACATTACGGCAATCCTATCAGCAATGTACTCGACAACCGAGAGGTCGTGGGTGATGAACAAGTAGGTAAGATTTCGCTCAGATTGCAGGGTGCGCAAAAGCTTGAGCACCTGAGCCTGGATCGAGACGTCAAGGGCCGATACAGCCTCATCACAGACGATCAACTGAGGGTTGACCGAAAGCGCTCGGGCGATGCCGATGCGCTGACGCTGACCGCCGCTGAACTCGTTGGGATAGCGAGTCATGTATTCAGGGGGAAGGTTGACGTCGGCCAGAAGCTTGGCTACGAGCTTTCGGCGCTCCTTCTTGCTGCGGACCCCCATCTTCTTAAGAGGATCGTCGAAAGAGCCAAAAATGGTAAAGGAGGGATTGAGTGAAGAGTATGGGTCTTGAAAGATGATCTGCAGATGCCTGCGCGCTTGATCCAGATCTGCTCCCTTCAGGCTCAACACGTCCTTCTTGCCGTCGGCAAAGTCATAGATGACCTTGCCCCCTGAACTCTGAGAAAGCCGGAGCAAGGATTTGCCCAAGGTGGTCTTGCCGCACCCCGACTCTCCTACGATGCCCAGCGTCTCACCACGGAAGATTTCCAAGTCAACGCCGTCGACGGCCTTGACGTGACCGACGGTACGTTTGAAAATCCCTTTCTTGACAGGGAAGTAGGTTTTCAGTCCCTCAATCTTCATCAGCACTTCACGCCTGTCGCTCATTCATCAGCTCCTTATAGTTGAAACAACGAACCATGTGTCCGTCTTGGTCGATGATCTGCTCATCGGGCATCGCTTTATGACACTCTTGTGTTGCAAAATCGCATCGAGGGGCGAACTGACACCCCTTAGGCCGGTCGAAGGGATCGGGTGTTGTGCCTCTGATCGGCTCAAGACTCTGCTCTTTCCCCTTTCCCAGTACCGGAATGGAAGCGAGTAATGCACGTGTGTACGGATGGGCTGGGCAACCCATCACCTGCACGACCGAGCCACGCTCGACGATGTTGCCCATATACATCACCGCCACGTCGTCAGCCATCTCACAGACAACGCCCATGTCGTGGGTTATCAGAAGGATGGAGGTCTCTTTCTGCTCTTTCAAAGCATGCATGAGGGCGAATATCTGGGCTTGGATGGTGACATCCAAGGCAGTGGTAGGCTCATCAGCAATGAGGATCTTGGGATCGCAGGCCATGGCCATGGCGATCATGGCACGCTGGCGCATGCCTCCTGAGTATTGATGGGGATACTCCCCTGCTCGTTGCTCTGGCAGAGGAACTCCCATCTGCTTGAGCAGCTCTACAGAGCGCTCTCGAGCCTTCTTCTTGGAAAGATTGGTATGATTCAATATCATCTCATCTATCTGGAACCCTACCGAGAAGACGGGGTTCAAGGCTGTCATGGGGTCTTGGAAGATCATGGCAATGTCTTCACCCCTGAGGCGCCGCATCTCTCGTGCATTGCGAGAGAGGCGCTCGATATGTACCGCCCCCTCTTGTGCATGGTAGGTGATCGTGCCCTGTTCTATACGGCTGAGTGATGGCAGCAACTGCATGATTGCGTTGGCCGTCACGCTCTTGCCGCAGCCTGACTCACCGACAAGGCAGAGGGTCCTTCCCTTGCTCAGGGAAAACGAAACATTGCGCAGGGCTTTGTTGCACCGTTGGTTGGTGTAGAAGTTGACACAGAGGTCGTCCACGGTAAGTATTGGTTCGTGTTGCATATCAGCCTACCTGTGTGGGGTCTGCGGCATCACGCAACCCGTCGCCGATGAAATTGATCGCCATGACAAAGAGTGTGATGACCAAACCTACAGGAAGCCAAACCCACCAAGCACCCCGCAGGATGTTCAGATCCTGGGCGACGTTGAGGATGTTTCCCCAGGTGGCCTGCTCCAAGGGAACCCCGAGGCCAAGAAAGCTCAGGGCAGCTTCCTGAAGGATGAACATTGCCGTGGAGAGCGTGATGTTTACAAAGATCGGTCCTACTGCATTGACAAGCATATGCTTGAAGCTGATGGTGAAGCTTCCGATCCCGAAGGCCTGCAGGGCCTGGATGTACTCCATTTCACGGATGCTGAGCATCTGAGACCGAGCCATGCGATACATACTCGGCCAGCCGGTGAGGATGAAGATCAACAAGAGGTTCCACAAGCTCTGACCTACGATGGTCACGAGGATGGAAACGAGGATGATCTGGGGAAAGCTCATCATGATTTCACTGACTTTCATCACCAGGGCGTCGAGGGCCCCACGCCGGTAGCCGGCGTAGGTTCCCAGGCTGACTCCGATGAGCGCTGCTCCCAGAGCCGAACCAAGCCCTACAAAGATCGAGATACGTCCGCCATAGAGGATACGTGAGAAGATGTCCCGCCCGATCTGGTCTGTTCCCAATAGATGGGCTCTTGAGGGAGGGGAAAGGCGGTTGCGCAAATCGATGGCATTCGGTCCATATGTGCTGATCAAGGGTGCTGCCATGCAGGCGAGCAACAGGATGAGAAAGAGCACCAAGCCGATGATCGCCAAAGGGTTTGCCGCGATTTTGCGCAAGGTGCGGTTGGTCGGATTGCCTGAAAGCCTGCCTTGTTCCTCAAGAAGAAGCAGGCGGTCCATCTTGCGATTCAGAGCGTCTCTTGCCACTTTTGGACTCCTTTATGAGAGCTTGACCCGAGGATCGAGCAAGGCGGTAGCGATATCGACCAGGATGCTGGCGATCAAAACAATAAGGACACTGAAGAAGGCAACCATCATCACGATGGGGGTGTTCTGGCTCCGTACTGCAGAGACAAACATCTGCCCCACTCCGGGCCACTGAAAAACCTGCTCGATAACGACCGAACCACCGATGAGCATCGGAAGACGGAAGCCTATGAGCACAGCCACCGGCGTCATGGCCACCCGAAGCCCATGCACCAAGTTTACCCGCCACGGGGGCAACCCCTTGCTGCGGGCAGTCTTGATGAACTCCTTGTTCAGGGAATCGAGCATACTTGAGCGGCAGTAGCGCATCACCCCGGCAGTCATGGAGAGCGCCAGTACCACGGAGGGAAGAATGAGATGGTCCAGTCGTTGCAAGAAGGCCTCGTTGCCCACCGTCAGACGACCGCCTACCGGAAACCAACCCAATTTGAAAACGAAGACCACAATCATGATAAGGCCGAACAAAAACTGGGGGATGGCCACCCCGATCATTCCCATGACCGTTAGGACGTTGTCAGAGAGCCTTCCCTTGTACAAGGCCGAGACTACGCCCAATATGCTGCCGAACAAGGTGGAGAGCACCAAGGCGGCAAGAGAGAGCTCAAGCGTGGCCGGGAGGGTGTTTGCGAGCAGGGTGCTCACGGCAACCCCGCTTTGGAGGCTGTATCCAAAATCGCCCTGCACCAAATTGACCAGCCAGGTCCCATACCGAACCAAGAATGGGGCATCCAAGCCCAATTCTGAGCGCAACAGGTCCAATTCAGCTTGGCTGATCGTTGCCAAAGCATCGGGGGGAATCATAAAATCGACCGCATCACCGGGCATGAGTTCCATGCCCAGGAAAATGAGGAAGCTGATCACCAACAAGAGGGGAATCAGAAGTAGGAATTTTCGGATGATGAATGAAATCACCGGACAACCTCCAAGAAGAACATCTGTGATGCAGCCTAAGAGCGCTGCATCACCTATTGTAGCAGATTACTTATTAGCAGGATGCGGATACTGGTTTACCCAGAACAGGCGGGTATAGCGGATGTTCACAGGATTGACCGTCATATGCGCAATCTTTTCGATGGCCTGGGCATCGGCGACGCTCTTGCTCCAAGCATAATCAATACGACCACTTTCGGCGTTCTTGATCAGGTTGCCGTCATTTTCCTTGCTGGCATGCAGGTATATCTTCTTGATGTTCCCACTGCCGGTGCGATAGTAATTGGCATTGCGCTCAAGGATTGCGTAGTTGTCCATGACTGTCTGCGCCACTTTGAAGGGACCGGTGCCAATGGGATTTTGCCAGAACGCGTTCTGCTGGAAGAGCACTGGGTTGCTTGATCCGAGCAGGTGCTTGGGAAGGATCGGCCACTGGCTGAAGGTCAGCAAGGCATTGGGATCGAGTGTTTCGAAGGTTACGACAACCTTGTTGCCCTCTACCCGTACTCCGCTGATGGATGATGCTTTCCCTTCAAGATAGGCATCGGCACCAGAGATGGACTTGAGTGTGTTCAAGGCAACTGCATTGAGGCCGGGTGTCTTGATCAGGTACTCAAAGGTGAAGAGTACATCATCAGAGGAGAATCTTCTGCCGTCATGCCACAACACGTCGGTGCGTAGGTCGAAGGTGATCTGCATGCCGTCGGCAGAGACGGTGTAGGATTTGGCAAGCATGCCTTCTGTAGGGGTGAGGTTCTCGTCGGCATTGATCAGCTTGTCGAAGAGGAGTTCCTGATAGAGGTACAAGCCTGGGTTGACCACAGGAGCCTCATAGAATTCCATCGGACCGCCGTTGGAGTAGATCATGCCGTCAGGACGGGTGGTGGTCCAATCGAGAATATTCTTTTCATAGCTGAACTGGTCGTTGCCCAAGGCATTCTGCTTCAGGTCGATCTTGTCGCTGATGTAGATGAACGAGAGCTGGTGATACAGAGGAATGTTGTACATATTCTTGTTGATCTTCCGCTGCAAGGCCTTGAATGCCTCTATCTGCTTTTGGACATCGGCGGTGGCCCGGGTGGCCTTAACCAACTCGTCCAAGCCTTCCTGGTAAGGAATCGTGGAGTTGTTGCTCGCGGTGCTCTCAAAACGGTCATAGAATTCATTCTCACTGAGTGCTGCCACTGCTGCATAGGCAAGGTCCCATTTGACCTCAGAGGGTCCTACCTTGCGGTCGGCAGGGGGTGTCCACAGCTGTGCAGAGAGGTCGCCTTCGAGCTTTCGGAATGAGGATTTGACCCCGACTGCCGCCCAATACTGCTGGATGATCGCCATAAGATCGACTGTCTGCTGGTCGCTGTAGTAATAGACCACATCAAGAGTGTAGTCTTTTGGCCATTGAGCTGCTTCCAACAGAGCCTTGGCTTTTTGAGGATCGTAGTCATAGCTCTCAAGGCCTTCTGCCAAATATGCGCCTGGGCTCGTCATGGCAATTGCCCGCTCGGCCATTCCTTCAAAGAGCTCGTCAACGATGGTCTGCATATCGATTGCAAGCAGCAGTGCTTGACGGACACGCACATCAGATAGCGGGGTACCTTTTTCCTGCCAAGGGGCAGTGCTTACACTTGCTTCTTTTGTACCAGTGGCAAAGAGGGCCACACTGAGACAGAGCAGTACTACAAGAACAATGATTTTTTTCATTTTCTCTCTCCTTTGTTAGTTTGTAGTTTGTACTACAAAGTCAGTATTAAACAGAAATACTCTCCTGTCAAATAGATTTTTAGGAAATATTTCTTTGCAGTAAGCCTATGTTTGGCCATAGATTACCTGCAATGAGATATTTTCGATTAAGAATGTAGGATAATCTATACAGGTATCCCCTCCCCGAGCCTCTAGCCGTTTTGTCGAGGCTTGCGTATAATTAGACACATGTCTAGCTCATTCATTACGAAGCAAGCGTTGGCCGATGCGCTGAAGCAGTGCATGCAAACCAAGACACTGGAGAAGATATCCATTGCCGACATCTGCTTGGTGTGTCAGCTGAACAGGAAGAGTTTCTACTATCACTTCAAAGACAAGTATGCGCTGGTGGTGTGGATCTTCAATCAGGAGATCGGCTATCTGCTCAGAGAGTACATTGAGCAAGGTTCTTCGTACCTTGTTGCCTTGAAGCTCTGCACGTATTTTGAGGAGCATCGAGACTTCTATATGCATGCTCTCTCTGACGGCTGTCCTGGGGCACTGCGCGATCATTTGGTGGGAGAGCTCGAGCCCTTGGTGAGCAAGACGCTCTCACTGGACAGCAAGAGCGAGATCAACATCGAGGGAGTTTCGCGCATGGTCAGTGATTTTCTCATCTCAGCCCTCAGTCAGTGGCTCAAGCGAATGCCCCCGATCAGTGCAGAGCAGTTTTTGGACGAGCTGATAGCCGTTGCCCTGGTGTTGACCAAACGGGTGAGCACCCTGTTGAACCCTACCCCAGAATAGGAGAAGTGTTACCTTTTTGCCCAGGTGTACCAGTATGGGTATTTCTTACCATAAAAAGGGTTTGCATACTTGTAGGCAAGAGGGAAACACAATGAACATAGCAAAACGGCACATGGTACGCATGGCAGGGGATATTGGCCTGAGGTATCTTGGGGGCAATGTAGAAGAAAACCTGCCCAAACTCTTGAAGATAGTTGATGACTTCGATACGAAGAACTCCTACAAGCAAGTGAGGGACTTCATTCGCTCCATCATCGAGGACAAAGAGAGCAATTGGTACTCCTACATCCTCTCATTCTTCAAGGATGTCGATGAAGAGGTGCTCAAGACGTTTTACCGCACCTTCTTCATCAATTCTGTACTTACCGGCCGCGCCGATCAAAAAGAGCTACGAAAGGTTCACAAGTGCAACCTGCCTTGGGCCATCTTGATGGATCCTACCAGTGCGTGCAATCTGCACTGCACCTGGTGCTGGGCTGCCGAGTATGGAAACAAGATGAACATGGATTATAAGACGCTTGACAGCATCATCCAACAAGGCAAGGCGCTTGGCACCTACATGTACATCTACAGTGGTGGAGAACCCTTGGTCAGAAAGGATGACATCATCCGCCTATGCAAGGAGAATCCTGACTGCGCCTTCCTTGCCTTCACCAACGGCACCTTGATCGATGAGGCGTTTGCCCAGCAGATGCTTGAGGTCAAGAACTTCTACCCCGCCTTGAGTGTGGAGGGCTTTGAAAAGGCCACCGACAGCAGAAGAGGAGAAGGCACCTACCAAAAGGTGATGCAGGCGATGGCGATCTTGAAGAAGTACCGCCTGCTCTATGGCGTGAGCTGCTGTTATACCTCTCAGAACGTCGATGAGATAGGCAGCGAGGCGTTCATGGACCACATGATAGAAGCGGGGGCAAAGTTTGCCTGGTTCTTCACCTACATCCCCATAGGAGGACAGGCAGTTCCGTCGCTGATGGCAAGTGCAGCTCAGCGCTCGTTCATGTATGAGCAGCTGAGGGCGTTCAGGAAAACCAAGGGTCTCTTTACGATGGATTTCTGGAACGACGGGGAGTTTGTCCAAGGATGCATTGCAGGAGGACGGTGCTATTTGCACATCAATGCAAACGGCGACATCGAACCCTGTGCCTTCATCCACTACTCAGACAGCAACATCCACACCCACAGCCTGCTCGAGGCGTACAAGAACCCCCTGTTCATGCAGTACTACAAGGGCCAACCGTTCAACGAGAACCACCTTCGCCCCTGCCCGCTTCTAGACAACCCACAAGCGCTCAGAAAGATGGTCAATGCAACAGAAGCACACTCAACAGACTTGCAGGAGCCGGAGAGTGTTGAAGCACTTACCGCCAAGTGTGAGGGGCCGAGCAAGCTCTGGGCGAAAGAGGCCGACAGGCTGTGGCAGAAGAGCCACAGGAAAGCAGAGGTGTCCTAAGACGATCTGTAGAGTGTTGAAGACTCTTTTTTGTAACGTGCATTGTACAGAAAGCCTTTTTCAAGGCTCTCTATACAGTGTGCGTTACAGTTGTATCTCTTTAACACGTCTCCCTGGTGATCAGCTTGGGTGGGATGCTCTCATAGACAGTGTTGTCCAAGCGGTACGTCTTGATCAGGGAGACGAGCTTTTTGCAGGAGAGCTCACCCGCTAGAGCGATGGCCCAAGCAAGTTCTGGGCGAACGAGACCGATAAGATTTGGGAAAAAGGACATACTCAACAGTCAATGCATCGGACCTCTGAGAATGAGCTTCTGTTTGGTTAGATGGTAATCTCAATTGTTTTTATAATTTTGATTTCATTTATAATTGGCGTATACAAATCAACTCCAACTTCAGGTGTTTCGATTGTAATGACAAGAGCATATCTTACTTTCTCATTGTATTTACCAAGATGCCTTCTTTCTTTCCACCAACCGACAATTGGATACACTGCAACATACTTTGCCTCACATAAATTAATAGCTAAGTCTTTACAAAAATCTGAATGTATTGAACCAACATCACGATTTTGAACACCCAGATACCAATTTCTGCTACTTCCATCTCCACTGTCTTTTATATCTTCACCACGCATTTTAATATTTATGCGTTTCTTGAAATCCTCTAATGATTCATTACTGTTGATGACATCAAACCTAAGTCCGCAGGAAGGATATCGATATTTGTCTTTCCAGCCAACTTCTCCCGGTCCTGGCTCAATAAAATATGAAAGAGTAACCCTGATCGTTGCCTCTATCTCTCCTAAAGACTGCAATATTTCTTTTGGCCATGGCATATCATGCAAGTGCATTTCATTCATATGCTCTTTGGTAAATGGTTGTAACTCGCCTTGAATAATCAAATTCACTGAATTATCAACGCACTGAATTGCTTTTGACAGGTTAGGAACACCATACCCACAAGTACGTAATAATTTTCTTCTCCCTTTTGTTTTGGAATCCTCTTGGCAAAACTGTCTATACATACCTTCAGTCCATCTTGCAGAGTGCACTAATAAAGCTCGTACTGTCTCAGGCCATATGCCAGGATACTCTGCATACAATTGCGCCGCCATCCATGATGCTTGAGCTGCTGCTGAACTCGTTCCCCAAATAGTTGAAAATTGGCGTACTAGATGTTTATGGTATGTAGTCAAAAGAGATAGATCTTCGCACTCAGAATAATCAGTGCCATTTGTAGCCATGTTACCACCATCTAAAACAATTTCAGGCTTAATTGGCCACTTATTATCCCACAGTACAGATGTGGAACTGTATGGTGATAATTGCCCTACATCAGCAACTGGACGAAAATGCTTATAACGAGAGTCAGAAATCTTAATATCATTTGCCATCGCTCCGACTGTGACACCATTCCAAGATTGGCCTGGATTTTCAACTCCATGACGAATACTCGTATCAGGATAATCATTATCTGTTAGTTCTTCAGGGTATACATTTCCAGCACTAATAAAAAACAAGCGCTTTTCACCGTTCTCGTTAGCCCCTGAGGTGATGCTATCCACCGCAGCTGACCAAGAAGTAGGACTACCGTCCTCTGTATTGTAATATGGAGCAGTAACAGCCATACACAACGATCTATCAGCTTCAGGGTTCGATATTTCTGCTAATGCAACAGCTTGTTCGGTAATTGCTCCATATAACTCTACTGTATTTTCGCCTTTCGGTGGCAGTATTTTTACCGATTCAATTTTATGATTGATAATTTGTCTGTCAGAATGCATCAACCTATCTTTCAAGTTATAATATATGGCTACTCCTGCCATTTCGGTCCCGTGCCCCATATGATCATGCACGCCCCAAGGTGAAACAACGGCTTGAACCGTCGAAGGATCTTTTATTGCCGGCTCTATCAGAGGATGTGAACTATTAAGTCCTGTGTCTAGCAAGCAAATTGTAGCATTACTATTCAAAAAATCTGTTCGATTCAATAAATCGGTAGTCCATTGTTGTTGCTCTGCACCAGAGAGTTCATTAAAAAAACTCGCAGGCTCAGGAGCTCTACGAAATTCAGCTATATAATCACAAGCGCTTATCAAATCAGACAATTGTCTTCTATTTGCCTTGATTAGATGCACTACTCGTTCAGGGAAAATCAGCTTATTTTGATCAATATCTATTCCCAATGTTTTACAACACTCAAAGAGGTTCTTTTCTGAATCTTCAAAGCATGTACGATCATACCTACTCCATACTTCACACCATTGAGCAACCTCACCTGGAATACTTTCTGGTTTACCAATCCAGAATGAATCGAGCATTGCAACTCTAATACCTTCAATGCTACGAATTAAATCATTATTTTTTGGTATTCCTTTTTCTGTTACCTCTGATGAATATGCTTCAATTTTTTTGAGAAAGTATGATTCCTTCCCAGCAGGGATATATACCGTAGCTTTCACTGTTTTTGTTTGTTCTTCAGCTTTAACTGTCAGAAGACGAATGCCCTGAGCAATGTTCTCCAAACTCTTAGTCGCTAAGTCATACTGAGCAGCACTAGAAAATTCAAGGTATACACCTTCTTTATATCGTATTGCAGCTGCTTGCTTTTGTATTTGAGAGCGCTCATAACATTCTTTCAATTTCCTCTCGATACGTTTTGCATGCGCCTTATGGTCATCTCGTGGAGGAAAGTTTTTAGGGCCATTACCCGATCCAACATATGGAATGGATGTTTTTGTTCCATCTAAAAATATATTCTTTTTTTCAACCGACACGCGTTATGCCTCCTTTTTAGAGTATAACGTCAGTCTTTCTTTGACTAGGTTCAGAATTTTAGAGTGTGTTATTTGAGTATCTTGCAAAATTGAATCCTTGATTGCATCTTCACATACCCTGATTATCTCGGAATGACAGAGCTTAAGAGACTCTTCAATCAAGACAGATGAGGGTACGAAATCACGTTGGAAGGATGACAACTTATAGTGATACAGACGTTTCACTTCGCTTTCAGTTGGCATTGAATAATGCAAAACATCATCAAAACGCCTAAACAAGGCCTGATCCAATAACCTTTGGTTGTTTGTTGCTGCAACAATAATGCTATCAGAGGAATCCTGCTCTATAAATTGAAGAAACGAGTTCAGGATTCTTCTCATTTCTCCAACCTCATTATCAAGATTTCTGTCTGCTCCAATCGCATCAAATTCATCAAAGAGATACACACCGATTGTATTCTCAACAGAATCAAAAATCTGTCGCAACTTTGAACTGGTTTCACCCATGAATTTTGTAACCAACTTATCCATCTGAACCGTATAGAGGGGCAATCCTGTTTCAGAAGCTATCACCGCAGCGGTAAAGGTTTTGCCGGTTCCCGGATTTCCTTCGATAAGTATTTTCCGACGGTTGGTCATCCCATAACTTCTCAATTTGTTTCTGTTTCTGAATTCATGCAGGATTCTTTGGATTCTTTGCTGTATCTCATCAGACACAATCAAATCCTTCAATCTTTCGGTTGGCACTGAAAGAGTCAGCATAGGGTTTTGTTGCATCTGGTTCAGATGGAGCATATTTGCTTTCACAGTACCTGTTTTTTCAGCTAGTTTTTTCAAGTCACGAGCAAGGCCTGCATGGTTCAACTTTGCCTCATAGGCTGCTATTTGCAATACTACTGTCTTGAATTTTTCATTGTCATTATCGTTATGAGCTTTTACTAAGCTTTTGATCTGATCTGCAGTAGCCATTACCAATACCTCCTTGCCCTCCGTGGTATATCTTACGGTACTCCCTATTGCCGGCATGCGTCAATGTATCATCCTAACATGTCTCCCTGGTGATCAGCTTGGGTGGGATGCTCTCATAGACAGTGTTGTCCAAGCGGTAGGTCTTGATCAGGGAGACGAGCTTTTTGCAGGAGAGCAGAGAGAGTTGCTCCCGTGGCTGGTGGATGGTGGTGAGCCGGGGAGAGAAGTAGGTTCCTATGGTGGTGTTGTCGTATCCTACGATACGAATGTCTCCAGGTACGTCTATGGCACGCTCCTTGAGGGCTGCGAGGATGCCCAAGGCCAAGAGGTCGGCTACGGCAAAGATGCCGTCTACCTTGTTTTGCAACAGCTGCTTGATGTGCAGCTGGATGTATCGATAGCCGAGGTCGAAGATGGCCCCGGGCCCCACCCTGACAATTGAAGCGGGGGTTACACTCAGGCCATGGTTCTTCATCGACTTCTCAAACCCTACGATTCTGTCTGATATGTTGATCTGTGAGTCCTGCTGTGAGAGGCTCATACAGATGGGATTCTTGCAATACCCTTTCTCTATCAGACAATCGGTGGCCAGCATGCCACCCATCACATTGTTGGTCGCATAGACGCTGACCTTCTGTGTTGTTGGGATCGTCTCGGTTGGATCGACATAGACGAACGGAATCTGTTTCTGCTCAAGAAGGGCGACCGTCTCGTCATCCAAGAGCGAGGAGATGAAGATAAAGCCATCCACCTTCTGTTGCATGGCAAGACGCTTTGCATTGGACTGACCGGTATTGACGTTGAACAGCGAGACAAGGATGCTGTCAAAACCCATCTGCTCCAGGGTTCCTTGGATTTCATGCAGGAAGGTTATGGTGTATTGGCTGTTTCTCGGGTCGATGAAGCGAAGCGAGTAGACGATTCCAATGCAACCGGTGCTTTTTGTGCATAAGGCCCTTGCACTTGCATTGAACTCAAAGCCCATCTGCTGAGCAATCTGCATCACCTTCTCTTTTGTGTCCTCTTTGACCAACGGGCTGTTGTTCAAGGCCCTTGAGACCGTCATGTGACTGACTTGAGCAATTCTTGCTATATCCCGGATTGTTACCGCCATGTTCCCCCCCATACCACAAAACCAGCTATTTTTCTTTAAAATAAGCATACTCCATCTTTTACAATGTTACAAGTAACATTTTTAGTATTGATAACAAACGTATGTAATTTATAATAAATAAACAAATTAAAAATAATATATTATCGTTGACAAATATATTATCTGCGTTTTACAATGTTCACGATAACAATTTATATCAAAGGATTTGCAATGAGTATCAGTAAACGAGACCGCATGCTTGAACTCTTACACACACACAACAGCTGGGACTACACACCCTCGGCTTTCTTCTGTCATTTTGGACCAGCCTTCAAAGAAGGCAAGGCCGCCATCCATAGACACCTGGCATATTTTCATGCCACCGACATGGACTTCATGAAGGTCCAGTTCGAACACTCATTTCCGCCCTTGCAATCGATCAAGGAGCCGAAAGATTGGCTGACCATGCCGATCTACGACAAGGACTTTTACCAAAAAGCCCTAGAAGTCATCAAAGGGGTGGTACAGGCGATCGACAAAGAATCTCTTGTCTTGGCAACCGTCTACTCCCCATTCATGTGTGCAGGGCACACAGTAGGCGATGAACTGCTGCTCTCCCATATTGCACAGGACCCCGATTCTGTAGCGATCGGGATGCAGAGGATCACAGAGAGCTTGAAGATCTATATCCAGGAGTGTCTGGCCCTTGGAGTGGACGGTTTCTACGTCTCGACACAAGGGGGAGAAGCCGGCCGATTCGAAGACGCAAAGACCTTTGAAACCATGGTCAAACCCTATGACCTGGCGATCATGGAAGCAGCAAACAAGAGCCTCTGCACCATCTTGCATATCTGTGACTACACCCTCAAATATGACCATCTCGAGCAATTTGTCGAGTACCCCTCGACCATCGTGAACACCAGCCTCGAACTGGAAGGAAGCTCGATTACCTTAGAAGAACTCTCAACCCTCTTCGCTCGTCCTGTGATGGGAGGAATGAATCGTCACCAAGCAATTACAAAGGGGACGAGCGAAGAGGTCTTTCTTGAGGCACGCACCGCCCTCGAGCAGGCCCCGAAGCGATTCATCCTCGGTGCCGACTGTACCGTAAAAGCGGATGAGAACCGGGTGAAGATAGCAGTTGAGGCTGCACACTCCTTTCTACCCAAATAATAAGCTACCAAAACCAAAAGGAGGTTTGAAATGGCAAAAAAACTGAGCATTGTACTGTTGGTCTTATCGGTCTCGCTGAGTATCGTCTCTGCTAGAGGGGCGACAGAAGCACAAAGCGATGTAGTAAAACTGGAGTTCTTCCAGCAGAAGACAGAAGCGGTGAACACCTACGCAACACTGATCGAGAAATTCCAGGCAGAGAACCCGGGCATCATCATCGAGCAGGTTACCGTTCCCGAGCCGCACATTGTCTTATTGACCCGCATGGCCGGAGGTGATGTTCCTGATATCTTCTCCGATTACCCCACCCAGCTGCAATTCCGAGACAAGGTTGCAACAGGCTTGGTACTGAATCTTTCTGAGTATGATTTCATGAACCGGGTAAATCCCGGGATGCTTGAGATGGCCAAACAGGCGGACGGCAATCAGTACGCCCTTCCGATCAGCCAAAACTTCGGCGGAGTGTACTACCACATGGACATCTTCAGAGATCTTGGGCTTGAGATTCCCAAGACCTATGCCCAGTTGATCGAAGTAGCAAAGACTCTGCAGAAAAACGGCATCACCCCGTTCATCTTTGCCGACCGCAACATGATCGAGCACTCCTACCTGATCTCCTCCGGTTCGATCAGCCCGGGTTTCTTGGGTCATCTGGAGCAGGTGCAGGCAGGAAGCAAAAAACTTGCCGATTTCCCCTTGTTCACAAGAATAGCCGAGGTGACTCTTGAGCTGAGGACCTATGCAAAACCAGGATCTTTGGGTGTTGCCTATCCTCAATCTGCTGAATTGTTTGCAAACAAGCAGGCTGCAATGACCTTGTTGGGAAGCTATGCTCTGACCACCCTCAACAGCGCCAACCCTGATGCTGAGATCGGCATGTTCCCCTTCCCCGGCGACGTTGCAGAGAAGACCTCGGCCTTGGCCGGTATCGATGCTGCTGTCTGTGTCTCAAGCAAGACAGAGCATAGGGACGCCGCCCTGAAATTCGTCGAGTTCCTCTCGAGAAAAGAGAACGCCCAACTCTTCTCCGATCTTGACAAGACCCCCTCTTGCATCATCGGCGTTGAGGTGAAGAACGAGAATATCAAAGAAGTGATCGAGGTGATCAACCGCGGTAACGTAACACCATGGATCAAGGGAGTCTTTGAGCTGTCGGTGGTCAACGATCACAACAAGGTGGTACAGCAGTTGTTGCTTGACGGGGATATCCAGTCCTTCCTCAAGCAATACGAAAAAGTATTTGCCGATTCTCGGTATTGATCGAAGTCTGGCAGCGAATGCTCCCCCTCTGGTGGGCATTCGTTGCCTCTTGTATGGTTAGGATGAGGGGTATCATGAAAAATCAAACCAGTACAGCAAAATACGGAAAAATCACCTTTGTCCTGTTCACACTTCCGGCCCTGTTCTTTTATACAATGATCTGGGGCGTCAACTTTGTCAGTGGACTGTATTACAGCCTTACCGACTGGAACGGACTTACCAGCAACTACAACATGGTGGGATTAAGCAACTATATCCGGATCTTCAAATCTGACCGCATCTTCAGCTCTCTGCAAATTACCTTCCAATATGCCTTGATCCTGGTGACATTCACCATGCTCATCTCACTGCTGCTCGCCCTCGCCTTGAACAAGAAGATCAGGGCTCTCACCTTCTTCCGTTCGGTCTTCTTCTTTCCGGCAATGATCTCTTTGGTGACAGCCTCTCTGATCTTTGACAAGATCTTCTTTTATGTACTTCCTAAGATCGGTCAGCTTTTGCACCTGGATATGCTGTCAAACAATCTTCTGGCAATGCCCGACACAGCCCTCTATGGCGTCTTGATCGTCAACATCTGGCAAGCTGTGGCCATCCCCACAGTCCTCTTCATTGCAGGCTTGCAGAGTGTTCCGAACGAACTCTACGAATCGGCAGCGCTGGACGGGGCTGGAAATATCAAAAGCTTCTTCAGCATTACACTGCCCTACATCATTCCTGTGCTGAGTGTGAATCTGGTGCTCTCCTTCAAGGCCGGCATCACTGTCTTCGACTACATCCTCATCCTTACCGACGGAGGACCTGCGGGAAAAACCGAGGTGGTGAGCATGCTCATCTACAGCCACGGCTTTGGATCATTCCGATTCGGGTATGCAAATGCCGAAGCGGTTATCCTGTTTGTCATCATTGCAGTGGTTTCCCTGATTCAGATTACATTCTTGAACAAGAAAGGAGTTGCATCATGATCATCCGTCCAAAAGCTGCAACGCTGCTCCTTCGTCTGGCCTTTCTTATCATAGGCTTGGTTCTTGTGCTCTTTCCTTTTTACATCACGGTAGTCACCGCCTTCAAGACTCCCCAGGAATCGACACAGAACTTCTTCGCCCTCCCCTCATCCTTCAATCTCGATAATTTCAGGACGGTCATCCAACGGGCAAACTATTGGCGGTTTGTCTTCAACTCAACAGTCATCTCGGTGGTGAGTGTCTGCTTCATCGCCGTCCTGATCCCGATGGCATCCTATGCGATCGCCCGCAATTTCAACAAGCGCTACTACAAGACCCTCTATTATTTCATCATCATGGGTATTTTCATTCCATTTCAGGTCATCATGCTTCCGCTCTCGATCTCGATGAGAAGATCGGGATTGAACAATATAACCGGTGTCATTCTCTTCTATATTGGGGTAAGCTTCATGAAGGGAGTCTTCCTCTTTACCAACTATATCAGGACAACAGTTCCTATTGAATTGGAAGAATCGGTCTATATCGACGGAGGCAGTGTGGCAAGAGCCTATTTTTCCATTGTATATCCCTTGATCATGCCCATGGTTGCAACCATCGTGGTACTCGATTTTTTATGGATTTGGAATGACTTCATGGTTCCGCTCATTCTGCTGAATCGAAACCCCTCGAATTGGACACTTCCCTTGTTCCAATACAACTTCAAGACCCAGTACACCTTTGAGTACAATCTTGCATTTGCCTCGTATATCATGTCCATTCTTCCTGTCCTGCTCGTCTACATCTTCGCCCAGAAATATATCGTCTCCGGTCTTACCTCGGGGGCGGTAAAATCATAAACACAAAGGAACCTACTATGTATCAAGCACAAGAAAACCGATATGAACAGATGCCGTATAAGCGCTGTGGAAGAAGCGGCCTCTTGCTTCCCCGCATCAGCCTAGGGCTGTGGCATAATTTTGGAGGAGTCGACTCACTTGAGAATGCCAGGACCATGATCAGGGGAGCCTTCGATCGGGGTATCACCCATTTTGATTTGGCCAACAACTATGGACCACCGGCAGGCTCGGCTGAGAGCACCTTCGGCCAGATCTTCAAACAAGATTTGGTACCCTATCGTGATGAGCTGATCATCTCCTCTAAAGCCGGCTATGATATGTGGCCCGGTCCCTATGGTGAGTGGGGAAGCCGCAAGTACCTGATCGCCAGCTTAGACCAGAGCCTGAAGCGCATGGGCTTGGAGTATGTGGATATTTTCTATTCCCATCGCTTTGACCCCGACACCCCCTTGGAAGAGACCATGGGAGCTTTGAGCAGCATTGTCCAGCAGGGCAAGGCCTTGTATGTCGGCATCTCTTCCTATCCGCCTGAGCAAACAAAGAAGGCGATAGAGTTGCTGCGTAAAGCCGGAACGCCGTGCCTGATTCATCAACCTTCCTACTCGATGCTCAACAGGTGGATAGAAGACGGCCTGACACAGGTGCTCGATGAAGAAGGAGTAGGATGCATTGTATTTTCTCCTCTTGCCCAGGGCTTGCTTACCAATAGATACCTCAGTGATATTCCTTCTGATTCCAGGGCTTCGAGGAATCACTTCCTCAAGACCGAGCGAATAACAAACGAGTTGCAGCAGCAACTACGGGCTCTGAACGACATTGCCGGCAACCGTGGCCAGTCTTTGGCCCAGATGGCACTCTCTTGGGTGCTGCACAATCCTACGGTGACCAGTGCCCTCATCGGGGCAAGCCGTTTGGAACAGATCATCGACTGCATCGCTTCTGTAGAAAACGAGCAGTTTGACGACCAAGAGCTGAGGGCGATCGACGCCATCGTCGCTCAGATACAAACCCTGTAGAAGTATTCTGTTTTCTTTTGCAGCGAGAGGGCTTCTCGCTGTTTTTTTATGTGCAAGCATACTGTTGTACTCTGTAGGAAGGGATCCCAAGCAAAGCATAATAAGTATACGGGATACTAAAATTAGTGAATAATGCACAAAGGTATGACCTTTCTCTGCCTTGCTGTTGAGATTAACGAACAAGGAGCCACCTATGCATTATATTGAAGCTACGATACTCTCGATGGTCCTGATGTTAGCCATCTTGGCGGACGTTCTGAGATTTCCCCTGATCAAGAAGGATCGCGGAAGCCGTTCTTTTTCCGAGCTGACGATAGCCTATTCAATATTTCTTCTCATTACAATAGCCACGAGTTTGGGTAAAGAAGGCATCGTTTCGTATTCATACCTGCTAAGCAGAAGTATCTGGACACTTCATTTCCTCTCCTTTCCTGTCCTGTTGTTTCTGTGGATGCATTTCAATGCAATCAATGTCATCGACAATGAAACGTTAGTAAAAAGATTGTCCTTGCTGCATGCAATACCGCTTTTTGTTTTGATCGTTATTGCTCTGATCGACATACCTCTGCAACGTTTTTATCCATTCAATGAAGCCTACGAACATCTGAACCCTGGCTGGGGAACCTACTATATGATGATTCTCTCTTTTTTCTTCTGCTTAGCTATGATTATGCCCACGCTGGGGCACCGATCAAAGCTGCAAGGCTCTTTCTTGTTCATCTCCTTTCTTATGCCGACGGCCTTTACGATTTCTCTCGTTTCTTTTTGGATAACACATTCGGATGTCATGTTCATAATGACGAATTCATTTATGATGGTGCTGTATTATTTGATTGGGCAACGCGATTCCCTCAAGGTTGACTCCTTGACCAAGCTGCCCTCGTACGAGCTGCTCAAACGAAAGTTGATTAGAATACTCCGATTCAAATCCTCCTATACTGTCATTCTGCTTGATATTGAGAATTTCCGGTATTTCAACACTCGGTATGGTCACTCATTGGGCGATCAAATCCTTGTGCATCTTGCAAAGTTTCTCAGTACATTCGGGGTTTCAAACGAGGTGTTCAGAATCGCAAATGACCAATTTGCGCTCTGTCTTCCTTCGAAGAACGAAGAAACAGGAGCGAAGATAGCCTCTCAGATCAAAGAGCGGATGAATAAGCCTTGGGAGATAGAGCAACGGTCTGTGTTCATACAAGTGAACATGGCAATAATCAATATTCCTGATCAAGTAGCTACCATTGAGGAATTCAAACGGGCTGTAAACCAATTGCTGCTCCAACTGAAGACGGTGCGCAATACTTCCATGATTGTCTACACACGCGAAAGTATTGCAGACCATGAACGGAAGATGAACATCATCTCTGCGTTACGAGAATCCATAGCGGACCCTGAGCAGGTCATCGTACATTATCAGCCTATTTATGATGCAATAACCGAACAAATTGTATCTGCCGAGGCGTTGATGAGGATAGAAGATTCATATCTGGGTTTTCTGCGCCCGGGTGAGTTTATACCTCTTGCAGAGCAGAGTGGTTTGATCGTCCACCTCACAAAGATTGTTCTTGCAAAAGTATGTAGATTGATCAAGGAGCTCCCTGATCAAAGTTGTGTGATCGATCACATAGCCATGAATCTCTCGGGAGAAGATTTCGAATCAAAAATTATCGGAAAGACACTGCTTGATATCATAGAGCAAGAGGGGGTGAAGCCCAGCCGAATCGGCTTTGAGATTACCGAATCGGTAGTACTTCGATCGTATGAGACCGTGTCTGAGGTAATGATTGAGTTGTCATTGAAGAAAATATCATTTGCTTTGGATGATTTCGGGACTGGGTATTCAAATCTCAAGTCTTTGATAGATTTGCCCTATGATTATGTAAAGTTTGATAAAAGCGTTATTCATGCGGCGATGAAAAACCCTTCCATGCTCACTCTGTTGACTGAGATGCTGCACAAGATGGGAAAGTGCGTTATTGCAGAAGGGGTTGAGACAGAACAGCAATTGGAATTGGTCAGAAGCGTAGGAATCGAGCGGGTGCAGGGATATTACTTCTCAAAGCCATTGGAAGAACAAGACTTCAAGGCTTTGGTTGTGTAGCGCTCATGCTCAATCCGGCTCAGCTTCTTGTGCAGGGTAAGCGCAACCAGCGTGGGGGCATCAACAAGATATCCTCGATACCAAAGCTTCATAATCTTCCGTATCAAGCTATTTCATACCCTGCAATCGAGGCTATGCCCTTGTACTGGATTCACTCAGTAAGATACCTGATGACCGGGCAATCTCCTTTTTTGCTTTTTTAGATACTTTTTTAGGAGAATCGAGGATTCTTGAGATTCTCTATGATCCTTTTGATTGGCTTAGTGATGATTGGTAGATAAACGAAAATAATTGCTTTCTGATGTATGAAACTCTTGACTAATCCGAACTTATGTTAATTTATATGTTAACATAGGAGTCAAAGGAGGAAGAATGGATTACCATGGAATACCTTTAACAGAGCTTATGTATGGTTATAAAAACCGATTACATTTTACCGTTATTGGTGATTCTTCAAACTCAACACAGATTTATGAGTTCATTGATAATGTATTTGAATCAAAAAAGAACAGGACTGCCGTTCAAGGAGTTTTTGGATTCATTGATGAAACGTTTCCGAATTGTAGTCATGAGAAAAAGTTTAAAATTTTTGAAGGCCAACGTTTTTGGGAGATAAAAACAGGACAAATACGAATTGCTTGTTTCTGGAACGGCAAATATTTAATTTGTTTTTATGGATGTATTAAGAAAGATAATAAGTGGCCTAAAGATGAAAAGAAAAACGCAATTAAATTGTACAAAGAACTATGTAGGTAACTCATTAAAGTTATACAAAGAATTATTTTAAAATAGCTTGTAGAAGTTATATTAGGGGGTTAGGATGTCTGGAAATGGAATTAGTCGCTTCATCTCTGAAGCTAAAGAGTATGAGAGTAATCCTGATGTTCAAAAAGAAATTTTGAAAAATCTTGTGACTGGAGAAATCTTGAAGGTCATGCAAGAAAAAAGTATTAAAAAGGCTGATTTGGCAAGAATGTTGAAAACATCGCCTGCTAATGTTACCCAGATTTTGAATGGTAATCGAAATCTGACTCTTGATACACTTTGTGAAATTGCACTCTCGTTGGGAACGAAAGTACAAGTTACTTTTGCAAGAGACCTCAACGTGCTGGCATGAAACCGGTCTACATACCTGTATGTAATTTTAAAGATATGTATGAGAAGAAAAAGAAAGAAAAGAAGAGCCAAGATAGTATCAAAGAATAATAATCTTGGTTTCGACAACACAGAAACGATGCCATGAAAGCCCTCTGTTTTTCTATGATAGTACATGTCTAAATAAAGCCATCGATGATGACCAACACAAGTCTAAGGGGTATAAACCATAAGACAATGCTCAAGCAAAGCATCTTCAGAAGCGATGCGTTTGGTGAAGAACGACATAAGGGCAATCGAGGCTATCGGCGCTCAGATACAAATTCAACACATTTTGCCATGCTTTTGGAGCATTCAGCTCTCGCTGCTTTTTTGGCTCACTGTGCTCTCGATTCGTCTTTGGAGTTGACAGCAGCGAGGATAGGATGTATACGAACAGTGTTCATATACAAAACACTGTTCAATAAGGAGCGGCCGTGTCAAGTAAAACAAGACGGGAACGTGATGCTGAGATAATGAAAACCAAAATTCTCGCAGCAGCAAGAGAAATTGCACAGAAGGAAGGGTTTTCCCACATTTCCATACGCAAGATTGCCCAAAAAATCGAGTATACCCCCTCGATCATGTATCATTACTTTGCCAACAAGGATGAGATAGTCAGCAAGCTCCTTGAACAGGGCTCTTCCAAGCTGAATATGGATCTTGCTGATGAGCATCAAGGGGCACAAGACCCTGTAGAAGGCCTGAAGAAGATGACACGCCGGTTGCTAGTGTCAAGGACTTTTTTATATAGTCCGGTAATGACTACTTGAGTCTTTC
>CAZJMG010000044.1:0-28132 GCA_964547185.1 uncultured Sphaerochaeta sp.
TAGCAGACAAGCTTGCCTTGTTTCTCTATTTTCCATTGATCAGGATTAAAATCGTAATCGATTGACTCAACGCTGCCAAGGTGAAGTTTCATCGGCATACCCAAAAAGTCTATGGCAGGAATTCCTGAAACTTTGTCCATATGATATAGAGCATGCGGATTATCCTTTAAAAAACGATCAAATCCATGTTCTCTAAAGCATGCACTATCGATACTTTCTCCAAGCAGTATGGCATCGTACCTCTCAAGTCGGTTGTAATGAAGCATTCCAAGAGTCTGCAAGCACAAACCGTTGTCAAAGGTCAGGGCAACATAACTGGCATTCCGACTTTCCGATCGTTCTTGCATTGATTGCAATGCAGGGGAGTGGATCTTATAGGTTTTTGAACTCATCAGATCGATTATTTCAAACAGGTTCTTCTCTATCCGCTTGAGAATCCGGAAAAAAAGATAGGTTGCCGGATGAGATGAGAGCCATGTCAAGAGCGAGCACTCAACTTCGGAGCACTTCAACGCTGGATCGGCGAGGACCTTCTGGATGAATTCAGATGATCCAAAGGAATTAGAATCTTCACATTGCTCGATTATAGCCTCTATGTAATCGGCTCTCTCCTCGATTCGGTCCTCAAGAAATAGTTCCAACTTACTTAATCGATCATTCAACGCTTTTTCTTCATCAAGATATACTGCATTCAGAAATAGAAGATCATCAAAATGGGAATTGAACAATGCAGTTCTCTCTAGTAGTGTGTTTGGTAGGTTCATGGATACAGTATGGGTAATTTTCATTGTATAATAAAGGCCGTAATGAATAGATTTTCGTCGATTACCAAGACAATATGTGAGTTGCTGTTAGAATCAAAGTAACTTCCTTATACAATGTCAGCTTTTTGAAAGAAAAAGCTGACGTTCAATTCAACAAAGGAAGGTTTCAGATATTGCTAAAACCGTTTTTGGATACCCACCACCAACTGAAGATCATAAGCGTACGAATCGTATGATTTGCTCGGTCTGTCATAGACTCGTTTCCCAATCCAATGTGCTTGGCTGTAGAGTGACAATCCCTCGATGGAGGTGGTGTAGTCAGCACCAAGACCGATGATCAGGCGTTCTGAAATTGTATCGCCTGATGGGGCAGGTCCCGGTACATTCGGGGCTCCTGTGTTATTTTTTGTATCATCAGAACTGTGGTGATGAGGTGCTGTGTAGGTTAATTCCCCTTGTCTATGGATGAGAAGCGATCCCTCAATCGTAACAAGGCGTGGCCTGTGGTAAGTGAGTTTTGTCTGGAAGACCTGACTATCAGAACCGAATCCATACCCTAAATAGTCAATGAGTACCGGAGGCCAGTTGTTGTGCATACCTCTTGCAACAAGAAAATCAACCCCGTCTCGACGATAGAGCACTGGGTCAGTTTGTGCATACTCGACATGAGCTGTCCAAGAACCCAGATGATCCATCCATGAATACGCAACGTGTACCATGACCCCCATTGCATTGGCTTCAGTATTCGATTCATTTGGGAGTCGAAACTGGTCCATCGCAAATTGGCCATGAAAAGAGAGCCCTTTGCATATGGCCAAATCCAACTCTATACTGGCAATAGCATTTAGGCGTTTTGAATCATAGAGATTATGATAAATATAAGTAGGATCGAGATATCTCAACTGTAATGATTGTCCTTTATACATAACATTCTCTGTGATGGTGAGACGTAGATTGTGACGGAGTTGGGCTTCCAGGCGATGACCAAGAAAGATTCTCTGATCAATGGAATTGAGAGGATCAGGAAGAAAAAGATAGAGAAATTGCAGTTTTACCAACTCACTGTAGAATGAAGCAGTAAGATGATTGTGATTGGCGATATGGCTGCCGACTATCAAATTGCCACTCGATCCATTCCCCCATTGTATTCGAGACCTTCCTGTAGAGAGGTGCCACCAAATGCCTCCTATCGATAGTTGTGATTCTTGTGGCCAGTCTGCTAGCATTCTGTCGGTGGAGGGAAGTAGTAAGTTGCTTGCAATGATATCAGTGTACTGTTTAGCCATGGTCTGATAAGAAACCTTGTCTTCTTTTTTAAAAAGAGCTCCTATATCGGTATAATCAGCAAAATCGTCTTTGCGGGTTACCGAAGACGCTCCAATGTCGACACTGGTAGAGAAGTAAAATGCATCAGAGAATGCCAACTCCATGACAAATCGGGCAAGAGGTTTTCTTTGATCATATGCATATATCCAGTCTGAAGAAGTCTGAAAAGACTCTTTGTTGGTATGTATGTAGGTTTCTGCAGTAAGATTGGTGCTCAGTAAATATGACAAATCGTGGGATGCTTCTTTTAAAGGGTTTTTCTCGACGTTGTGCTTGATACTTTCGTAGAGTAATTGATGTCTTGTATCGGGCGATATTGCAGAAAATATTCGCTTTGCTTCTTGCGAGCTCCATGGACGAGATGCCGAGGGCAGTGGCAAGCCCTCTAGCCTGTAAAGGGTGTCCATCTCCTCATAGAGGTCAGAAGAGAGAGGAATAGTCTTTGGAGGTATGGCATAGAGCATACTTGTTGCCAGCAAGAACAGTAACACAAAATAAAAACGAGCCTTCATCTAAAACTCCTCAGTACAGGTGCAATACTGAGCACTGTAAAATGAAAAAACAAAAGTATAAAGAGGTATCTGATTATAAAGTCATACGGCTATGAGCAGATTGGTTGCCTGTTTTACTTCTCTGTGTAAAAAAGGGTTCCTGCATCCTTAAAAGCACGTTTCTTTGCGATGAGCAGATACGCGATGAAGGAGGCAATCATATACACTGCACTGATGCCTATGGCCAGTGCGAAGAGCATTGGATTGTCTCTGGTCACACTGAATGCTGGAAGATTGACACTGAGAATGATCGGGATTGCCAGCAGAAAGACGATACCGACAGCATAGAGGTAGTCTGTGGCAACCGGGGTCTCGAACTCTTGGTCCACAACCCTCAGCAATGCCAACCCGGTGGGCAAGGTTCCTGTGGCTGTTCCATAAATGACCAACATCCTGAAAAATTGATGATCGTCGTAGATACGTGAGCAGTACCAAGGAAGGATGACCATGGTGATGAAGATTCCTGCAACCACTAAAATAAGAATAGGAATCCAGTATCCTTGTACCGCAACCAGTGAGATGGCTCCAAGGCTGCTGGCAACAGTCAGATCGACAGAGAGGCCCCCGAGCCTGTTGCAGGTGGCATTGTCGATGGTCGTCTCAACCTTGAAGTAGCGCATGACAACCTTTACTGCCAAAGCACAGAAGGCGCTGAAGATGAAGTTTATGCCCCAAAGGCTTTCTGCCAAATCGACTCCAAGTGGGCCGATTAAGCTCAACAGAGCCGTCAGACCGGTCAGAAAAGCCCAGCTGAGCAAGTAGGTTGCCATGATCAAGGCAACATGGTAGGTCAACGAGTCCAAAGATTCTCCATCGGTTGAGAGATAACTGCCCACCGGGCGTTCTTTCTCCAATCTGCTGAAAAAGCCGGTTCTCACACTCTTGTTGTTGATTCGATGTGTATGGTCCTTGTCTATCCAACCTCGTTTGAGGCCTTGGTTGATGAGAATTACGCCTCCAAAGCTTCCAAGAAGAAATCCGATGGCAGCCATGGTAAGTCCCACAGAAGAACCTCCTCTGAATCCCATCGACTCCCATCCAATGCCTATGGAGTATGCTTGTCCAGGTCCAAGCTCAAAACCCAAAGGTAGGGTGAATCCGAAAGCAGGAAACAGGTCCGGTTTGAATGTGGCGATCATCAAAGCGGTAAGGGTTAGTCCAAAGAAACATTGCAGTCCATACTGGCCCATAACGGCGGTGACGTTTGCTGCCAGGGTACGTTTCCCTTTTCTGTCAGTGTGCTCTTTAGGTGTCACCCTTAAAAGCATGGCAATGAAGGAAAGGTTTAAAAGGTGATAGACGATCTCCCCTAAAAAGTCGTTTCTCAGACCCCAACGAGGAGCGATAAAGTTGTAGAAGACCAGAAGCATCATCCCCGATATGATAGGGGCAGGTATGAGGAATTGTTGGAAGAACTTGATTCTCGCTCGTATCAAGGCCGCCAGTAACAAAGAGAGAGAGATGATCCCGATGTGATAGAAAAAATTCCAGTTCATACGGCGCCTTCCTTCGGTTTCTTTTTCGCTTGATACATCTCAACGTATTTGAGAATGCATGCCTTCTTTTGAATACGGATTCGGTACAACGTCTGCTTATGATAGAGTTCGACAGTGTTCTTGGCATTGATGATCATAGACTGAATATCAGAGAACGCAAAATAGAATTCTTTGCCGTGAAGCGTATGCAATCTCATTCCCTCTTCTTCAAGTTGCAAAGAAAATTGTTTTGAAAGAATGGTGAGGCTTTTAACATCACCGGTTTGAAACAATACACCAACATCGTGGGGATAGGTAAGCGTGGATCCTTTTTCGCTGTGGCTGTACTCTTTTTGCCAAGCGTGCCAACTAGCTATGTCAATAAATGGATGATCAGTCTTTTTAGCGACAAGCCTGTCATATTCATCCAGCTCATAGAGTAGAGAGCAGTTCCTGCAAGAGATGGTGTTACCCTTGCCGACGATCGTATTCACACTAAGACAGTCTGGGCACAGACACAGTACCTGCTCCACCCCCTCGCACCGATGTTTGCCAAGGTAGGGAAGCATTTTTTCATGTTGCCATTCTCTATAGGAATGATCGATCTGCTGATGCAACAGTTCATGCAGCTGCGATACCGAAAGCTGACTAATCTGATCGGGGTAGATGGGCTTGAGCACACGAATAAATGCTTTGCCTTTTCGTTTCTTGGTTGCCCATCTGGGCTTGAGGCCGTAAACCCCTTCCAAGCAAAGCACCACGATCGGTACATTGAAGATTTTAACCAGCTTGGCAATTGCTTCATCAAACCCAACAGGTTCCCCGTCCCATGAACGGGTTCCTTCAGGAAAAACCCCTACTACGTCCCCCTCTTTCAAAGCCTCTTTCATAGCACGGATGGTAAAGAGATCACTCCTTCCCTGTTGCTTGGAAATCGCCCCGATCCATCGACGCATCAAGGGACGAAGCCCAAAGAGCTTGAAAAGGTAGGCTCCCGCTACCCATCTGATATGATAGGGAAAGGCTGAGGAAATAAAAAAAGGATCGAATGTATGGACATGATTCGCCATGACCAGAAATGGAGGTTTTAGCGTAGCAAGATGTTCTTTGTCAACCAACGTAATATGACGGGATTTCAACAGGTAAGCCCCATACGTAGGTTGCGCCAATCGAATGAAGAGTGGTTTTTTAGACACTAGCATCCCCTCTGTAAGAAATATACTCCACGCTGTAGACCCTTGTCCACCGAGAAATATGAATAAGAAATTAAATAAGCGTTTTACGCTTTCATAAATGTTCTTGTCTTTTTCCTGTTTGGGTGCAACCATTGATTAGAGCTTGGAAAGAATTTTTCAAAGGAATGAATGATGATATATTATCCAAAGGCAGTCGGCTCAGTAGCGCACGATACAAAGAGCATCCAAGATGCTATTGATGTAGCTGCTCGCAGTGGAGGGGGGATGATATATCTCTCTTCCGGTGTTGTGTATCGGTGCGGGACTTTAATATTGCGATCTCATATCACCCTCCATTTGGAAAACGGAGCAAGGCTGGAAGCCAGTGGCAGCATCGCAGATTATAAGCAGATTGCAGAGCTTGATGCAGATGAGAATTGCAGCGAAGAGACACCTGTTCTAAGAAAGCCTTCCTTTGCATTTCTCTATGCGTATGATGCCGATTCTGTGGCTATCAGTGGAGACGGAATCATAGATGGAAATTGCTTTCAGTTTGTAAAAAGGGTGAATCCGTATCATTGCAAAGGTGACTTTCAACCAAGACCAACCTTGCTGTATCTGGAAAAGTGCAACAATTTGGTGGTTCGGGGCGTGACATTGCAAAACAGCCCATTTTGGAGTCTGCATATGGCTGGGTGCGACACTGTGTTAGTCAGTGGAATTACCATCAACAACCCCTTGGATGTAGCAAACAGTAATGGAATAGATCCCGATCATTGTACGAATGTGAGGATTAGCGGATGTCACATCAGTTGTGCCGGTGACGGCATCTGTCTGAAGAACACCAAGGCAAATGCTGAATATGCACCCACAAGTGGTGTGATTATCAGCGATTGTACCTTGGTCTCAACCTCTGCGGCGCTGAAGATTGGTACTGAAGGATGGAACGATTTTTCTGATATTCTGGTTCATCACTGCATTCTCAAGGGTAGCAACAGGGGAATCTCCATCCAAGTCAGGGATGTCGGGTCTGTTTATAATATACATTTTTCAGACATTCTCATCGAAACAAGGCTGTTCAGTTCCGATTATTGGGGAAAGGCCGAGGCAATTGCACTTACTTCTTTCAATCGCGATGAGCAAACTACATCAGGTGCCATAACAGGGGTAACTTTTACCCGTATAACCTGTCGTGGAGAAAGTGGAATATTTATCGCATCTGACGGTGATAAGATTCGTGATATCGTATTTGACAAGGTCTCTCTCACGCTTCAAAAAACCAGCAAATGGCCGCTTGCAGGGTATGATTTGAGGCCTCGACAGGAAGAGCCCCATTGTTTGGAAAGACCTGTTGATGCTCTGTATGTACTCAACAGCGGACCGATCATGCTTGTAGATGTCACAGCGGTAGTGAGTGAGGGGCAAGACTTCGGTTCTGCTTTTAGCCAAGAGCATTCCACTGTATTGGGAAGTGTTGTATGTCCACCCTAAAGCAGTTTTCGTTGAACATGTTGTGAACATAAATCATCGATTCCAAACCATCTATCTGACAGACCTCTGGTCAACCTCATGCTCATTGTATGCATAATTCAAATTTGGGACCTTAATTTGCTTAATTTAAAAGCTTTTTGTTGTAAAAAATGTTTAATAATGTTTAACTTATATCAATGAGGTGGTCATGAAGCGAAAAAAGGTTACCCTCCAAGATATTGCTCAGGTTGTAGGTATTTCTTCAGCAAGTGTTTCCATGATTCTTGCATCAAAAAGTCTATCAAGATTCTCTGATGAAACCATCGATGCTGTCTATTCAGCAGCTAGGACGTTAGGCTATATAAGTAAAAGCGCAAAGAAGAGTCGTCCTTTGGTGATTCTTGTTTGCCCTTCAGTCATAAATCCTTATTTCGCAACCCTTATCCAAGGTATGGAGCAAGAAGCCAAGGTTAAAGGACTGGAAACCATGCTCTATACGACATACTGGGATTTGGAAAAAGAGCGTAGCATCTGTCAGTTCGCCAAAGAGCCTTTGGTTTGCGGCGTCATCTTTGCCATGATACCGCAACAACCGGACTTGGTGCGTGAACTGAACAAGATAGTTCCGGTGGTTGCCGTTGGAGATAAGCAGAATGAATCAGGACTTGATACCGTGGACGTAAACAACTTCAACGCAGGTACCTTGGTGGCAAATCATCTGCTTGAGCTCGGGCATAAGCATATTGCCTATCTTTGCACCAGCCTCAACAGCGAGCATAGTGCTCGAGTACGAAGATATGAAGGAATAAAGGCAGCGTTGCAGCAAGCTGGCAATAAAGCCCATCTGCATCTCTTTACCTCTGAGATTCCTTCCTTGACTGAGCTGAACACTGTGGATATCGAACATAAAACTGGATACGAGCTCGCCCGTCGTTGTATGAAGGAAGCTCCTGATGTTACTGCGATGGTGGCGATCAATGACATGGTTGCATACGGGGTGATCGACGCGATCAAGGAAGAGGGCTTTTCGATACCGGATGAGTACAGTGTTTGTGGTTTTGACAATATCTATCCCTCATCCTTTCATGGTGTGAGTCTCACGACAGTGGAACATTTTATTATCCAAGGAGGCAAGAGCGCAGTCAGGCTTCTTTGTGAAAAGGTTTCAAAGTCACAATCAAGGACTCTTGAGGCTGGAGCTGTCACAAGGGTGGAGTATCAAAACAGACTGATTGTTCGCTCATCGACCGCTGCTGCTGGGGCAAGATAAGCTTGATGCTTTGACAAGGATGAATCGGTGTGATACATCTGCGGTGGGAGAATAGTTTCCATGGCAAAGAGAGCCTTCACTCGTAATCTGCAATACGTTAAGTTTAGTGCCTATGGTTTTTTAAAGAACCTTCGGTTTTATGAGCCGTTCTTGATGTTGCTGTTTCTGGATAAGGGGCTTACCTATCTACAGATAGGAAGCCTCTACGCAGAGCGTGAGATTCTGATCAATCTGACAGAGATCCCTTCTGGGATTTTTGCAGACAGCTTGGGACGAAGGTTGACGATGATGTTCTCTTTCGTTGCGTATATCATTAGTTTCATTATTTTCTATCTTGCCGCAGATTTTTCTCTTTTACTCTTCGCAATGGTTTTTTATGCAATCGGGGATGCCTTTCGTACAGGTACCCACAAAGCTATGATCTTTGACTATCTTCGCATCAACGGTTGGGAAGATCAAAAAACGTACTATTACGGACATACAAGAGCCTGGTCGCAACGTGGTTCAGCTCTTTCTGCATTATTGGCGGCACTGTTAGTGCTGTATCACGGTTCTTATGCCCCAATTTTTCTCTTTACCATCATTCCCACTGCTCTGAACCTGTTGCTTATTGCTTCCTACCCGAAGGCCCTGGATGGCCCAAGGCGTACGAGCGACAAGCGAGCACGAGATGAGTTTAGAACTGTTCTGCGTTCCTTGGCTGCCACGTTTAGAAGTTTCTCAATGTTCAGGACTATTGCGAGCCAAGCTCTGTTCAGTGGGTATTACAAGGCCTTCAAGGATTACCTGCAGCCAATCTTGCAAGCATTTGCCCTCTCTCTTCCCGTTTTGCTCGCATATGAGGACCAGCAAAGAACTGCCTTGCTTGTTGGCTTGGTGTATACCATTCTCTATGCAACAACAGCGGTGGCATCCAGTAGGGCAGGTTCTTTCGCTGACCGGTTCGACCAGCTTGCTTCTCCGCTGAATAGCACTTTGGTAGTTGGTATCTCTCTCGGGCTTCTCAGCGGTTTGTTGTTGCACCTTCAGTATGCTGCTTTAGCTGTTGTCTTGTATCTTGGTATTTACCTTCTTGAAAATTTGCGTAAACCGATGAGCATAGCGTACGTGAGCGAACGATTGGAGCAAGATTCTCTTGCCACGGGCTTGTCAGTAGAGTCCCAGGCAGAATCTTTGTTTGCAGCAGTAATAGCGTTGGCTCTGGGGTGGGCAAGCATGCGTTTTACAGTGGGCCTTGGAATTCTCCTAGTCTCTGTGGTATGCCTCTTACTCGGTCTATTGCTGAAACTTCCAAAAGAACACAAGCTTACTGAGGTTGATCCTTACCGAACGACATAAAGCGTTCGACATCAATGCAGAATGATATTCCTGAACCGGGTTCGTCAAGAGCCGGGACCTGCTTGATGGCTTGGAGGACTTTTCCTGTCAAATCAGCGCCTACAAGCATCAAGAGCATATCTTTTTCAGGAACATAGGGAAACCCAAATAGTTTTACATCCTCTTCCTTGCCCGTTCCTCGAGCTGGAATGATCGTTCCGCCTGTAGCCCCAGCCTTTCTTGCCACTTCCATAATCTCTTCAGCCATGCCTTTGTTTACAATGCAGGTGATGAGGGTGTGTGGTGTGTGCATAAGCAACCTCCAAAATGTATTGCCAACCGGCATGATAGAGCAAGTATTGCTCATATTATGCGTAAAGAAAAGAGGGGAGTGGTGTTCAGTGGTCCCTTAGCGATTAATTAACACAATATTTATTTTTTTCAATATAATTAGGCATGTGACACTCTGCGTCCTAGATAAGAGCTTAGAATAAAGATTGGGAGGAAAGCGTATGAAAGCTTGGAGAAAAGACCAACATGATTTTAGGTTTGATACGATCAGCCGGGTAGATATCGTGCCTTTTCAAGTCCTTTTAATAGGTACGAAAAAAGGATGCTGCCCCGATGACCTCGAAGGTTCATGTGAATTACTGCCAGCCTTGATTGATGCAGGTAGGAGGGACTCTCTATGATTGATACAAAAGCTTCAAACACCCCTTTTGTTTCTACAAAGTATAGTGATGAGTATGTCAAGCTTGCCCATAAGGCAACGTTTGCCAATGAGAGCATGGTTATGGCAAGTGAAAAGTGTATGTGCCTGTATTGTGGTCATACGTTTAACGCCCGAGAGCAATCAGAGCCTCTCATCTGGATACAAGAGAGGGCTCCAAATGAGCGAACCTTGCGATGCTCAATGTGCGGCATCGATTGTGTCTTGCCTTCTGCAAGCGGTTTCCCGATTGATGATCCTGAGTTTGTCAGAATTTGTACAGAAACCTGGTTTTCAGGAATCAGCAGGATCAGCGATGGCCTTCCTGTTGAAAGATTGTCCTATGTTGACCTCTTTGTCGAATAAACCAGTATCAGAAGGGACCTTCTTTTCGGCTGTGAGACAGATCAACGCTTGACAGAGAAAATGCCATGCCCAACAATGTTGATCAAGGAGTTTTGTATGAACTGGAGTGAACAATTTTCACAGGAACTCACCCCAAATGGGCAAGACTTCTCTCTTGCCGTCGGAAAGGCCAGACCTTTATGGGAAGAGTTCAACAACTATCTTTCTCAAACCTACCAAGTTTCTCCCACTTTCCAGTACAGCGGATGCTCTGCACAACCTGGATGGAACGTGAAGTACAAGAAAAAAGGAAAAAGCTTGTGTACCCTGTACCCGGAGATAGATTCTTTTATTGTGCTTGTGGTAATTGGTGCTAAAGAAGAAGATGCCGTCAGTAGTTTGGTTGCTCAAGGATTGTGTACAACGTATGTACAGAAGCTCTATCATGCAGCACGACCAATGGCCATCGGCAGATGGTTGATGGTAAAAGTGCATGAAATACAGGTACTTGAGGATATCAAGACATTGATATCCATCAGGTTGGAGAGCTGAGTCTTGGTTCTTGTGAATTAGGCTTTTTAATCCTTGAGAAAACTATGCATATCGCTATACACTTATCATAGTGTGTTCAATAGTTCATATGAAGGGATAAAGATGAGGCTGTATGCAGAAGAAGCAAAGGCGTAGATCAATACAAAATAGGATTCTTTTTACCTTCACCTTGGTGCTTTTGGTTTGTGCCTTGGGCATAGGAACCCTGCTTCTTGTGCGTTGGTATCAATCATCCGAGCGAACCATCTCCTTGATAGAGTCTACGATTGCCGACCAGATACAACAAAATGTAGCTTCCTTTCTCGATGAACCCATGCGGCTGAATACCATGAGCCAGTCCATGGTAGGCCATGAGGTGTTCTGCCTTTCCGACGAGCTGTCACGAGATCGATTTTTCTTAGGAGTCCTGCTCTCCTCAAGCAACGATATCTACAGTTTCAGCTATGGGACTGAGGAAGGCCATTATTATGGAGCTCGGAGAAACAGCGAAGGTGTGGTTGAGATCATGCGCAATAATGAATCAACCCAGGGGCATTCTTGGTATTATGAAGTACTTGAGGACCTTCGTTCGGGTGAGCGTGTAGTTCAGGCAGGACGGTTCGACCCACGTACCCGTGCATGGTATCAAGCGGCAAAGGATTCTGGTGTTCCAACCTTCAGCCCACTGTACAAACACTTTGTGATGGACGATCTGACTATTTCTGCAGCGCTTCCTGTATATCGTCAAGACGGTGTATTGCACGGAGTGCTGGGAACACATATGTTGCTCTCCAGCTTGGGTACGTATTTACAAAATGCTATCACACCCTATGAGGGTACAGCTTTGATCATTGAAAGAGAATCCGGGCTTTTAGTTGGGAATTCGCTGGGGTTGAGCAACTTTACTACAGACAAAGAGGGCAATTTGCAAAGAACACACCTCTCTGACCTCTCTTATTCCGTTTTCGAGAGTGCCTATCGTGAATATGCAAAAGGTGAGCTTGCAATGTTCATACAATCGGATAGGTTGGGAAACGTTCATATACGAATCCAGGAACTTCGATTACAAGGTGTGGATTGGTTGTTGGTGACCTCTGTTCCTCATTCGCTCCTTTTTGCTTCTCTTTACAGGAGCATCTCTTTGAGTGCCCTTCTGATACTTCTGTATGTGTTGTTCTCCATAGTGCTCTATCGAATTATGACAAAAAGGATGCTTCGACCCCTGGTGTTGTTGCTCGACGTAGCTGATGCCATCACCAAGGGTGATTTAGACAGGAGGGTCCCGATTTTCAGGGATGACGAACTTGGCCAAATTTCAGACAGCCTAAACAGGGTTGCCGATAAAATGCGTAGTTTGATCGACAATCTTGAGGAAAATGTCTTCATGCGTACCGAGCAGTTGCATGAAAGTCAGTCACAGCTCAGGTTGCTTCTGGATTCAACGGCAGAAGGAATTTATGGGATGGATCTTCAAGGAACGTGTACATTTATCAACAACAGTGCATTGAGAATCCTTGGCTATGAGAGAGAAGAGGAGGTTTTAGGCAAGGATATACACCTTTTGATTCATCACGATCATGCCAATTCAACAGGGAAAGACCCTGGTGATTGTAGAATTCTTGCCATGATCCAGCAAGGGAAAAGCTCGCATGCAGAAGATGAACGGTTTTTTAGAATGGATGGATCTTCTTTTGCGGTTGCCTATTACGCCTACCCACAAAAGCGAAATAATAGGGTCGTCGGGGGTGTCGTCTCATTCATGGACATAACCAAGCGCAAGCAATGGGAAGATGAGATTGCTTATCTTGGTAGTCATGATCCGCTTACAGGATTGTATAATCGACAGTTTTTTGAGTCGTGCTACCAGAGCATGAACACCCAGGCGAACTATCCAATTGCAGTCATTTTTGCCGATATCAATGCCCTAAAGTTGACCAACGATGTTTTTGGACATGACGCAGGGGACAATCTGATACTCAAGTCAGCTGACATTTTGCAGAGATGTTGTCGAAGCAACGATTTGGTTGCAAGAATTGGTGGGGATGAATTCGCCATGCTGCTTCCCAGCACTGATGAAACAGAAGTCGATGATCTGATGCAGGAAATTGTCAGAAGTTTTGCCTCTGCTCAAGTGGAAGCGATCAAGTGCAGCATTGCTCTAGGTTATGATGTGCAAATAGATGGCAAGAAAGCACTTAAAGAGCTTATGGCAAATGCCGAAGATATGATGTACCGCAATAAAAGCACTGATAGGCAAAGTGTACAGGAAGAAATTCTCAACACATTGGTGCAGACGCTTTTTACTCGCTGTCCCCTAGAGGAATCTCATGCAAAAAAGGTGCAGATGCTCTGCATCAAGTTCGCTCAACACCTGAAACTTGTTCCAACAGAGGCCAGCAGACTTGAACGCGTTGCTCTGCTGCATGATGTAGGAAAGGTTTCTCTTGATAAAGAGCTCTTGCATCAAGGTTCTTTGGATGAAGATGATTATGAAAAAATGCGCCAGCATCCAGTCGTAGGTTTTAGGATACTTAGCCTATTTGATGCGACGTTGGATTTGGCCCCCTATGTGTACAGCCATCATGAGCGATGGGACGGTAAAGGATATCCACAAGGACTAAGTGGTATGCAGATCCCCCCTCTTGCCCGTATGATCGCCATAGTTGAAACTTATGAACGAATCATACAGCGAAACGAGGAGAATGCACTTGAAACGGCTTTGCATGAGATTGAAGCAGGCTCAGGAACGCAGTTTGATCCAGATCTGTCTTATGCCTTTGTTGCTATGATGCGAAATGCATAACAGGGTTTCTCTTGGATGACAATCAAAATCTTGGAAGAATTGGAGTTCTTGTTTGAGGCTTATCACAGTAATTTCCTATTTTGGTGATATTAATATACTATCAGTGTATTAATTGAATTCTGTTCAGGGTCGCTAAAAATTTGTTAGAAAGTGACATAGAATGGCTTGTAGTATGTAAATTTTCCAATATTACTATTGGAAGAAACAATGTCTCTCGGTAAAATACCTAGTTCATAAGTGGATTTTTTTTGCATAGCTCACTTGACCATACAATTATTGCACAGTATCCTAAACAGCACCTATATAAGACGTATGCGGAGGTGTATACATGAAGAAAGTACTGTTACTGTTACTCGTGTTAGTCATGATGTCCCCGGTATTCGCCAGAGGGGCCGCAGAAGTTGCTGCAGAATCAAAAGCAACAGACAAAGGCACACTGGTTGTCGCGATGCAGGCCGATGCCCGTTCCTTGGATCCCCAAGCAACGAATGACCAGCCATCAGCCAGAGTCATGAAGCAGATTTATGAGACTTTGATGTATCAGGATGAGGAATTGAATATTTCCAACGGGTTGGCTACCAGCTATGAAGTGCTGAGCCCGACGGAGTATAAATTTACTCTCAAAAGAGGTGTAAAGTTCCACAATGGTGAAGAACTTACTGCCAATGATGTGAAGTTTACTTTTGAACGCATGAGAGCTGTGAACGCTCCCGGTGGATTCCTTGTAGATGCTCTCGATCGTGTAGAAGTCATTGACAACTATACCTTCAAGATGATTCTCAAGTTCCCCTTCGGTCCATTCATCACACACCTTGCCCACCCTGCAACTGCCATTATCAACGAAAAGGCTGTAACAGCAGCTGGTCAGGATTATGGAAGAAATCCAGTAGGCACCGGTCCTTTCAAGTTTGTTGAATGGAGAAGCAGTGACTCCATCGTTCTTGATCGTTTCAACGATTACCATGGTGAGAACGCAAAGAGTCAACGTATTCGCTTCCGCATTATCAGTGAAGACACCAACAGAGCGATCGCTCTTGAAACTGGTGAAGTAGACATCATTTACGATGTGAACCCCAATGATTTCGGTGGCCTTGTTGAAAAGAGTGATATCACGACTTTCCAGACCACAGGTCTTACGACCTTCTACTTGGGCTTCAATGTCGCAAAGGCTCCCTTTGACAACATCAAGGTTCGTCAGGCGATCAACCTCGCTTTGGATGTAGACCTTGCTACTGAAGTTGCCTTCATGGGATATGCAACAGCAGCTAAGGGCCCCTTGGCCCCAACCGTACTGTTTGCTAATCAGGATCTTCCTGGGTATGGATATGATCCTGCTCGTGCAAAGCAGTTGCTTGCTGAAGCTGGATACCCTAATGGATTTACTACCACAATCTGGACCAACGACAACCCGATTCGCATCCGCTATGCTGAGATGTTCCAAGCACAGCTAAACGAAGTTGGAATTCGAGTTCGCATCGAGATCATGGAGTTTGCTCCGTACCTCGACCGCACCGCCCAAGGCGAACATGACATGTTCATGCTTGGTTGGGTAGCTGTAACCGGTGATGCTGACTACGGTCTGTATTCCTTGTTCCACAGCACGACCTTTGGTGATGCCGGCAACAGAACCTTCTGGGCAAACAGTGAAGTTGACAGGCTTCTTGATTTTGCAAAGCAGAGTCCTGATTTTGCAGAACGCGAGAGAGCTTACGCCAGAGCTCAGGAAATTGTATTTGAGGAAGCTCCTTGGGTATTCCTTGCCTTCAGGGATGACTTGAACGCAACTCGTAACTGGGTAGAAGGATTTAAGCCACATGCTGCAGGACACCACAGATTGTATGCGGTTTACAACAAGTAATTCTGTTGGTTTTTCGTCAATTTAAATGTCGCAAGCCGTCCGTCCTAAAGAGGATGGGCGGTTTGCTTACTCGTTTATGAAGGTTAGTTTATGCACAGATATATAGTCAGAAGACTGCTTATGCTCATTCCCGTCATGCTTGGTGTCTCTTTCATAGTATTCACCATCATGTATTTTACCCCGGGTGATCCTGCAAAGATCATTCTTGGAGAACGAGCACCGGCTGCCGAAGTTGCAGCACTGAGGACTCAGATGGGACTTGATGCCCCGTTTCTTGTTCAGTTTTTCAATTTTATCAAGAACGCAGTCCAAGGAGACTTTGGACGTTCGTTGGTGACCAAACGCCCAGTTGCAGAAGAACTTTTTGCTCGTTTCCCTGCAACAATCCAACTTGCTGGGTCGGCAGTTCTGATAGCTGTCGCGATAGGCATTCCTGTTGGTATTATTTCAGCAATTAAACAATACTCTGTCTTTGACGGGGTTGCTATGACTCTTGCCCTTGTTGGTGTTTCAATGCCAAACTTCTGGCAAGGCTTGATGATGATCATTCTTTTCTCGGTCTATCTTAGATGGCTTCCTTCAAGCGGATATGGGACATTCAGGCATTTGCTCATGCCAGCTATAACCTTGGGTACAAGTTCTGCCGCCTTGATTACCCGTATGACTCGATCCAGCATGCTTGAAGTGGTACGACAGGATTATATCAGAACAGCAAGAGCTAAGGGATTGGATGAGTCTGTTGTCATTAACAGGCATGCTTTGAAAAATGCCTTGATTCCTGTTGTTACGGTTATTGGACTTCAATTTGGATATCTTCTTGGCGGCGCAGTGCTCACTGAGACTGTGTTCTCTTGGCCGGGTGTCGGTAGAATGATGGTTGATGCAATACGACAGAAGGATTTTCCGGTTGTGCAAGCAGGTGTATTACTGCTCGCCCTTTCTTTCAGTCTAGTCAATCTTTTAGTAGATATTCTCTATGCCTACATCGATCCTCGCATCAAGGCACAATATAAATAGGTGGGTTTTCAATGAACAAAGAAATGGATAAAGAAGCAATGAGAACAAAACCTTTAAATCCTCCTGCATCTGGTGCATCGATTGAGGAAGGATCCGAGGCTGCCTCTGTTGTTGCCCCACAGACGGTGAAGGCACCCAAGCAACGTAGCCAGTTGGCTGAGGTTTGGAGAAGGTTGCGTAAGAACAAGATGGCAATATTCGGTCTTATTGTCATAACTATAATTATTTTCACGGCCATATTCGCTGAGCAGATTGCTCCTTATGGGTACCAAACCCAGAATCTGAGAAGAATTGCCGAGAGTCCGAGCAAGGATCATTGGCTGGGAACTGATGAACTGGGAAGAGATATCTTCAGCCGTATTATCTTTGGTACACGAGTATCATTGCAGGTCGGTTTTGTAGCCGTAAGTATTTCTGTCATCATGGGTGGCTTTCTTGGTTCCTTGGCAGGTTACTATGGTGGAAAGCTTGACAACGTAATCATGCGAACGATGGATATACTTCTGGCAATTCCGTCAATCCTGCTTGCCATAGCAATTGTAAGTGCCTTTGGCGGTGGCTTGGTCAACGTTATGATTGCCGTTGGTATCAGCTCGATCCCTGTGTATGCCCGTATCGTGAAGGCCTCGGTAATATCAATCAAGGAACAGGAGTTCATTGAAGCCGCGAGGGCAGTTGGAGCAAAGGACTTACGCATCATTTTCAAGCATGTATTACCCAATTCCATGGCTCCCATCATCGTGCAGGGTACCATCGGAGTAGCGAATGCAATACTCTCAGCGGCAGGCTTGAGCTTTATCGGGCTGGGCATCCAGCCTCCTACCCCTGAATGGGGCGCCATGCTCAGCGGGGGAAGAATGTTTATCAGGACGGCCCCGCATATTGCCACATTCCCAGGCGTTGCAATCATGATCACCATCTTTGCTCTCAACCTTTTGGGGGATGGCATGCGTGATGCACTCGATCCCAGGTTGAAGCAGTAAGACGAGGAGTACGAAATGAGTGAATACTTGCTTGAGGTAAAAGACCTCAGTGTTGAATATCAAACAGATGATGGTGTGGTGCAGGCCGTAACAGATTTGCAGCTGGGCATTCGCAAGGGAGAAACCTTGGGGTTGGTCGGTGAAACCGGGGCGGGGAAGACCACTACAGCCCTGTCCATCATGCAACTGGTTCCTAATCCGCCGGGAGTTATCGTCAAGGGTGAGGTACTGTACAAGGGTGTTGATCTGCTCAAGAAGAAGCCTGAGCATATGAGAAGAATCAGGGGAAACAAGATTTCCATGATCTTCCAAGACCCGATGACCAGTCTCAACCCTGTTATGACCGTCGGTTTCCAGATAGAGGAAGCAATCATACTTCATCAGAAAGTTGGAAAGAAGGAAGCTAGGGAACAAGCTGAAAAAATGCTTGAGCTGGTAGGCATCCCAAAGAACAGGATTGAGGATTATCCTCATGAGTTCAGTGGAGGAATGCGCCAGAGAGTCGGCATTGCCATGGCTCTCTCCTGTAATCCTGAAATATTGATCGCCGATGAACCAACCACTGCTTTGGATGTTACCATTCAGGCACAAGTGTTGGATTTGATGAAAACCCTTAGGAAAGAATTCGGGACAGCAATGATGTTGATCACCCACGACCTTGGCGTGGTAGCCGAGGCTTGCAACTATGTGGCAATCATGTATGCAGGCTCGGTTGTCGAGTATGCTTCGGTTGAACAGTTGTTCAACAATCCCAAGCATCCTTATACAAAGGGATTATTCAACTCGATTCCCAGTTTGGATGAAGAGGTCGATCGATTGAATCCGATCAAGGGGCTCATGCCCGATCCTTCCGATCTTCCTCCTGGTTGCAGATTCCATCCGCGCTGTCCAATGGCCCGAGATATCTGCTCACAACAGGGGCCAAAGCCGGTCTCTGTTTCAGAAGGGCACATGGTGAGCTGCCTCATTTATGAAGGTCTGGTTCCCGGGTATGAAGAGGAGTAATGTCATGGATTATGTATTGGAAGCCAGGGGCCTGAGTAAAGACTTTACTACAAAGAAAGGCTTGCTGAAGGCAGTTAATAATATTAGTTTCGGCATCAAGCGTGGAGAGACGCTTGGCATAGTAGGAGAGAGCGGTTGTGGGAAATCAACGACGGGGCGAGCCGTATTGCGTTTGGTTGAGCCAACTGCAGGGCAGGTCTTGTTCGAGGGAAATGATATTACTAAACTCAAAGCCCCTCAGATGCGGCAACTACGAAAGGATATGCAGATTATCTTTCAAGATCCCTTTGCCTCATTGGATCCTCGTATCAGCATCAGCGAGATCATAGCCGAACCTTTACGAGTGTTCAACCTGTATAAGGGGGGCAATGGAGAGAAGCGTGTAGCCGAACTTATGGATTTGGTTGGTTTGAGCAAGCGTTTGGTCAATACGTTCCCCCATGAATTGGATGGTGGACGAAGACAACGCGTTGGGGTTGCCAGAGCCCTGGCTCTTGATCCGAAATTCATCGTCTGCGATGAGCCGGTCAGTGCGTTGGATGTATCGATTCAGGCACAGATTCTTAATCTCTTGCAAGACCTGCAAACTCGTCTGGGATTGACGTATATGTTCATCAGTCATGATTTGAGTGTAGTAAAGCATATCAGCGACCGAGTAGCAGTTATGTATCTGGGTAAGATTGTTGAGACTACCACAAGCTCTGCAATCTTCAAGAATCCCCAGCATCCATACACCCAAGCTCTTCTTTCAGCAATTCCCATTCCCAAGATTGGACAAAAGAGAAAAAGGATCTTGCTTGAAGGTGATGTTCCCAGTCCGATCAATCCTCCAAGTGGATGTATTTTCTCAGCTCGATGTCCTTACGCAATGGAAAAATGCAAGACGCAGAGTCCTCCCGCAGTGGAATCTGAGAAAGATCATACTGTCTCTTGTTTTTTGATCAGTGATAAGCTTTAATCTTATCCTTCACGCAACACTCGCTGTACTTTAAGAAAGTCAGCGAGTGTATCTGCTAAAGAAGTAATGTCAAACATTCGCTTGGAAGAATCAACATAGAGAAGAACCTTTTCTCCTTTTTTATCAACAAGTTCCAATCGTGAAATTGTCTTTTCAAATTTATTTCCAAGACGATAATACCCCCAAGATCGGGCTTGACCGGCCATATGAGTCTGAAGTTGTGTTCTTTGGGTATATACCACCACAGCGTCCAGTTCTGAAAAGGCGTACGTTTTTTTCTTTGCAAGCGGCCAAAACCCTAAGCTGCTCTCTATGGTGATCTTCTCATCAAGATAAAATTTCCAAGTTTCCTCGTATGCTCCACCGAGGCTGCATATTGCACCTAGCACAACAGCGACCCAAAGAATCGTAGGATAGGAACTGAACGCTATCACCCAGAAAAAGAGTGCGATGCCAATCATCAGGCTCCTCTTCACGAGACTGAAGCGCAACACCCCTAAATGATCTGATTGTTTTATGAAAACCATGGTATACATGAGGTAAGTATACGCATAACAAGAGAAAAGATACATATCTACTTTATTGAATTTTACCTTGTAGAATATGCTATGCTTGAGGATGTGATGCATAGTATAAATTTTCAAGACTGTTTATGTTCTCAAGCACTTTTCAGCTTCTTCAAGGAAGGTTATCGGTATGTAATGCTTGCTGACGCTTGCTTTGACGACCTCTCTCTCTTTGAGCTTCAGCTAGGTGATCAACAGGTTGAGCTGAAACCAAGAATGCTCTGTCTGGTGGACGACCGGTTGCACATCAGCCTTTCTGAAACCAACAGGGGGACGCGGCTACTCCCTAGACGACAGCACAATGTCGTCTCTTCATCCAGTTGCCCTAAGGTAGCCCTTGCAACGTCCCAGATGATGCAAACCCAGCTGGCCTCTCTCTTCGATACGATGCATCCCGATGGGATGAGCCGTGCGATGATCAGGCAATTTTTTATGGAATTCCTGCAAATCGATCAGCAGAACAAACCAAAACATACACCTGTCATGAGCTTTGTTGGCGACTATACGGTTGTTGATATTGAAACAACCGGACTCAGCCCTACCGACGATGCAATCATTGAGCTTGCAGCCTTACGGGTTCGAAATCATCAGGTGGTTGCCTCATACAGTCAATTGATCAATCCTTTAAGGCCGATTCCCCCATTCATACAGAATCTGACCGGTATTACCAACGAGATGGTTGCTGAGCAACCATCCCTCATTGAGGTCGCTGCCCTGTTTGTGGGGTTTATCGGTAATGATCTTCTTGTAGGTCATAATATTGCTCGATTTGATGCTTCATTTCTCAACTATCAGGTTCCCTATCTTTGGTCTTCCTATCAAGTGGTTGATACCCTTTTGATTGCAAGGAAACTGCTTCGTGCACAGTGTCCCGATATGAAGCTTTCTACGATTGCCCGTTTCTTTGAAATCGATCAAAGTGGGGCTCACCGCGCTCTGAACGATACTTTGATTACTCAGGCTTGTTATGAGAAAATGGCTTTCTATGCAAGGCAGAAGAACTTGAGCATTGAATCTGTGAGGTTTCAGAGCTGTAAGGCGTCCGATTTCAAGGCTCAGGATGATTGTCCAAAGAATGCATCATTGGAGGGGAAAGTCTTCGTAATCACAGGGTCTCTTGGTTCTCTTGAACGTAAGGACGCCTATCAAGCCATTGTTGATCGCCGAGGAATCGTCAAGGATAGCGTAGTTAAGAATACGGATTATTTGGTGGTGGGCGATTGGGATGGCCCGATGACAAGCAAGCAACGTAAAGCGCTTGCTATGCAGAGAGCGGGAAGCAAGATTGAAATATTGAGCGCAAAGCAATTTTTATGTCTGTTGAGTATTCCTTGAATAGTATGATCAGTATCAAGCAATAGGAGAGCGTATGAAAATTCGAGATGGGTATTGGGAAATTCGAAGAGGGGTGCAACACCTTGCAAAAGTCGCTGTTGTAGATATTCAGGCCTCGACCGAGAAACTCTCAGTGTACTGTACTTCCAAGCGAATGGAGCATAGGGGCTCAACACTCAACTCTCCAACCATTACGATGGAGATAACCGCAACAATGCCGGATATCCTGCACATCCGGTCCTACCACCACAAGGGTGAGCGTCAAAGAGGTCCCCGTTTTGACCTTGCAGAGGATCAGAAGGAGTTGTTGGATATTGAAGATACTGGTGACACTGTCAGAGCAACCTCGAAAGATCTATCGGCAAAGGTGCGCTGTGAAGGACCCGGTGATATCGAGTTTTTCTTCAAAGGAAAACCGCTGACATCCTCAAACGGGTTGCTTGGCGGACATGCAATTTTCAATGATAAGGATTCGTATCAGGTTGAATACCTCAATCTTTCGGTAGGTGAGAACATATATGGTCTAGGCGAGCGCTTTACTCCATTCGTAAAGAATGGACAAGTTGTCGATATCTGGAATGAAGATGGAGGAACCAGCAGCGAGCAAGCCTATAAGAATATTCCATTCTTTCTTTCCTCCAAAGGATATGGGATTTTGGTTGCCGATCCTTCAAAGGTTTCTTTTGAGGTCTGTTCCGAGGTAGTCACCTCTGTACAGTTTTCGGTGTCAGGCCAGTGTCTGGAATACTATCTGATTGCGGGGGATACCCTGAAGGATGTTTTGAAAAAGTATGCACTACTGGCAGGAAAGCCGGCTTTGGTTCCGCCCTGGTCTTTTGGATTATGGCTCTCCACGTCCTTTGTTACAGATTATGATGAAGAGACAGTGCTCCGTTTCATCGACGGGATGCAACAACGAAACATCCCGTTGCATGTGTTTCATTTTGATTGTTTCTGGATGCGTGAATTGCAGTGGGTTGATTTTCAGTGGGACACGCGAAAGTTCCCTGATCCCATAGCTATGTTGAAAACACTCCATGATCGGTCTCTTAAGGTTTGTGTATGGATAAATCCTTATATAGGGCAAAAATCCCCATTGTTTGATGAGGGCATGGAAAAAGGCTATTTAATCAAGAAGTTAGATAAAAGTGTCTGGCAGTGGGACCGATGGCAGGCAGGAATGGCTTTGGTGGACTTCACCAATCCGCAAGCAGTTATCTGGTATCAAGACAAGCTCAAGCAACTGCTGGATATGGGCGTCGATACCTTCAAGACTGATTTTGGTGAACGCATTCCAACAGAGGTCGAGTACTTTGATCAAAGTGATACAGCTTGTATGCACAACTATTATACATATTTGTATAACCAAGCGGTATTTACACTGCTTGAACGTGAACGGGGCAAACATGAAGCTCTGGTATTTGCTCGTTCAGCTACCGTAGGAGGGCAGAAATTTCCCGTCCATTGGGGTGGGGATTGTTCGGCAACCTATGAGTCGATGGCTGAGAGCCTGAGAGCAGGACTTTCCCTCTCTCTGTGTGGGTTTGGGTATTGGAGCCACGACATTGGGGGCTTTGAAAAAGTTGCCACAGCAGACCTTTTCAAGCGCTGGGTCGCTTTCGGTTTGCTCTCAACTCACAGCAGGCTTCATGGTAACGAATCCTACAGAGTGCCTTGGAATTATGATGAAGAAGCTTGTGAAGTACTTAGGTTTTTTACTGAGTTGAAGTGCTCAATGATGCCGTATCTGTTTTCTGCTGCCTGCATGGCTCATGAATGCGGGATTCCGATGATGCGTCCTATGATTTTGGAATACCCTGATGATCCGGTTTGTGAGTATATAGAAAGGCAGTATTTTCTCGGTGAACAGCTTTTGGTTGCCCCAATATTCAATGAAGAAGGCATTGCTTCTTACTATCTTCCAAAGGGAAGGTGGACTCACCTGCTCAGTAACAAGGAGGTTGTAGGAGGCCTGTATCGAAAAGACGAATACGACTATTTCTCTTTGCCTCTCTTTGCGAAGGAAGGGAGTCTTATCCCTCTTTCTTCAGAGCATACCAAGCCTGATTATGCGTATAACAATCATGTTACGTTCCATCTCTTTTGCTTGGATGAGGGAAAAAAGACAGAAGCTTCAGTACACGCTCACGATGGTTCAATTCTGGCTACCTGCACGGTAGCAAAGATCGACTCTTCGTCTTTTGAAGTATCCATGGTTGGAAATGTTGGGCTATGGGCCTTATGCCTACGGAATATCGATACGATTGATCAATCATCATGCGGTACCATTTCTTCGAGCAATGAAGGCTCTACAGTGGTGTTTGATGGCGTAGTAAAGAATTGTATTGTAGTGATAAGGTAGCATGCCCTATGAACATCCTTTCAGAAACAGTGTTTTTTAAATATGCGTTTATCAGTGTTTTTTCCTTGCTTACGCTGATGAGATTCTGGTTCAAATATAAGAGCGGAGCTATCCATGACGGGCTCCCGCTTCGCAAAGAAGGCGTATGTCTAGTGCTCATACGGTGGGTTTTGGGTTCTGTACTCATCGTCAGTGTAGTTTTTTACTTGTTTTACCCGGATCTGTTTCCTCAATGCTATATACGCATGCATCCCGGCCTGCGCATTGTAGGAATCTGTATTTCTCTCGATGCTCTTTTCTTAATCTATCTAGTGCATCGAGAGTTGGGGCGATATTTTTCTAGTACGCTGGTGCTCAGAAATGACCATAAGCTGATTAAAAGTGGACCATACGCAGTTGTACGCCATCCTATGTATAGCTCTTATCTGCTCTTGTTTCTTGGGTCATTTCTCATCTCTGAAAACTGGTGTATCGGTTTGTTGGGCATGTCTATCATTCTTACCTTGATGACGTTGCGCATCGGTAAGGAGGAGGCGATGCTCCTCGATCGTTTTGGAAGTGAATACGAAGCTTATCGAAATAGTACAGACATGTTCATCCCTTTTCGCTACGTATTGAGATTCGCCAAAGCAAGGAGTGCCTCCTAACATCAAAACGCTTTACACGAGGGTTGAGTATGTATTCCTTTTTTGAATCGGTCTATCAAGTGATTGCTCAGATTCCCTATGCCAAGGTAGCTTCCTATGGCCAGATAGCGTGTCTTCTGGGGAATCCTCAGCAGGCAAGAACTGTAGGATGGGCACTGAAAAAGTGCCCCGATGGTCTGCCTTGGCATCGAGTTGTCAAGGCAGATGGTTCGTTGGCTGCTGGTGAATATGTCGAGCTTCAGCAAGCGATTCTTTGCTCTGAAGGAGTCTTTTTCACACCTGACGGAAAAGTCGACATGGAAGTCTTTCAATGGGACGGTTCTCCTTTGTTTTTCGATTCGTAAGAGGATCGATACAATTGTGCCTGCATTTTGTTTTTACTGATCTCTGCGCTTATTAGGAAAGCGGCATGCCTTTCTAGCTTAGAAAGCAAAAGGTTCAAAAGGTCTCCACTCCCATTGGTTTTTGGAGTATGTGCTCGTACCATGAGAGTAGGAAACGTTTTAATCAATTACTCAAGGGTGTATCTCCGGTGAAACATCTAATCAATGACCGATCAACACTTAATGGGAATTATGCAGGTGATGTTTTGAACTTTGATATCGCGGCAGAAATGCTTGAAGAAGAGGGTATAGCTGTCAGAACTGTTTTGATCAATGATGATGTAGCAAAGAAAGCTCCTATGAACAGAAGAGGAATTTCAGGACTCTTATTTGCTGTCAAGATTGCAAGTGGACCAGATATGTTCTTGTGGCTGGAATCATCCTTGAAAGTCTCTTCAAGGCCTTTGGAATGGCTATTACTATGAGTGCAGGCGGCAAGACAGGGAAGTGAGGCAACGAGGACGATGCAAACGAAATATTGGAGAATGAGATTGCTCTCTAAAAAAGCATGGTATGTTGACCCAGGATCCATTAGTGTTGTTCTTATTCTCGCTGCCATGTCCGATTTTCTTTCTCAATAATCTTTACACAATCCCTTTACCTTGCTATAGTCCTTTCAATCGGAGGCCTTGTGCAATGCTAATGGCGGTTGTACATGACAAGTCATCCACCAAATCCAATTATTTAGGAGCTCTCTATGGCTGAAGGTTCAACTTCCAGCGGGAGGCAGGTGGGTGGATATGTCACCCGTGTGTTGAGCGGAATGGCTCAAGGTTTGTTTGCCTCACTCATCATTGGCTTGATCATCAAGCAAATAGGACATTATGCAGGCATTGTGCTGATTGAGCAAATCGGAATGATTGCTCAATACTTGACAGGTCCTGCCATCGGTATCGGGGTAGCCATGTCTGTTGGTGCCTCTCCTCTGGGTATACTGGGTAGCGCTGTAGCCGGAGCTGTAGGGGCTGGAACCTTTGTGTTCGGTGAAGGTCCCACTATCATCAGGATGGCCCTCGGAGAGCCGGTCGGCTCTATGGTTGCAGGCTTGGTCGGCGCTGAATTATCCAAAAAAGTTGCAGGAAAGACTGGGGTGGACATTATCGTGGTCCCCTCTACGAGTATCATAAGTGGTGCTTTGGTCGGGTATTTTATCGCTCCTTCCATTGCGGCAATGCTGTCCTATCTGGGAGCCTTCATCAATGCCCTTACTACTTTGTACCCTTTGCCGATGGGCATTCTTGTCTCTACCGTAGTCGGAATGGTATTGACGCTTCCCATCAGTAGTGCAGCCATCAGCATAAGCCTTGGTCTAGACGGTCTGGCTGCAGGAGCTGCCGCGGTAGGTTGCAGTTGCCAGATGGTTGGTTTTGCTGTCAGTTCATACAAAGAAAATAAGATAGGAGGGCTGGTGAGTCAGGGGCTCGGGACCAGCATGCTCCAGATACCGAACATCTGGAAAAACCCCCTGATCTGGATTCCTCCCACTTTGACTTCAGCTATTCTTGGTCCAGTAAGCACCATGGTTTTCAAGATGGAGAACAATAGTCTGGGCGCAGGAATGGGAACCAGCGGACTGGTCGGTCAGTTCAACGCCATCTTTGTTATGGGCTTGGACGCATTGCCACAGGTAGGTCTCATGCATTTTGCTCTTCCCGCACTAATCACCCTCATTTTCAGCACATACATGAGAAAAAGAGGGTGGATCAAAGATGGGGACATGTTGCTAAAAATCCGTTGATTCGTTCTTACCGTGCAAAGCGTATTGTATGGTTACTATGACGGGCATGTCTGCTTCTTATATTATTTTGGTTTCCATAAGCCACGATAAGGCTAAGTTCGCGTCCTGAAGCATAGAGGGAAGCGGGGACACTGAATTCCAAGGTGGTCTTCGCTCCCGTTTGTGCTATGGCGCTTCTTAAAAGAATCGGGGTGGAAGCGGCGCTGTGACTTCTTCCTCTTCCTGTTTCTTCGACGATGACCTTGTTGGTAAGATCGTCATATCCCATGATCATGTGGGCTCCGTTCATACGATTCGACCCTAGTCCGATCGAGACCCACCCATTTGTCGGAGCTTCCAAGACAAAGTATATTTCCTGTTGGTTATTGGAGAGAGCATACCCGAGGCGCATATCCCTCAAGGGTATCTCGCTTGCATATTCACCTGGGGAAAAAATTCCATCAATTACCGGATCTGTAGGTGAGGATGGGATGAACTGAGCAAAAAGCGACATAACAGTACAGAGTCCTACGATACACAGAGCGATAGGTTTTTTCATTTTGTTCCTTTTCCTTTCCGACCTGCGAGTCGGTAGTTGAGATATGAGAGAAGAGTATAAAGCATCCAGACTACCAAGATGCTAGCACCCCATGGATTGTATGCTAGAGCAGATGTTGAAGCGATCATTATATGCATCAAGGCCAAGATTCCTGCTACCACCATCAGATTGTGCATCGCCCTGACTTTTTTATAAGTGAGTTTTGTAATGGTGTATATGCGGGTTCGGAAGGTGGAGAACCAGGGAAACTGTGTCAGCAAGGTCTGAGCGAAAAGCAGCAGTGCAGAGATGGTACCGATTAAGAAGAGGAAGAAAGCAACAACTCCAAGAAGAGCCTGTCCATCAGTGAGGATAAACCCATTGCTAAGCTTTAGAAGTGCATGCAAGAGAGCAAGAGCAAGGATGAGTAGGGGAAAGCTTCCGTGCAAGGAACGGACCGTCTTTGTGCCTAGGGCTTTTGTGAGCCAGTTCGGCATGGATGCAAAATAAAATTGATTGCTTACGAGGACAAAGGTGTATACGCCAAATGCAATTGAAGCTGAGTAACTATCAAGACTGGGGCCTGCAACAAGGAGATAGAAGGCTATAGGAATAAGTGGGCTAAGAAAAAAAAGCAGATACAACCAAACCTTTTTCATGGGAACCTCCATCAAGTAACTCATAATTTCTTATTACTCTAGTAGGCTAACACTGTGCTTTATCTGCGGTCAAGGTGCGAGCCAAGCATTTTTTGAAAGTATCGCTCTGTCATAAGAAGTGCAAAGATATAGATATGTCATATATAAGGTATATGTATCATGACATGAAGCGTTTCTATTGTTAGAAATTTGATTGATAATTGGTAAAAACACTAGATTTGTCATAAGAAAGTAATAGCAAAAAATATATAAATGTAAATAATATAATAAATAATAAATATATTTTAAAGGTTTAGAAAAATATAAAATATTATTACACTTAAGTGTTGACATATGTACATACTATTGCTAATATACAGTCAAGATAA
>CAZJMG010000045.1:0-27832 GCA_964547185.1 uncultured Sphaerochaeta sp.
GATATAATCCCTCTTTGTTCAAAGTAATAGATATGTCATATATAAGGTATATGTATCATGACATGAAGCGTTTCTATTGTTAGAAATTTGATTGATAATTGGTAAAAACACTAGATTTGTCATAAGAAAGTAATAGCAAAAAATATATAAATGTATATAAAATATTTTTACACTTAAGTGTTGACATATGTACATACTATTGCTAATATACAGTCAAGATAACAAAAACAAAGAGATTCGGAGGAACCAATCATGAAAAAGATTTTTACAATACTCGCACTTGTGACACTAGTAACCGGCTTCGCCTTCGCAGCAACAACCCCCCCATCACTTCTGCAGTTGAACATGACCGTCAACCAGTCAATCGCAACCAAGATAACAGATACCCGTATTACCTCTCCCGCGTTTTTCGATGATATTGCTATCCTTTCAGTGAAGGATGTCGTTCTTGATGGGGCCAACGCTGCCACCGATACAGAATTCTACTTCAACATCCTGACCAACAAAGAGAACGCCAATCTTCAGATTTCTGTAAGGCCGGTCAGCTTCCAGAGACAGGGTGGCGGAGCTGCAGCTATCAAGTACTGGATGTATCACACTGACAAGAGCGCTGAAGGCTTGCTTTCTGCAGGGGCGCTTGATCCTTTCCAGGATTTCTACACGGTCGCTTCCAGCACTGATGGGTCGAGAATGCTCGACAGCAGAAAGCTGATCGTCGAGGTGAGCAACGAGGATTTCCAGAACACAACCGCTGGTGAATTTCAGGCCACGATAGCACTGCAAGTCACCACTCTCTAATACAGTCCATACCCGATACTAGAGCTGTTGCCCCCTTGCACGGGCAGCAGCTTTCTTTGTTTTGTATGGCAACCAAGTACAAATGTACCAAAAAGAAAGCAGTCGATGCGGTACAAATGTAACTATAATTACTTGTGGAAAGAAACTAAAATAGACACACCATTATTGCTGTTCTCTATAAGGAGGAGAAAATGAAGAAATTCATGGTGTTTGCAATCATTTGTGTGTTCTGTGTTTCAACGCTGTTTGCACAAGGCGTAAAAGAGAGTGCCAAGCAGGAATTGATCATCAATTCCTACATGTCAGACGAAGCTCCGAAAAATGCATTTGCTGCAGTAGTTGCAGAGTTCGAGAGACAAAATCCTGATATTGCCGTTACGGTAAATACTACAGCTCATGAGCAATTCAAGACATTGCTTCCAAGCTGGTTGACCAGTCGTCAAGCTCCGGATGTTGTTACGTGGTTTGCAGGATATCGAATGCAAAGCTTTGCTAAACGCGGACTGCTCGAGCCGATCAACGACATATTCCCAGGCGGTTCCTTTGAAGTTGAGTTCCCTCAATCCTTTAAAGGTGCATCCAGTTATGATGGCAATGTTTATTTTATGCCACAAAGCTGGTATTGGTGGGCGGTATACTATAACAAGGCAGTTTTCAACAGACTTGGCTTGAGCATTCCTGAGACTTGGGATGAGTTCCTTGCTGTTTGTGAAGTACTAAAGCGCAACGGAGTAAGCCCGATTGCCATGGGTGCAAAAGAGACATGGACTGTTGGTGGCTGGTTTGATTACATGAACAGTGCTGTTAATGGCGGTGAATTCCATCAGCAGTTGACCATGGGCGAGATTCCCTACACAGATCCTCGTGTCAGAAAGACATTTGAGTATTTGATTGACTTGTCACAGAGAGGCTACTTCCAACCCAATGCAACCAGTTATGCTTGGCAGGAAGCTGCTACACTTCTCTTCAAGGGTGAAGCAGGAATGTACCTCATGGGTCAGTTCGTATTTGATGTTGCCCCAGCAGACTTGAAAGGCGACATTGACTTCTTCAGGTTCCCGACTGTCAATTCAAAAGAGTATGCGGTCGATACTCCTACAGATGGTTTCATGATTCCTAAGAATGCAAGGAATAAAGACGCTGCAAAGAAGTTCATGGCCTTCCTCGCTACAGCCGAAGCTCAGAAAATGTTCTGTGAACCTCTTGGACGTTTGGCTGCAAACACCCTTGTACCCCCTTTGAATGCTGAGGCGGCAAAGGGCTTGGAGATGGTGAAGGGCGCTTCTTTTGCCATGCAGTTCTATGATCGTGATGCACCAGAAGAGATGGCTGCCAAGGGCATGAACGCCATTATTGACGCACTGCAGAATCCTGCAAGACTGGACGCAATCTTGGCTGCACTGGAAGCTGACCGTGTGAGAATCTACGCAGAGTAAATGATTTTTTTGAACATATGTATCGACAGGGAGAACTCCTCCCTGTCGTTCTGTACGACAATGAGGGAGAAGAAAATGAGGCTAAAAAAACAGTCGTTGGTACCTTGGTGTTTCCTTGCTATACCCCTGACGATGTATGCCATATGGGTTGTGATACCGGTGTTCCAAAGCATGTTGTTCAGCTTTACCCACAGAGACAGCATCATGATTGAAACACGTTTTGTAGGATTCGCTAATTTCATCCGACTTTTTGCCGACCCTCAATTCCATTTGGCTCTGAAGAATAACTTTGTATGGTTGCTTTGTTTTGTCTGTATCCCTATTCCTGTAGGATTGGCTGTGGCATTGCTCTTTAATCTGGACTTTGGGGGTAATCGGATATTCAAGACCTTGTACTACATACCGATGACTCTGTCATTTGCCGTCATTGGAACCATTTGGGCTTGGATTTATCAACCGGACTTCGGAGTGTTGAACAGTTTCTTACGTGCCATAGGACTTCCTGGTTTGGCTAAGCAATGGTTGGGAGACTCACGGTATATGACCGGAGCCCTTGTGGCTGTTGGCGTTTGGAGACAGATCCCTTATATAATGATTTTGTATATTGCTGGATTGAAAAATATTCCCATCGAGTTGATCGAGGCTGCCGACATTGATGGAACATCATGGATGCAGCGATTCAGGCATGTGGTGTTTCCGCTTCTTGGTCCTTCGACCATTATGGCAGTTACTATCTCCATCATCGATTCACTGAGATCATTTGATATCATTTACGTGCTTACAAACACAAAAGCACGAGCTGCTGAAGTGCTGGCTTCATATATGTACTCCTCAGCGTTTCATTATCAGGACTATGGGTATGGCTCAGCCATTGCCGTAATGCAGTTCTTGATAACCTTCTTGTTCATCGTATTCTATGTGAACAACAGCCTAAAAAATGAAATACAACGGTAAAGGGGTAGTCGTATGAAATCAAAGAGACACGTGAGAATTTTACAACGGATTTTCTTTTACGGTATTGGGATCTTACTGATTGCTGCATCTTTGTTCCCTATTGTATTCGCAGTGTTCACCGCATTCAAATCCATGGATGAGATAATGGCGGATCCTTATATGTGGAAACCTCCTGTGACGTGGGTTTTCAGCAATTTTAGACAGGTGTGGAGTTCTGTGGGGATGTCCATGTATGTGAAAAACACTTTCATCATCACGATACCCTCAGTCGCCGGAGCCTTGCTTGTCTCCTCGTTGGGAGCTTTTGCCCTTGCTTTTTACTCATTCAAGTTGAATCGTACAGTCCTGATGATTTTCATCGGAGGAATGCTCATCCCGTTTCAGATGTTGTTAATTCCTGTTTATCGTTTTTCTGATGCTGCAGGCTTGATCAACAGCTATCATGGAGTGATTTTGTTTCATATAGCGTTTCAGCTTGGTTTTTGTACCTTTTTCTTACGAAATTTCATGAAACATATTCCTTTCAGTTTGATAGAAGCGCCGCGAATCGATGGAGCCTCTGATTTTACCATTTGGTTGAAAATCATTCTTCCTCTTTGTGTTTCATCCTTTGCTGCTTTGAGTGTATTGGAATTTACCTGGATTTGGAACGATTTGCTATGGTCATTGATCTTGCTCCAACGGGATGCTCTGAAGCCTGTTACCCTGGGTCTGGCAAATATGCAAGGCCAGTTCATCACCAATTACAACATGGTGGCAGCCGGTTCAATCATTGCAGCGGTTCCTCCTCTGATCATGTTCCTGCTTTTTCAGAAATACTTTATCTCAGGTCTTACAGTCGGGGCAGAGAAAGGTTAGTTTCATAGTTTTTCTATCGTTTACACTCTACCTCTTTGGTGCTAAAATTACACCAGAGGTAGCTGTGGGCAAAGTAACATTGGTGCAGAAAAAATCAATTCGTACGAAACTGATCTTTTTTTTACTTGTATTGGTCGTCATCCCAATGATTTTTGGGTTCATTGCTTACAGTCGTATTGCAACACAAATCATCAAGGATCAACTTATTGAAAGAGAGCAGGCACTGTTGCATCAAAGTGTTCAGCAAATTAATAGAATTCTTGGTCTGTTGAGTGTTTCCTTAAATTATCTTGCTTCGAGTTCTGCAGTGCAAAATGTTGATGCAAACGTCTTTCTTGCACCCCAAGATTCATTTCTGCATATTCGAGAACTACAGTCTGCAATCCATCTGGTCCGCATAGGAGCTTTTCAGTATCCTCTTTCGATTTTCCTGATAAATGATGATTCAATGATTTCCACTGTTTCAAACATTCGTCGTACCCACGAGGTTTTTGCACAGAGCGAGTGGTACCAATTGACTAAAAAGAATCGATCGAGCATGCACTGGACATTGGAAACTTTTTCCTATCTGGCAGAAGAAGGTCTGGTTAATAGTAATTTCCTTACGGTAGCAAGGGCTGTTGATAGAAGTAGGGCTGGTGATGATGCCTTCACCGTTGCCATCAGTATTGACACCGAATATCTATCGAGAATATTGAATCCGGAAATGGAGATACTTGTAGAGCCTCATCATTTGAATGGTTCTTTTGAGAATGAGAACCTGATGATTCTAGAGCAAGCTTTGGAAAATGGCTGGCTCTTGCGCTATACCATCGATCAGAATGCGATGCTCAAGCAGTTGAAAGTTGTAGAAAATTGGGGGGTTTTTCTGGTCATTGCGTTAGGAATGTTCGTTACCTTCATCATAGTCTTCAATGTTCATGCCAGCACAAAAAATCTATTATTGTTGAAAAAACGGATTGCACAGGTTAAAGCCGGGGATTTTTCTGTACGAATGCCTCAGCTGGGTACTGACGAGGTAGGTTTGGTGGCTTCTCAGTTCAATGAAATGCTTTCACAGATCCAATATCTATTTGAAGAGATAAAAAGAAGCCAGATTCTTTTGGAAGAAGCGCGTTTTATGCAATTGCAAGCACAAATCAGACCTCATTTTTTACTTAATAGTCTGAATACCATCAATTGGGCCGCTCAAATGTCGGGGGCTTATAATGTTTCAGATATAGCGTTGGCTCTTTGTGGAATCTTGGAAAAAACATTGTATCAACATGCTTCGTTCGTGCATTTAAGTGATGAGATAAAGACGCTCAATGAATACTTGACGATTGAACAACTCAGAACAGGGGATCGTTGGGACCTTCGTCTCGAGACTCCTGAATTTTCGGTGGATCCGTATGTACCCATCTTTCTTTTACAACCATTGGTTGAGAATGCGGTAACCCATGCTTGGGATCAGAAAAGCAATGAAATGATACACATATGGGTACGCTTTTCAGTGCTGGCAGGCACTCTTGTCTGTGCAATAGAGGATGATGGGAAAGGATTTGACTCTGATGAATATACTTCTTTGCTCAAGCAGGAGGCGCGTCCTGAAAATAAATCCGGAGGCATTGGATTGGCCAATATTCATCAAAGGATAGTGGCTCATTTTGGCAGTGGCTACGGAATAGAAATTCAGAAACGAAAACCCAAAGGAACCATTGTGTTGGTCAAACTTCCGTTTTTGGAGGAAAGCCCTTGAATGTATTGATAGTGGATGATGAGTTTCTTGTTCGGCTCGGTCTTCGTTCAGCCATTTCATGGGAAGCTCATGGGTTTACCTTAGCCGGAGATGCCCGCTCGGCAGAAGAGGCATTGGCTCTCATTCCCATTCTGGAGCCGGTTGTGGTCATTACCGATATCATAATGTCCAAAATGAGTGGACTTGATCTTATTGAAGCCGTAAAGCAACAGAATTTGCGGGCTTCCTGTATCATTTTGACCAGTCATAGAGACTTTTCCTTCGCCAAGAAGGCAGTGGAGTTGGGCGCCGTTGATTATATACTAAAACACGAAATCACCGCATCCTCAGTGATTACTGCTTTGAACAAGGCTGTTGAACAACTTAAGCTCAGGCATGAAGGCATAGTTGAACAAAAAGAGAGTACGACAGAGCAGCACTATTCTGAGTACTGTAGAGTGCTCTCGTTGCAGGTTGATCATTACTATCAGGTGCTTGGACAACGAAACGAGTGTGAGCCTTCAAGAATGCAGTCCTCCTTGATAGGCGTGGTAAGCCATATCATTTCTTCTTATTGCCAGGCGATGCTTCTCTCCATTGAAAAGCAAGCATTCCTGTTTCTTCTTTGCATTCCAACAAAGGATGAAGATGAGAAACATGATTGGAATCTCCTGCTGCAACGCTTGCAGAAGAAGTTGGTTGCGGTTATGAATCTTTCCGTGCATCTTGGCCTCTCTGCTCTGTATCCCATGAGCGAAAAAAATGACACTGTAAAAAAACTCATGCAGGAGATGGATTCACGATTTTCTTTGGACCAGTCGATATACAAAGAAGACGACCCTCAGAATTCTAAGGAGGTTGCTGCTCTGACAACAGAAGTGGTAAAACCATCAGTATCATTTAAAAAATACTGGATAGAAGGAGCCTATGAGCAAGCAGTCTCTACTTTTGCCAAACAATGCAAGGAAGCTGCACTCAGTCGCTCTGCTGTATTGGGACAATCGATGCAGGTCCTTCACTTTATCAGCAGCCAATCAACAGAATCTTCTGAGCTTTCCAGAATAAGGCTCGGGGAAACAACCCCCTCCTACAGGGACATCCTTGAGACTTCGACTGATGTTGCATCGGTAGCTCAAGTATTACAGGAGCTAACCATGAACGCTCTGCAAGCAAAAAATCAGGGCTCGTCGCAGCAGTCGGGTATTCCTGAGGCAGTTGAAAAAGCAGTTGAATATATCCATACGCATTATAGGCAAACAATCACGCTAGATTCCTTGGCCTCTTTTGCGAACAAGTCCCCCAATTACTTTTCAACCCTGTTTACGTCATCGATGAAGATCAGCCCAATCTCCTATATAAACAAAGTGAGAGTCGACAAGTCAAGCGAGTTGTTGCTTCATACCTCTCTGTCAATGAAAGAGATAGCTTCTCTATCAGGATTTGAGAACGAAAAATACTTCTATCGGATGTTCAAAAAGATCAAAGGGGTTTCTCCTGGCGTGTATAAATCTGAGAATTGTGCACCTGAAAGCTCAAATACATAGTGAAGAACTGAAAATCGGACACTCCTATCAAAGAAATGTGAGTTATGTCAGCACGTTACCCCCTCTTATACTAATTGCATATTTCATGAAAGGAGGTACCAGTATGAAACGTACGGTACTAATAGGATTGCTCGTAGCAGTATTAGTTTTTCCAGTGATGGCTCAAGGAGCGCGCGAAGCCGCTAAAGAGGAAGGCCCGGTTGTTCTTAAGGTTTGGGGAGGGGTCCCAGAAGAGAACGGTCCTGGAGCTTTGATTGCTGAGTTTGAACGGCAGAATCCAAACATCAAGATTGATTACAATCGATTTGTAAATGATGATCAAGGAAATCTCCGACTTGATACCGCTCTCATTGCCGGTAATCAGGTGGATGTATTCTTCACGTATCGTAATGACGTACTGGTTCGTCGAGCAGAGAGTGGAAATGCATTGTCTCTGTCTGATATTGCTGCCAAGGATGGCTTTGACCTCAAGAAAGAGTTTGGGGATTTGTCCTATGCAACAGTGAAGGATCAAATTTTTGCACTGCCGACCAATAAGGGTCCACAGTTCTTCATGGTCAACAAAGACATGTTTGATGCTGCAGGAATTGATCTTCCTACCTCATGGACCGCGGAGGAATTCAGGGACGTTGCCCGAAGGCTTTCTTCTGGTTCCGGCCAGAACAGAGTCTATGGGGTTATGTATCCCTCATGGCCGCAACTTCACATTCTTGGGGCACAGAGCACACTTGGTCCCAACGCGTTCATGGATACGAAGACGATGACTTCAAACTTCAAAAACCCGTTGTTTGCAAAGTCCATAGACCTTCGAAAGACCATGTCGTATCAGGATATGAGTGAGATTCCCTATGTAGAGGTTGTTTCACAGAACCTTTCTGATGCAACAGAGTTCCTCACCGGTCGTGTAGCCATGATCTATACCGGAACTTGGAGAATTCGCAACGTAAGGGATTTGAAGGCTTATCCACATGATTTCATCACTGCTTTTGTGCCTTACTACAGCATGGACGCTGCTAGTGACCGCCTGTATAACGAAGGATCCTTAGGCGATTGGGCGATGATTGCAAAGGGTACAAAACATGCTGATGCTGCATGGAAGTTCATCAAGTATTGGGCTACAGTCGGAGCCGATCCTATGGTCGAGCTTGGTGGAAAAATTCCTGCCTGGACTCAGTACCCTGCAGAAAAGGTTACCAAGACCATGCTTGGGGAAGATGCAGAGGCGTTGTTTGACGTAGCTTCTTTTGAAAATGTCATCCTTAATGCACCCTTCTATAGTTACCAGCCTACCGATCCTGTTGGAATCAAAATCTATAATGATATCAGAAAATCATTGCAGGAAGAAGTTGAGCTGTATTTCATCAATCGACAGACACTCGATCAGACCATCAATGCTCTTGATCGGAGAACCAACGACCTGATCAAGTTCGCAAAATAAGAGAGTAGCACGTTGTTATGCTTTCCGAGGAGATTCCTATTACAGGAATCTCCCCGGTTATGGGAGAATTCTATGAAAATTTCGAGGGGCGTTTCTGAAAACAAAGGAAAAGATCTCGGCTATGGGCTTTTGTTTTTATTGCCGAATCTTCTCGGGCTTTTAGCCTTTATCTTGATACCGGTACTGTTCAGTTTATATTTGGCTTTTTCAGAATGGAATCTCCTCTCTGGAGCGGCTGGAATTAGATGGGTTGGTCTACGGAATTTTGTAGAGATGTCCCGCGATCCATGGTTTGCGAGTTCTCTATGGAACAATATCGTCTACTCAGTCTTTACTGTGGGTATTTCCATGTTCCTGGGTTTACTTGCAGCCATATTGCTCAATGCCAAGGTTTTCGCAAAAGGGCTTTTCCGTACCATGTTCTTTGTTCCTTATGTCGTATCCACGGTCGCAATTTCTGCAATCTGGATGGCTTTGCTGTCTCGGTTTGGTCCGGTATCAGAGTTTGTAAGAAGTATTGGAATCGAGAACCCTCCTGTATGGCTTATGGATGCCAGGTTTGCTATGAGCGCAATCATTTCATTGGGTGTCTGGAATCATGTTGGATATTGTATGTTGATCTATTTGGCCGCATTGCAGGGAGTTCCAAAGGAATTATATGAAGCGGTTGAGGTGGACGGTGGTGGTGCACTCTCTAAATTTGTGCATGTCACTATTCCCATGATTTCCCCTGCAACTTTTTTGCTTGTAGTCACTCAGATTATTTCTTCTTTCAAGGTGTTTGCTCCTGTGCAGATATTGACCCGTGGAGGTCCGGGAAGAAGTACTTCTGTTTTGGTATATCACATCTATAGAACAGCCTATCAGAATTACCGAATGGGGTATGCGAGTGCCATGGCTTGGGTTCTATTTGCAATAATATTTATCATCACAGTAATACAATGGAAAGGACAAAAACGATGGGTAAATTATTAAAAGATAAAGCTACGACAACAAAAGAGCCTGTAGAAATCCAAAAAATTGTCAGAACTGTCATCGCTTTGTTCTTAGGACTTTTCATGGTTTCTCCCCTGATTTGGATGCTCAGTGCTTCATTGAAGCCGGAAGTAGAGGTGTTCAGTTATCCTATCCGGATTATTCCAAGAAGTATCATGTGGGATAACTATAGGGAAGTGTGGGCAGGTATCTATCCTTTTGGATTGTTCTACTTTAATTCGATTAAGGTCACGTTTATATCTGTAACCGGGCTTATCATCACCAGTTCCCTGGCCGCCTACAGCTTTTCGAAGTTGCGATATCCCGGAAGAGACGCCTTGTTTCTTTTGTATCTCTCCACGATGATGATTCCTCCGCAAGTTTTGATGGTTCCACGATTCATTCTGTTCAGGAATTTCGGAATCCTCAATACCCATTATGCGCTGATTTTGCCTGGAATATTTATTATTTTCGGTGTGTTCCTTCTGAGACAGTTTTTCATGACCATTCCGAATGAATTGTCAGAGAGTGCTTTGATTGACGGGGCAGGACATTTTACCATTTTTTCAAGAATCATCATGCCTTTGGCAAAACCAGCGATCATCTCCTTGTTGATCGTGAGTTTCGTTTGGAGATGGAATGATTATGAGGAGCCTCTGATCTTCCTCAGCTCAAAGGACCTTTTCACCATACCTGTTGGAATGACTCTCTTTGTTGATGAATTTGAAACTCGATACAGCTTGATTATGGCAGCCGCTGTTTCTGCTGTTCTTCCTGTTCTCGCTGTTTTCCTTGCAGGACAAAAATTCTTTGTACAGGGTGTGGTTACCACTGGTATCAAGGGTTAACAAAACTACAAAATAATAAAGTAAAAAAAAAGGGCCGTTGCAATTTTCCTCTTGCAACGGCCTCTTCATTATCTCAATAGATTCTTACTTCATAGATACCAGAGGACTTTTCTCCCCACGTACTGTGGATGAGGATGCGCATTGCTTTCGTACGAGCTTCTGTATCGAAAGTATGAACCCTCCTGCGCTGATAATTTCCTCTTACCTGCATTATGTTTTGCCATCCTTGCTGTGTCTGAATTTGGATGTCATAGTCCTTTACACATTTGGGATCTTTAAAATAGGGATGATACGCATGATATGATCGTAAGAGATTGCCGGCAAAGGTTATTTCGACGCTCTTGATCGTCTGCTCCTCTTCCCAGGCAAAACAGCAATGTGGTGAGGTGTCATCTTTGGAAGACCTGTATATATTCGTCCATCCTGATGGCCTTGCAACCCCGGTTATCATGTTTTGTGGTCCGTACACCTTCTGTGGAGGTTCTACCTTACACGAGAGGGTTATGCCATGTTGCAATCTTCTCAGTTTGTACAGGGCAACTTCATACAACGCGGGATGAGCCTCTATACAGGTGTGCCCTTGATGCCACTGAAGGTCTGGATTCTTCAAGAGTTCGAGTCGAATATACCTTTGCTGAGGCTTGACGCGAGCGCGAACCGGAGTTTCCATTGTCGGGCGGTCTTCAACAGCTAGTGCAGACTCGATGTCGTTCAAGGGACAGCTAAGCAGTGTGTGCAATGCTTGCGGTTCTACCTCAACTGTCACCCATCCACTGTAATTTGGAGCAATTGTAATCGATTTTGAAATTCCATGGTCTCTTTTGTACACCCTGTAGTCGTGTATTCCGTCACAACTATGCATTTCAATCTCAGCCGTAGTCTCTTCGGCGCTGTGATTTGTAAGGTATATACTGATACGTTTCAAGGTCCCATCCGTTGCTATGGGTTGCACCATTCTGGTATCGGTTCTTTGCAAAAAGGTCGGGTCGATTCGTAGATCCATCAAGTCATGCTCTTCTGCGTACCCCTTTTGTCCAGGTTCTATCCCTTCAAAAGCATCTTCGCTGCTTGCTGTGATGGTGGCTCTCTGAGCAAGATCGTTCTGGTCGTTTGGCTCAACATTCGGCAGCCATACTCCTTGTCGCAGCAGTTGTTGCTGAATTGCTTGTATATCTGTGTTCTGTAGGACAATCTTGGCTTTTTCTTGTTTCAAAAGGTGTGCAGCGGCAGTACCTACTGCTTCTCCCATCAGAGCAGTAGTTCCCATCACCCTGACAGTACCCAAGGCGATATGGCTCGCACTGATATTCCTTCCTGCTAAGAAGAGATTGTCTACGTCCTTTGCGATCAAAGAAGAGAGAGGAATGCCATAAGGGCCGACAAAGCCGATGGCAGCTTTTTCAGTAAACGGGTTGTAATTGGTTGCAGAGTTTTCTTCCGAATGCTTTGCAAGCATCCCTCCTGGTGTATGCAGGTCAAGAAACCATCCTCCGTATGCAACCTCGTCAGCAAACTTTCTTCTTTTTTGTACATCATGCTCTGTAAGAATGGTTCTTCCTACGATTCTTCTGCTTTCACGGGTTCCCAGGACAGAACCAATCCAATCCAAAGCTCGTTGAGCAGTAGCACCCTCTGTTTTCGGGTCATGGTTCTTCATCCAGTTCCAAACGCCGAGAATATAGCTTTGCAGTTCTTTCCTGAGATATCGGTTGTCATAGATAGTGTGATGCGGTGTTCCTAGCTCGATCCACCAAAACCCTCCTCGTGGATCGTTGGGGAATCTTCCACTCTCATAGAAGAATTTGCTGTCAGTAAGATTTTTTGCCCAAGGAGGACTGGTCCATTCTGTCGCTTTCTCTACTTGTTCAGTTTTGAACATAAGAGAGTTTCCCATGCCTTCATCCCGATGAGTCGATGGGGCTTCCTGTTCAGCAAAAGTATCTTTACCTTCAATACCTGTCATACAGGAGCACTCTGCACTCGCTGCAACAAGACCGTCCCCGGTAGCATCGATAAAGATTTTTCCCTGTACGTGCATGACGGTTTCACTGTCCAGGACCAATGCCTTGACTGAGGTGATGGAATCTCCTTCTCGGATAGCTTCCAAGACTTTTGTGTTGAGATGAAGGTCTATCAAGGGTTCTGCGTAGACAGCATTCAGGAGCACAAGGTCCCAGATTGAATTCGTCCATCCGTTTTCAATGATTTGTGCATGATTGATGGCTCGTTCTTCAATGAGGAGTTCTCCGATGATTCCGGTTTCCCTGCCGTAAGGATGATGCTGTGCCGCTCCGTGGGGCGTTACCCTGACTTCAGAGGAAGAGTTGCCCCCCAATACTGTCCGGTCATGCAAGATGGCTACTTTCGTTCCATTTCTTGCAGCTGCGATTGCTGCGCAGACTCCAGCGAGGCCTCCGCCGCAAACTACTAGATCATACTGATGTGATTCGTGTTTCCATGTTTTCATATTTTGATGCTATAATAGCACCAAATAATTATCAAGACAGACACCCCTCTTTTTGCTATACTTTTTTCATGCAATCATTTCAGGCTAATAAAAGTATACTTACAGGGTTCACCATTCTTGAAGAAGTCCTTGTCTCAGGAGAACCTATCGGCAGTAGGGAGATTTCTCGCCGGCTCTCTATTGAGCATAGCAAGGTCAACAGGATTCTTTCGACCTTGGTAGTTTCTGGAATGCTCCAAAAAACTGAGGATAGAAAATACTTCGCAGGTCCTGCATTGCATATTTTTACCGCCTTGAGCTTACATCATTCAAAAATAATCACCCATTCCTTGCCGGTGCTCAAAGAATTTCAGAAAGAGGGTGCCACTGTTGCCTTGGGAACGCTTTGGAGAGATGTAGTCGTGTATCTGCTTCATGCAAATCCTCAAAAAGATCTTGCCATGACTACAGCTGACCATGAGAATCATCCGAAAGATGCATCAATCATCGGTTTATTGCTCCAAGATGAAGAGAGGCAATCGATATGTATGAAACGTGAAGACACTGAGGAAGTAGCCTGTGCTGCAAGGCTCGGCTCCTTGTCCTCGGTCGGTATTGCAGTTGTCTATCCTTCAGAACATCCCTGTGCCAAGGATATAGAGCAGTTGGAGCAACGGGTTCTCCTTGCCGGAGAAGCCATTGCTCGAAAAATGAACCTTATGCGTTGAATTTCAATACGAGGATAGACCAGCTTTGGAAGAGCCTATACCCATCACGAGCTAACACCCGTTCAGAAAATACTGAGACAGCCTCAGAGGGGATTGTCAGTTCATACGTACTCTCATTGGGATTTACCAGAAATACAAGTATTTCTGCATCATTTTTGAGGATGTCATAATACATGCCCCTCGGTATTGTCTGAAGAAATGGAATAGCATCAACCTCTTTTCTTGCAAGGGTTTTTTCCACTTCCTGATAGAAGGTACGCAAGGTTTCATCATCAGTCCTTGCCCCTTGATAATATGCATACCCTTTTTCAAAGGGATGTCGGGTGTGTATTGGAGACCCCTCATACAAACCTTCAGCGTAGGTGGAGAGAACTTCTGTTTCTTTTTCTACTTCAATCAGTTCACAGTAGTGGTATGCACACAAATCGGAGGTGTTAGTATCTCTTTTCCAATTGATGGATATGCTTTGTCCATGCTCCAATTGGTCTTGCTCTATGACGCGAATCCCCAGGCAGGAGAGAAGGCCATAGGGATAGCCTCCTGATACAAGGCATTGCCATCGGTCATAGAGGCCGCTGCTGTAGGTTACAACCAGTGATCCCCCTTGTTTTACGAAGGTTTTCAGCCTGTCTACACAATCTTGGTCCAGATGGACAGCCATGTGCAACACTACCAAGGAGTAGCGGGAGAAATCGGCATCACGCGACACAACATCAACTGAGATTGAACGTGCCTGCAACGCTTCAAAATGGCGCATTGCAGTCTCAATATGTTGTCTTTGTCCATCATTTCTTGGTCCGCTGGCTTGCTCGACCATCCACCTGCTGTCAGTGTCGAGTAGCAGGGCGGCGTCCGTCGCAGTGTGGTACGAAGAAAGGTCTCCTAAGACAGCGAGTGCCTTGCTTAACGATTGCACATCCCTATAAGCTCTTCCTTGGTTTCCTTCATGATCAATTACAGATCCGTGGAACTGTTCCCAGCCTCCACGGCCCTGTCTCCATTGGAAATACTGAACACTGTTAGCTCCTCCTGCAATAGCAGCAAGGCTTGAGACTACATGCACCCCGGGTCGTTTTTGCATAGTTATTGGATGCCAGTTTGTTCCTGAAGGAGAACTTTCCATTAAAAGCCAATGGTTGCCTCTGCTCAATCCACGATAATATGCAAGATGGAATCGGTAATTCCTATACAGGTTTCCTGATTTTGGTATGGTATGCAGCATCCCGTCGTTATTCCCTGCACTGAGTCCCCATGTGGGGTAGATGTCAGCGGCAACGACATCGACAGTCTTTACAAGCCGATTGTAATCTACACTATCGTGCAGACCCATAAGATTGATCGTTGTGGGGGTATGCTTGTCATATTTCCTGATGGCCTGTATTTCTCGTTCCACCCACTGTGCAGTAAGATCTGAGACGAATCTCTTGTGTTCGATAATCAGGCTATGAAGGTTTTTTTCTCCATGGCTCATGGGAGGATCAATCTCGTCCCAATTAGTATAGACATGGCTCCAAAATCTTGAATACCATCTATTGTTCAACAAATCCAGGTCGTTGTCATATTGTTTTTTAAGCCAGGTTCTGAAAGCTTGTTTACAAGACTCACAGTAGCATGCACCTTGCAACTCGTTTGAGACATGCCAATAAAGGATTTCCTCTCTATCTGCAAATCTTTTTGCCAGGGCTTCGTTTATTGCAATGGTTTTTTCTGCATATACCTTGCTCGTAGGGCAGTGGTTATGTCTTCCTCCATAGAGAGCTGCTCTGCCATCTTGGAGAGTTCTCAATACCTGTGGATACGCATGTGCCATCCAAGCAGGTCTTGCAGCACTGGGTGTTGCAAGAATGGTATTGATCCCCTGTTCTTTGAGATTGGTAATGCACGTATCGAGCCAGTCGAGTGAGTATGTTCCTTCTGTCGGCTCGAGCATGCTCCAAGCAAACACACCCAACGTCACGGTGTTGATGCCGCAGCTTTTCATAAGTTCAATATCTTGTTTAAGAATTTCGGGGTGTTCGAGCCACTGTTCTGGATAGTAGTCAGTCCCATGCAGAATGGATTGGTTGGGGTTCACGGCAAGCCTCCAAGGAAATGTTGAATTTTATGATGCTATTATTGCACCAAAACTAACAGAATAACAAGGCTATTGCCTCCTTCACTCTTCCATAGCGAATAAATTCCTGTTCTAGTCGAAGATTGCTCTGGATTCTGTTGTAGCGAAGAGCGTCATACAGCAATGACTCTTCTTCTTTGAGATGGGGGAGATTAATTTTCGTTGGTTTGGGTTCAAATCCCCAAGAAATCTTATGTTCTTGAAGGGTGGCTTCATCCATCAGTATTGAACGGGCGTGGCCGAATATTGATCTGAATTCATTGAGGATTGAAAACCCATGGGTATCGAGATCTCCCCAATAGTAGAGCTCGACGTCAGAGAACCAGCGGCAATCCCTGAATTGGTCGAAATGATATCCTCTTCCAAACACCACCATGCTGTTGGCAACTTGGGGAAAGCTGAGGGCGCTGATATCGTTCTCTACGACAAAAACCCGCTCTATCGGCAGGGAGTTTTTGTCGTAATAAAGTTTACAGAACTGGTCGGCTGGTATGGATATATCATCACATCCAAACCATCGGATGGATGGATCGAGAAATCTAAATCGAATCAGCTCTGGTTTTGTTCTATACCCAAAGACGTCCTCAAAGCGAGTGCTGCTATGGTCTCTGTTCTCCAAATGAGGCGTGCGAGTCAGCCAGCTTGAGAGAGTTTTAAGATGTTTTTCGGTAAACTTGGTGTCTATGTCAGGAAGATCAATCTGTCTGAGATAGATGAATGGTCTTGGATGGTCACACATCCATCTGTAGAGAGTGATCAGTCGTTCTAACTCTGAGCTGATTCTCAGTACCTCAAGGGGGTGCTCCTCACCCCAGATGAGTAGCTGTTCATTTGTTTGCTTCAACTTCAACAGTGAGTTTTCAAATTGTTTCCACTGATCAAGCCGATGTAAAAACAGTGCCAGTGCTTCGGCTGTCTCGAACAGAAGCCGTTTCGGAATCTTGTTTCTGCCGAAGTATCTATGGTTAATCTCCTCCCATTGGATGAATGGGGCAATTTTCTGATCACCTTGCAAAATTTGAATCCATTTTTGGACCTGTTCATAGGAGTCTGTAATTTGTTTAGACGTGATAGTGCCTAAAGGAAACGAATAAGGAAAGAGCCTCTTATAATCCTTCAAGAAGAAGCCTTTTTCCCATCTTTGTACAAGCTTATCACGAATTTCTGATGGAGTGGGCCCTATCGCTTTCATGGTTTCTCTTCTCTTTTTCAGCTTGATATTGTTTGATGGTCAAGGTTCTCAACAATGATTGTTTCCCCTCGTCATTATGAACAAAACCGACCGATGAAACATACGGTTCGATGATATGAATCTTTTGCAGGGGAGTGACGATGAGCAACTGGAGATCCAGCTTCTTGAACAGGTCCAGACCATATCGTGCTGAATCATCAGATCCTCTGCCGAAAGCCTCGTCGATCACTACGAAACGGAAAGATCGGGAGCGGACTTCTCCCCATTCCAATCCAAACTGGTAGGCTAGTGAAGCAGCGAGCACCGTATAGGCCAACTTTTCCTTCTGCCCTCCTGATTTTCCCCCGCTGTCGGTATAGTGCTCATACTCACTTTTATCATGCTTCCAGCATTCAGAAGCAGCAAAGACAAACCAGTTTCGTACATCTGTTACCTTGTTTGTCCATCTTTTATCGATTTCTGAAAATCCTTCACGCCCCTTGAAACGGTCAATCAAGTTTTTTACCAATAAGAACTTGTGTTCACTGTATTGTTGGGTTTCATCTCCTGAGAGAGAGCCTTCGATACAGGCTTTCAAGTCGTGTTTAAAATTTCTGATATCAATGTCGTTGGTTTGTATGGCTTCTAGCTGGATGTATCGGCCTTTGTTGTAGTCGATTTCGTACATTGATTTGTTGATCAAGGCCACACGTTCACGAATCTGTTGGTTTTCTTTGTTCAGCAGGGCGTGGAAGGCTGCAATTTCACGGATGGTGTTTTTATTCAGCAGTTCCTTGAATTGTTGTTCGAATCTTGGCAGGTTTTCCTTGGTAAGCTTATCCAGCAGCGCGCGATATTCTTCTTTCGATTCAATCGAGGCATCCATGTCCCTTGTTTCTGCCCGATAGGCATGTCGAAAACTCTCCATGGCCGAGATGATGCTTGCTTGCAACCTGTCTATACGTTTTTTGCTGACATCGATATCACTTTGCAGCTTTTCTCGGAATTCTCGTTCAACAGTAGACGAGGTTTCGTAGGAGTACGTACGTTTGCCAAGATGCTTGGATACCAGAGGTTCAATGCGTGCTGTCAGAAGGCTGATGGGGAGCGTGAGCTCTTTTAGCAGTTGTTCCTCACGTTCAAGGCTCTGCCTATACCCCTCTTGTTTGCTTTCTGCCGCTCCTTGGGTTTTCTGCAGGACGTCTAGTGCATTCTGGATTTTAGCTATCTCCTGCTCTTTCTGGGTTAGCGAAAGCTGCAATTGCTTGAGAATATCGCTTTTTTGCTCAAGTATCCTGATTTCTTGTTTTTTCTCTTCAATACTGGCGGCCAATGGTTGCCAATGAAGAGAATCATATTGATCATGAAGACAGAATGCTTTCAGAACATCAAGTCTGGACTCCAGGGTTGTTCGTTCTCGTTGGATGTTTGAGATGCTCAACGCGAGGTCTTGCATCTCTTTTTCCTTTTGTTGCTTTTGGTCTTCCAGCAAGGTGATTTTTGCCGTATTGATCCAGCCGAGGACATATCTGCTTCGATCGCCTATTGCAAAGCGGTCATCCTTTTCATGATGTATCGCGCTCGACTTGATCTGACCTGCCTTGGTAAGACCTTTTTTTACACTTCTCAGTTCTGTAAGGCTTTCGCAGCAGACAAAATCCTTATAGCGTTCGTAAACCTGGGCTTTTACCCATGATGCATTGGGGTGTTCAGTTTTAAACTTGAGTTTTGCCACTAATGAATTTCGTTCAACACTGGCTGTGTTTTGAGTTCTGGTCTTTCCCATGCGGTAGTAGATAAGCCTTCCTCTCAGATGTGCTTCATCAATATATGTGGAGACTTTTTCATACAGTTCATCGACAACGAGAAGTGAGAGGGCAAAAGGGCGAAGTACGCGTTCTATGGCACCTTCCCATTCTTGCTCATCCACATCGATGCTGATCAGCTCACCGGCGAAAGGGAGATCGCTCTCTAATAGATTGAGGGTTTTGCACAGCTCGTTTCTGATGCGAATTTGAGTAGTATCGATGTTGCTTTTTCTTCCATGCAACGAAACGAGGTCTTCTTCCAGCTTGCCGTGTTCCATTTTTAAATTTTGAAAGAGCACATGTTGTTCAGTTGCAGCTTGTTCGAGCTGGTTTCTCTCTTGGGTATCCTCTTTGATTTGGTTTAAGGCTTGATGCAATTGCTGTGTGAACAGCTCAAAGCCGTTTGCCAAGGAGAATCCGAGTTGTTTTGCAAGGGTGTTGTAGGTTTGTGCCTTATCCTGTTTTTGCTTCTTTTCTCGTTCAAGATAAGAGATCTCACGCTTTAACACCTCTATTCTGCTCCCACCTTGTTCTGAGATGCTTTGTTTTATGTGGTCTCGGTCATTGCCAAGACGTTGGAGGCTTTCCTTGCTTATCTGGATTTTTTGGTTGATCTCTAATATTTCCTGTTCTACCATACCCAGTTTTTCCAGAAGGAAACTTCTTTTGATATCAGCAAAATAATACTTGAGATTGTCCCGATATCCAATTTTTTGCTCAATCTCTTCATTGATGTTCTCAAAAGTATCAAGATTCTGAACAAGCGGAGAGAGGTCTTGGATCTGTTTTTTTGCCTTCATGATTGATTCATGGGCTTTGCTTAAGTCATCATAATGATGTATGAGATTGTCGATATGCACCTGCGAATCAAAAGGTTCAAGCATGTGTTCTTGTACAAAATTGGTTAGATTGCCGACAGTTTTCAGCGAGACTGTTTGATGAAAAAGGTCCAAAGCTTGTTTGTTCTTCAAGCCGAATCGTCTTTGGAAGGCTGCCCCATATTCTGGAAAACTCTCATAGACTTCTACCCGGTCTCTATTTTTCAGGGTTCTTTTGAGGTGAGCCAAGTCGTTTCCGAAATCCGAGAAGTCTTTTTTTATGGAAAGCTGTATGTCGGCTACAACGTAGAACCGTTGAGGTTGTCCGTTTGCATCCTTCTGATAGAACACTTGTGCAATGCTGACCTCTTGCGCGTAATCTTCGTTTTTAAACACTCCGAGAATCACAGAATGGGTGGCTCCAGGTTCTCTCAACCCGACGGGCTTCGTGCTGAAGCCTCCGTCACTCCGTTCTGATTTGTAGTATCCCAATACGTATGATCGAAGTGAGCGTTCTTTGAAATCAGCTCCTGCTGCTTTATTGTATGCAATCTTTCCAGGAGGAACCAGCAACGTTGTGATCGCATCAACCAACGTCGATTTTCCAGACCCGATGTCACCGGTTAGCAGTCCATTCCGTCCTTGCAGGGGGTAGGTTACTACCGTATTGTTGAAGGTACCCCAATTATAGAGCTCAATGGTGTTGCAACGAAATCCTGCGGTGCTGTTGTCCTCGGCAAATTCAAAAAATCCATCAGTCATCATTGTTGTCCTCGAATTCTGAAAAATAGGATGAGGTTGCGTAAGCCTGTAGTTTTGCATCGAAGTCAGCGAGCCACTGAGCGTCGATGAACGCCTTCAGTATACGCTTCACCTCGAACTTTGTTCTTTCCTTGTTGAGAAAGCGAATAAAACCCAGCTCATGGATTCGTAACAGATAGGAATCGAACCGTTTAAGAAGCCTGACTTCATTATTGGAGGCAGCGAGAAAGCTGCTGACAATCTCATAGAGCTCGCTTGTCTCAATAATTAATCGAGCTTCAGCAGAGATCGTGTCGTGCTCGGTCAGTCTTCGTCGTAACAATACGAGAATGAGGCTCACGGGATAGGAGAGCGGTCGTTTTGCGACAAGTTTGGGCAGGGATGACTCTGAATCCTCTGGTTCCCTGTTCTTCAGGTATGCAAACCCATCACTGTCATGTATGACGACATCCAGGTTTATGATAGACAGGTAATCTCGTACAGCTGCTTGTTGCAGTGACAGTCTTTCCCAAAGCAGTGGTTTTTCTTCTTTGTACAAGATGCCTTTCATAAGATGTATGAGTACTTCTGAGATGTTTTGTGTTTCATTCTGTTCCATGGGAACCTCTATGGCAAAAAATTGTTTTTGGAAACGTCGCTTCTTTGCGTAATCCTGTTTCATCTATCCAGCTGACCGAGTCCTGCCCTTGATCGTCTATCAAGGAGAAGGGGTCTTCTTCTGCCATCTGCAAATAGGTGATCAATTCTGATAAACCCATCTGCAGCGGTCTTTTTTTCAGAAGGAGGCCAAGGCTGACTTGGGTCTCCTCTGTAAGGGCCTCATCGATGTTTCGTTGTAATCGTTGTCTGTCAACGTAGATGCAATCAAACAACCTGTCCGTATCGACGGCTTCTTTTGTAGGTTCAGGTATGCTGGAATTGAGTTCTTTTTGTTGAGCTGGACTGAAGAGCGGCATTTCCATCAGCAGAGAGAGTTTTGTTTGATAGTCTGGAACTTCCATCCACATACCCACGGGAGGGGAGTCTTTGACGAGAATAGCTTTTTTTTCCAGTGACTCGATCAGTTCTGAAATTCTTCGGTTTTCCAAGAAGGATCGATCATCAAGATATCTTCTCAGCTGTTTTGAGAGTCGTGCAAAGGTCCGTTGTGTTTGTGCCCCTGCTTCTATCCAGTCAAAATGAATCCTCCTCAGTCGAAAATCATCTGAAAGGTCTCCGAGTTCTTCTAACTGGAAGACTTTGTCCAATTGATTTGAGAGTTCTTGCTGGCTGTTCGGACCCATGATGAAATCCCAAAAAGCTTGGAAGCTTTGCCCTTCGTCTGAATTGGTGATGGCATCATGCTCCCCGAAGAACTGCTGTAAGAGTTCTCCTTTTTCTCCACTGTAGGTAGCAATCTCTCTTCTAATCTCTGAATCAAGTTCTCTGAAGTGATGTTCGACAGCCCTGAAATCACCAAGAAGTTCTTTTGCTGTTCGTTTGAACTGGAGAAAGCGTTCCCGTATTTGCCTTTGGTCCATTATTTTCAGTTCGCCGGCTTCTAGCTGTGCGATTTCCTGGTCTATCTGTTTTTTCTGCTCTTGCAGCTCTGCAATACGGGTGTCCTTGTCTTTTTCTGCACCTTGCACTATTTGTTTTAATAAATCAAAGCAGGTGTTCAAGCGGCTCTCTGTACCGATGAATTGATTAAAGAACAGTGTATCGATCCATCCAAGTACGCGTTCTGTATCGGAGGTAAGATCGTAATGTGGTATGTCACTTCCTTGGGGATAGAATTTCCTCAGCCAGTCTTTGTCTGGTTCTGTCCATTGTTGTAGGTACTCTTGAGCACTTCGGGGAAATTGAACAACCTCAGAGCCTTCATTCAGTTCATAGAGGTAATCTTGGAGGTACATGATCAACTCTTGTTCATCCACCTGTCGAAGGTTGCGTTCCCTAAATACCCTGTCAAGGAAACTGATGATCAAGGGAGCATGATCGGCTGCCATGAGTTTCCAAGAGGGGTTGTATTTCATTTTACTGACCAGCTCATCAAATTCAAAGGACATGGAGTAACACCTCAATACGTACCTATCATACAGCAAAAGTGAAATGAGAAAAATGCCTTATGCATAAAAAAAGACAAACCCTTCATTGTAAAAGGTTTGCCTTCAAGTGCCCAGAACAAGATTCGAACTTGCACAGGTGTGACCCCGCTAGGACCTGAACCTAGTGCGTCTACCAATTCCGCCATCTGGGCGCAGGCACAACTATAGAGTATTTAAACGGGTTATGTCAACACGGTTTCTTGCGAATGAGGACGACCGCCTCAGCTATGATGGCATCGCCTGAGCCTAGTTCTCCCAAGATTCCTTCGGCGGTTTTTGCCTTTACTGAAACTTGGTTTAGTTGAAGCTGCATCACTGTTGCCAGGTTGCTTCTGATCACTTCTATATATTTTCGTAATTTAGGTTGTTGCAGAATAATGGTTGTATCAATATTTTCTATTTGATAGGGAGATAGTTCTTCCTCAATGACCTTCTTGAGAAGAGAGAGGCTGCTCACATTCTTGTATGCAGGATCTGTATCTGGAAAATGAGACCCGATGTCACCTTTTGCCAGTGCCCCAAGCAGAGCGTCAATAATGGCATGTACCAGCACATCTCCATCGCTATGGGCAACTTCGCCTTTCTCGCTGGGAATAACGACACCCCCAAGAATGAGTTTACGTCCAGTAGAGAGCCGATGAAGATCCCATCCTGTTCCGATTCTCATGACCCTTGTTGCTCCCTTCGTACCTCATCCATTGCTTGATGAAGTGCTTGTGTTGCTACAGAGGTGCGCTTGGCTTCCTCAAGGTTTGTCAGATACTGCTCAATCTGTTGTTCTGCGTCGGGTATATCGTCAATAAAGGTGATTTTACGATTCTCCCTATCGCCCATGCATATTCCAACACTTTGGCCGAAGTCGGTGAAAATCTGGGTATCATCGATGTAGCTCTCACTGCTCGATCGAGCTCTTTGATGAGCGTCCCAGATTTCAGGATACTTGAATATCTGCGGCGTCTGGACCCCTACAGAATGAGCCCTGTCTATATGGTGGGTGATCATCCCGTTGTCGTCAATAATTTTCAGAGCATCGGTTGCAGGTAGGGCAGGGACTGCTCCTTTGAAGACTGTCGCAGTGGCAAGGGTCCTGATGATCAAATCGGGGGAGAGAAAACATCTGGCTCCATCATGGATGGCGACGTATTGGATAGGCAAGGCCATGGTAGCAAGCATCTTCAAAGCAAGAAATACGGATTCCTGTCTATCTTTTCCGCCTTTGACCAGGATAATGGGAATATGGTTCTGTTGAAGCAAATCCTCAAGAGCCAGTGCACATTGAGTTTCCATATCTTCTGGATAGGTCACCAAGATTGCCTGGCAATTCGGAACCTCAAAGAAAGGAATAATCGAGCGATACAGTACTGTATGGTCGTCTATGCAGAGATACTCTTTCTTGACTCCAAGGCTTTTATTCTTGTTGAACCGTTCGCTGCTTCCGGCAGCAGTGACAATTACAGCATGTGGGGGAAATGACATATTACTTCTCCAGTTTGGAGAAAACGAGCATCTCAATCTCTTTTTTGTCTTTCTTAAGAGCAAACGAGGTCTCATCAATCAACAATCTAAGAGCGTTATCGTAAAGCTTTCGCTCCTGTACCGGCAACTCCTTGATCTTGCTGCGATGGTACAAAGCCTGCACCACCTTCGCTATCGAGGCAATCGACCCTTGCTTAAGCAAATCAACATTCATCTGATATCGGGCTTTCCAGTCGACCGGCATAGGGTCGTATTTACTTGAGATAGAATCAATCGCTTGTTGGGCTTCCTTCTGTGCAACGATAGGCCTGATGCCCATCTCATTGGACTTCTCGACAGGAATCATTACCGTCATGTCAGAAATGTCAAGGTATATGACGTAGTACATCGTCTGTACACCTCGGAACGTTCGCTCTTCGATGCGTTTGATGACGCCTACACCCTGAAGAGGATACACCACGTGTTCCCCTACGGCAAATTGTATTGTTTCCTGCACTGAATTCATAGCACAAGTATATCCTATTTTTCCACTTAGAACAAGCAACAGCTGAGAAAGTCAGAGTAAACACATGAAATGTGAAATGATAGGACGACGATGTAAAGGGATATCAAAGATCAGGAAGCTCCAACTTTTTATAGAAGTTACCAGTTATAATTTTTCAAAGTTTTTATATCATCTATAATTTCTTGGGGAACTGGAGAAAAATCCCTGTTATATGAAAATCCATCCATAGCCCCCTCTTCAAGTGAATGAGAGAGATAGTGTTGTTTAACTTTATCGAGAGCTGCGCGGCCTTCGGGCTCCCAAATCTCTCGTACTCGTTTTTGATATCCTCCAAAATTCCATGCTAACCAATTATCACGTATGCCTTGTGCTGTGCGTAAATATGTCACCCCTTTCCAGTAGAGAGGAATCCAATGAGAAGAATCATTTGGAATTTGTTGAAAATATGATTGCATCGCATCAATCTCACTTCCTCCACTTGCCCCTTTCTTGCTTGCTAAAAATGCTGCAGCAGTTCCTCTGAACGCATTAATTAATGGAGTATTTCCAAGACTTTGTTCTTTTAATGTATTATATGCTCTTTGTGCAATTTGCTCACTATCACTTCCTTGTGCAAACTGCAAAACAGAAATGATTCCTTGTCCTACAATCGCTTCAGAATACGATCGAGTTCTTAGTCGTTGGTATATTTCCTCAAGACTTAAACCCGTATTGAGTAACATATGCAACGACCAGACTTCATCAATTGCAGGCTTTGCAACAAGCTCGATAGTATGCACTCCTATTTGGCTATGGAGAGCTAAAAAAGCTCTCTTCTCAGAGATTGACAGAGGATCAGCCTCTCCCTTATAACGAATCGAAAGGATGGTTCTTTCAGGATTGGCACGCGTTGTGACCTCGAAAAGATGAGCGTGTGAGCCGAAGAGTGTAGGTGTAATAGTTTCATTGGTCTCAATAGTTATTTCTGTCCTATTCCCATTCAGCCCGTCAAGCCATATACCTAAATCAACCTTAGGCTGAACTATTAAGAGTTGTTCCCATCGCGCATGCAATGTAAAATCATTGAATACGTTCTGAGAGAAGTTCCACTTTTCAGAGTAAGTATCATCTGTATACCACCCTAAAAATGTCCAACCTACTCGATATGGAGGAATCGGTTCTCGTAAGGGTTTTCCATACTCTACCTCCTCTTGAGAGACGGCAGATCCTTCTTTCGAATCAAACGTGATGGTTCTAATCTGAGCAGCATATCTTGCCTCTAATTCATGATCCCTCGCCGTATCAACGACATCATGTTCATTAATTTTTGTCCCTTGTAAATACCAACCAAGAAAATCATGACCTTCTTTGATTGGAACTGGAAGTTTTCCATATGGTTGACCAAAGGTGACTTTTATAGGATCTAACGCTGCTCCTTCTGGTAGATTAGAATTAAAAGAAACCGTATATGCGAGAGCCTTCCAATGAGCAAATAAAATTAAGTCACTTGTACCATCCAATGATTCTCCTTCTCTATATTCTTTTCCGGTTTTATCAACCCAGTATTCCAAACTATAGCCCTCCATCGTAAATGGATTAGGCGGAACATTTTCGAGAGGATACTGTTTGTACGCTTCTCCTTCTGTAACAAGAAAAAGAGAAAACCCATCTGATTTCCATACTGCATTAAGGACACGATCCCCTACTGAACCTGATTTTATCGTGGTGATCAGTCGCTCTCCATCACTCCAATGCTCGAATCCTGAACCCAGTTTGCTTGGTATAGGAAGGTGCAAGTCATGACTCTCTATAGTAAATACAGAGGGATAAGATTGGGGCAATTCTCCCCCTCCCATAATGTAGGTAATCAGATAAGTTACAGGACTCCATCCTGCGTATAATCGTGTATTTCTAGTAACTGGAGACGAGAAATCCCAAATTTGCACCCTCTGTGCATCAGTATACCATCCTAAAAATTCATATCCTGTTCTTGTTGGGTCAATGGGTTGTAGAATTGTCTGCCGATGATGGACTCGTATAGGTTGTATATATTGGGAGTTTGGATTTTCAAAGAAAACAGTGTGTGATAATTGCACAGGATCAATAGAGGAGTCACACCCAACTACTAGAGAAATTAGCAGCAGAAATGAAAGGAATCCAAGCCTTTTATTCATATATCTCATAAGCTCTCCTCAATATTGAATATCCTAATTCTCCCATATTTATAGCGTGAAGACCAGTCTTTTTATAAAACATTTGACAAGCTCGGTATCGGAGTTTTACTATAAGAGTATATTTATAACCGATATATGAGGATGATGAATGAGAAAAACCATATTAAGGCTGCGACTTGTTTTTTTAATAATATCTCTGTCATTCTTGTTCATATCATGTCCTTCTCCTTCATCTCCTACCTTTGCGACTGTTCAGTTTGATCCCCTAGGAGGGTCTATTGAGGTTTCTTCAATAGAAGTTTTTTTCCAAACTCCGTATGGGGCTCTTCCTATACCACATAAAGAAAATGCTACTTTTGCCGGTTGGTATACAAAACCCTTTGGAGACGGGGAGAAGATTACCGAAACAACTAAAATGGAAATTTTTAAAAACCATACGCTCTATGCAAAATGGACTGTCCAGGTAACCTTCGATAGTCAGGGAGGGGAGCCTGTATCATCCAAAATGGTTACGGTTGGGAAGCCGTATGAAACCCTTGATGATGCAGAGCACGCGAATAGGACTTTCAAAGGATGGTATAGTGATAAAGAGGGAGAACTCCTAATAGAAAGTACCTCCATCGTTACTAAAACACAAAACCATACTCTTTATGCTCAGTGGGTAACCAAAGTAAGTTTTGATCCACAAGGAGGCAATAGTCTCTCATACAGCTCAAAAATTATAGAAGATGACCAATACGGCGATTTGCCGACTGTTGAAAGAGAAGGACACACCTTCCTCGGCTGGTATACAGAACAAGAGAATGGTCAGAAGATAGGAGAGAGCGATACAGTTGTTGCAATTGCTGACCACACACTATATGCACAATGGGAAGCGCTCACCTATACGATTTCTTTTGAAGGACAACTAGAAGATGTTGCCTCTCCTTCAGATATTGATGGCACCTTTTACACTGCGTATGGTGCACTACCTGAGTTATCACATTCAACTGCAACCTTTGCCGGTTGGTATACTGAACCCTTTGGAGACGGGGAGAAGATTACCGAGACGAGCCTGATTGCCAAAGCCGAAGACCACACGCTCTATGCAAAATGGACTGTCCAGGTAACCTTCGATAGTCAGGGAGGGGATCTTGTAGCATCCAAAATGGTTACGGTTGGGAAGCCGTATGGTGATAAAGTCATTGTTGAACGAGA
>CAZJMG010000046.1:0-27447 GCA_964547185.1 uncultured Sphaerochaeta sp.
TGGTTTGGGGCTCGAGGCCATCAATGCCGGATACAGCGTATGTTATGAGAGGATGGGAGACCTTATCGATCTCTTGGACAATGCAAGAAGGCAGCGACAGGCTGCATTCAGGATCAGGCGGCTCAGGAAGGCCCAGTTGGTCATCATCGATGAAATCGGGTATGTCTCAATCACCCGGGAGCAGGCGAACTCCTTCTTCTCATTCGTAAGCGACTTGTATGAACGGTCTTCTCTCATCATAACTTCAAATAAGGACGTAACGGAATGGGCTGAAGTCCTTGGTGATCCAGTACTCACAGCGGCATTGCTGGACAGATTATTACATCATTCAAGATGCTTTTCTCTCCAAGGAGAGTCATATCGCATAAAACACCCAGAATTCAAGGAGGAAAGAAAGCTGGCTGACTTTTGAGTCGGAACTGAAAAAAAGTGCTTACCATAAAGGTTAAAAGAGTCGTTACCATGCTGCTGAAAGAATTCGTTACCGAAACGTCTAAAAGAGTCATTACCGGAAAGACTCAAGTAGTCATTACCGGACTATATAAAAAAGTCCTTGACACTAGCACCGATTGCACCACAGCTTCCTTTTAAGCGATGGACAAGCTCGGATATGCTGGAAAAATCGTGATTGCGAACTGCTTTTTTCAGATCTTCGAGTGATAATCGAGTCTCTTTTGCAAAGGACGTCAACAGAATCTTATATACTGTACCATCCCCGCCGACTTGCCTGATGCCAAGTTTGGTATCTATCAGCCGATCTTTGTGTTTTTGTTTGTAATACGGCGAGCCGTAGAGGTTGATTTTCTCAATCAGCACATCTGGGTTATAAGGTTTGGAAATAATGTCATTCACACCGATTTCTTTGCATCTTGCCTTCACCGTATCGAAAATATCTGCCGAGGTGACGAGTATCGGAACTTCTTTGTTTCTTTGGCGTATGAGGGTAGAAGATTCATACCCGTCCATGACGTCCATGTGCAGGTCCATCAAAACGATATCTATGGACGTTTCTTTCTCACAGAATAGTGCAAAGCCTTGTTTGCCGTCGTTCGCCATCAAAGTGGAGAATCCTGCGCGCTGCAGTACTTCCTTCGCAATTGCTTGATTGGCAGGGTTGTCTTCAACGATCAGCACAGTAAGAGGCAAGGCTTTTTGAACGATAGTTGCATTCTCGGTTTTTAGTATCTTTCCTGGCTCCGGTCCGAATAACTGCAAGAGAGCATTGAGCAACACTGAGTTTATCAAAGGCAGGGGCAGAACCAGGTCGTTGCGGAATAGGTTTTCTTGATCTTCGTGTTCGTGTATCAAGGCAATTACTTTTGAGTGTGTCTGTTGGAGAACGTGTGCAAGCTCTGATTCGGTTGCCGCATTGGTTTGTTGCTCCAGTATGACCAGGTCGTAGTCTACAGCATCCTTCAGTACGGAAACAGCTAAGGCAGCGCTTGTCACTCCATCGTATGTGATCCGGTACGTCTTTAAGAGCAGCTCAATTCGTTGGGCGAGGGGTTTGTCGGTTATCACCAGAAGAGCTTTAAGATGGGAGAAGTCGATGGACTTCTGTCGTTCACGTTCCTTCTCTATGCCTCTCTGGTCCAACAGAAAGGGAAGTTGGACGATGAAGGTACTGCCTTTGTGCAACGCGCTCTCAACTTTGATGGAGCCTTCCATCTTGTCAACCAATCTCTTTACAATGGACAGGCCTAGGCCTGATCCTCCATATGTGCGGTTGATTGACTCGTTGGCCTGCATAAAAGGCATGAACAGCGCTTTTTTCTGCTCTTCATTCATCCCGATTCCTGTATCGGTGATCTTAAAGGAAAATGTACAACTCTGCTCATCGATAGGTTCTGATTGTACTTCAAGTTCAACGCTTCCCTCGTTTGTAAACTTTACAGCGTTGTGTATCAGGTTTATCAAGATTTGACTCAGTCGCGTCGGGTCTCCGAGAAGAAACTGAGGCAGCTCGTGACATTGACTGAGCCGAAGTTCCAAGCCTTTTTGCTTTACGAGGTACGATTCGATGGAAATACAGTTCTGTAATACATCATCAAGGGTGAAGGGGACCTGTTCCAAAGTGATGCGGTCCTCATCCAAGCGAGAGAATTCGAGAATGTCATTGATGATATACCCCATCGTTTTACTTGCTGTATTGATTGTTTGAACATACCGTTTTTGTGTAAGATCGAGGTTCGTCTTCTCAAGCAGATACCCCATTGCCGATATACCGTGCAGGGGCGTGCGTATCTCATGCGAGATGCGTGCAAGATATCGGCTTTTTTCTATATCTGCTTGCTCTGCTCTCTTTTGCGCTGCCTCTTTTTGCCTGACAGCCTTCTTGAGACGGACAATCCAAAACAGACTGATTATCCAGATGAGTGCGAACAATCCGAGGATGGAAAGCCCTGTTCGTATAAGATGCCTGTAGTCGACTTTCGTCTCATATCGAATCCAACGGTTGAAAATCTGGTCATACTCGCTTTCAGTGATTGAGTCCAAGGCCTTTTGCAGCACACTTGCAAGGATGGGAAGGTCCTTATGCACCGCCATATGAATAGATTGACTACTGTTTTCAGTGATGGGGAGAATTTTCAATTGCGTGAGGCCCAGTGTCCTTGCTAGATAGACACTGGTGGCTTCATTTCCTATAAATGCAACCTCCGCACCTTGGTTGACTGCAAGCAAGGCTTCTTCGACCGTAGGGTAGGGGCGCAGCAAGATATCAGGATAGGCGCGCAAGAAGCCTTCATGGGAGCTGTCCTGTTGAACCGCCACTTGCCTTCTGCGTAGATCAGAAAAGCTTTTGATACTGTCATTTGTGCTCTGCACTACGATGGCCCGCTGAAATTGCAGGTACGGTCTGAGATAGAGGAGAAACTGCTCTCTCTCTTCTGTATGGCCTACTGCCGCGAGAAGTTCGACCTCTCCCTGTCGGGATAACTGTACGCTCTGAGCCCAGCTAAGATTTGGGTCATAGATGAAAACAAGACCGGTTCTCTGTGAAACCAAGGCAAGGATGTCGGCGGCGATACCGCTATGGACATGCTTGTCGTTGATGAACTCAAAGGGCATGAAGTTGGGATCGATACCGACTCGCACTGTTGAGTGTTCCTCGATGAAGGCCTGTTCTTGTGCCGTGAGGTTCAATGCGGTAGCTGCGCCGAGGGAAGACAGGGTAAACAGTATTGATATACACATAAGGATGAACACATATCTACTCTGTTTGCTCATCACTACCCCTTATTCATCGGATTGTTCTTGCTCTGCTGCTTGTAGAAAGGCTTGGAACAATACCGGATCGAAATGCCTTTCGGCTTCCTGCTTCATCACCTCGATCGCTTGCTCATGTGTCAGGGCATTTTTATAGACGCGTTTGCTGATGAGGGCATCATAGACATCGATGACGGCCATCAGTCTTCCCGAAAGTGGAATATCATGTCCTTTTAAGCCATTTGGATACCCGGAGCCGTCGAACCACTCGTGGTGGCTGGCGATCAACTCCTTGGCTGTTTCGATGAAGCTGATTTTTGCATCATTTTCTTCGATGCTGTATTGCAGGGCTTCCACCCCTTTCATCACATGGGTTCTCATGATCGCCAGTTCCTGTACTTCCAATTTTCCGGGTTTGAGAAGAATACTGTCTGGAATTCCCACTTTACCGATGTCATGCAAGGGGGCGGTATCCACCAATTCCTGGATCTGTTTATCAGTAAGATGATATTTCTCGTTCTTTAGTGTTTGCAATTGGCGGCATACAGCAAGCATCATATGCTTTGTGCGTCTTGAGTGATTGCTGCTCTCAATATTTCTAATCTCCAAGAGGCGTACCAAGGCGTTTATGGTAATCTCGTTGGTTCTTCGTATTTCCTGTGTTCGCTTTTCCACCAACTCCTCGAGAATGCGATTGTGTTCCTTTATCTGGTCGTTGGCTGCTTTAAGCTTCAATTGTACATCGATGCGTTTCTGCAAGGCCTGGAAATTGAGGGGTTTGCGGATGTAGTCGACAGCTCCCATTTCAAGACCTTGAATCTCCATCTCCACCTCTTCTGCGTTGGTGAGAATCATGATGGGGATATCGAGGCCCATGGTGGAGAATCGTTCAAGAAAGCCAAATCCATCCAATACCGGCATACGCAAATCAAGGAGTATCAAATCGATTTCGGGATTGTCAGAGAGTTTTTTCAGGCCTTCAAGACCATCTCCTGATAAGAGCACCTCGTGATTGCTGAGGATATACTGGATCATGGTAAGGTCTGTCAAGGAATCATCGATAGCGAGAATAGTAGCCACAGCCAACACCTCCTTGCCATCCATAGCCTACCATTGCAAAAAGCCTACGTAAAGGGTTGGTGTTTTATACAGAGCATATATGCCGAAGCTTTTGGTACGCTTGCCAAGCTTCGATGGACAATCTATGTTTTTCAATGATTGCTGAGTTCAGGTGCATCTCTGCTTCGATGCACTGTTCTTTGGAGGCGTATCCGCTTTCAAAAAGCGTTGTGTTGACCGATACCCTTCTGGTCAGTGTTGAAATTTTTTGGTTTTGCAGCTGTAATTTATCCATGAGTGTGGAAAGAAGGAGATACTCTTTTCTTACCTGTATTTCTATTGTCTCTGTTGCGGACCTTGTCTCTAAATCTGCACTGCTCTTCTGCTTCTCGGCACGTTTGACAGCGTTGTATTGCTTGCCTCCATCGAAGAGCATGGTTTTCATCCCGACCGAGACTGAGAGTGAGTAATCGTTCTGTCCATACCAATCTTTCTCAAAAATAGGGAAGCGCGGACCTTTGTATCCCAAAGACACCACCAAGGCAAAGTCAGGCTTTCCATACAGAGAACCTTTTGCCAGCTTTACAGCCTCTTCTGAGGCTTTTTGAAGAGAGCTAAGAGCAGCCAATGCATACCTTTGCGGATTCAACGCAAAGTCTAGCAGTTCGTCCAACCCGATTGCAAGCAGTTGTCGTATCTCTTCTTCATTGAAGAAAGCAGGTGTTTGTGTCAGTTCTTCTCCCAGTTTCTTGAGCTCCAGTTCTTGAGTCTTCATTGCATATACGGTGTCCAGCATCGCAATCTCAATGTCCAGGAGGTTTGATTCTGTTTCTGCCTTGGCAAGATCGAGGAGAATCCCTGATGCTACAGATTTTTCCATCAGCGTGCTGAGCTCTTTTTTCAGCACTTGTTGTTTTTGCAACAGGTCCTTGATGGACGTAAGTTCGTACAGTGTTACCAGTCGAGTCGCAGCTTCACGCTGCAGCTCACTCTGTCTGTTCATCAAGGAATATTCTTGGGCACGAGCCACGGCTTCTGACGCCTTGACTGCAGCATCGATCTTTCCCCACGTGAAGATCGGCTGGGTGAAGGTAAGACCGAAATCATACAAGGTTGCTTCCATCCCATCATAAACGGTTACGTACGAAGGGACAGCTGGTGCGGGAAATCCTACCAGAGAGGATATCTGGTCACTGCTGAGCGTTATTGGTCCTAGGGGAGGATTCTGCATCCAAGAGCCGCTAATGCTCAACTCAAGAGTCGGCCAACGAGAAGCTTTTGCATCCTTTACAGCAAGTTGTGCTTGAAACAGCTCGTTCTGCATCAGTTGTAGCTCCGTATTCTGGGCAAAAAGGGGGGTGAACACTAGGACAAGAAGGACCAACAAAAGACACAGGGTTCTCACCTTTAAGGCCATGTTTTTTGCCATGTTGAGCGTACTCCCACTTTGAAGGTATTGCCTCCTTGGTCGACGGTGATTTTGCACCATGCATCTGTAGAGCCATCGAATGTCAGAATACCATCATTATCACTATCCCAGATGAGGTAGACCTCACTCCATACGTTATTTGTTCCTTTTACCTTGTCGTGCACCTCGTCATAGGTCAACCCTCGTCCAAGAGATGAGAACATGCCATGTCGGATGAAATCGCCGGTTTCTTCAAGCTCTGTGACGACACGGGCCGTTATTTGCTCGAATCTCTTGAGTTGATTGTCAGAAGAGTCCTTATATCCCAAGTAAATGGTCTGGTTGTTATTATTGGTTTCTGTGACGCTATCGATAATGATCCGACCTTCCAAAGAGGGGAAGTTAGGCTTCTGTTCTTTCAGGTAGAGCTTCAGGGAGATCGGCGCCCCGCTTAGTGCAAGAGAGTGTTCTGTGATGATGTTGCCTTGACTATCCACCATGTCCCAGAGCTCTACTGAAAGCTTTATTTTTGCTTGTGGTTGGGCATGGTCGATCGGGTAGGAGACGCTGAGGGTCGTAGTGCCTGCGTTGAACGTCTGTTCAAACGTCTTGGCAGGTCCCTCCACTGTTGCCTTAATTTGTGTATTGACTAGGTTTCGGGTGACGAAATTCTCTACGCTCAAGGCAATATTGACGATCGTATCGATCTTGGAGAAGGATTCGTTGACCACTGATTCATTATTGCTGTCGCTTGCAATCATATAGTGTATTGCGTCATTACTTTTCAAAACTCCGTATGACTCATGGTAATACAGAAAAAAGACCTCCCTATAGTCTGCCGTCTTGCCATAGGTCGGGCTTTTTGTTTCCCAGATGATACGGCTGAAGTAAAAACTTCCATCATTGGCAGTTGTAGTGCGTCCTCGATAGCTCGAGGATTGTCCTACTTTTGAACTGTCAGCACTGAAGATGCCATAATCGGTATCTCTTGCACTCTTTTCTGTATACACATACACCTGCATCCCCTCGATACCCAAGGAAGTGGCTTCATCCTTGATGAGGCCTCCGACTCCAGCGCGAAAGACGACTGAGCATGAGCTGAGGACGATGAGACTTATTAGTATTGCAATGCCAAGGATTCCTTTTTTCATACGTTTAGCGCCTCCTTTTTTTCTCGCTTTCGAATAATCCTGCGTTCGGTCATGTAGTAAAGGATGGGGATGATGAAGAGGGTGATCAAGGTGGAACTGAACAGCCCTCCTGCGATGGCCTGTCCAAGCGGTGCATAAATTGCCGAGCCTTCTCCCTTGGCAAAGGCCATGGGAATCACCCCCAGCATCGTGGTGAGCGTGGTCATGAGGATTGGTCTGAGACGAGTAGAGCCCCCGTCGACAACGGCTTCTCTCAAGTCCTGTATGGTTTCACTCTCAGTACTATTACGATCTTGACGCAGCACGTTGATTGAGTCTATTAGGATGATACCGTTGTTTACGACAATACCCCCGAGTGCGATGACTGCCATGAAACTAATCAGTGAAATTGAGGAGCCAAACAGCAAGAGTCCGAGGATGACCCCGATCAGGCTGAAGGGAATTGAAGCCATGACGATCAAGGGCTGTCTGAATCGTTCAAACTGAATGACCATGACGGTATATACCAGGAAGATGGCAATTATAAGGGCTGTAGCCATGGGCCCTATGGAGTCTCTGATCAACTCCATCAAGCCCCCCGATGCTGATGTTACTGTCTCGGGCAGAGGGTTTTGTGAAAGGTACTCCTGTACTCTCTGATGCACGCCTTTTGTGTCTTCACTGACCAAGGTTGCAGAAACCGTAACAGTCTTTGCCCTGTTTGCCCGTACAATCCGACTGATGGCCCTCTCTGTCCTCAAGGATGCCAAGGAAGAGAATGAGATCAACGTCCCGCTGGCGGAAGGAACTTTTGCGTTGAGCAGCGTGTTGCTTGTGATGGGAAGGTCTTTCAGGTCAGAGGCAAGGCGTATGGGAAAGCGGTCTCCTGCTTTGGTATGCAAGGTTCCTACTTCCATGCCATAGAAGAGCAAAGAAGCAGTCAGGCCTGCTTCTGAACTGGATACCCCAAGGTTTGACATCAGATGGTGAGACATGTCGATGACAAGCGTGTTTGCATCATAAGAGGTGTTGATATTGGTCGAAAGGACTTCGTTGTCTTGAGCTAGGAATTGACGGATTTGCTCAGCTGTCTCGTGCAGTTCAAAGATATCCTCACCGACAAGTTTCAGGCCATAGCCTCCTCCTCCTGCAATATAGCCTACCAAGGCATCGAAACCCCCATTGGTTGTCCTCACCTTTGTGTCAACAAGGCTATCAGACAAGAGTTGTTGCACTTCATTGATGATCTGATGCACGCTTCGCTTTCGTTCAGAAGTGGGTTTGAGCACCACCCTGATACTTGCTTGGTTGGGAGACGAAAATCCCAGTGAAGAACTTTTTCCAGAGAAGAGCACGATGGATTGAATTTCTTCAACGCTCTCTGACACCAACCTCTGAGCAACGAGGGCCCGCTCCCTGGTTTGCTCCAAAGAATAGCCTTGGGGGAACTCAAGATCGATATTGAAGTCACCGTTATCTGTGGAAGGGATGAAGGTGATCCCCAGCATCCCTGCGATGAGCAAGGCGAGAGATAGGAGCATGACAGCGACAAACAGAATGAATTTTCGATTGGACAGACCAAATTGCAAGGCTGCTCGATATGATCGCTCAAGAGCAGCGAGAAATCGGGTGAACAGAGGATCTTGGATTCGTATCCTTTGTTTTACCTGTAAAAGAAGCCTCAGAATAAAGGGTACCACAACCAAGGCAACCAACAAGGAAGCCACCAAGGCAAGGATCAGGGTCAAGGCAACATCCCTGAGTATCGAGCCGACTATGCCTGAAAGCATTGAAAGGGGGATGAAAACCGCCACTGTCGTTGTAGTGGAAGCGAGTATAGGAGCTCCAACCAAATCTGAGCCCTTGAGCAGGGCTGTTTGTGTATCCAGACCTTCCCTCTTGTGCAAGCGCATTACCTGTTCAAGCATGACGATGGATCCGTCAACTACCATCCCCAAAGCCACCACGATACCCGAAAGGCTCATGAGGTTGATAGTGATGCCGCTGATTCTCATCCCGATGAACGTAAAGAGTATGCTCAGTGGAATGGAGAGTGCGATGGTGAGTGTTGCCCGACTATCGCTGAGGAACAGGAAGATGACCACGATGGCCATCAACATACCCGTCAAGCCTGATTGCGAGACCTTTTTCAAGGAAGAAACCACATTCCTACTGTCATCACTGAGAATTTGATACTCTATGGCACCCCCTGTTTCAACTCTCGCTTGTTCTAGTACTTTTCGGATTTCTCTGGCGATGCGCAGCGTATTGCCGTCAGTTCTCTTCGTGACTGAAACAACAATGCGGCTCTGACCATCAGCGTCGGCGTAGGACTCCTGCTCCTTTAAAGCGAGGCTGACGTCTGCAACATTGCCTAAACGGATGATTGTGCCTTCCTTTGTAGAGCCGATCGGAAGTTCTTCCAACTCCTTGAGTGAGGAGAGTGACCCGTCATAGCGCAAGTTCGCTTGCATCCCTCTGTAGTCGGCGTGGCCAAGAGGCAATCGAAGATTTGCATACTGCAGCACTTGGAACACTTGCAAGGCGCTGATGCCTGTGCTGTTCAAATCAGAGTTGCGCATTGTAATTTGTACTTCCATGGTCTGGCTGCCGGTGATGGAAGCTTCTGCAACCCCGTTGATCCTTGTCAGTCTTGGCATGAGGGTGGATTCAACATACTCAGAGAGTCTCACGGTGTCGGTTCCGGCGGCCACGCTGAACATGTATACAGGCAGCATGTTTGCACTGCCGACTATCGCGATCGGCTCGCCTTGCAAGGTGTCAGGGAGCTGTGATTCCAATTGCCTGATGCGATTTCTGATTTCGTCGAGCATGTCATAGGGATCTATGCCATCTTGGAAGGTGATGGTAATCCAGGAAAAGGTATTGTTGCTTACCGAGTCGATCGCCTTGAAGTTTGGCAGGGTGACGAACGAGCGTTCCAATACATCTGTAACATCGGTTTCCACATCCTCTGCTGTTGAACCTGGATAGACGGCCAAGACTTCAACAGTAGGCAGTGAAATATCAGCCATGAATTCAATATTCAATCCACTGAATGCGTACAAACCAAAGGCAATCAGCACAATGAGCAACATGCCGATGACTGGAGGGTGTCGTACTGCAAAGTGGGAGATACGCATCCTCTGCTCCTATCGATAGCTGGTTGCTGCAACCGGCTGTCCATCAAGAATTGTATGATGGCCGTCCACGATGAAATACGTGCTTTTGTACGCGGCATCAATTGCAACCAAGCTATCATTTTCAGCTATAATCGGGATTTTTTGGAAGTGGGCCATTTTTTGGTCCTCATCATACACATAGAAACCTCCATCAACTGTACGGTCAGCCTGGTTCAAGATAAAACCATCATGAAGAGTCTCGTACACGATAGTGAGGCTGACATGCATCCCGGGAATGAAATGTTCAGTACCCTCTATAAGTTTGCATACCATGCTAAAGGTATTGGACGAGGGGTCCACCATAGGGCTGATCGATTCAGTCTTTGCAATGGCCTTTCGCACAGATCCATCTGAGAGTGTTCTGCTCACTCGCAAAGAGAGGGCCTCTCTGTTTTTAGTGATGACATCATAATAAGACTGAGGAATATGGACGGTGACCGTCAGGTTGTCCATGTCTGCGAGAATCGCCACAGGCTTGTCTGGCGATGCCATGTTGCCCACCGATCCCAGACTTTGGATGACGGTTCCTCGTATGGGAGCCTGTATGGTGGTGTGTGCAAGCTGACGCTGGGCAAGTTCCCACTGCGCTTGGGTGGCATCGCGTTGGGCTTGCGCTTCTTCGAAGATTTGGTCGGTGATAACCTTTGCAGCATGCAGACTTCTGATACGTTCAAACGTTGTTTGTGCAACATCTTTTGCAGATTGGGCTTGCAAAAGTTGTTGGCGGTAGGGTTCTGGATCAATCGTTGCGAGTACCTGGTCTTTAAGGAGCACATCACCTACGTTGATATTCCAACTAACGAGTTTTCCGCTGGCAAGGGGAATGACTGCAACAAGATGGTCGGTTTGGATATGTCCGCTTACCGTAAGGCCTTGCTCAAGAGTTCCTCTTTGAGGTTGTGCGACGACTACGGGTACAGAAGTAATCGGTTTCTCCTCTCGTTCCTTTGTTGACATATGAACAATGGTCACTGCGACAAAGGCGGTGAGCAGTAGGGTTATAAGATAGCGGAGAAAGACGAATACCTTGCGTTTGTCCAAGATGCGCTCCTCGTAGAATCTATAATCAAGCTATCATTGCAGATGGCACATGTTCAATATACAACGAGAAGAGGATGTACGGAAAACCTTTTTTGCGTTCAGTATTTACGTTGAAAATCAACAAGGTTGACCATCTCTTTGGATTGAAGATAGCGGCCTAGGTTTTCAAAGAAGAGTGAGAATACCTGACGAGGGTCTGTATCGCTCAGCCCGCTGCTGTGGGGCGTGATGAACACGTTGGGCAGGCTGTAGAGTTTGCTTGTTGGGCTAAGCGGTTCCTCCTCTGTGACATCGAGTGCAGCTCCCCCGATTACTTTGTTCTCTAGAGCCTCGATCAATGCCTGCTCATCGATCAGCGAACCCCGTCCGACATTGACAATGTAAGCGCTGTTTTTAAGAGACGCTATTCTTTGAGAGTTGATAATGTGTTTCGTTTGGTCTGTAGATGCCGCACACAGCACAACGTAATCAGCTTCAGGAAGGAAGGAGTCAAGCTTATCCATAGTCGCCATCTCATCGACATACGAGGGCTTTTCACTCTCTGTTCGTTTAATCACCACGGTGCGCATCTCATGGGCTTTAGCCCTGATGGCCACATTCTTTCCAATATCGCCGAAGCCAATGATGAGTATGGTGCTGTCAAACAAATCGCTGGATGGGAAATAACTCTTCCATTGTTTGGATTTCATCTGTTCATAGTACGTAAAAAACAGATGGTTGTAGGCGATGATTGTACCCAGTACATGGTCGGCGATTTGTCTACCGTACGTTCCTTTTGCATTGGTGAGAAAAACTGTCTTACGTGCATAGACGTCTAACTCTGTATACGGTCCAACACCGCTGCTTGCAGTCTGCAACCATCTAAGGTTTGTCGCATACTTAAGGTCTTCTGCTTTCGGGTTTCCTACAATAATCTGTGCTTCTTGCAGTTGTTCTCTTGTATAGTTGCTGCCTTGAACGATGTTCAGCTGCAATTGGGGAAATTCCGTTTTGAGTTTCGTTAGCTCTGCTTGGTTGGGACAAAAATGGGTGCTCGTGAGAAACAGGGTAGGAATAACGTGCATAATTGGTTCCTTTATCGTGCTCAAGGTTGTAAAACCCTATCCTGTTTTGGTTCTGGTATCAAGTGATTGGTTGTTCTAAACGTATTATAATGTCTTTTGCTGGCAGAATTCTTTAACCGTTAGTCCTGTAACTTTTTTGAATACTTTATTGAAGTAACGTGGTGATGAATATCCAAGAACATCAGCCACTTCTTGTATATCCATGTTTTTAATTCGAATGTAGGTCTTTGCATGTTCAACTTTTAATTGGTTGATATAACTGTTGAAGCCGATATCCATTTCAGCTTTGAATACTCTACTAAGATGCTCTGCAGAAACTTGAAGAGCCTCCGCGATGATTTCCAAAGAGATCGACTCATGTATATGTTGATAAACATAAGTGAGGGTCTTCATTACCAATGGGTTATTAAATTTTTTGGTTGCATAGTCTTTGAGACAACGCTCCGATACTGATGCTGGAAATTTGCTGGTAATCATTTTCAGCAATGATTTTGGTGAGAAAATATCACCAAGTAGAGATAACACATGTTCCAAGAAAAAGAGGTCCGGCTCATCTTTGTTGAGTGAAATAATTGTTACATGCAATTTAAAGAGCAGTGTAACCATTTCTTTATAACATCTCAGGGGAGAGAGCGTTTGGTTGCGTAATGATTCTATCCAATTTTGTACCCTTTCCTCGAATAGTTCTTTGTCAAAACGAAAAAATGGCTCACTGATTACTGTGTCATAGTTAAAGGAGAATGTTTCAGTTTTCTCTTTTTCCCATAGATTGAATGATTCAATGGAAATAATGGGTTCTAGATCATAAAAAATATGTGCATACAGTAGATTATGGATAAGGTTTGGTTCTTCCAGTATTTGTTTCTCTGAAATAAAGATTCCAACAATACAATCAGGAAAATGGAATGAAAGACGATGAATGATATCCTTGCATGTAAATCCTGCAATAGTTGCATTGTTCTCTTTATATGTGTAAGTGATTGCCATTATCTGTCGTTGTGTATCGTGCTGATGGGATAACAGGAGAGAGTGACCTGTGAATTTTGATAGATACGTTGTCATATATATCATCAATTCAGAAGGGTCTATTGATTGATGATATCGAAGAAGTAAAGATCCATCAGAGTTCTTAATAGATTCTTCATCCAAACCGGTATGACGTAATGCTGCAATTCGTATCGCGGTATCTACTTTTTTTTGTACATCTTCGATGCTGTATGGTTTGAGTATGTACTCTTGTACTCCTAGAGAAAGCGCCTTTTGTGCATAGGAGAAATTTGAATATCCGCTGATAACAATAACGTATGGATGATAGTTTTTCTCAATAACATGCTGAATCATGTCCAGACCATCGGTTCCAGGCATCTGTATATCAGTGATTATGATATCCGGTTTGTTTGAAGTGATACAGAGTATTGCCGACTCTCCGTTCTCTGCTGGGGGAAGCAATTGTATCCAGGGATATAACTCTTGTAGAGTTCTGAACAGTCCTTCTCGAGGTCTTTTTTCATCTTCGACGATGAGTACTTTCATCTAGATTCCTCCCTATGATGCTTAGGGATGACAATAGTGACAACAGTCTGTTTTTTGGGTTCACTTGTGATATTCAAACTTGCCTTTTGTCCGTAATACAGCTTAATTCTGGAAGTAGCACTTTCTAGACCTGTTGATTTTTTTCTTACTGCAGGATCAAACCCTTTCCCATTATCCATAATGGTGATGCATAAGTGTTGATTTTTAACCTGAATATTGATTTCTAATCTTCCTTTGTAGGGTATACCACTGAATCCATGTGTAATAGAATTTTCTATGAAAGGTTGGAGTAACAATTTGAATATTTTGATTTCAGCGAGTCTATGGTCCCATGTAAGGGTGTAGCTGAACAAATCGTCATATCGGAGTGATTGCAAAGAGAGATAGTTTTCGATCCACTGAACCTCTTCAGCAACTGTAGCCATCGTGTCTATCTGACTTAGACTGTAGCGTAGAAGTGAAGCTAAGGTAGTAATTCCCTTGCTTACCGCAATATCTTTTTGGTCAAGAGCTATCCAATTGAGAGTGTTTAATATGTTGTAGAGAAAATGAGGATTTACTTGGGCTTCGATGGCTTTGATTTCTGCAATCCTCCGTTGCTCTTCATTTTTCAGAAGCATGATAGTCTTTTCTTGTTGATCAACAAGAAGTGTATTGAGTTGAAGTTTCATTTGTTCAAATTTTTGAGCGACCAAGGCAAGGTCTGTATTGTTCTTCAATGTGAAATGGACCTGATTGTTGCTCAATGTCATTGATTTGTTGATTTCCTCCATGTATTGCAAAATTTTCGTCAAGTAATTGTTTATGGCTGCAATTGCGATGATTGCAGTGATACAGACAATAAGTAACGGGATAAGAATGAACATGAGTCGATTCCCATATAAATCCTCTTTCCTGTAAATGGTTACTAAGGATAGGTCTGCTTTGCCAAGCGAGAGGTAACTATCCAAGTAAAGCGAAGCATCTTTATACATATCTCTACTATATTTGGTGTTTGTTAGACCGGATGAATTGGATACTGTTATGGTGTTGGATGCATTCAGCAAAAAAGTGCGGGTGAAGATTGAGTTATCAAGGTAGGGCGCGTTGATTAGGGCATTCAGTTTTTCTTCATTAATCATCATAAAAATGTATCCATTGAATTCAAGTCTGTTTGCATCTAAAAATTTTTCTGCTAACAAAAAAACAGATATCATATTCCCGTTGATATCTTCAACTTCGAAAGTTGCCAAGTGTGTTAATGAATCCTGCATTGATTCGATATCGTTTGTGAAATCTGGAGCATGTTCCAGGATGTAGTTGAGCATTTGAGTGTCTTGAACATTCAACCGATTGTAGGATACATACAGTCCATTATCTGGGTTGTAGTATAAGAATCCAATGATTTCATTCTTTAGATACAGGCTGTCTGTGAAGAAAGATCTAATAATATTTACAGAGTCAGCGGCTCTTGAACGACCTTTTAGAGAAAGATCATGCAAACTTTCTGTTATCTCTTTATTCGTCATCATTGAGCTAAGTATTTTTTGATAGTCCGTAAATTCTGTTACAAGACTGTTTCTTTTCTGCCAAATAATGCTTTCCATCAAATAGCTAAGTCGTTTCTCTTGTCCAATTGTATATGGTCCCATGAAATAAATCATAATAAGCAACAACGGAAGTATGGAAATAGTTATGAAGAGTATCAGGATTTTTGTTCTATAAGTCATTTGGCTTTCCTCTCTCCTGCTGTTGGTTTGTCTAGTTCAAGACTATATCATGGAGGGGGTTCTCTTCCAACAGAATGAAGGAACCGACAATTAATGGACAGATTGTCGGTTCCTTCATGATTGTATAAAAAGATGAATTATTTGAGAGCTTGGTTGATCTTTGCTTGTGTTTCAATCATGGCCTGTCGCGCAGAATAATTACTAGAAAGTCCTTTCTGCAGACCTTCAGCGAGAGCGGCAGAAATCTGAGGCCATTTTGGGCTTGGTCCGCGAGGAGCTGCATATTGCATTTGTTGCATGAATACCTTGAGTATTGGGTCATTGGTCCATCGCTCATTTGCTTGAGCTACGTCCTTGCGAGGAGGGAAGTATCCAGTCTGACTTATGAAGCTATCCATGTTTTGTGCCGAACTATAGTATTTCAAGAAATCCCAGGCGCCGTCAACATTGCCTCCTTTAATTATTCCAATATTCTCTCCTCCAAGCACAGAGGCAAATTGTTTGTCACGAGGAACAAGAGCTATCCCGAAATTTAGTTCTGGAGCATCTCTCTTTACAGCTGAGATATTCCAAGGTCCGTTGACCATCATTGCTGCTTTCCCTGAAGCAAATTGACGGTAGACATTGGACTGGTCCCAGCTAATTACTTCAGGACTCATGACACCTTCAGCTATCATGATTTCAAAGAATTCCATAGCTCGGATTCCCTCTTCTGAAGATGGATTTTCAACGGTTGCTCCGGTGGATAAATACCATGGAAGATATTGGAATACTCCTTCTTCAGTTTTCACTGCACTGAGGGCAAGAGGGTATCGGTTGGCAGTTTTAAGGACTTTGCTTACCGTTAAAAGCTCATTCCAGGTCTCAGGAACTTCGATGTTGAGTTCTGTGAACAAGTCTTTGTCATAGAACAGCGCCAAACAGTTACTAGTAAAAGGTAATCCGTAATTTTTCCCATTAAGCATGGTTGATGCTAAGGGGCCAGGGAAATAGGCATCTGCCATACCCCATTGATTAACACGATCTGTGATGTCTTCAAATAACCCCATTTGAATAAAAGATGCCATGTCCGGATTATCAATTACACCCAAGTCTGGGAGCTCATTTGCAACTAGTCCCATTGAGTACTTCTTTTTCATATCAGAGAAAGGCACATACTCAATTTCTACTTCGTAGGAATCTTGGCTTTGATTGTAATTCTTGGCCAAATCGGCAAAAATTTTGCCCTCTTCGCCTCCCATATAACTCCACATGAGTACTTTTTCTTTTGTCTTGGGTGACCCCGCATCTAAAGTGCTTTCATTAGTTCCTTGCGCAAACATGGTGGTTGCGAAGAACAAAACCAGTAATCCGACAGCAATTGTTTTTTTCATTTCGTCTGCTCCTTTTTTATTTTATTATCTGCGCTAAAGAGTACTTGGATAAGTCTATTTTTTTGATATCATTCACCTTTCTTGATAGCGTGTCTTTGATTGCAGTATCAATTTAGATACCTTATGTCAAAAAATAACACTCTACGAATATGAAAAGGTAACCGAAAATGAACCTCATCAAGGAGGTCGAAGTGAAGTTTAGGCATGCATCTGGTTATCTATATATTATCCCAGCTATCTTATTCATGACGATGTTGGTGGGATACCCCATTGTATATAATGTTCTTTTGAGTTTACAGCAAAGTGATATTATGAGTTTCAATACGGGTAATATTGTATTCAATAACTTTGAAAATTATCGACAGGTTCTCAATGATACCTTGTTTTGGACGGCACTGAAACAAACATTTCTTTTTACTGTTTTCTGCATTCTTTTCCAGTTTGTGTTTGGTCTTATTTTTGCGCTTTTTTTTAATCTTGATTTCTCTTTGGCTAAACCTATCAGAGGTCTTGTCCTTGTGGCGTGGATGATTCCTCTAACGGTAACGGGTATGCTGTTCAAATTTATGCTGAGTCCGAGTATTGGTGTTATTAATTATCTTATGGTTTCTCTCAGAATCGTAAAGGAACCAATAGGATGGTTGGTAAGTGAAAATTTAGCTCTTTGGAGTATTATCATAACCAATACTTGGGTAGGTATACCGTTCAATATGATTCTTCTCTCTACCAGTATGAGTACGATTCCAAAAGAATTGTATGAGAGTGCAGCGATAGATGGCTCTACTGGATGGAATAATTTAATTCATATAACACTACCGCTCATCAGAACTGCAATCATGGCAATGCTCATGTTGGGTTTAATTTATACATTCAAAGTTTTTGACCTGATTTTTGTAATGACCGGAGGTGGCCCGGTGAACGCCACTGAAGTCTTATCTACAATCTCTTACCGTCTCTCGTTCAATATATTCAACTTTGGACAAGGTGCTGCTGTGGCGAATATCTTATTCCTTATCCTCCTTTTGGTGAGTGCAGGATACCTCAAAATGCTCGACAAGGAGGACCTTTGATGAAACCGTATCGTACATTGTTACTGAATATCTCAGCCATTCTACTAGCTATAATTTTCTTATTTCCTATATATTGGATAGTGGTCAGTTCGTTAAAGACGGATACAGAAATCTTTCGGATTCCTCCTACATTTTTTCCTGAGAATCTGACACTCGATTCATATGTCAACCAGTTGTCAGGCGATTACTCGATTTTTCGAGGCTTGAAGAATAGTATGGTCATTTCACTTTCAAGTATGGTGATATCCATAGCCCTTGCAACGCCGGCATCCTATGGTCTTGCTAGATTTCGCCTAAAGGGCCATAAGTTTTTCATTCTCTCCTTTCTCATTACACAGATGCTTCCTGTGACACTTTTGCTGACTCCGTTATTTCTTATCTTTAAGCAGATACATCTGTTGAATAAGACCATAGCACCCATAGTATCGAACTCGACGGTAGCTATTCCTTTTGTAGTCGTAACCTTGAGGCCCTATTTCAAGAGTCTTCCTAAAGCAATGGAAGAAGCAGCAATTATTGATGGGTGTTCCTCTTTTGTGACATTTACAAGAATTATGCTACCTTTAGCACAGTCAGGAATCATTACGACCATGGTTTTTAGCTTTTTATTTGCATGGAACGATTTGATTTTCTCTTTGACATTTCTCAATAGACAAATTGCAAGACCCTTGACTGCTGGAATATATAATTTTATCACAAAATATGGAGTGCAATGGAGTTATATCATGGCATTCAGTACTCTTATAGTATTGCCCGTGCTCTTAATTTTTATTTTTCTACAGAAATATATTGTGGCGGGGCTCACAAACGGAGCTGTTAAGGAATAGGAGGCAGAAAAATGGAACAAATGTTGTTTTTCAGAGACAAGAAAAACAAAGTACTCGTAGAATTGTATGCAGAAGGTATTTGTAGAGTCCGACAAACACAATTAGCGGCATTCAAGGATTATGATGACGCTATAGTCATGCAGAAAGAATTGATAGCCGAATTTGAGAGGGAAGAAAATAGTATAGCTTCTTCTCTTATCAAGGTGTGTTTTGACGAGCGTGGATATTTGGAGTTTTACCGAAAAGGTGAAGCAGAACCAAGGATTATGGAGCATAAATCGCCGAGAGCTTTGCATGAAGGCGGGAGAAATCTCAAGGCTTTACAAGGTGATTTATTTCGTGCCGAATGTTACTTTAAAGCGTATGATTGTGAAAAAATTTGGGGAGGTGGGCAACATCAATATAATGCTTTTGATCAGAAAGGGTTGTCACTTCCACTTCATCAGATGAATTCGCAGGTGAGTGTTCCTTTCTACATTTCCAGCAGGGGATATGGACTGTTCTGGAACAATCCTGGAGTTGGGCATGTAGAATTCTGTCGTAATTGGACTCGGTTTGTCATGGAAGCTACCCATCAGATTGATTATTTTGTAATCATAGGAAACAGTCCTTCTGAAATATTATCTTCATATTACAAACTCACAGGGAAACCATCTGAACTTCCTTTTTGGGCGACAGGTTTTTGGCAATGCAAGTTGCGCTATGAAAATCAGAATGAATTGTTAACCATTGCACGGGAGTACCAGAAAAGGGAACTTCCTCTTTCTGTAATAGTCATTGATTATTTCCATTGGACGAAGCAGGGTACTTGGGATTTTGATAAAGCATGTTGGCCAGACCCGCAGGCAATGGTTGCAGAGCTGAAAGATAAGAATGTTCAAACGGTGGTATCTGTGTGGCCAACGGTAAATCCCGATAGTCCTCATTTTCCACATATGGAAAAGCAAGGATATTTAATTGAAACAGAAAGAGGAACTTCTGCATTGATGCGCTTCACTGATACATATGAAAATGGAATCTCTTATCAACACTACTATGATGCAACAAACCCTGAAGCTGGAAAGTATGTTTGGAATATCATTGAAGAGAATTATTTAAAAAATGGAATTCAAGCATTTTGGTTGGATGCTTGTGAACCTGAGGTTATCCCCTATGACTATGATAATCTTCGGTTTCATCGCGGCAACGGATCTGCTGTATCGAGTATCTATCCTCTTTTGCATGAAAAGACTTTTTATACTCAAATGAAAGCCAATGGAGTGGAATCTCCTTTGAATCTTTGTCGTTCAGCATGGTGCGGAAGTCAGCGATATGGTGTACTTGTTTGGTCTGGAGATATTGATTCATCCTTTGAGTCCTTGGAGACTCAGATGAAGGCTGGATTGAATATGGTGACAAGTGGCATTCCCTGGTGGACGACAGATATTGGAGGCTTCTATGGTGGTAATATCGACAGTCCTGTTTTTCGGGAGTTGATTGTGCGATGGTTTCAGTTTGGTGTCTTCTGTCCTGTTTTTCGTCTGCATGGACTGAGAGACTCCTGGAATCCCAAGAAGGGAGCTGATAATGAGGTATGGTCTTTTGGAGATGAAGCTTATGAGATTATTAAGAAACTGCTCAATTTCAGAGAAGCTCTTCGTCCTTATATTCAACGTGAAGCTAAAAAGACTTCTGATGGTGGTAAACCAATCATGCGTCCACTTCTTTTTGATTTTTATGAAGATGAACATGCAATTTCAGTAGAAGACCAGTTTATGTTTGGCGATGATATTTTGGTAGCTCCAATTGTGAAACAGTCTCAGAGAGAGCGTGAAGTGTATTTGCCAAAGGGAATAGTTTGGATAAACCCGTATTCGAAAGAACTTCATGAAGGAGGTGTTAGCATACAAGTAAAAGCGCCATTGGCATCTATTCCAGTATTTATAAAAAATACATCCGATTTGATAGATTGTTTTTCAATCCTTAAATGATGATCTCTATACATACATCTTCAAAACTTTTCTATCAAGTGATTGGTTTCTTTTCCTTCGAAAATTGCCTTGCTTCATGATGGGCTCGTTTCTGTTCATAGAGGTCGGTATCGGCCTCATGAATAATCGTTTCCGGAGTACTCTCTTGATCAGCCTGGGCCATCCCGATACTGATCGAGAGGGGCTCGTCGAGTTCTTCGATTGCAATCGCTTTGACCTTGGCTATGAGCTGTTTCCTCACTCTTTCTGCTTTCTCAAGGGTTGTATCAGCAAGAAGGATGGCAAATTCATCACCGCCATAGCGGAAACAGGAGTTCTTTGAAGAGGTGACATGAATGAGTGCTTGTGCAATAAGATACAGCACACGGTCTCCCAGCAGGTGTCCGTGTACATCATTGATAGCCTTGAATGCATCCATATCGAGCATCATGAGCACGAATGGCCTGTTGGTTTTGTTTGTTTCCTTGAGCAAGCAGGCAATGGATCTTTTGAAATACCGTTTTGAACCGAGTGAGGTAAGCTCATCAATGTTTGCCCGGTTTTGTACTACCTGGATGATTAGATACAGCAATGCAGTAATAAAGAAATCGAGCAGAGCGAAGCAGATAAAAATAATCCATGCTATGCGTACATAGCGCATGTGTAGAAAATCAGCTGAGAAATCAGCGCCGACAAGCCCGATGACCTGATCATCACGATAGTCGATGATCGGTGCATACCCGGTTAGGAAAGCGCCCCAATAAGGATCCACTTCAACCCCACTTGCCAAGGGGGTGCGAACCTGGTAGACCATGAGTTCTGTTGGGTTCATCCCGTCAATGCTTCCAAAAGGACTGAACAGTTCGCTCTGAGGGTCTTCCCCGTCAAGCACATAGGCGCTGGTTTGCTCATCAATCATCTTTGCGGTAAACACAAAATCAGCATCCGCCTGTACTTTAATTGAACGAATCACATCAAGCAGCTGAAGGTAATAGAGGTGTTCTGGACTGCCGTCTACAAGATTTTCTGCTTCTGAGAGGGCTCGGTATCTCTCAATATCACTGGTCAAAAAGGAAGCGATGGAGATGGCGATGTCTTTTGCTTTGCTCTGAGTCTCCTCGACGAGCATTGATTTGGTTCTATTGAACACATACAAAGTCGGAAACGCAATGGCCATGCTCACAACTAGAAAGATGAGGAGAAAAGTTCTAAGCTTCCGTTCCAGAAAGCAGGGTGAAGCCTCCATGACCAATTACTCCAAACACGAACACATGTTACTAACTTATAACGTAGTTTTTGTTTCTTGTCACTCCATGAATTCAATTTTATGGAAAAGTGAAGAACTTGCAGAAGTCATATCATTGGGTTTGATGTATCCTCTCAAAATAAAATCCCCTGTAGAATGACTACAGGAGATTGCTAAGATGCAAAGAATTGGCATTAACATAGTGTGTTATGCTTAATCAAATAGGAGGTTGCTCCTGTGCTCCGTCTCCGGAGATGGTAAACTTTGGAGTTGCTGTAGATCCATGAAAGGTAAGAGTAAAGTTTGCACCTGCGTCATAGTTGATATTCAACGAGTAGTTGGTAGTTCCAATCTTTACCGACACTTTCATAGATACTCCTTCTGCTCGATATGGCGGCAATTCAATGGTTACTTCTGCATTTGGAGCAAGCTGCTGGCCATCTAACGCGTCATTAAGATCTGGATCTGGAGCCCCTATTCTGCTCTCTATCCCAGCATAAGTAAGAACCTCAAGCTGTGCTATGGTTTCACTGCTGGCATTGACGACTTTCATTACGGTACCTGATTGGTTGAAGAGGTCACAACCTGAGAAGAGCAGAAAAACCACCAAAATCATGCTGCCTATAAACAATTTTTTCATTTTTTCCTCACTTGGATTCAGTTAGATATATAATAATATGATCTTTGATTTTATTGCATGTCTTCACTATTTAAAACAAAATTGTGTAGTAATTTTAAAAATTTACTAAGATTTCCTTCAACGTTATTCATGGCTCCCTGGCTTGAGTCGTTTTGTGGTAGACTCTCTGATGGTGAGGAGAAGAGAATGCAGATGCACATTGAGGATGTTCGTACACTTTGGGAAAGCTCCACCTACAGCCGGTTTGTCAGAGCTTATTGTCCAGATGTGCTTGAAAAAGAAACGTATATTAATTTGATGAAAGATTTTATGTTGCTTGTTAAAGAGGAGTATCCAGAGTTCTTCTATGATTGGGATCCTCACTCTTTTTTACTATTTGACAGTCTCCAGCAGGCTTGCGTAGATTTTCTGCGTCAACGTTGTCCGGTAGCCCAGGTACTTACCGACCATGTTTCTTCTTTGCTGTATCGCGTCCGTTTGCTCAAACTTTGTCTCAAAGAATGGGCGATGGAAGAAGGTCTGGTCGTTGATGAAGAAGTATGTGAAATGTTCAGTTGGTACTGCCATGCGTATGACCATCAATTCCTTATGGACTTTGCTCCTTATGAGTATCATATGGGCGATGAACACTGGCGTTCAGAGATACGCCTCAAATGGGATTTGTTTCTTGCCTATTGCAAGCGGGGTGCACACCCTGTAGGGGTGTAGAGACATCTATAAGGGCTCTTGAAGCAGAAAATCCCGTAGATGGACTATCTTGATATCCTCGACATTCCCCCCTGAAAGATTATCAAGGTGACGACGTACTTGGGGTGGAGCATAGCGTCCACTTAGGTATGTAGAGATCTCTGTGGACATTAACTTTGCATTTGAACTTGTAGATGTCGGCATTTCCGTCTTCCAGTAAGGAATTCAATACTTTCATATGTGTACCATGCAAGGCCTCTCTTTGCAATTCCAAGTTATCCTTGTTTTTAACTAGGATATATGTGTCTGTATCACCCCTTGTATTTAAGTAGGAAAGCTTTCTTTGGTTTGATTTTCAGGCATGTGTATATAACTTGATTACAAGAATTTATAGCAAGTTATAATTCCTATAAAAAGAATAGAATAGTATTAGTATAAGGCTATTTACCAAAGTAATAATTATTAGTAAAAAACTGTGTAATTATACCAGAAATTGATATACATATTCTAAAAAGAATATAAATTCAGCTATAATATTGCATAAGAGGTTCTAAAGTGCGAAACTATGCATATATATATCCAACAAGGGAGCTGGTATGAATAAGTTTGAGACATTACTAAAATCAAAAATGAGTGAAGAGAGCTTTGCAAAACTCGAAGCCTTGCAGAACGAAAAGGTTATGGAATTTGTAGGCACCTTTGCACAGCACTGTGATCCTAAATCCATCTATGTATGTGATGACAGTGAAAAAGACACCCAGTATGTGCGTGACCAAGCCCTGGCCAAAGGGGAAGAGTACACCCTTGCAAACAAGAAGCAAACCATTCACTGGGACGGTTATGGAGATCAAGCACGCGACAAGAAGAACACACGCTTCATGGTCTACAAGGAAAACATGGCAAAGATGGCGTCTCTTAACTCGATTGAGTATGAAGAAGGCCTCAAAGAAATCATGGGCATTTCCAAAGGTATCATGCAAGGCAAGGACGCTGTGGTGTTGTTCTACTCAGAAGGTCCTACAGAGAGCCCGTTCACGATTCCTTGCATCCAGTTCACCGATAGCTGGTATGTTGCTCACTCCGAGAATATCCTTTACCGCACTGCGTACAACCATTTTTTGCAGATGAAGGATGCTGAGAAGGGTGATTTCTTCAGATTTATCCATAGTGCAGGTGAGCTTGATGAGAACAACTGTTCCAAGAACCTGCAAGATCGAAGAATTTATATGGATACGCAGAATAACATCGTGTATTCAATGAATGACCAGTATGCAGGTAACTCTGTAGGCCTGAAGAAACACTCCATGCGCCTTGCCATCAACAAGAGCGGCCAAGAAGGTTGGTTGTGTGAGCATATGTTTGTCATGGCTGCTTTGGACAAGAAGAAAGATCGCAAGACGTACTTCTGCGGTGCCTATCCTTCAGCCTGTGGAAAGACCTCTACTGCCATGATTCCCGGTGAGCAGATCGTCGGTGACGACATTGCCTATTTCAGGAACATCGATGGCGAATTCCGGGCTGTAAACGTAGAGTTCGGTATGTTCGGTATCATTAAGGACGTCAATGAGCAGGATGACCCTGTCATCTTCAAGAACCTGATGATCGATCAGGAGGTTATCTTCTCCAACGTGCTCAGAGGCCCGGACAACAAGCCTTACTGGTTGGGTATGGGTGTACAGGCCCCTGAAGAAGGAAGAAACCACTTTGGTGAATGGAAGAAGGGTGTAAAGGACGCAAACGACAAGGAAGTAGGCGTCGCCCATGGCAATGCTCGATACACCATGCGTCTCGACTACCTTGACAACATCGACAAGGCCGGTTTTGAAGCTAAGAATGGTGTGAAGGTCGAGGGTATTCTCTATGGTGGACGCGACAGCGACATCACCGTCCCTGTTGAGGAATCCCCGAACTGGAGAGATGGTATCCTCATGAAGGCCGCAACCTTGGAAAGTGAGACCACCAGTGCAACCCTCGGTCAGGAAGGGGTGCGTACTCCTAGTCCGATGGCAAACATGGACTTTGTCTCTTATCCTCTGGGCACCTATACCATGAACAATATTGCCTTTGGTGAAGGGGTGAAGGATACCCCCAAGATTTTCAGCAACAACTACTTCATGCGTGATGAGAATGGTCATTTCATGACCAGCAAACTGGCAAAGAAGGTATGGCTGCATTGGGCAGAGGGAAGAATCCACGGTGAGTATGATGCATACGACACCCCCACCGGAAAAATCCCCCATTACGAAGACTTGAAGGCCCTGTTCAAAGAGCATCTTGATGAAGAGTTCTCCAAGGAGAAGTATGACTACCTCTTCACCTTCCGCTGCACCAAGTGGATCGAGAAGCTTGAGAGAACCAAGGCTTACTACAAGAAGATGGATCCCAATACTCCTCAAGAGATTTTCGACTATTGGGATGCTGCAATTGCAAGGATCAACAAGGCAAAGGAAACCTACGGCGACCTAATCCTTCCTGGTACCTTCAAGGGCTGAATCTCTTTTTAGAGTGTAAACAATGCACAATCGGGCGGTACGTGTGATATTCATGCGTGCCGTCGGTTATAATTTAGCAAAAGGTTTTAAACATCTTTGTTGGTTGCAATGAACATGCAAGTGTTATACTTTCATCAGGTGAAAGAGTCCTGAATCCCGTATGGTGATGTGTGAGTTGAGAATTTGGGGCATCAATAATCCAGCTTTGGGGTTCCAGGCAAAGGAATTCTTGCTCTGTGTCCGCATTATACACCATCCAATAGTCATAAGGTTTTTCAATTTTGTACATTAGTGCATCAGTTGTAGGGACGTGTATATACACCGCTGCTCGTATCTCCTCTTTTTTCACAGAAAAAAGATTTGAGAGTTTTATTGACTGAGGGCAAAGCGACCCTACATTGAGCATGCTTGACAGTTGGGTCGTACTTTTTTCTCCTGTAGGTATAATGGTGTTTTTATCGAAGTGGATTTCTTGGCTCACAGGAATTTTCAAGAGGTAGTCGTGAGCATTAGTCCCAAACAAGAATGCATTGTTTAATGTTGTATGAAGCCCTAAGCCAAACGGCATGTCCGTATGTGATTTATTTTGTAGTATCAGATGTTGCGTGAGTCCATGATTATCAAGTAGGTATGTAATTGTCAGTTTGAAAGCGTGAGGAAAAGTAAGATAAGGTGTTTTTTGCGTAGCTTCAAAATAGAACGAGAGAAATGCATTGTTGTTCGTAAACCATCTATCGAGTGGAATGAATTCAGAACTGCTAAGTAGGCCATGTATATGATGACCTCGTTTTGGTTCATTGATGGGAAAGAGGTACTCTGTACCATTGAAAAAGAACTTCCCATTTTGAATACGATTAGGCGGGAAGAGTATCGGCATTCCAAACAAATTGGGGTTTTCCCTAAGATTGGAATAACTCATAGGTGTCCGTAAATATGAGGCTCGGTCGCTTGAGAATTCAATGCAATTTGCTCCCATTTTTGGACAAATGAATGCAGTAAAACCTGCTGCATTCAAGCGATATCCAGGAATATCGTATAACGTATCACGGGTAATAGATGCCATGTATCTATACCTTATGATATGTGAAGTTCATGATATGTGCAAAATGTTGGAGCAACTCGCTCTGGTCGCCTTCTGTAACAGCAAAATGCTGGGTAACTCCGATATCCAGGAGTGACTGGAAAAATTCTCTGCAGGAATTTCGTGGTTTGAATATGCCATGTGTATACCCTGCAAGATGGTGATTACACTTTTGTGCATCGACTACAGAACTGACCATTTTATATCGGCCATTACATTCTGAAATATGAAGGAGTGTTTTTTCTCCTTCTCCAATAACATGCCAGGCAAAAGGAGCCCCTGCATAGGTGTATGACGTTTTAGCAAAACGTTCATCTCTACTGATGATGGTTTTACCATTGGGATCCGTATAGTCGTTTGGCCCTGCATGTCCGGCAGCAAAGACATCTTTTTCATAGTCTATATGAAATGGTTCAATAAATTGAACTGGTTTATGGATAAGTTGTTTCAGGACATATACAGCAAGAGCTCCTCCGATATCACCCTCGGGAACAACAGTAACATCCTCAGTTCCCACCGTTGGGGTGAACCCCGGTCTGAGGCCAATAGTCTCAAGCAATATTGCATCTATATCATTGAGGACCAACACTTCAATAGAGCGCTTCCTGCATAAGGATTCTAAAGCAAGGGAAGCTGCTATACTTGCCTCAAATTTCTCCTTCTCGAAGGTTTTATCATCAATTTTATAATTTTGGAGGCAATTTCATAATAGCCTATGACTAAATCTTAATCGTATAAATATACAGATT
>CAZJMG010000047.1:0-25595 GCA_964547185.1 uncultured Sphaerochaeta sp.
TGTAACCTCAAAAAGTTGTTGTCATGCTACCTCAAAAACATCATACCGCCAGCAAATCGGGGCCATCAAGGCATACAAGCTCTGTATAGCAGTGCAGGGCGATATACAAGACATGAACCTGATCGCCCAGCTTCAATCAACACTGAGGGAGACGGTCATTGAAGCTGAGAAGCAAGAAACTGCTGAACAATCTTGAATATCGGCTCTACATTTGCCTGATAGATAAAATGATTTCCGTCAAGAATCTCATGCTGGGCATGAGCGAGCGATGATTTTGAAATAGGGAATATACTAGAGAATTCCCTTGAGTTGCCGCACAAGCTTGCAAAGCCCTGTTGCGATCTGCCTTATTCCCTCTATCCCAAAAAAACAAAATTGCCCTGCAGATCATGCTAGGGGCGCATCAGGTAGCGAATACTTCTTGCCTGCCCCACGCCCTTGAACCTCGATCAGACCTGCATCAAGCATTTGCCTCATAAGGATAAAGGCTCGCGTCTTCTTAACACCAAGCAAATTCTGCACCTCTTCATCAGTAATAAAGCCGTTTCTTTGAATCTGTGTGCGGATCAGTTTGATCTGGGCGTGTGTCCCAAAGCTGATCTTCGGCTCCTGAACAACCTCGAAGTCGAGTCTCTTCCTTCGGTTTTCATTCTTATTAGGCAGAATAATCTTGAAGGTGTTTGGCGTGACTTCGATTCGAACAGGCTCCTCAGAATCTGTATACATTTCATGTATCTTCCGCACACCGGTTCCATAAGCTTCAATAAAGCCCAAAAGATGGAAAAAATCAGCAATACGACAATTTCGAGGCTGGGAAATGCCGGTTCCTATATCAGCTAGGGTCAAACCTGAGACAAGACCTCCGATCGATATATACTCCATCTGCTTGTCTGTGATGTTGATGATGATGCTTCCGCTATAGGCGTAGTCTCGATGAACGATTGCATTCAAGAGCGCTTCACGAATTGCCAACTCTGGATAATCATAATGATCAATACGATTCAGGCCATTGATCTGTGGTCGGTTCTGGTTGCAAAGCATGAGATAGGAATACGTGTCTTTCAATTGTTTGAGAACTGACCCTTTGAACTCCTTGGCATCCTTAAATAGGGTTTTGGCTTCGTCAGCGAATACTGCTACCTTTATGGTGTGCTTGCACTGATCTGAAAGCAGCAGACCCACATTCGTGTACAATCGTGACTGATCGATGATTCCAAGTCTTAGATACTGCTCCTTCTGCAAAGTCACACCCTTCTCTTTACACGTTTCCTTGGCTTGCTCGAAGGTGATATCCTGCAGTAATGAGCGCATATCTTCATACACATCACCATTGGAATCCTTTATCATCTGTCGTATCTGTTCCTGCGAAGCGGGTACCGAAGAAGCACCCTGCCTTACATACACTCCAGAGGGCTTCAATCCCTTCTTATGCAAATAGTAGGGTTTATTACAGCCTTCAGACACTTCAATGATAAGAACGAGGTTCTCTTTAAGTGTATAGTTAATGAACATGGTAATATCGGGAAGAATGCTGTCCCTAATGGTGTTGGTTATTTGGGTATAGGTTTCATCCGCTGCTTTCATTCCTACCTCAATACCATTGTCATCAACTCCGATGTATAAGGTTCCACCATCTGAATTTGCGAAAGCTATGATTTCTTTGCAGCAAGCCTCGTTCCATTGGCTCTTGAACTCGATCCTCTCGGATTCGTATTTCATTGGCTTGAACCTCCCGTATTCATATATTTTCACTTTATAGCGAATATTCACTTTTTATAAGTGAATATTCATAAAAACACCTAAAAACAGCTGAATATTCGTTTTTTACCGCTTAGATTCCACATAGGGCACTCCAAGAATTCTAAATCTCTGCAAAGAAGGTATTGGAAAAGCGGATTGGTTATCGAGACGGGAAGACCAGCTTAATGAATGGCATGGAACATGAGTAGTCTTTCAGCCATCTGCAAACAAACGGTAGAGCTCTCTTGCAGAGAGATTTATATCCACCGTTTCATCGAGCATGAATGCCTGACATTGCTGGCTTGCGTTCAATCGCGGCTGACTGGACGATGCCCAAGACGAGCTATGCTTGATAACAACCTGATTGCCCAGCTTCAATCAACACTGAGGGAGACGGTCATTGAAGCTGAGAATCAAGAAACCGGTGAACAATCTTGAATATCGGCTCTACATTTGCCTGATAGATAAAATGATTTCCGTCAAGAATTTCATACTGGGCATGAGCACCGATCCTCTCTAGGTGTTGATACTGATACTCATCCGGGGCCATCGGCAACTGCTTGTTTTCAGTTTCAAAGGTGTCTCTGGCGATAATCTTGAAGTAAGGAATATCCTGCGGAAAGGGAAGCTTCATGGTTTGTGCAACAAACTCAGATGAACCAATCATCTGTGCTATCAAGGTGTCGTTCATTACAAAACCACCGAAAATCAACATAGCATCTATTTCTGAGTCGGTATAGCCAAGGGACCGAGCATCCTTTTTATTGGTCACCAAGGGACCGAGCACACTGGAAATGCCTAATGCTTGAGCACCCTTGGCAATCGGTAGCACCTTGGCCATGATCGCTGGTGCAGGGGCATAGAATGCAGTCGAGGTTCCATCAAGACTGATGACAGCTTCCACTTCATCTGGATACATGGCCCCATAGTGCTCAGAAAATACACTGGAGATGGAATGGCCCATCAGTACATAGGGAGCGGGAATTCCAGCCTTCTTCAGGGCTTGCCGAATCTCTTCTACGTAGTTTTCACTGGTCCTTTCGCGAGATGTACCACTACTGAACCCTACCCCGAAATACTCTACAACAACCACGGTATACTCTTCGCTGAAACGTCTCATCAGCGGCCCAAAGTCAGCAGAGGGAAGCGGGATTCCCATTCCAGGTAGCAAGACGATAGTGCGTTCTGCAGAACCTTGTGTGTACACATGCATCTGTCCATCAAAGACATCAACAAGCCTTCCGTATGGTTCAACCTGCTTGTAGCGGTTGGAAAAATACGTGGCATGCAAAATCGAGGAGACTATGAGAAGCAAGGCCCAAAGGCCAAAAAACCACGCCACTATCTTCAGGATCTTCTTTCCAATTTTCTTTTTTCCCATGGGTTCCTCAATACATTTTAAAATATGAGAGGAATGCTAGCAGAAAAGACTTGTATTTTGTACTGTTTCGGTATGTTATTTTTATTTATTCTTGGGAATACCATACTTTGATGCAAAAAACCTACGAGCGGCTTCCCTGCGTGTCATGCGTTCCCCTTCATATTCGATATCCTTATCAGGCTCAGCAAAACCTTTATTGACCCAATTATCTGACAATCTATGCAACAAAAGAACTTTATTAAGCACAGCCAATTGTATCGGGATAAAATCAGGATCATCTATAGACACATCATGAGTTGGAACTAGATACCCGTTTTGCTGCAATAGAGAGTATTGAAGATCTTCTATATTGATTTTTGAAGGACTTATTCTCTCTTTAACGGCCATAGCTGCTGCAATACCGGCACAATGCCCCAATTGCATCACCACTGGCTGTAAACGAGTTGCTCCATTTACCAATCCTGAAACAGATATTGATTTCTCAATAACCAGCACTTGCTCCAAATTTTTAGGCAATAGAGTCTGATAGGGAATACCGAATGCTTGTATCGGTGGAAATTGAATTTCCTTGCATTCAGGGTCTTGCTCTCTATGATGGTCAAGAGGATAGTCTCCTACAGCAATCGAGTACTCAAACAAGGGACTCTCATCCGCTTTCAATACATCGTTGAGCGTTAATGTTTCGATACCAAATATTCTTCGCGCTTCACGGATATAAGGAATCAAGGCCAACCCATCAGACTTCCCGCTGTTTCCCTTTTCAAGATATTCATCCTCAGCAAAGACTATTGAACCCGATTGCAAAGAAGACTGAAGCAGATGCACCAACCTTTGGGTTTTCTTTCTTGCTTTTTGCCATAAGAGTTCTCTATCGACAGAAGGATCTAGATAATTTGCGTAAAAGTCATTGCCTCGTATGGGCCAATTGATCATAGCCTTCTGATTAGGAAGGGCACCATAGGCGAGAAAACGATTCAAAGAGATCGGCGGAGAACCAAGAATTTGGGAAAATTCTCCTGACCGAGTCCACTGTAACGCATCCTGATCAAATTGTATGGGTTGCTGCACAACCACTGTTGCGGTCCACGTGAAGTCCTGAGGATGCATAAGAGGTTCTTCAGGTCCAAGCTCTTCCTTGAATGCCGATCTTCCCTCGAGGCCTGCATGCCAAGGAAGATCAGATAAACCAACACAATCTCCGAACTCATCTGCAAAAATTGTTACAGCAGCCTCAATGCGAATGGCTCCCTGTGAAGAACTGTTGAATACTGCTCCTACGACACGCTCCACATCCTCATCCCTTTTCTTCAGGATCTCGATAGGCTTATATCCCATGTATTGCCTGATTGATTCTTGCTCTTGCAGCATCGATGAAAGAATCTGATGAGCTACATGAGGCTCAAAATGAGTATTGCTCACCCAACCTGTGGCAAGTTCTTGTGCTGACCCGTAGTATTGCAACAAATGTTTTCTGAACTCGCCGAACAAACCGGAAGGCAGAAGATGATTTCCATCAAAAGCACTTACCCCTGCAGCAGAGAGCATGCCGCCAACCCATGAAGTCTCTTCTGTCAGTATGACATTACAACCATGACGAGCTGCAGACAGAGCTGCACATACTCCAGAAGCAGAAGCTCCGATTACCAAAACATCTGTATACAGGGATTCCATACTCGTCTTTTCCTTTGCACACCTATCTCAGTTTTGCCAGACCAGTTGTTGATCTTACCTTCAAGGAGGGTTTCATTATGATATCTTCTTGTGCATGTCCAGCAAGGACTGCTTCCAACATGTCAAATGCTTTGATGCCGATTTCTCTTTTTGGTTGGGCAATGGTGGTCAAAGGGTGCAAGCTCTGGTGTTCTGCGATAGACAGATTATCATACCCAATCACAGAAATATCTGCAGGAACCCTTAAACCCCTCTCCAAGATTGCCCGCAAAGAGCCAACTGCCGCATAATCAGTTGAAGCAAAGATAGCTGTAATGTCATGATTTTGGTCGAGCAATCTGTTGGTGGCCACGTACCCACCCTCAACAGTCAGTTCTGATTTTACCGTGAAAGAGGATACATCCAATTGAATACCCTGCTCTACCAATGCTCGTAAAAATCCAGCATACCTATCCTCAATCTCGGAATAATGCACACGAGAAGAAGCCAGGAATCCTATTTTGGAGTGCCCTAGGTCCAGCAGATGCTTTGTTGCAAGGTATCCGCCAAAAACGTTATCGACACCGACAAAAGGCAACCCTGATTGATCAATTCGAGTCATTACTTGGATGGTAGGGGGTCCGTGTTGCTCAATTTGCTTAAACAAATCTATTTCACGATAGTCCGGAGCACAGATAATTCCATCAACACCTCTGTGGATCATCCTACTGAGCGCACGTTCTTCGTCTTTCTCATGTAAAAGGTTGGCATTGCCAAGCAACATATCATACCCTGCTTGTGTGCATCGCTCTTCGATACCACTGATAATATCATTGAAAAAGCTGACATTTGCATAAGGGAATACGGTACCCAACAGATACGTGCGTTGCTGAACCAGGCCTCTGGCTTGGAGGTTAGGACGATAATGCATCTGACGAGCTACTTCCTGAATCCGTTCTCTCATCTCTTGAGAGATACGACCTGTACCATTGAGGGCTGCAGAAACAGCTCGGGCACTCACCCCGACTACTGCTGCGATATCCTTGAGAGTCGTCCGATGCTCCTCCATAATTTGCTTCTCCTTCGTGCACTACAACGATGAACCATTTGCCTGAATAGTAAGAACAATTTTATCACAAGTCAACAGACTATCAGTATGTGTATTTGAGATTTCACAATCTTCTTGACAACTGCTTCAACGTTGATCTAAGATATGATTTAACGTTGAAGCAATTGTAACTCAAGGAGGAGTAAATGAAAAAAGCTATGCGTATTTTGGTAGTGCTGTGCCTCATATCCACAGCCCTATGGGGAAAAGGAACCCAGGAAATGGCGGATCAAAAACAACAGATTACATTCTGGACCATGAGCCTATCGCCAACCTTCGATGACTATCTGAACGATGTCATTGCACAATTTGAAGCAAAGAACCCAAATGTTAAAGTCAACTGGGTGGATGTACCCTGGGGAGATATGGAAACCAGGGTTCTGACTGCAGCTGTAAGCAATACCTTGCCGGACGTCATCAACCTGAACCTGCCATTCAGTCAAAAGCTTGCACAAAACGACTTGCTCGTTGACATGAACAAAGCAGCCGCTGATGTAAAAAATGATTTCTTTGCTGGAACTTGGGAAGCAAGCACATATAACAATGTCGTATTTGCACTCCCCTGGTACATAACAAGCAACATGGTCTACTATAATGCCGACATCTTCAAGAAAGCCGGACTCGATGCCAATACTCCTCCTACCAGTTTTGATGAGCTGTATGTGTATGCAAAGGCTATCAAGGAGAAAACTGGCTCATATGGATATATGACCTTCTTCCAAGACCAGTTCATTATGGAAGAACTGGAAAGAATGGGGATCAGATTATTCAATACTGATTTCACTAAAGCACAATTCAACACAAAGGCTGTCCGGGATGCGGCAGTGTACTACAAAAGAATGCTTGATGAAAAACTCATCCCAAGCCAGACCATCTCCTCAAAATCAGGGACGGGAGAAGCCATACAGTTATATGGAGCGGGTCAACTTGCCATGTTCTTCGGTGGCACCTCTCATGCCAGGATGATCAAAGAAAACTCCAAGTCAGTATATGAGGCTACCAGGGTGGCTCCCCAGATCAAGGGTGTGAACGGCAAGTCAAACATTGCAGTAATGAATATTGCTGTTCCAAAATCCTCAAAGCATGTTGATGCCTCTTTGGCATTTGCAAAGTTCCTTACGAACAATGAAAACCAGCTCGTTTTTGCAAAAAAAGCAGGAGCGATTGTTCCTTCCACAAAGGCTGCATTGAATGATGAGTTCTTCAGTCTGCAAGATGGTGAAGCTTCGACCTCTGCAAGAATCATGAGTGCGAAAGAAGTCTCTGTTGGTACGGTAATCTTCCCGCCGATACAGAACTGGCCGGAAATCCGCGATGCATTCATCACTGCTTTTGCCCAGGCCGTTACCGGTCATGCTGACGCCGCTACGGTTCTGCAGGAGGCTGAAAATAAAGCAAATTCACTTTTGCAATAGGTATATAAATCTTTTCCTAGTCAGGGCCTATATAGGCCCTGTACTATAATGGACAACAATCTTTGTGTGTAACATGCTACATAGGGGAGAAACACTGATATATGAAATTACACAAACCGGCTGAACCCTATCTCTATCTGCTCCCAACCATGGTCATCTTGGGACTGTTTGTTTTTTTCCCTCTGATACGAGCTGTCGGATTCAGTTTTACTTCATATAATTTGCTTTCTCCTCCGAAGTGGACCGGACTGGCAAATTATAAGCGTCTGAGAGCAGATCCTTCTTTCTATACAGCTTTCACCAACAGTCTCAGATATTTCCTGGTTGCCGTCCCCTCATTGGTCATCTTGCCTTTATTGGTTGCTGTTCTTGTAAATGACAGAACTTTAAGAGGGGTGAATGCATTTCGTACCATCATCTATTTTCCCGTTGTTACGAGTATGGTTGTGGCGGGAATACTTTGGAAATGGATGTATACAGACAGAGGCATTTTGAACTATTTGCTTGTAGAGGTGCTAAGCATTTTAAAGGAACCTGTTTCGTATCTCACAAATCCCAAGACTGCGTTATATGCTGTCATGGTGGTAACCATCTGGAAAGGAATTGGATACTACATGGTGATATACCTTGCAGGTCTTCAGAGTATCAGCTCAGATATTTATGAGGCTGCAACAATCGACGGAGCGTCACGCTTTAGGCAATTGGTCAGTCTTACAATCCCTCTTCTCGCCCCTACCATGGCTGTAGTCGCAATCATGTCATCAATGGCAGCCATGAAAGTTTTTGACGAGGTATATGTAATGACCGGCGGAGGTCCCTTTGGGACTACCCGTACGTTGGTTTTTGAAATCTATGATAGAGCTTTTGACAAACTCAACTTTGGATACGCCAGCGCCATCGGTGTAGTTTTGTTCGTGATCCTGTTCATGTTCAGTTTCATCAGCATCAAGATCAGCGAGCAGAAATATAAAGGGGTATCCTGATGAAAACAAGAGCACTCCTCAAAAAAGAGCACTGGCACGTCATTCGTCATAGAATCATACAATATGCGTTGCTTATCCTGGTCTCTGCCATTTCAATTGTCCCTTTTCTCTGGCTGCTTTCGACTGCATTGAAATCACCAAGTGAAAACATATTCAGCATGCCGCCTAGGTTTATCCCGCAAGAGGTGACATTAGGAAACTTTGCCAAGGTCTTTCAGACTATCCCGATGATGACCTACTATAAAAATTCTCTGATCGTGGTAGCAGCCACCGTTGTACTTAATACCACATTGGCAGTAACAGCAGCATATCCGCTTTCACGAATGAAATTCAAAGGAAAAAATATCATTTTCCTTGCTATTCTTTCGACGATGATGATTCCTGTCCAACTCACCATGATTCCAAATTTTGTCCTGATAGTGAATCTGGGCATGAAGAATTCACTTCTCGGAGTAATTCTTCCCAACTCGGTCACGGCTTTTGGCATATTCCTAATCAGACAATCATTGTTGACGGTACCGTCAAGCCTGGAGGAAGCAGCGTTCATGGATGGAGCACATTCTTTCCAAGTTCTCTTCAAGGTGCTCGTTCCAATTATAAAGCCAGCCATTACAGCACTTGCCATATTTACATTCATAAACATGTGGAGTGACTTCCTTTGGCCTTTACTGGTATTGGAATCCCCATCGCTGTTGACTGTACCGCTAGGGGTCCAAAAACTCCAAGGAACCTTTACCAATGACTGGAGGCTCATTGCTTCTGGAGCACTATTGGCAGTATTCCCTGTACTTGTCTTTTTTGTAGCAAACCAAAAACATTTCATCGATGGCGGAATCGCCAGTGCTGTAAAAGGCTAGGACATATCACATGCGCAACACATTACTCATTATAAACCATACGCATTGGGATCGTGAATGGTACAGAAGCTACGGTGATTTTCGATTTAGACTGCTCAGAGGCACAGAACACGTAGTAAAAATGTTTCAACAACAAAATTTGGAATATTTCTTGTTCGATGGACAGACCAGCGTGATCGAAGATCTTTCCTTGGTAGCAAATACTGCACTGATGCATGACTTGAAAAACCTGATTGCTGAGGAAAAAATCCAAATTGGTCCATGGTATATTTCTCCGGATGAGTTCCTCATCAGGGGAGAGTCATTGGTGAGAAACCTTCAAACAGGAATCAGGTACTCCCAGCAATTTCAAACCCCTTCACACGTACTGTACCTCCCTGATTCATTCGGGCATATCAGCCAATTACCGCAAATGGCAAAATTATTTGACCTTCACTCTATCGTCCTATCGAGAGGGATTCAGGAGCCATGCACGAATCTATGGTGGAAATCTGAAGAGGGAAGCTGTTTGCATTTGCATGCCATTCCTCTCTTTTCAGGATATTACAATGATTTCCTGCATCATGATGATTATGTAGAAAAAACCAAAGAGTTCGTTAAGAACACCCGATTACATGCAAAGAACCTTCCAATTGTCCTTTTTTCCGGGGCTGACCATACCATGCCACCTTCAGATGTATCTCATAGAATTCATATATTGAAAAACGAATTATCCACATTTGAAGAGGGGTGGGACATTGAGGAAACCTCTCTGGATGAGGCGATGAGACGACTAAGAAACTCGCTTATCGAGGCTCCGGTCATTGAAGGTGAGCTAAGAGACAACAGAAAATCATATCTTCTCAGTGGTATCAACAGCAGCAGAATGGACTTAAAAATACTCAACGGTGAGGCTGAAACGCTTTTAATTGATATCTTGGAACCGTTGACCTTGTTTACTGCTTTCTCTGATGGATATCCTGAGCATCGAAAACATCTTTGGAAGACACTTATACAGAACCATGCTCATGACAGCATAGGCGGCTGCAGTACCGATGAAGTACATAGAGAAAATAAAAGTCGGTTTGATCAAGTCATCTCCGCTGCAACAAGACAGATAAAGGATATGACGAGAAGAATGGCTGGTCACAATCCCTATGTATTCAATGATATGGTCCTTGTCTTCAATACCATCCCAAGAGACAGAACAATTATCTCTGAATTGGTAATAACCATCCCCAATGACGTTGATAAAGGTTCTTTACGATTGGAACAATGCAGCAAGAAGGTACCCACAGAAATTATCAGCAGAAGGGAAACAGATGGATTCTTTAGTGAATTTGAGTATCCTCCCCAGTGGAAAGACTCTGTTGAGTATAGAGTACTAGCAGAACTGACCATACCGGCAATGCAAGCCTCATCATATACCATCAGAGCAGAGTATCCATCAGAAACACTGAGCAAGCCAAGCAATATATTCAGATACTCAAATGAATTCCTTGCATTCTCTGTTTCCCAGGACGGAAGCGTTGCAATAAGGAACCCTGAAGAAGCATGGATTGAGAATTGTATGGAGCTCATCGCAGAACCTGAACTCGGGGATAGTTATACAAGCAGTCCATCAGCATCAATCTCCTACTCTCCAATTGTCTTATCGGTAACGGATTTCAGAACTTCCGAATTGGCAGGCAGTTGTACAATCGAGTACGCGTTTGAAGATGGAACTACAGTTTCGGCAAAGCTAGAATTAAGAAAGCATGATACATTTGTCAGAGTGTCTCTGCTGGTAATCAACCAAAGTAAAAACAAGAGATTGCGCTTGCTTCTTGGAAGCAAGGGTGCTGAGAAATCAAGTCTGGCCGATATTCCGTTTGACATCGTGCAAAGAGAGCATCGCAATGAAATATTTGAAGAAGTAGTTGTACAAAAAGAATCCTACCCCAATGAATGGCCGGCCTCCAGTTTTGTCTCCGCAGCAAAGGTAAGCTTCTTCAGCAATAGTAATTTTGGATATGATCTGCATACGGATGGGAGGTTGTCAGTGATACTTCTCAGAAGTGTCGGCATGCTCTCAAAAGGCGCGCTGTTGCAACGCGGAGGCGGAGCAGGACCTCAAGTCAGAACGCAAGAAGCTCAACTGATTGGAACCTTGCACTATGACTTGGCTCTGTCCACCGACCAAGGCTCATCAGCTTTACTTACCTCACAACTCTTCAGAATCCCTCTCATCAGTCACCAAGGTACAAAATGCACTATAACACAACCTGTTTGCACATTGACCGATATGCAACTAATTCATCAAGCCCTGTATAGATTCAGTGATACAAGCTTCCTGATTCGCCTGTTGAATACTAGTTCCAAGGCTATCACATCTACTGTTATATTTTCTCCTTTTTCCACGGTGCAGAAGGTTGATCTCTTGGACAGGCCTCTGCTTGATAGCTGGTCTTGCGATGAAACAGGTATGTATAAGATTACATGCAAGAGCAAAGAGATCCTTAGTTTTATCATTCAAGAACGGAGCATATCGACATGACCATCATATATCTTCCCCTCGACGAGAGACCCTGTAATTATCGTTTTCCCCTATTGCAGCTTCCAAAAGACGTAGCGAACCAAGTAACAATTGTCCCAAAATCTCTCTTAGGAAATAAGAAACAGAGTGCTGACATCGAAGCAATTTGGAGTTGGTTGCAGGAGGAGCTTCGACATGCCGATGCTGCAATCATTTCCTTGGAAATGCTCATATATGGAGGATTGCTTCCAAGCAGAATCCACCATACAGACCCAGCATTGCTTATGCAGCGTCTTGCACGGTTCGAAAAACTAGTTACTGACATACGAAAAACCAGAACCCTGAAACTGTATCTTTTTGGACTTATCCTAAGAACTCCAGCTTATTCCAGTTCGGAGGAAGAACCCGAGTACTATGATGAATATGGGAAGGAAATATTCCTGAAGGCCTTTCTCAAAGATAAATTACAAAAGAAAGGATTAACTGAAACAGAATCACACTCCTTGAAGGAAATTGAGCATGCAGTACCATCGACGGTACTCTTCGATTTTGAACAACGCAGAGAGACCAATCTTTCCCTATTACTCAGCGCCGCAGAGCTGCTGGCCAAAGGTGTTGTAGATCTCTTTGTTATCCCTCAAGACGATACAGCAGAATTCGGATATGGCCCCACTGACAAACAGAAAGCCTATAAACGCTTGGAAGAGTTAGGCATTTCCGACGCTGTGCTCACCTATCCTGGAGCAGATGAAGTGGGCTGCTCCCTAGTCTGTCGCAGCATCGTTGACCAAGTTGAGAAAACCAAGAAACCCATCTCCTTCGGCCTTTTATTTGACAACATGCAAGCATCAGGGCAAATTGCAAAATATGAGGGTGTTTCTCTCATACAGAGTATCCAAAACCATATGCTTGTATCGGGGGCTATGCTGGCTACGGAGATGAAAAACGCTGATTGTGTGTTGGCCATCAATACAGGAGCCTTCCCTATGCAGGAAGCAAGGGATCAAACGCCGAGAGAGAGAGACACGTTTATAAGACATCTCAAGGAAGTAACAAACCAATACGCCTTACCGTTTGCGATAGCAGATATAGCCTACGCCAACGGCGGAGATTCTTCATTGCTCAAAGCAGTCGATGAGCATTGTATGTATGATACGCTCCTTTCATACGCGGGATGGAATACTTCAGGCAATACCATCGGAACTGTCATATCTGCTGCTGTTCTACAATTGCTTTTTCCTGACGAACAATCACGGATAGACACTCTCTCATACAGGTTGCTTGATGATTGGGTGTATCAATCGATTATCCGTACAGAAGAGATGCAAGAAAGAAACACATTACCAGATGACAAGGCACAATACAGGAGAAGCGTCTTAGAGAAACTTGAAAAAACAGCAAAAAGACTACTTCCTACGTATTACTCGAAGTATTCAGTGCACATAGAACGCATCTTGTTTCCTTGGCAACGCTTCTTTGAGATAGACCTGTATTTGCATCCTACTATTCGTCGAGAAGATATAAGTTTTCAAGCAACAACCTATGCAGATGGTTAAGCAGGACATCCAAGGCTGAAGGGAGCATAGGAGAAGCCATATGATGGTATACAGATTCAAGGGTCTCTTCAAATTGATACGGTAGTAACGAGCACGTTTTCCGAGCCCAGAGCACCAGCTGCTTCTCTCCGGGATGCGTCTGTCTGTTCAGGGCAAACAGAACGTCGAAATAGCTGGCCAATAAGGCTGCCGTTCGATGGATGCAGGAAACGTAGTCCGCTCGTGCTATTGCATGCTCGATTTGCTCCAAGAAAGAGGCTGTAAGCTTGGTTCTAAGCAAGGGGTAGTTCTTATCGATGATTGCTCGGGCCAACTGAAGTGGATAGGGCTGTTTGAGCTGTTCTTGCAAGCTCTTGAACCTATTGCTTCGATCATAGAGGATGGATGAGGTCTTAATATTATGAAGAAAGGCAGTGGAGTACCCAACCGACGCCTGATGATCAACCCACACTCGTTTCACTTCTGCCTCTGCCCAATCCAGACTACGGTACATGACATCAACGACGGTGTCATCGAGTAAGAACAGTTCATCGCCTTCACCAAAGAAGTCGTTGCCTACTTCTCCTTCTTTGGCAAAACGCTCTTTGAGCGTAGTGCGAAAGCCACGATCAAGAACCTGTTCGCTATAGACATAGATATCCCAGTCAGAGAGCGAGTCACTGACCAAACCTGTTTTTGAACCGGATATAACAAGCGCATCCACATCCGGATGGTCCTTCAAGGCCTGTAAAAATGTATCAATCATATTCAGAATACTGTCATAGATACCTGTTTTGAAGCTAGTGGTGCGACGATAGTTTTGAAAGTAGTTCATACCTACCGTTGACGCTGCACTTCGAATAGATGTTCCTGTTATGATTGGCAACTGTCTTGACCGACAAGGTTAGAGCTGAAGCAATCTCCTTATCACTTTTTCCTTGTACGATCAGTCGAAGCACATCCATCTCCCGCTCTGAAAGCTTGCAGGTATTCTTAAGATGCTCAAGGCTCATAGGTTTTTCAGTTCGGGTTACAGGTCGCTCAAGCTCCTCTAGCAAAACCGATAGTTTTTGACGAAATTGCTCATTGCGAGCATCCTTAAGAAGCTTATCATGAGTGAGTATCGAATCAACAACGGCTAAAAGAACCTCTGCCTCAAAGGGTTTGGTAATATACCGTATGGCTCCTTCCTTCAGAGCTTCGATCTTTTCCTCCATACAATCGCGGGCTGTAAGGAAAATCAAGGGTATTGGATCTTCCTTGCTGTACTGTTTTACCTGTTTGAGCAACGCATGACCATCCATGGCAGGCATCATGACGTCACTGATGATCAAATCCACCCGATGTTCTTGCAATAATGAAAGAGCTTGCTGGGCAGAGGAAGCAGTAAGACAACGATACCGAGTGCTGACAATCGACTGGACATACCAACGCAAATCTGCGTTATCCTCCACGATTAAGATGGTAGGAGCCTCTAAAGATTGGATCACTGCCTGATCACTCTCAAGTCGGGAGAACTCGGATAGATAAAGAGGAGCCATCATTGGGATATCCTCTTTTTCTTTATCTACGCAGAACGTACATAGTTCAGAGGGAAAAACCAATGTAAAAGTACTACCCCTTGCTACCTCACTTTGTAAAAGCACCTCTGCTTTGTACCCTTGCATAATGTGCTTCACCAAGGGAAGGCCCAATCCGGTCTGCATCATGGCAGCACTGTCGGGAACAACCTCAAATTGTTCAAAGATTCGCCTCTGATCTTCTTTTGGTATTCCACAGCCGGTGTCAGCAACAGAGAGTCTGAGCCCATCAGCTACAGAGCCGTCTACAGTAATCCGTACACTCCCTCCTCTTTGGGTATACTTGATTGCATTCGACAAGAGATTCATGAGAAGGGATTCCAGATCTTCTTGTCCGATACGCACCCCTATATTTTCAAATTCTTTTGAAAGACCATAGGAAAGAGAGATTCCCTTTTTCCGGGCTATAGGCAAGAATGGCTCTACGATCAAAGGAACTACACCACAGATCGAAATAGGCTGAGCATCTGTTGACATCTTCGACTGCTCAAGACGAAGCATGTTATTCACCTGCCTGAGCAAGATACGTGCATTACGTTCGACGGCTGCGAGCAAAGGATCGACTTGTTTTACACTGGCAGCATGAGAATCCTGTCTTACTTGTCTTATCAAACCCAGAATAATGGTAAGCGGAGTTCTCGTCTCATGGCTCATATTGAGAAAAAATTGAGTACGCTTTTCATGAAGCTTGCTTAGTGCAGCATGCTCTTGTCTTGCGTTTTGCTGTTCCAATTTAAGGCGGTTGTAACGGTTTCCCACTGCCAGCGAGAACAGAACGGCTTGTAAGGAAAGGCCGATGGGCTGGTTGTACTGCATAAGAAAGGTGACGAACGACTCATATCTATACATGAACGGAAAAATATTCATGGCATTCACGCTGGTGATGAACGCCGGGGGTATGAAAGCTATCAATATAAGGATTGCCTCTATGCGCATCCAGGCAATCGCTCTAACAATGGTGTAGAGAAAGAGAGCATTGGTATAGAACACAAAAAGCTCTCTAATGAAATTCACTGCTGTATGCAGACCTTGGAGTAAAGGAAAAAGAGCCTTAAGCAATAAAAACAACAAGGCATATCCCCCGATGACCCAAATATTCACCATATTACAACGAGACAACTTCTTATCGTGTTCAGAAATGGAAAATAGTTCTTCAAAAAACAGAAGAAATGTCATAAACAAAAGGTGAGTTATTACCGTAACTTTGTTGTAATTAAGTTGGAAAAAGAATCGTTCATAAGCGGAAAAAGTCTGCAAAACAGTCAATAAAACCATGATCAGTGAGAAATAGAAGAACATCTTTTCCTTCGTTGAGACAGCAAGAAAGACGTTGTACCATAAAAGGCCGAAGAGCAAGCCTAGGGCAAGCAGGTTGATTATAAAGGCAGTCTCACTGATGGAAGCATATTTGCTCTGTATCAAGGAAGCTGCACATAAGGCTGTCGGAACAGAGTAAAGGAGGCTCAATACTATAAGGATCTTGCAATGGAGCCTATGCATAAACAACTGCCCTCCTTTCTTTCAACACATGAAGTGTATCAGAACAGAAGAGCTGTCGTAAAGATTAAGGGAAAGCCCACGTTAGTTAGAAACCCAAAGCTATGGAACGCTCGAAAGCCCTTGCTCCAACGGTATATGGTTCATTCCCTTGTAGTGCAACAGATGCAAGGGGAATCGTTATGGAGTGCAGTGCAACCAGATTATCTGTCACAGGACCAGGATAGATGAGATCGCCTTCAGAAAGAGTCTCAGAGCGGTCCATGTCAATGATTACAGCAAGGTAGTATGTTCCGTTGCTTATCTTGGTCATTGTTGCGGTCAAGCTTGTTGTATCAACATTGGAAGTGGCATAATATACGGGGGTAAGACTATTATCTAAATTCAGCGTATTGTGTGAAAACAGGCCAATGAAAGCAGGTTTTCCCGTCGCCGTAGAGGGAAGATTAGAGACAGAGACAACTAACGATGATTTTGAACTTTTCTCAAATACATAGTGTGCTTCTGCAATCCTAGATGGAAGCTTATTCGGTGCAACAGCAATTGCTTTCACCACTGTATCGGTCAATTCTAGAGAGAAAGGTCCTTGGTAACGTATTGAACTGGTTGTTGGATCACTTCCATCAATAGTATAATAGTACACAAACTGATCGCTGAGCGGACCATCGCCAACAATCGTTACATGCACATCATCACTAAAAGGCCCATCAGCCACAGCTGGACTCAAGGATGGTTCTTTTGTATACACATCCCGATAGGGTATGTTTCGCACATTCAACTGAAAATGTGAAAGTTGGAAGCGGAGGCCCGATTCCAAGCCATGCTCATCACTATTCGATCCATAGAAACCTCGTTGCAACGGTACAGGACCATCTGGATCTGCGCCCCAACCTCCATACTCCGTACTTCCAACCTTTGGAATAAAAGAGAGAAATCTTTTTTCAAAATCTGTAGAAACAATCGGTCCTTCCTCACCCCAAGTTCGCCCCAGACAGTCTTCTGAATACAGCAAGGCAACTTCCAATTGCAGATCAACCGCTACCTCTACAGTGGCAAGTTCCATATTATCTGAGTTTGATTGGTATACATACCCCGGACCACCCGACTGACTACCGGGGTCTCTGAAACCCATTACACAGATCCTTCCTTTGAGTAGATCACCGATGGTGGGATAGAGGTCGGTATAGATAAAGCGTCCCCCATTATGAACGCCTTCACGGACCATCTGTGAGTCATCATAGAGGTGGGTTACAAGTGCAGAATCATAAGCATACACCCCGAAGAAATCAGTCATCCTAATTCTTGAGATGATATCCTCTCTTCTTGTATCCTCGTAAATCACCTTTGAGAAATCCTCTATGCCTAAATGATCATCAGGTTCATAGTAGACTAGATTAGCCCCATTGATTGAGCTGGCGATGGTTCCCCCGTCCTTAATCGACTCACTTAGGTCGGGCCGAGCAGGATTATAGGTCTTAAACCCTCCAGGATCGTCTACCGCTTCAATCTTTGGATGATCGAAGGGAACCGGTTGCGATTCGCCGACCGGCTTGTTGAAAACATCTTCATAGGCTGTCCAATAGATACAAGCAACATCCGAAGAAGGTCGCTTGTTCACGTTCAATGCATCGGGAGTGGTCCCTCCCTTGATCGGCCATACATCACCATCTCCTTCAGAGCAACGGAAGGTGGGGATCAAGTTTAGACCTGCTACATCAGAAGCTGATGCTCCTGAACCTGTTCCAGGATATGGGTAGTAGCCCCTGTAAAGCACCTCTGGGTTAGGTTCTTCTACCCGATCCGTGTCATAGTCATCGTACCCTTCTTGGCTGGGATTATCCTTATCAACAACCTTTGGGATTGCAGTACCGTCATAGCTGTCAGGACCGTCGCCGTGCTGCATGTAGGCAAACTTCCATCCAGTGCCCTTGTTTATCAAGAAATCTCCGGCCTTATAGTCATGGTAATCATTGTAGAACATCCTGATCGAGCCGAAACCTTCCAGCTCTGCCTCAAAATACACCAATTCATACGCTACTGCAGTGTAGACAACCCCCTCTTGCGGTATAGAGGGAACCTCGAGCTTGAATGAATCGTCTTTCAGGTTGAACTCGACAAGTGTGTCGTCCGTTACATCAGAGGCGGTGTCATTTGATCCATCAAACAGAACAAAGGCTCCTTGCTTAACATCTGAGGTACTGACCGCTGTCGTGTCATCGACGAAGACGGTAAAAGCGAACTGACTGTCTTGTGTGAATGGCTGCTCTGGATGATGAGAAGCATTGAATCCTGGTAGCTTGTTCATGTTGTTGTCGCGATATGCTAGCAGTGCATCTGTAGGCCAAGGATTGAGATTTGAATCGCTTCTGATTCCATAGATTCCCGCTCTACCGATATCCACTGAAACTTCATCGCATATCAGTGCAATATACCTGAAAGCGACCTTGAGGGACTCGGGTTCGAGTCGTCCTATATTTGCACCATTTTCTTGTGGAGTTGCCAGCCAACGAGAATTGATAGAGCGAGTTCCTGTTGAAATTTCTGATGCTTTGAAGGAAGAACCTCCGTCTAAAGCGGTGGGTCTTGTCCAAACAAAGTTCGTTGCATTGTTGTTATTGCCTGAACCATGATCAGGTTGACGGCAGGCACATAGGCACAAACAAACCAGCCCCATAAAGAGCAAAAGGATTCGCTTACCTGTTTTCTGTGTCATAGAGGACCTCCTTCTTCTTCCCAAGGTAAGTATGTACCTCATTTTGATTAGGCCCTACCTATTGAATCTACCTAATGTGTTGGGTATTATTACCTATACATAGTTTTTTGGTATGATTTCATGGCTGGATATAGAGTTCTAGCCGTTTGTATTTCTTATGAATCTCTTGGAAATTTCCTTGAATTTGTTGCAATTTGTTGTATTATGAATATGCAAGAAGAAGGGATAGTCGATTGTAGTTGCTCTGAGAGCACAAATACACCTCTTTGCTATACAACCGCCCTCCCTCTTGGAATGATACAGAGGAGGACATCCATGAATATAATTGGACAAAGCCTGAAACGCGTCGATGCCTACGACAAAGTGACAGGGAAAGCAAAATATACACAAGATTTGCTCTCAGAACATGCATTGGTTGCTAAAGTATTGCACAGCACCATAGCAAATGGTTGGGTAAGGGATTTCGACCTTTCAGAGGCGTGGAAGGTTGAAGGCGTGGTGGATATCGTAACCTGTTTTGAGGTTCCCGACATCCAATTCCCAACTGCCGGCCATCCATGGTCCACCGATCCCAAGCACCAGGATATAGCAGACAGGAAGTTGCTCAACGCAAGGGTTCGTTGCTATGCAGATGATATTGCTGCAGTTATTGCAGAAACCGAGATTGCAGCAGAAGAAGCCTTGAAAAAGATCAAAGTGGTGTACGAGGAATATGAACCCATCTTAAGCATGCAAGACGCCATGAAAGAGGGGGCTGTTCCAATCCATGAGGAAAGACCAAATAATATTGTTGTCAAATCCGGCTACGAGATTGGCTCTTTTGAAGAGGCGATCAAGGAAGAGGGCCTTATCAAGGTTGTTGGTGATTATGACACCCCGATCGTCAGTCACTGCCACATTGAAAGCGCAAACTCATTTGCCTATATGGAAAGTGATAAGATAGTCGTGGTCAGTTCAACCCAGATTCCTCATATCGTTCGACGCGTTTGTTCCCAGGCTTTGGGCGTTGGATTTGGAAAAATCCGAATCATCAAACCGTATATCGGAGGCGGCTTTGGAAACAAACAGGACGCCTTGACCGAACCCTTGAATGCATTTCTGACCACCAGAGTAGGAGGTCGGCCGGTTAAACTGGCGTACACCCGCGAAGAAACCTTCGCTTGTACGCGCACCCGTCATGCCATGGAATTCCACATCGAGAGTTACTTAAGAAAGGACGGAACCTTCGTAGGGCGCTCGATCAAGGCGTACTCAAACCAAGGAGGCTATGCCTCTCATGCCCACGCCTTGGTTGCCAACGCAGTAAACGGTTTCAGGATGATGTACCCTGTAGGGGCCATCAAGGCCGAAGCGTACACGGTGTACACCAACATGCCCACAGCAGGGGCGATGAGAGCCTATGGAATTCCCCAAATCGGCTTTGCACTGGAAGCGCATATTGATGACATCGTGAAACAGACAGGTCTTGATTCCATCCAGATCCGCAAGCAAAACATGATGAAGCTTGGTTATGTAGATCCGATCACCACCATTACCTGTCACTCAACCGGTCTCGAAGAGTGCATCGACCGAGGGGATGCATACCTGTCATACACCAAGAAGCGTAAAGAGTATGAGAACCAGGATGGACCGATCAGAAAGGGCGTGGGAATGGGTATCTTCTGTTATAAGACGGGAGTTTATCCCATCAGCCTTGAAACATCGGCTTGTCGCATGATACTCAACCAAGATGGTTCGCTTCAGATGCAACTCGGCGCTACAGAGATCGGGCAGGGAGCCGATACCGTTTTTTCCATGATGGCTGCCCAGACCATCGGAGTATCTGCTGACAAGGTACATGTGGTAAGCAAACAGGATACTGATGTTACTCCATATGATACTGGAGCGTATGCATCAAGGCAGACGTATGTTTCAGGCATGGCTGTCAAGAAGACTGCCGAATCTTTTAAGAAGAAGATTCTTGATTTTGCAGGTTTCATGCTCAAGAAAGACCCTTGGGATTTGGATATCAAGGATAACAATATCGTACATGTCAACAAGGACGAGGTGTTGCTCACTGTTGCCGACGTTGCCATCGAGTCCTGTTACAGCCTGACCAACTCCACACATATCGCAGCTGAAGAGTCTCATCACTGCACCGACAACACCTACTCCTTTGGAGTCTGTTTTGTTGAAGTGGAGGTCGACATTCCCCTGTGTGAGGTCAAGGTTCTGGATATCATCAACATTCATGATTCTGGTAAAATCATCAATCATCAGACAGCACGAGGACAGGTTCATGGCGGCATGAGCATGGGCTTAGGGTATGCGTTGTATGAGCATTTGAAGTTCGATCCCAAAACAGGACGGATGCTCAACGACAACTTGCTCGATTACAAACTCATGACTGCTATCGATACTCCGAATTTGCATGCAGATTTTGTTGAGACTGAGGATCCTACCGGTCCTTATGGCAATAAGAGTCTTGGAGAACCTCCTACGATTCCCATTGCTCCGGCAATTCGAAACGCAGTACTCAATGCAACCGGTGTAGCAATCAATTCGATTCCACTTCACCCTGAAAGGCTGTTCAACGCCTTCTCTGAAGCGAAATTGATTAAATAAAGGAAGTAGCGCATGTATAATTTTAGAAACCTATATGAACCGACCTCAGTAGAAGAGGCTTTGCAACTGAAGAAGGAACATCCACAGGCCTTGATTCTTGCCGGAGGCAGTGACATCCTCATAAAGATTCGTGAAGGGAAGCTTGCTGGATGCGACTTGATCAACATCTACTGCTTGGATGAGCTACGGGGCATCTGCCTTGAGAAGGACGGGTCTATTCTCATTCGACCCTTGACGAGCTTTACCGATGTATCGATGCATCCGGTAATCAGACAGCATGTTCCCGTACTTGGGGAAGCTGTTGACCAGATCGGGGGACCTCAGGTGCGTAATATCGGGACCATCGGTGGCAACATCTGCAACGGTGTAACCAGTGCAGACAGTGCCACCACACTCAAGGCGTATGATGCCACACTTGAAATCACCTCACTTGATGGCATCAGGGTACTCCCCTACGGAGAGTTCAACCTAGGACCTGGCAAGGTAGACCTGCGAGAAGGAGAGATTTTAACAGGAATTCGCATCCCCAAGGAAAGCTATGAGAACGTCTCTGGCCACTATATCAAGTATGCAATGCGCAAGGCCATGGATATTGCAACCTTGGGCTGTTCGGTAAATGTAAAGTTGTCACAGGATAAACAAAGTATCGAGCAACTCCGTATTGCTTTCGGGGTTGCCGCTCCGATCCCCATCCGTTCTGCTACAGCAGAAGCAAATGCGAAGGGCCATGCCCTTGACCAGGCTCTTTTGGATGTCGTAGCAGAAGGAGCTTTGTGTGACGTAAACCCGAGAACCAGCTGGAGAGCGGGTAAAGAGTTCCGGTTGCAGTTGGTTCAGGAACTGGCTCGACGAGCTACAAAGCAGGCTGTCGAAAAGGCAGGAGGAACAATCAATGGCTAACAAAGAAATAACGTGTACCCTGAATGGGAAGAAAAAAACATTTTTTGTCGATGTGCGATCATCACTTTCTGATATGCTTCGAGGCAAGGCAGGCTTGGACAGTATCAAGCATGGTTGTGATGTCGGTGAATGTGGGGCTTGTACAGTCTTGATTGATGGCAAGCCGTTCAACTCTTGCATCTATCTTGCCATCTGGGCGGAAGGAAAAGACATCCTGACCCTGGAAGGACTGAGCGACAAGAAAGGTGCAATCAGCGACATCCAGCAGGCGTTCATCGATGAAGGAGCAGTTCAGTGTGGATTTTGCACCCCGGGTTTTATCATGGCCTCAATTCCCATCATCAACAGAGACACTCCTTCAACCAAAGCAGAGATCAAGAAGCAGATAGCTGGAAATCTTTGCAGATGTACAGGTTATGAGCACATTGTCGATGCTATCCAAAAAACTCAGGAAAAAAGGATTGCTGAAAAGAAGCAGTCGTAGATTTCTGTATCAAACGAGGCGGGACGGGCAAAGCTTGTCCCGTTTTTTGTGTATAAAGCATAGTTGCTAACTTTAGAAAAAATAAAAACTTATTATTTACCAAGGCATTGTATATTTGTTTCATACAACGTATGCTGTACGGGCTTACGACTTTGTGTTCCATTTTGCACCCAATCCTATTTGATGGCTATGTTGCTTGTATTTCATGCACGTTAGACAAGAGATTGATCGAAACTGTACCAAACTCCTAAGACACTACAAGCAAGCAGGGACTACCCTGCACAAGGAAAATGAACATGGCAAAAAAAATCTATGTAGGAAACATGAGCTATCAAACAACCGAAGAGTCTTTGCACTCCCTTTTCGCACAATACGGTGACGTATTGAGTGCCCGGATCATCTTCGATCGTGACACCAACCGCCCCAAGGGTTTTGGTTTTGTAGAGATGGACCAAGACGATGCAGCTGTTGCAGCAATTAGTGCACTTGACGGGTATGAGATGGACGGAAGAAACTTGAAGGTCAACGAAGCCATCGCCAAGGAAAGATCAGAACGAAGGTCTTCCTACAGATACTAAATTCTGAGATACGTATGAGAGGAGTCCGAAAGGGCTCCTTTTTTTCATATTCCAACCAGAAGGAGTGTCCTTGACTCTTTCTTGTATTATCTATACTGTTTACATACTTACTGTATTTGAGTTCCTTTTTGTTCCCGATCCTTTCCTTTTTGCCATGCTACCTAGTACCACGCATTCTGACGGGTAATCGATCGAAATTGCACCAAATCCTTAAGATACCCAAAGAACTCAGGCTATAGGCCTGTGAAAGGAAGTCTATCATGGCTAAAAAATTGTATGTAGGAAACATGAGCTATCAAACCACCGAAGAGTCTTTGTACTCCCTCTTCGCCCAGTACGGTGATGTACTGAGTGCACGAATCATCTTCGATCGTGATACCAATCGTCCCAAGGGTTTTGGTTTTGTAGAGATGGAGCAGGACGATGCCGCCCTCGCAGCCATTTCCCAGCTTGACGGTCAGGAATTCGATGGCCGCAACCTCAAAGTAAACGAGGCTATCGCCAGAGAACGTGCACCCCGCAACAATTCCTACCGCTGGTAGGTTTGACTAAGGGTCGTAGTAAAGAAGCTGCTTTTCAAAGCAGCTTCTTTTTATTTCAGGTGAAAGAGGACAATCCCTTCTCCAATATGCTGATCAGATGACAATACTTGACTTTGATAGAATCTCGGTTCTCAACAGTGAGCTCGCACTCCATCATTTTTAAGATATCATTCATATGAGCAAGCACATACACAATAAATCCAGTAACAAACTCAATTGGCATATCGTTTCTTACATGGCCTTGTGCAATATTTTCCTTGATGATCTGTGTGTAATACTCTGTTGAGAGCGCACCTAGGTGTTTCAATATGGTACTACGAAGGGCCGCATCGGTCTCTTTATGAACTTGTAGAGCGAACGAAGCATACTGAGGATAAGAAATGACAAAATCTATGGAGAGATCAACTTGCGATCGTAACAGATCAAACAATGATACCGTATCGGGTAATGAGATATTGCCTTGAGCCTGCTGAAAGAAAGCAATCTTCGTTTTCACCATAAGATCCAACAAATAGGTGTAAAGCTCTTTCTTGCTCTTGAAATAATGATAAAAGGTTCCCTTGCTCGTTTTAGAGTCCTCAATGATTGTGTTTACCGAAGCATTTTCATAGGTTTTTTGGCTGAATTCAGTCAATGCTGCTTGTATAATTGCTTGTTTTTTCATGTCCGTTTACCCATTCTCGATGTATCGCCATTGTACATACTCATCGCAGATACAGCGAACATGGCAATGTTCCCTTTGTTGATGGAGCCCGGGGCAAGATAGATGAACAACTGGGGCCAGAGCTTCAGGCCAAGCATACCGATGAGTAAAAAGACAAAGGGATTCAGAAACGCTGTCCAGCGTCTCATCACACTCTTGCCCCTGATCACAAACACAAACAAGATCAAGGGAGCAACCACCCAGGTAATCACATAATGGAACAAAAAAACCGGCAATATAGCATTGGTTATCCGAGTCTCGATGAGAGATACCAGCAACTCATGAGTAAGCCCATTTTGAATGCCAAATCGATATATGATTGCATTGAGACCCATCACTCCATGGATAAAAGGAGAACCCATCACCACACCATATGAAAACATCAACGAAACTACCAAGGCCACGGTCTTGTTGGTCTTGCTCAAAGTTATATAGAGAAGATAAAAACCGAACAGGTAAAACGGTATCATGAACATGCAAAGGTATATTGAGAACGTAAAACGCCAATGGCTCATATCGACCCATGCTGTTTCCACAATCGTGGAGGAGACTCCATACTCTTTGTTGAACTCTAAAAGATAATCAGCCACCGTAAGCAGTATTGCTGCTACAATTGAGCAGATTCCCATGAGCCGATAGCGTTTGAATGTACCTGTACTATTTTGTGCTAGCATATGACTCTCCTCATAAACCATCCGGTCTAGACCATTTGGTTTGTTATACATTCTAACGCTCTGTCTGTCAACTCTGTTGCGGTATTGAAAAAAAAAGAAGTATGTACTAAGGTATAGACTAGCTAGTCTAGACTAGTAGGTCTATTTTCTAAGGAGT
>CAZJMG010000048.1:0-24884 GCA_964547185.1 uncultured Sphaerochaeta sp.
CCTCCTAAATGATTTCAACCTAGATTTTCTAGGTTCATGATAAAAATCTAAGGGACGAAATGTGAGGGCGCAAGAAGCATCCAAAGAATGTGCAACATATCAAAAAAATTGAAAAGAAGTTCTCTTATGTATTGGCAATCTGCTCTACAATCTTTCGTTCTTTCTCTCCAAGCTCTTGGTATAGCGGAGCCATAGCTTCTCTCAGGGCAAGTAAATCCTCTTCACTTGGAAGGGTAAACTGCACACCCGATCGTAGTGCATGTTCATAGGCACGCTCTTCCTCTTGCTTCCAGAGCTTGCGCTCATAGAGGCCGCTCAGCTTGGCGCACTCTTTGAAAATCTCGACAAAAGAAGGGTCGATCTCAGCAATCTTGTTTTGGGCATGGACGCTCAGTACTACAACCTCGGGAAGGCGGAAATGCTCATTCTGATAAAAGTAGGGGGCCCCCTGGTAGTGATCGGTGGAAACATAGCTGGGAAGGTTGTTCTCCGCCCCGTCGATGCGGAGTTTCTGCAGTGCCGAGTAGACGTCTCCATAGGGAATTTGTACCGCCTTGGCACCAAGAAGTGTTATGATGCGACTCATCATGTCATTCTCAAGAACCCGGAGGGTAAGTCCTTGTAGATCCTTCTTGCTGGTAACAGGACTTCTGGTATAAAAGCTTCTCGCACCGGCGTCAAACCAAGTAAGACCGATGAGGCCCCGTCCTTCCATCTTCTGTAAATACATATCTCCTATTTCCCCATCAAGAACCCTCCACATATGGTCACTGTCAGTGTAGAGATACGGTAAATGAAGAGTCCAAAGCTCAACAAAGTATTGAGAGAGGCTTCCCAAGGAGAACCGTGACATATCGATTCCTCCGTAGAACATCTGTTGCATCACACTGTTCTCCGAGCCTAGGACACTGTCAGAATAGACCCTGACCTCGATCTTCCCTCCTGTGCGCTCCTGGACCAACTTGGCGAAGTATTTAGCAGCCTCCACAGTCGGATAGCCGTCTGCTTGGTTGTCTGCGTAGCGAAGCACCAGCTGCGGCTGGATTGTCTCCTCCTTCTTGCATGAAAAAAAGACAAGGGCACAACATATTGCAATGAACAAAAGAGGCAACCTTTTCATCTCTATGCACCTCCTGCAAAATGCTTACGATATTCGGTAGGAGTAAACCCCGTGTTTTTCTTGAAAGCACGACAGAAATAGCTGGAACTATCATATCCTACCATTGAGGCAATCTCACTGACTGACTTGAAGGGGTCGACAAGAAGTTCCTTTGCAGCAGAAATTCTGAGGTTTGTGATATAGTCAATGAAGTTGATACCCGTATAGCGTTTGAAAATACTGCTCAGATACGATGCATTGAGATGCAATAAGCTGCTCACTGAGTCCAGCGAAAGGTCGTAGTTCATATAGCTGTGCTCCAGGTACTTTTTCACCTTTGACATCATCAAGGCTGCCTTTTCAGTTCCTTCTTCATCTTCCAGACTCTCCACCTGAGGGACTACAGCCTTCAATTGTCGTTCAGCTTCCAACTGGCTGACAGCTCTTGTAACAGCCCTCAGCACATCCTCTTTATCCACAGGCTTAAGAATATAATCGATAGCTCCCAGCGTGACAGCTTCCCGAGCGTAGGAAAAAATACTGTAGGCGGTGACGAAAATGATACGACAGGAAGGCTTTGCCTTCAGTATTTGCTTGGAAGCCTCTATGCCATTTATCGATGGCATTTCAATGTCCATCAACACAATATCCACATCAAACAACTGCGCGAAGTTGACAGCCAGTCTCCCGTTTTCCGCTTGGTAGATTTTAATTTGGGGATAGGAATTAAGAATTGTACAAAGAATTTCCCTCTCAACGATTTCGTCATCGGCAATCAATATCTTGATCATACTCCTCCTCTTTGAGCATCAGCGGCATCGTTATATGAATAGCGGTACCCTTGCCTTGTGATGAACTAACCTCAAAGGTACAACGAGCATCTATCAGTTTCAGTCGTGCACAAACAGAGTAGAGACCGATATGCTCCCCCTCGATTGGAGGATCGAGAAGTCTGGATCGAATCATCTTGAGCGTCTCTTCCTCCATCCCAATCCCGTTGTCCTCGACGATGACACACAGCATGTTCTCTTCTTGCTTGAGTGTAAGAGATACACTTCCAGGGTTCTCCATCGGCCCAAGGCCGTGCTTGAATGCATTTTCCACCAAAGGCTGGAAGAAGAAGGAAGGAACCAGTGTTTCTGTCAGTATCAAGGAAGGGTCAATGTTCCATGCAAGAGAAACCTTCTCCTTGAATCGTGCTTTATAGAGGCTGTAGTACTCATCCACAATCTGAATCTCACGAGAAAGAGGAACCATGACCTCATTGTCCGCCAAGGAGTATCGAAAGATTCTGCATAAGGATGAGAGCAAAGCGTCGGTTTTTTGTGCCGTTTCCTCTTGTGCAGTATACTTGATGACATTGATGGTATTGAAGAGGAAATGAGGGTTTATCTGACTTCTGAGCAGCTGCAGCTTCTCTCGTTCAAGCAAATTCTGCATGGCAAGGGCTTCTGTATCTTTCTTGTAGATCTCCTTTTCCATCTCATTGTTTGCCTTGAGCAGTTGAACCTGGTTTTTCATAGCGCGCTTCATCTCATTGAAAGCCCTGGTCATATACCCGATCTCATCCTTGCGATGCACTACGATATCCCCCCTGTCGTAGTCGCCTGAGGTGATAGCCTTTGAAGAGCGTGCCATCTCCTGCACGACGGTGAGCATCCGGATTACCTCCCTAAAGGCAGCAATGCCAAACAAGATCATAACCAATACGGTTAAGTTATACAGTGAGTCAAGCCTTTCATTGAGCCGTAATAGACGTTCATGGGTCGCCTGATTGTCCACGATTGCTCGCTCCAATAGTTGTTGCATATAGCGATACAGATGATACATGCAGGGTTCAAGATCTGCGTAATACAACTCTGAAGCCTTGTCGACCTGATTGTTGATAAGCAGATTCTGCATCACGGCAAGATAGTTGCTGCAGTTGTCAAATGTGGTGTGCACCGCTTGTACCAGCAGGTATTGTTCATAGCCGATGCTTGCAAGCGAAGCGTCAATGTTGCCAATGCTTGCATCAGCTATGCTTTTTTCTTTTCTCAGATTGGATACAAGTGTGGCAACGTCCCCAAAGTCCCAACGATAGGATGAGAGCAGTTCTCTTGTTTGTCCCATGGAATTGAGCAACAGACTGATCGTCTGTACGTTTGAAGCACTCTTTTTCAGAGGGTTCAGAATATACTTCCCTTGATAGGCGGAAATACCTAGCTGCAAAATTATACAGAGGACGAAGACAAGGAGGAATAGGAAGATCCTATGAAAGAGATTTAACTGTATTCTTCGCTTTTTTTGTGTTTTCATCGGTATTCTGTTTCATACTACCATTGCAGGTTTGAAAATCAAGTAAAAGAGGTATGCTTGTTTTATGACTGCTCTGTTGTTTAGATGCATATCCATCAGTTCTGAATTATATGCTGTAAGTTGAGGTGCTTAATTTTTTCATGTACATTCAGAAGTTTTGATACTAGAATTGAATGTGTGAAAACCATTATGAAAGGTGCAGCATGCTGTATTGGCTTGCTGTTTATTATTGCTCTCTATAGTTCAGTAATGACTCTTGTTTCACTTTCAGAGACTCCTTCGACGGCTAATGGGGGAGGCTCAGAAATACTGTATCACTTCGCCGTATTTCTTCCTGATAACAACTATACCTTCTACAAGGAGCTGAAATTAGGAGCCCAGGAGGCAGGCAGAGAGTTGGGATGCGCCCTCTCCTTTCATCCCATCGGAGAGGAGAAACTGGATTTTTTCATGGCTCAATACTCCAGGTTCGACGGGATGATAGTGTACCCCTATCTGGAGGATCATCTCATGCGGAAGATTCTGAATGAGATCAACCGCTCTGATGTACCTATCATATTGGTAGAGCATGATCTGCAGGATGATTCGCCGTGGCCCTTTGTAGGAACAAACAACTTCGATGTAGGTAGAAAGATTGGAGAGCTCATTAGTCTGTATCACAAGGCTCCGGTTGAGATGGCTGTGGTCTACAGTAATAAATCTCCAGGAATCTATGCAGAGCGAGAGCTTGTTGAGATGGGTATAATCGCTCACCTAGGTGACCGCCTAGGAGCTCCAATCACGAGCAGGCGGACCAACTTGAATCCCTTGGATGCAGAACAGTTGATGTATCATATGTTACGGGATGAACCGAATATCAATACGGTTGTGTTTACCGACAGCAACGACACCCTTGCAGCAACCCAAGTGGTCATAGATATGAACCTCGTAGGTTCTGTGCAGATAATCGGTTTTGGAACCGAGGGGCCGATCCTTGAATACATCGAGAAATATATCCTGCTCGGAACCATTGCCGAGAACCCTCGCCAAATAGGGTACAACGCAGTAAAGGCCCTGAAAGAACTCAGGGAGAAGGGTCATACACCCTCATATGTTGATACTGGAGTCCAGGCCGTCACCCAGAGAAATCTCTCTCAATTCAGAAACAATTCAGGGGGGCAACTATGAAGACCTCCCTACGCTTTCAACTGTTTTTTTATATTTTTATAGGTCTGGCAATTATTTTAATCTCCATGTCCTATTCCCTCTATACCTCCATGCGCCTGCAAAACATGATGGATCGACAGTTTGAGACAGAACGGTTTTTTCAGGAGCTTCAGCAGGATGTACTGGATATTCAGGCACCGTTCCTTGATTTTCTTTCCAGCAGATCCTCAAAGGCTCTCTCGACGCTGTTAATGGAATCACAGAAGCTCAGGCAGGTGATTCCCTCGAACTATCCGATTAGTCATGATCAGGTGGAACTGAAAAAAAGAGAAGTCTTCCAATTGCTTATCTCCTATCTGGATCTCATGGATGATGCGATTCAGTTCAAGCGAGGTAGGGCAATCGAAGAGTATATTGAGCTGTATGACATCATGGCGGATCTCAACTCCTATATCAGCAGCCAGATTGACCAGATCAGCCTGCATGGGTTTCGAGAACAGATGTCTGTGTATGAAGGATTTGTCAGGACCAGCAGATCTCTGCAATTCTGGAATCTCATACTCGTCCTCTCTGCCTTCCTGTTCTCGATTTTGTTGATGCTTTTGTCCATGAAGAAGGTTACCGATCCTATGGACCGGCTTTCTGCCATGGCCGGAGAACTGGCAGGAGGCAACTTCAGTGTTGATGATATCCATGTAGACTCGGTTGATGAGGTGCATCAGGTTGTTGAGGCTTTCAATGGTATGAAAAATGATATCCGCCAATATATTACTGAGCTTAATCGACAAAAGGAAATAGAACAGCACTATATGGATGAGCGGCTTCGAAATTTGAAAATGGAACAACTGCTTAAGCGGATGGAACTCTATACCATGCAGGCGCAGATGAATCCCCATTTTCTCTTCAACACCATAAACACGGGAGTACAGCTCGCCATCTTGGAGGATGCTGATAAAACCTCTGAGTTTATGCAGAGTCTTGCGGAGTTTTTGCGGCATAATATAAGAGAGAAGAAATTCATTGTTTCCCTTCGCCATGAGATCGATGGGCTTTGGGCGTATTTCAACATCCTGCGCATCCGCTTTCCCAAGACCCTTGAGCTAAATCTCAATGTGGCTGAAGAGTTGTTGGATAGCTGTTTCATTCCCTCCATGATGCTCCAGCCGTTGGTGGAGAACTGTGTGATCCACGCTTTCAAGGGCATGGATTGCAAGGGATTAATTGAGGTGGAGATCTGTAAGGATGAGCATGTTTTGAAGTGCTTTGTCCGGGACAACGGAATTGGAATTCCTGCAGAGAAAGCATCGGCCTTGCTCAGCCACAAGACCCGAGAGTCGGAATACAGCTCAAAGGTGATGGGACTTGAGAATGTGATACAGCGTCTGTATTTCTTCTATCCCAAGCAAGAACATATTATCAATATCGTGAGCGAACCGGGAAGGGGAACCGAAATCAGTATCACTATCGACACGAGGGAGCAGCCATGTATACAGTTATGATTGTCGATGATGAAGAACCTGTATTGGATAGTTTCTCCTACATGCTGAAACAGGGGATAGAAGGGTTCTCCCTCTGCTCTATAGCCCGTTCCGGCTACGAGGCTCTTCAGCTGTGCAGCATCCATCATCCCGATGTGGTGTTCATGGATATAGGGATGCCGGGAATCGACGGTCTTGAAACGATCAGGTTGATGCAGAAAGAGTATCCAGAGACGGTTTGCATCCTTTCGACTGCGTATGAACGGTTTGACCTAGCTAAACAGGCAATACCCCTCAAAGTGTTTTGCTACCTCGTCAAGCCAATATTGAAGAAGACCTTCCGGGAAACTCTTGAACAGGTAAAAGAGTTTTTGGATGAGCGACGGGTACAGACTCAGGAATATCTGGAGTGCCTGCAGATGGCCAAGCAGTCCCTGCTGCAAGAGGAGCGGACGTTCGTAGAGCAGCTTCCTTGGATGAAGATAACCGAAGAACAATGGGCGAAGAAACGAGAATTGTTCTCCCTGAAGGATGATTACGGTATTCTCGTTTGCATATCTGAAAAGGTCCTCTCTGAAAAACAGGAGGCAATCTCGTTTGAGAGCCTGGTTGAAAAACTATCCTATCGTCTGAGATGTCTTTGGGGTGTATCCCAAGGGTTGCTGCTTCTGTTTATTCCTGAGGACATTGAGTTCTCCCGACTCGATACCCTGTTGGAAAGCACCTTGGGTAAGCGTGTAACCCCATCCAAAATATGTATATGGGGGCGAACAGAGCGAATTCATTATAGTGAGTTTGCTCAGCAAGGGAGCCTTCTGATACGCCGGATGGAGTCTGATCAGAAGGAAATGCAAGCTAGCCAAAAGGAAATCAGGATGATCGGGGGGTTGAGAAAGGGGTTGGCTGCTCGATCTTTGGAAAGCCAGACTCGACAGCTCTTTGATACCCTGCTGGAACGCTATCTTGGTTGTTATGAGCTTTCTGTGGCTAAGGGGAAGCTCATCTACTGTTTCGCCTTGCTGCTTGAGGATTGCTTTCGTTGTGTTGATACATTTGAAACGCTCGTTCATTTTGATCCGGCTGAGGAAATCATGCCGATAGAGGAAGCCTCGCAGGTGAAGAAGTGGGCACAAAAGCACTATGAAATCCTTGCTTCCGAGTTTTTCTGTAGAAGAGATGAGCATCTTCCGTCTCCGCTTAAGCGGGCGGTAAGCTATATCGATAATCATTACCGCAGTCAACTGCAGCTCACTATGGTTGCTCAAGCCTGCATGGTCTCTCCCGCCTATCTGAGCAGGCTTTTTTCAGAGCACCTGTACACCAGCTTTGTGGAGTACCTGACCAGACTCAGGATAACCAAAGCAGAAGCGTTATTGAAGGAGGAAGATCTTTCGGTCAAGCAGATTTCCTATGAGGTAGGATTCCATGATCCGAATTATTTCAGCAAGATCTTCCGAAAATATGTGGGGGCATCCCCGAAACAATACATCCAGGATAAGGAGTGAAGATGAAAAATCGGAGGTTTAGGCAGTATGTACTGCTTCTAATATTCGCATTACTTGTCCTTGTCAGCTGTACAAGAGGTAAAGAGAGCTCAACCGCAAAGGCAAGTACCCGTGAGAAGGTCACCATTGGATTTTCTTTAGCAACCGACACATTTATCATAGAACGATGGAACAAGGATATCAAAATTTTCACCAATGAAGCAAAACAGCTGGGTGCTGAGGTAATCCTTCAGCTTTCAGCCGGAGGGACGAACGAGCAGATTTCACAAATCCAGTATCTGCTTGATCAGGGAATAGATATCCTTGTGGTGATAGCTCATGATACAGAGATGCTCGCAGGGGTTATTGGAACGGTGAATCAGAAAAAGATACCGGTGATAGCCTATGACCGGCTTATTCAGGGTGTACCGGTAACAGCCTATGTTTCCTTCGATAACAGGGAGGTCGGGCGCCTCTTTGGACGGGCTCTCATCGAGAAGGTTCCCCAAGGCAACTACCTGATCGTCAACGGTTCTGTGAATGACGACAACAGCTATGAGGTGAATGCGGGACTGCATGAAATCCTCGATCCCTTTGTACAGTCCAAACAAATCGGGGTGGTTGAGGAAATCTGGCTCGATGAATGGGATTTCGATGAAGCAAAGGAAAAAATCGGAGCAGTATTGGAGCGGACCACCGATATCGATGCAATATCTGCCGGTAATGACCAGATTGCAAGTGCTGCCATCCAGTTGCTTTCGGAGCGGCGTATGGCCGGGACTGTTGCTGTTGTCGGACAGGATGCAGATCTGATTTCTTGTCAGAGTGTAGTTGAAGGACTGCAACTGATGACGGTATACAAGCCGATCGACCGCCTGGCGATCAGGGCGGCGAGGCTTGCGGTGGACCTGGTTGAGGGGCGCATGAGCCAGCCGGACATGTACCGGGATAACAATAGTGATGAGCCGATTCCTTTTTTCATGGAGGTTCCCTATGCAGTGTATAAGCACAATATGGACGATACTATCATACGAGACGGATTTCATTCTGCAGCAGATGTTTATAGGAATTTGAATATAGAAAAATATTGATGTCATAATTTTCTTGTAGTGAACATACATTGTGCCTTGGAAAGCAAAATTCTCTCTGGTTTGTAAAGAATCTCATATAGCGCTCCCCTAGTTCTCCTCCGATACTATAAGAAATAATAAAAAGGAGATGCTATGAAAAAACTACTTATTCTTAGTGTTGTGTTGCTTCTTGCAGCCGGTACTGTCTTTGGACAGGGACAACGGGCCACGTTGGATATCGGGCTGGCCATGCCTGAAACTCATGTTGAGCGGTGGCAGCGCGATGGAGCAGACCTGCTCGCTTTTGCAGAAGCGAAAGGATACCGGGCGGAAGTGACATTTGGCGATGCCGATCAGGGAGTTCAGAATCGCCAGATTCAGGACTTCATCACCAAGGGTGCAAAACTACTGATCATTGGATCGATCAATGAAGGGGTTGTTCCTGTAGTAAGTGATGCCAAGGATGACGGAGTAATCGTTATAGCCTATGACCGCCTAATCACCGGTAGCGATGCGTACGATTATTACATCACCTTCGATAACTTCAAGGTAGGTCAGTTCCAGGGTGCTGCAATTGAAGAAGCCCTCGACCTGCCCAATGCCACAACCAAAAAGTATATCACGCTCTTTGCAGGGTCCCCCACTGACAATAATGCCAACTTCTTTTTTGATGGTGCCATGTCAGTACTGCGTCCCTACGTAGAAAAAGGCGTGTTGCAAATTGTAGGACCAGCTCCCTTGGTCTCCTCAAGTCCTGATTTCACGAGGATTGCAACTGAGAACTGGAGAGCAGACCTTGCCAAGACACGAATGGAGAACCTACTCAACAGCGATGCCCAGAACGTTGTGCTCGATGCAGTTCTTGCTCCGAATGACACCCTTGCCCGGGCAATCATTGAGGCTCTCTCAACAGATGCAAAGTATGACACCGTCGAAAAGTTGCCTGTAGTAACAGGACAGGACGGCGAGCTTGCTTCAATCCAGTTTATCCGTGACGGACGGCAGTATATGACCGTATTCAAGGACACGAGAAGTCTCGCTGAGGCTGCAATCAACCTTGCCGATGCCTTGATAAAAGGCGAGAAGCCCCAAATCGACGGAGCTCGTCTTGATACGGAAACCTATGATACCGGTCTGAAGGTTATCAATTCTTACCTGCTGGAACCGGTCATCGTAACTAAGGATAATTTTAAGGCAGTGATGATCGACAGCGGATACTATAGCGAAGCTGATCTCTAGAAAACAGTAGAGGAGTTGAAAACACGGGCGGTATACAGTGTATGCCGCCTCTGTTCCTTGCAATTTGCATGCGTAGTACAGGGTGAAAAAGGTGAGTGAATACATACTTGAAGTTGAACATGTAATAAAGGATTTTCCAGGGGTACGAGCTCTGGATGATGTGAGCTTCCGGGTAAAAAAAGGTGAAGTACACTGTCTTTGCGGAGAGAACGGCGCCGGAAAATCAACCCTTGTGGGGGTAATCAGCGGTGTATACTCCTCATCAGAGTTCGAGGGGAAGGTGATAATCCATGGCGAGCAGCGCTTCTTCAAGTCAGTAAAGGACAGTGAGCGCATCGGTCTTGCCATCATCCATCAAGAGCTTGCCCTGAGCCCGTATCTCTCTATTTTTGAGAATATCTTTCTCGGTCATATGGAGACCAGATTCGGGGTCATCAACTGGGATAAGCTGATTATGGCCTCCCGTCCCTACCTTAAAAGGGTTGGGCTGAACGAGAACCCTGAGACGATTGTAAGCAAGATGGGCGTCGGCAAGCAACAGCTTGTTGAAATTGCTCGTGCCCTCTCAAAAAAAGCAGATATCCTAATACTGGATGAGCCAACCTCCTCCCTCAATGATGATGAGAGTGAAAGACTGCTAGAGCTGATTCTTGAACTCAAGAAGGAGGGGCTTACCTGCATCATGATATCTCATAAGCTCAATGAGGTATTGAAGATAGCAGACTCCATCACGGTTCTTAGGGACGGAAAGTCAATCCATACCTACGATACTCATGCTCAAGAGGTGGACGAGTCTATGCTTATCAAAGGGATGGTTGGCCGCGATATGACCCAGAGGTTTCCTCCAAAGGAGAGTACCGTCGGAGAGACCGTATTTGAAGTAAATAACTGGAGCGTATACCATCCTGAATATCATACCATCAAGGTGGTAAACCAAGCTTCTTTCTTTGTACGAAAAGGGGAGATAGTTGCCTTCTGCGGACCTATGGGGGCCGGGAGGACGGAACTCATGATGAGCATCTTCGGCAAATCCTACGGTCATCGTAGTGAAGGGGAGCTACTCATTCATGGTAAGGCAGTACACCTCTCATCGCCTTATGAGGCGATAAAGATGGGGCTTGGATATGTCTCAGAGGATCGAAAAGATTTGGGTCTTGTCCTTATCCAGGATATAAAGACCAACATAACAAATTCCAGTCTGAAAAAACTCTCCAAATTAGGTGTAATGAACTCTTATGCCCAGATCAAGGCGGCGCAAGAATATTGTGAATCGTTGAACATCAAGACTCCGAACATCAACCAGATAGTAAGGAACTTAAGTGGAGGGAATCAGCAGAAAGTCGTATTGAGTCGCTGTCTGCTGGCTAGTCCAGAAATCTTTATAGTAGATGAGCCTACGCGGGGAATCGATGTGGGCGCGAAGTATGAGATCTATTGCATCCTGAACGATCTTGCCAAAGCAGGCAAGAGCATCATCATGGTCTCTTCAGAGCTTCCTGAAGCGATTGGGATGGCAGAACGGATTTATGTAATGAACGAGGGTAAGATCAAGGGTGTGCTTGAACACAGTGAGGCAACCCAGGAGGCAATCATGCACATGGCTTTAGTAGCAGAGGGGAAGAACTGATGAAAGTGAAGCAGTCAACAAGTGAGCAGGTAACGTTCTTAGAACTGGCAAAGACAAACGTGAGAAACTACTCCATGTTCCTCATGCTTGCGCTGATATTCATTGTTTTTTCCGTTCTTACCGGTGGGGTGAATTTTACTTCAAGAAACATCACCAATTTATTTATCCAGAACAGCTATATCCTGATTCTCGCAGTAGGTATGGTTCTGGTGATCATTATTGGAAATATTGATCTTTCGGTCGGCTCTTTGTGTGCCTTTACCGGAGCGATCAGCGCGATGATCTATAATACAGGTTTGGGCATGGTCCCTACCCTGATTCTTTCGGTGCTTATTGGTCTGGGAATCGGGATGTTTCAGGGATTCTGGATTGCATACTTGAAAATCCCAGCTTTTATCGTGACTCTCGGTGGAATGTTGCTCTTTCGTGGATTGACGTACATCATCACCAATGTGAGTCCTATTTCTCTCAGGGACAATGAATTCAGAAGAATATCATCAGGCTCTATTTCTCTAGAGGCACTGCACATCGGCGGCCTTCATTACTCTGCACTACTGGTGGGAGCTGTATTGATTGTGCTCTATCTGGTGCTATCATTCTGGAGCCGAAACGATAAAATAAAGAATAATTTTGAGGTGCTTCCCTTCCGATACTTCGTCATGAAGCTTGTCTTTACCGTCGGTCTGATAGCGTTGTTATTCTACAAGTTTGCCGATTATCGGGGAATTCCCACGGTTGCAGTCGTTTTGGCTGTGGTAATCGCTCTCTTTGTGTTCATCACCAAGAGCACTATTTTGGGACGGTATATCTATGCTGTAGGAGGAAACGCCAAGTCGGCAAAGCTCTCAGGTATCAATTCTGAGCGGGTGATATTTACCGTCCACACCATCATGGGAGGACTCTCAGCCCTTGCAGGCTTGGTATTCACCGCATATATGAACTCAGCTCTTCCCCAAGCCGGCCAGCTCTTTGAGCTTGACGCAATCGCATCCTGCTTTATCGGTGGTGCGTCAGCCTCAGGCGGGGTGGGGACTATCATCGGAGCCATCACCGGAGGCTTGGTCATGGGCGTGATCAACAACGGGATGTCCCTCATGAATATCGGAGCCGATTGGCAGTACGTGGTCAAGGCTTCTGTATTGTTGCTGGCCGTATTGTACGATACCACGACCCGAAGAAGATCCGGTTTGGTATAGAAGAACAGACATTCGTAACTATGCTTTACTATGGGCGCTGCTTTTGCAGCGCTCTTTTTGGGCTTAAGGAGGAACTTCTCCGATTGGCCTGGAAATTCTTCTATGCTATAGTGAGCGCATGACCATAGCAGTTTGGCTCAGTGAAAGCCACTATAGAAACTTTCTCATCTTCAATATACTCAAGCGCCTCAAGCTCTATAAGAGTCCTGTCATCTTTGCCTCGATTCTCACAACTTCCGCGATTATCAGCTTTATCATGCACCGTGTCCAAGGTGCTGTGTTTTTGGGTTCTGTACTGCTGCTCGTAGGTCTGGGAGTCCCGGCCGTGTATTTTATATCCTTCTTCTCCTCGTTGAGAAAGCAGGTGAAACAACAAAACCTCAATCCTCCCCGTCTGGTATACACATTGCAACTCGAGAAAGGCTCAGAAACATTCGAGATTACCAATGACAAAGAGAAGGCCGTCTATCGTTGGAAGGACGTCTTTCATGCATACTATGAAAAAGATGCCATCTATCTTTTCATCACAGAAGAAAGGGCCTTCCTGCTTCCTTTTACAGTGCTTGAGGATTGCAACGAAGTCTTCAACCTCATTGAGGCTAAGATTACAACGCAGCGATGCACAAGAGGTGCAACCTAGGGTACCTGGTTTTCATTCCGGATAAATACAGCTTTGAAGAACGATTGTGATTTTTGGCTCATGTACAAGATTTTTCAGAATTATTTTCGTACTCAGAGAAATTAATCGTGCATTTTTACATCCTATAGTATACTCAAAACAGTTGAAGTATATTTCAGGAGCTAGACTCTACGAATGAAGAAGGGGAGGATACGATGCCAGGGTTTACATCAACATATTGCATAAGGTGTAATAATGAGACAGTTCATGATATTTACATCAGCGAAGGCGGCTACCTTCACTCACTTTGTACCAATTGTGGTAAGGATTCCTCTTCAGGTTCAGAGGTGGGGAATATAAGTGGAGAGGCCTCCAAACAGTGCCTAAAATGTGGTAGGACAACGGAGCATTTACGCTATGTCAGTACGGGTGGATATATCCACTGGTTCTGTTGTTCCTGCGGCCATGATATCAGTAGCTCTGCTAAAGGACGATGACTTTTTTGTAGAGACCCTTCATAAGAATATTCATACATGCTGACAGCGATACGACCTGCTGTTCAAGAGAGGCAAAGAGTACTCGTAAGAGAGAAATCCCGGGATTGCAAACCTCCCGGGATTTCACATGCATATCCCCCTGATGGTTGCAGATGGTGATTACTGAATCAAGTTGCCTGGTATTTGAATAAGGTTGGATGCAGGCTTCGTTCCAGCGAAGTAGTCTGCGATAACCGTAACAAGGGTAGAGGCCATAGCGTCGAAATCCTGTTCGATGGTGGCGAGGAACGGCCCTTTCTTGGCAATCTCTCCCTTTGCAAAGTCTGTACCGTCGATACCTACAACCTTGACGGTCTTCACACCGGAAGCGTCGAGGGCCTGGGTTGTCCCAAAGGCAGGCTCATCCCAACCAGCCCAGATGCCCTGCATCGGAGTCTTGGCGGTAATCAAGTCTTCAGTGACTTTTCGAGCGTTGTCGACAGGACCCGGGACTTCAATATGTACTTTCTGGATCACTTTGATATCGGGGTAGCTTGCAAATACCTCCTGAGCTCCTACAGCACGAGCTCGCACCCCAGGGTGTGGGTCGTGGGTATACATGACGACGTTCCCTTTTTTGCCCATCGCCTGGGCCAGGACTTCTGCTGTCTGTCTGCCAAGATCGGCATTGTCGGAGGTGATATTCAGCAATACACCATCAACGAGCCCTGCATCCAAGCCGAAGACGGGGATGTTGGCTTGTTTTGCAGCATCAAGACCCTTGGTCATTTGGACTGGATCTCCCATTCCTAAGATGATGGCGTCCACTTTTTGGGCAACAGCATCCTCGATGCGGCTTACCAACAAACCGAAATCTCCAGCAGTATCGGAGATGGATACTCTCCAACCTTTCTTTTCAGCCTCAGCCTTGAACTGCTCGATTACATAGGCAGTGGTGGCATTAGCCATATACGGGGTTACCACTGCAACCCGTGTGGAACTCGACTTCTCACTTGTCCCTGCAGCCGTCAACAGTGAAATACTGCTGATCAGAACCACCAAAATGAGTACCAATGTTCGTTTCATGTGCACAATTCTCCTTTTTTTTACACAATATTTGCCATGTTGCAAAATTCATTTTTTAACGCGAGATACAAATTCTTGAACAGGGGGAAGGCCTTCATATGATATACGTGGGCTTCTTGATCTGGGTAGAACGTCTGTTCTGTCTGCATGAACACTTGCTGAAGGGAGAAAGAATCAAACCAACCCAGAGCTTTTCCCGCCAACACCAAATTGCCCCGTACCCCGGCGTTTGAAGCGTCGCGTATCTTTAAGACAGGAACACCCAAAATATCAGATAGGGTCTGGGTGAGCAACCGGTTCTCAGCTCCACCTCCGCTGGCGACCACACGAATTGATTGTCCGGCTGATGACTCTTTGAGCACTTCAAAAATCGTCGCCAACCCATAGGCAATTCCTTCAATGACACAGCGCAGCATATGCCCTTGAGCTGTGTCTCGGTTCAGACCGATAAACGCCCCACGCGCATACGGGTCGTTGAACGGCATGCGTTCTCCCTGCAGATACGGTAAGAAGAATACTCCACCTGAACCTACAGGGGCTTTCTCAGCAATCTCCTGCATCCGTGCATATTTATCATCGGTAATAGCAAAAGCTTCCAGAATCCAGGAAATATTACCTCCTGTGGTCCGCATTGCCCCAATCGTAATGGTCTGTTTTCCGTCAGGGTGGCACAGGTTGAATACTCCCTTAGCGGGATCGATCGGTGTAGGAAGCGTAGCAGCAACCCACCCCGAGGTTCCCAAGTAACAGGAGAATACGTTCTCATCCGCAGCCCCTACGCCGACTGTTGATGATGCTGCGTCTCCCGAGCCGTGTATGACCGGCAGTCCTTGCGCCAAACCCGTCGCCATAGCCGCTTGGGCTGTTACCGTGCCTGTCACGCTGATTTCTGTTTCCAAATGGGGGAGTTGGTCACTTGAAATTCCGACGTATTGAAGGATCTCTTCACTCCATGTCTTGGTTTCATAGGAGAGCAGGCCTGTAGTCGCCGCGTTGGTGAGATCGGTGACTTGTTTTCCGGTAAGCTTTAAGCAGAGATAGTCATGAGATCCCAGCAAGAAATGTACATCATCAAGAGAGCCTCTCTTTGCCAAGATATGCATAAGCTTGGGAGGCAGTGAGGCCGCATCGCTGCTGTTGCGGGTAATCTGCATAGCACGTTCAAGAGTGAACTGCTCCTTATACCGTTCAAACTCCTTTTGTGCGCGCGTATCTGAGTACAGGATGGCGTTGCCGATCAGTTGGTGCTTGGCGTCAAGAAGAATCAAATCCTGCATTTGGCCACTAAGAACAACGCCGGCAAGCTCTATCGAAGCGTTTCGGCTACGGAGCGTTCGTGCCGTGGTGCAGAAGGCGCTCCACCATAGCTCAGGATCTTGCTCGACGGTATTGCCTTCAGCGATCAAGGGATACTCACTTGTTGCACTGTCGATCAAGGTCCCGTCACTTGCAATGATCGAACTCTTCAGTGCAGTGGTTCCTGCATCTACAGAGAGCAAGTATTGCAATGTTGTTTCCCGGTTCAGATAGGGTGAGAACTGACCTAAATATTTTTTCACTTGTTGTGGTCCTTCCTTTGCAGATAGTACCAATCCGGTTCCAATGATGATCGCCTCAGCATCGGTCTCAGCTGCTTTTTTTGCATTTGCTGCAGTGCTGATGCCGAATCCCAAGGCAACAGGCAGGTTGGCATCCTTGGCGAGGGTGCGCAGTGTCTTGATTTTATCCCCAAGCTGTTCGTCTACCTTGAACGTTCCCCCGGTAGCTCCTTTCATCGATTGCAGGTAGAGAAATCCGGTAGTATCTCGTATGATGTTTCGCATTTCTGTTTCATCAGTTTCGTACCGTACGAAATTGATGGTGGCCACCGATGTCCCTGCAAGCAACCTTGCCAGTTTTTGGCGTTGTTCAAAAGGGATGTTGGGAATAAGTACACCCTCTGCAGCTTCTTCGATGAGCAAGTCTGCAAAGGCCTTGAGACCATACTGTTCTACCGTTTCATAGTAGAGCATGACTATCCCTATGAGACCTGCAGAACGAACAGCACGGATGGCCATTCTTATCACTTGATCCACTTGAGGATATTGTTGCTGCACCCTCAGCAAGGCGTCCTGTATGGCTTTCCCGTCAAGGTAAGGGTTTTCAACAGGAATCCCAATTTCCAGATAGCGCAACCCTGCTTGGGCACATGCCTTGAGAATGTGCATATATTCATCCTTGTTGGGATAGAGCGCTGGTAGATACCCAACAAGGGAGGGAGCCTGATCTTGCCTACGGAACATCGGAGCATAGTGTTGCATGGTCACCTCTGTCTCTTTTTGGCGATCGAAGAGAGTAGTACTGCAAAAATGATGATGGCGCCAGTAAGAATCGACTGCACGTACGTATTGATCCCAAGAATGTTCAAGCCGTTGCCCATCACCCCGATGATGAATACACCCAACAGGGTTCCCATGATGTTTGCCTCTCCTTCACGGAAGGACGTCATCCCCAAAAACACCGCGGCCGCTGCATTGAGCATGAAGGGACTGCCTGCCTGTGGGTGTGCTGAAAACAGCCTGCTGGTAAGTACAATTCCTCCCAAGGAAGCAAAAAACCCAGAGATTCCGAACGCTATGAGCCTGACCTCCCTTGTCCTGATACCTGATAGGAACGACGCTTCCTCGTTGCCTCCTATAGCATAGAGACGCCGGCCATAGGTGGTCTGTTCAAGCAGGATATACACGACAAAGACCGTGAACGCCATAATCAAAACGGATATGGGAAGAAACCCGATGATCCCTTGCCCCAATGCTCTAAAGTTCTCAGGCAGGGCAAAAATTGTCGTACCTTTGGAGATCAATAGCGCTATACCCCCATATGCAGTCATGGTTGCCAAGGTTCCCACAAAAGCGGAGAGTCCGCCAAAAGCAATGAGCACTCCATTGAGCAAACCAGCAGAAGTACCCAACAACAGAGCGATGAGAATGCTTGGTACGGTGCCGACTCCAGATTTCATCAACAATGCCGCGACGACCCCGACCAACGATGCAATCGCTCCTACAGAGAGGTCAAAATCACCAGTGATCATGACTACGGTAACCCCACTGGCGACGATTGCGAGTGTGGCGACTTGTTCGATGATATTTTTCAAGTTTCGTCCTGAGGGGAAGACATCGGGGCGAAGAGAGGAAAATATGATAAGGAGCAAGAAAAAGCCCATGAGGGTTCCCCACGTTTTTATGATGGCCAAGGCCTTTGTTTTGTTGTTTGTCTTCATGCGTTGGTTCTCCCATAACAGTAGTGCAGATAGCGTTCCTGATCGATTTCTTTGTTTGGCTGTATAGAGGTCATCGCTCCTTCCTTGATGAAAAGAATGCGATCTGAGAGGCCGAGTACCTCATTGAAGTCGGAGCTCACGATAAGAATTGCCGCGCCCTTGGCCGCCAAATCCCTGATGATGCTGTAGATTTCAAACCGAGCTCCTACATCGACACCCTTCGACGGCTCGTCAAGCATGAGGACCTTCGGCATGTTCATGATCGTCTTGGCAAATACCACCTTTTGTTGATTACCACCTGAGAGTGTTGTTACCTGTTGGGTGTACTCAGATGCTTTCAGATGCACGTTCTTTCCGGCCTCTTTTGCCCTCTGGCGTAGATAGGCATGCTTGAGCAGCCCAAAACGGGAAACCTCTGAGAGGGACATGAGGGTGATGTTCTCATTGATGGATCGGTTGAGCACGAGGCCGCTTTTTCGTCGTTCTTCGGGGACCAATACAACCCCTTGTTCAATCGCCTTTTTCGGTGAAGAGGGGCGGTAGGGCTTTCCTTCCAGGAAGATTGATCCATAGTCAATAGAGCGTACTCCGTAGAGGGTCTCGAGCAACTCGGTTCTTCCTGACCCAACCAAGCCCCCGATTCCCAAGATTTCTCCGCTATGTACCGTGAAGCTGATGTCATGTATGTAGGCGTTCTTGAGATGTTCTACCACAAACAGAGGCTTCCCGATGACCGTTTTGCTAGAGGGAAATGCTGATTCCAAAGACTTACCGATCATGGCGCTGATCAGGCTGTCCTTGGTCATGTCACGCGTATTGCTTCGCTTGACCACCTGTCCATCGCGCATGATTGTCACCCGGTCGGTGATGCGCAGTATGTCTTCTAGGTTGTGGGTTACATAGACCACGGTTTTGCCTTGGTTTTTCAAATTCTGTATAACAGCGAAGAGTTTTTCTTTCTCGATGTCCGTCAGTGCCGTCGCAGGCTCATCCATGAAGTAAATAGACCCCTTGACCGCAAAGGCCCGTGCTATTGCAACCATCGCCCTCTGTACGGCCGAGAGGTGAAGCACTGGTATTTCAAGGGGTACGTCAATTGCCAAGACGTCCAGGATCTCCTGTGCTTGCTGCTTGAGTTTTTTCCAGTCGACCAAGGGGCCAAATCGATGAGGATACCGGTGTCCTAGGAATATATTCTCCATTGCGTTGAAGTAATTGACCAAGTTGAGTTCTTGGTGAATGAAACACAGGCCGTGTTTGCTTGCATCCTTGCTGGAATTGATTGACGCAGGGGTGCTGTCAAACAGGAAGCTTCCTTCATCAGCCTTTACAATGCCTGCCAGTATCTTTATGAGGGTGGATTTTCCTGCACCATTCTCTCCGACAAGGCCGTGAACCTCTCCACTGTCGAAAGAAAGATCAACGTTTTTCAATGCCCGGACTCCGGGGTATTGCTTCGCTAGTCCCTCGATGCGCAATACTTCACGCCTGTCTTGTTTGCTCATACCAAGTCCTCCCACAAGTCGGGGTCTGAAAAGCTGTTTTCAGGCTCTGCTTTGCCGGCATTGTTGATGATGTACTTGAATACATTGGTCTTTCCCAATTTCCGGCTCGCCATAACGACATACGGTCCAGCAAGGTACGCCTCATCATAGAGGACTATTGCATCATCCAAGCTGATACTCACCCGTTGTGAGAAGAAAGCTGTTGCAGGTCCGCTCAACTTGAGAAACTCTTTTTCCTTGTCTTCCAGCAGGATGGGTGTCATGATCTCCTTGCCTTGTGTGACGAGCAACCCGGTTCGAGAGGTAAAATGCTGGTAGAGAGAATCCTCTGCCTTGTAACTGGCAAAGATGTCTTTATGTACGTGAGCTACGTAGGATCGTTGAAGAATAACAGGAGTGTCCTCAATGGTTCTCAGACGTGTCAGGCAAGAGTAACGATCCCCATCGTTGCGAAAGAGCTTATCCAGTCTTGCGTCCTCGATATCATGTTCGCAGGAAAGGACCGTATTGGAGATGGAACGTTTCTGATTGCCCATCTCATTTTGAAAACCCTGCAACCCTATTGAGTTTGCGTTGAAGCTGGTGGACCCAACAAAGGTGCCCACTCCGTGAATGATGTTCACGATTCCTTCCTGGGCAAGCTCTGCCAAAGCCCCTCTGATGGTCATTATCGAGGTGTTGAAAATGGAAGCGAGCTCTTTTTGGCTAGGAAGACACTGTCCTTGAGGAAACACACCCTGTCGAATTTTTGTCTTGATCGTTTGAGCAATCTCAAGATACCGTAGCTGTTTTCCCATCATAGTTTCTTAAACCTCTTATAGTCTTCTAGATGTCTATAACACTAGCATGGGAATACTCAGGCGTCAAGGAAAATGTTGAGACAGGTTGCAGTGGCTTTTGTCTGCTTTTCATCTGCCCTTGTTGTACAAGTTTTCTTGTTCTAAATAATCAAGGGCAATGACTGCGCTAATAATTTCATAAAACTGAAATAAAATTTCTAAATTGCGTTGACATATGGCAAATTGGTGGTATTATAATAATAAATAGAAATTATATTTCAGAATAAGGAAAAATATTTTCATAATGAGACACCAACCAACCATTGAAGAAAAAGATCCCTGTCAGAAACGCATCGAGCTGCTCTATGAAACATTATCAAATACCTCCAAACGTGTCGCAGATTTCATCCTGAGCAATCAACGAGATGCAATCTATATGACTGTCGCCCAGTTAGCGGAAAATGCAGCGGTCAGTGAAGCGAGCGTCGTACGGTTTTGCAGAAATCTACAGTACTCGAGCTTCAATGAATTTAAAATCAATCTTGCTTCTGAAATCGACCTCGGAGGACAGATGATCTTTGAGGATGTATCAGTAACTGATCATGAAGGAACAGTCCTTGATAAGGTTTTTTCGAGTGAAATACAAGCTCTTCAGGATACTTCCAAGGCGATAGATAGAAACGCTTTTATCAAGGCGGTCAATGCGATTGCTTTTTCAAATATGATTGAATTCTATGCTTGTGGGAACGCCAACCCTATAATTCAGGATGCTCATTACAGATTCCTACGAATAGGGCTCAACTCCCGAATCGGAATTGATTCGTATGATTCTTTGATTCACGCATCGATGCTACGAAAGGGGGATGTGGCAATTGCTGTCTCTCATTCAGGCAGCACGAAACATACAATCAAGATGCTCCAAGAGGCAAAGAAGAGCGGAGCACTAACCATCTGTATTACAGGCTTCGAAAAAAGCCCAATCACCCATGAGGCGGACATTAATTTGGTATCTACTTCAAATGAAACCATGTTTAGAAGTGTGGCGATGGCCTCAAGAATCGTTCAGATGGCCATCATGGATGCTCTTGTTGTAGCAGTGGCATTCAAACGATTCGAGCAGTCAAAAGTAGCTATTAATCAGTCAGACAAAATTCTTGCAGAAGATAAGATTTAATAAGAGCGCCTAAGTCAGTACTTGGAGAAAAGGATGAAGATAGCACTAGTAGGTGAACTGTGTGAAGACATCATCATGCACTGTCCTGTATCACATGAAGTTCTAGGAACGAAGATATGGGCTGAGGATATCACAATTGCAGCAGGTGGATCGGCTTCATATGCATGCCAGGCTCTCGATAAGATGGGTATTGCTACTAAGATATTCTCCTCACTCGGTGATGATGAATCGGCAGAAAGAATACTAAGACAGCTTATGTTACTTGAATCTGTGGATTGTTCCACAATCAGTATTAAGAAACACACGAAGACTACTAAAAGCATGATTGTCTGTAATGGATCGGAGAAGGATTTCATAGGTTGTTCTCCAATGATTGAGATAGAAATTCCTCATATTGAGGAGCTTTTGGGAATCGACCTGCTCTATATTGCAGGATACGCCCTGTATCCTGAGCTCTGGAACGAGCGGTTTTTACGATTACTTACTGAGGCAAGACAAAGAGGGATACTCATTGTGCTGGATTGCCAACTGCTACCTATCGCAGACATTGAGCTCTCAAAGCTTTGCCGGTTGCCTCAGATCCTTTCAGTCGTAGACCATGCTTTGTTTGCAAAGAAGGAGATGCTCAGTCTCTTGGGCACCATAGAGCCTGAGCAGGCGATAAAGCAGCTGAGCGGTCTCGGGTACGATAAGACAGCGATTTTCAAGAATGGCGCATTAGGGTGTACGGTTGCTGAGCGGGGTGTGTTGACCAACATACCTGTCTATCCAGTAGAGGTGTATGATGCTGTCGGCTCTGGAGATATTTTTGGTGCGGCCTATTGTTATGGTATTGGTAGAAAGTGGCATGCAACAGATTGTGCAAAGTTTGCAACAGTCTATGCCGCAAAAAGCCTTGGGAAATTTGAAAAGACCAAAAAGTATCCTCATGTGCAAGAGGTCATTGATTTAGTTAAGAGACAATGGAGGAAAAATAAGTGAAAAGACTGAAGATTTGTGTTATCGGAGCTGGTAGTACCTATTCTCCAGAGCTGATAGATGGCTTTCTCAACCGTCAGGACACCATGAGCGTTGCAGAGTTTGCTCTGATGGATATCAACATGGATAGGTTGAAGATAGTCGGAGGACTGATACAAAGGATGTGCTTATCCTTCGAAAAGCCCCCCCTCGTTACGTTGACGGACAATCTTATTGATGCTGTTCGTGATGCCGATTATGTGGTAACTCAGTTCAGAGTCGGATTGCTACCTGCAAGGGCGAAGGATGAAAGGATAGCCTTCAGGCATGGGTACATCGGACAGGAGACAACCGGTCCAGGAGGGTTTGCAAAGGCTCTGAGGACGATACCGGTAATTTTGGATGTAGCAGAGGCTATGAAACAATATGCCCCAAAAGCGACGCTGGTAAATTTCACCAATCCCTCCGGAATAATCACCGAGGCGGTCAGTCGCTATACCGATATCAGGGTTATTGGTCTCTGTAATGGTCCCATTACTACCTTCAAGCGTATAAATTCCACCTTTGGTTTGGATGAAGAGTCGGTATTTTACGACTATTTCGGGTTGAACCATCTTGGTTTCATCAAGGGTATCTATGTTCATGGGAATGATGTTACTGAAGAGTTGTTCGAGAAGATACTCAGCCATAAGGATTGTGATCATATGCTGGGATATGCCTTCAACAAGAGACAGGCGATGGCTATGAAAGTTCTGCCGGTGGGGTATCTCCAGTACTACTACCACCAGAAGGAAATCTACCAAAAGCTCTCAATCCAAGAGAAGACAAGAGGAGAGCTCCTGATCGACGTCGACCAACAGCTATTGAAGGATTACAGTAATCCTGATCTAAAGACCAAACCTCCAGGATTGGAGTTGAGAGGTGGTGCGTGGTACTCCGAAGCCGCGGTTGCCCTGATTAATTCTATGGAGACCAATGATGGAAAGACCCATGTAATCTGCACCGCTAACAATGGTTGCATCGAGGATCTCGAAGATGAAGCTGTAATCGAGGTGCCGGCAATCGTTTCCAAAGAGTATATCAGAACGTTGCATGTCGGCAAGATGCCCAAGGCGGTCACCGCACTGGTACAACATGTCAAGAGTTATGAGTCTCTTACCGTTGAAGCCGCCTGTCATAAGTCTGCAGATGAAGCTCTTCTTGCCCTGGTCAACCACCCGTTCATCAAATCGGTCAATGATGCAGAGCTGATACTGCAAGATATCATCAAGGAACATGCTACCTACATCAAGCTGAATTGAATAAGAGGAGAATGAAATGGCTGTCAAATTCTTAGAGGACATCGGACCAAAACTATATGATTCTGGAAGAGAGCAGTTGATCCAGGCGATAAAATCTGCTAGTGGCAGGGTGATTATCGGGGAGACTGTCTCGTTCAAACAATCGACCATAGATGGTGTCACAAACCTTGAGCTTTTGAAAAGTTGGGGCTGTGATATGGCGACTATCAACCACTATGATGTCAATTTTCCCTGTATTCCCGGTCTCGACTCTACTGAGGCGGGGGTTGAGCATTTCGGCAGGCTCTTCAATATCGATGGATCACAGGGCTGCCGACCTTCAACCTGTATATTGGAGGAGTCTTTCCAGAAAGCCTTCTGGCAGTTCGGTTTCGGGAGAACCATCGGTGAAGTGAAAAGACTGACTGGTATTCCTATCGGGATGACGCTTGAGCCTGTTGCTGATGACAGTGGATATCCCACTTCGAGGGTTGCCACAGAAGAGAACGCTGCCAAGGGTATTGCACAGGGTGCAAGCTATGTGACCATCATCAGGACTCCTTCGATGGATAGTACTGCCTTTGCCGGTTGTGTAGCCGAGGTACGGAAGGGTGTTGGAAACAGAGGCCTTGTCAAGGCTGGAAAAATGCCTTGGGGAGGGGTTTCTTTCAAGGAGCTCGCCGATTCATTCGTTACTACTACAGAGATTGAGCAGTTGGCACAAGCAGGGGCAGATGTAATTATTCTTCCCTCTCCTGGCACTGTTCCTGGGCTAACTATTGAATTGGTACGTAGTTGGGTTTCGACTGTACATGAGTGTGGGATTCTTGCAGAAACGACAATTGGGACATCTCAGGAGGGAGCTGACCCGGATGTAATCAGGCGTTTTGCAATAGACAGTAAAATGACAGGTGCCGATTTGTTCATGATCGGTGACAGTGTCTATGGGGGGTGTTGCGTCCCGGAAAACGTAATGGCCTTTGCAAGAGCAATAAAAGGACAGAGGCATATGCTTCGTAGGGCCGCAATTTCGGTACTACGTTGATAAATATTTCGAGCAAAAGGAGTCAACTATAAACAATGAAAAACTTCAATAATGTTTTTCAAGGCTC
>CAZJMG010000049.1:0-23964 GCA_964547185.1 uncultured Sphaerochaeta sp.
GTAGTTCAATGGTAGAGCACCAGATTGTGGATCTGGCTGTTGCGGGTTCGAGCCCCGTCTCTCACCCTAACCGGGTCGCAAGCGCGCTCGTAGCTCAGCTGGATAGAGCGCCGGACTTCGAATCCGTAGGTCGAAGGTTCGAATCCTTCCGAGCGCATTGGTTTGGTTTTTGAAATTTTATGTGTCATGGGCCGCTAGCTCAGCTGGTAGAGCAGCAGACTCTTAATCTGCGGGTCAAAGGTTCGATCCCTTTGCGGCTCAAAACATGGCGAACCTCGTATGGGGCAAGACATGTACACTGCGAGAGTGGTGAAATTGGCAGACACGCCAGACTTAGGATCTGGTACCTTACGGTGTAGGGGTTCAAGTCCCCTCTCTCGCATAGGACAATCCGAAAGGGCTGTCTGACGATATAAAGGTTTTTGCGAAAGTAGCTCAGTGGTAGAGCTCCACCTTGCCAAGGTGGATGTCGCGGGTTCAAGTCCCGTCTTTCGCTCTAAGGCAGTCAGAGAAATCTGGCTGTCTTTCTTTTTATACAGATATTGCACAGAAGTTTTATCTTTTGCTATGATTCGACTTATGAAAGCCCCTTGTGTAGAGCACATTCTCAAGGATGGTACGATTGTTGCCATTCGCTCGCTTGAACGAGAAGACAGCGCTGCTGCTGTTGCCTGTTTGGCGTCTTGTTTGGTGAGCACCCCTTTTTTAGCCATGGAACCTGAAGAGTGGAAAACCACAGAAGAACAGGAGGCTGCATTTTTAGAAGAGATTCTTAAGCACGAAAAAAAATGCATGCTTGGTGCTTTTGTGGCAGGTCAGTTGGTCGGTATGGCCGATTTTGCACCAGTCTCCACTCGGTTGCGTCTGCGCCACCGGGCGATGTGCGGGATCTCCATTGTTGAGGAATATCGAAACAAGAAGATCGGCAGACATTTGATGAATTACTTGCTTTCACTGGCCAAACTCGTCAAATTTGAGCAAATGGAGTTGGAGGTAGCCTCTCACAACCATAGTGCCATCCGTCTATATTCAGAGCTCTCATTCAAGGAATGTGGAGTCATTACACGGGCAATGAAGCACAAGGACGGGCAATACAGCGACTTGCTCTTGATGATTGCAAAGCTTTAGCTAAGCTCTTCTCTGTATTGAGACTCCTTGAAACCAATGAGCACCTTGTCATCAAGAACAAGAAGGGGCCGTTTTACTAGCATCCCGTCGCTTGCAAGCAACGCAAAGATTTCTTGGTCACTCATCAACGGTAGTCTGTTTTTTACATCCAAGGAGCGATAGAGCAATCCACTTGTGTTGAATAGCTTTTTCAGCTCCAGCCCACTTTTTTTATGATACTGTATAAGTTCTTCTACACTCGGTGCTTCTTTTTTGATGTCTCGATAGGTATACGCAAATCCCAGCCGGTCCAGAAAGGCAATCGCCTTGGCACAGGTAGAACATTTTGGATAACAGAGTATGGTCATACGAACCTCCATATACAGACATCCTAACACTGCATGTGCCATCAAGCAATGTGATTAATAGAGCCAAAGCCCTAGACCAAAAAGGAAAAAGTTGCTATATACAATATGTTTTGGGTAAAAGGTTTTCTAGATAAACCGCCTCATGGGTGGTCGAGCTAGGGCCGGTTGTAGTATACTTTACAGATAGAGTAAGCACACAAAGGGCTTTGCCTAAGGATATACAAGGTCCGGATGACGGACCAAAAGGATGAACATAGGATGATCGCTGAGAAGAGTATCAAAGAGTTGGAAAATTCCTCCGTCGCGCTGACGGTCACTGTGACCGCTGACACCATCGAACAAGATTACAAGGCTGCGCTTAACAAATACGCATCCTCCATCCAGATAAAGGGCTTCAGAAAGGGCAAGGCCCCTATCTCTGTTCTGGAAGGCAAGTTCGGTAAAGCCATTCGCGAAGAGAGTACTTTTACTACCATTGAGGAAGCCTTGAAGGAAGCCTTGGATGGCATTGAAGATATGTACAAGCCACTCTCATACAGCACCCCTGAATTACAGGATGAAGAGACATTGCTTCCCTTTACACCGAATACCGATGTGACATTCACCGTCAAGTACGATGTAATGCCCACGTTCGAGCTCCCTCCTTATAAAAATCTGAACATCACCTACCCCAAGGTTGCTTTGCCAGAAGAAGAGGTTACCAAAGAGATTGAAAAGCTACGCGACCAGAATGCCATGGTCATAGACAAGACTGATAGTGTTGCATTGGGAGATATCGTCACCCTTGACTATGTTGAGCTTGACCAGGACAACAATGAGGTGGCAGGAACCGAGCGCAAGGATTTTGTCTTTACCGTAGGCAGCTCTTCAAACTTCTACCAGATTGATGAAGATGTAGTCGGTATGAAGGCCGGAGAAGAGAAGGTGTTCTCAAAAACCTATGCAGAGGATTCCACCGTTGAGGGGTATGCAGGAAAGACCATTACCTTGAAGGTGGTTGTCACTGCAGTCAAATTCCGTGATATCCCTGAACTTGATGATGAGTTTGCACAGGATGTGAAGGAAGAGTATAAGACTGTTGAAGATCTTATCAACGCAACCAGAGAAAAGCTGCAGAAGGCCTTGGATGAAAAACTTGAGCAGGAAAAGCTCAATGCATTGAGTGAAGAGCTGCTCAAGGGCACCGAGATTGCCGTCCCTCAGAGCATGGTCGAGCTTGAGGTCGAGCAGAACTGGAAACGCTATGTACAACAAACTGGTTTGAGTGAAGAGCAAATCCTTCAGTTCCTGCAATTCCAACAGAAGACCAAGGAAGATATTATTGCTCCTTGGAAAGAGGCAGCAGCAAAATCACTGCGCATCCAGCTTATCATGGACAAGATCAAGGACACTGAAAAGTTCGAGTTGGATGAAGAGGAATTGAAAAAGGTTCTCGACGAGCAATTGAAGAATGTCACCGACGAAAGTCAGCGTGAATACTACACCTCAATGATCGAAGATGACATGAGGTTCCAGAAGATTGCTCCGTTCTTGAAAGAAAATAATACGTTTGTTGAGGGTGAGGAAGTTGCCTACGAGGTATTCATGAGCGATACCTACGGGATGTAAGCAACCCAAGAAAAGCGATACGTAATGTGAAAAGGCGGGTCCACACAGGTTCCGCCTTTTCAATCCCATACAACAAAGGGGGCATTTGTTATGAATAATCATCCTTCGAGGATGCAATCTACTATACCGATGGTCGTTGAGCAGTCTGGAGTAGGCGAACGAGCCTATGACATCTTCAGCCGCTTGCTCAAGGACCGCATCATCTTCCTTGATGGTGAGATCAATGATGCAACTGCCGACCTTGTCGTGGCTCAGATGCTGTTTCTTGAGTCTGAGGACCCGAACAAGGACATCAGTCTCTATATAAACAGTCCCGGCGGCTCAGTAACTGCCGGCTTGGCGATCTATGATACCATGCAGTATTTGCACAGCGATGTACAGACTATTTGCATGGGACAGGCTGCGAGCATGGCGGCGCTGCTGCTGGCAAGCGGTAAAGAAAAAAAGCGATTTATTCTTCCCTCTGCTCGAGTCATGATTCACCAGCCATGGGGAGGAGTGGAAGGACAATCTTCCGACATCACCATACATGCAAAGGAAATCGGTCGTCTTAAAAAACTAACCATAGAGATCATTGCAGAACATACCAAAAAGAGCTTCGAGCAAATAGCCAAAGATGTGGAACGTGATTTCTTCCTCTCAAGCGATGATGCAGTTTCCTATGGCATTGTCGACAACGTCATGAGAAGGAGTAAATAATGGCACGAAATGCAAAAGTATGCTCATTCTGCGGTAAAAGCCAGGAAGAGGTCAAAAGATTGATCAACGGTCCTGGTGTTGCCATCTGTGATGAATGCATCAAAGTCTGCAATGATATGCTCGCAGGAGACCCTACCTTCCAGGAAGAAGTGGTAGGATTGCCTGAGAGCATCCCTACTCCAAAAGAATTGAAGGAGTACATGGATGAATATGTCATCGGGCAAGAGGATGCAAAGCGTGTCTTGGCTGTAGCAGTCTATAATCACTACAAGCGAGTTAAATTCCAAAGACAAATTTCAGAACAAGGCGTAGAACTGGACAAGTCCAACATTCTCATGGTGGGTCCTACCGGGACCGGGAAGACCTTGCTTGCCTCGACCTTGGCCAAGAAGCTGCAGGTACCTTTTGCCATCGCCGATGCCACTACGCTCACTGAGGCGGGGTATGTTGGAGAAGATGTGGAAAACATCCTGCTCAAGCTGATCCAGAATGCGAATGACAATATCAAGGCAGCAGAATACGGCATCATCTTCATCGATGAGATTGATAAGATTGCTAAGAAGGGTGAAAATCCTTCCATCACCAGAGATGTCAGCGGTGAAGGTGTCCAGCAGGCTCTTCTGAAAATCATTGAAGGAACCGATGCTTCCGTACCACCACAGGGGGGTCGAAAACATCCTAACCAAGAGATGCTCAAAATAAATACCAGAAACATTCTCTTCATCTGTGGAGGAGCTTTTGTAGGCCTGGACAAGGTCATTGAGAAGAGAGTTTCTTCTCATGCCATGGGCTTTGGAGCAAGCATCGTCAACTCACAGGAGAAGGACCTTCATGCCCTGTACAGTAAGCTCATGCCCGATGATTTGGTAAAATTTGGCTTGATTCCGGAATTTATTGGAAGATTACCCATCCATGTAGCTTTGGACAACCTTTCAAAGAAAGACTTGATGAGAATCATTGTAGAGCCGAAAAATTCCATTATTCGCCAATATGAAGCCGCTTTCAGGCTTGATGGTATAGAGTTTGTCTTCAAGGCAGAAGCTGTGGAAGCTGTTGCAGAGAAGGCTTTTGAACAGAAAACCGGAGCACGCGGACTGCGATCGATTGTAGAAAACATCATGATGGGAATCATGTACGACATTCCTTCCATCCAACAGGTGAAGCAGGTTATTATCGGTCGTGAATGTGTGATGAACGGTCAAAAACCTGAGGTAATTCGTGGTGCCTGAGATGTTCAACTACCCTCCTATCGATGAAAAGATTCTACAGCTCATCCGAACAAACGACAATTTTGTGGTTATCGGCCATGTAAGTCCGGATGGGGACTGCCTCTCAAGCCAAATGGCCATGTATTCCTTGCTCCTGAAAATGGGCAAGAACGTACAGATGGCGAATGCAGGGCCGTTCGATCGTTCAGAAATTACTCATCTGAGGGCAGATTTCCTTTCTCACATCGATGAGCAGTTGCATTCCCTGAATCCCCTTGTCATCGTTGTCGACTGCTCTACCCTTGATCGTATAGGCCATCTCGCTCAAGAGATAGAGGGTCTTATCACCATCGTCTTCGACCATCACAGCAGCGGGGAACCCTTTGGCACCTATCGCTACATCGTTCCTCGCTCGGTTTCAACCACTCTTATCGTCATGCAACTCTACAAGGCTCTTGATGTAGAGCTCTCGCAGGAGATTGCTGAACATCTTTTCTTTGGTTTTGCAACCGACTCAGGATTCTTCAGGTTTCTCAACGCTTACAGGGGAGAGACCCTGCGTCTTGTAGCAGAACTGATTGATCTCGGAGTTTCTCCCAACACAATGTATGACCGTATGACCGGTGGAAAGAGCCTTGGATATGTCAAATATCTTGGCAAGCTGATCGATAGAAGCAAAAGCCTTCTCGATGGCAAACTCATGGTGTCGTACAGCTGCCTCGAGGACAGCAAGACTTTCATCACCACCGATAAGCCAAGCGATTCCTTGTATTCCATGCTTTTGGCTGTAAAGGGTGTAGAGGTTGTACTCTTCTTCAAGCAAGTGAGCGAAACCACCACTGAAGTCGGATTCAGGGCATCTCACCAGAGCACGGTAGACGTTGGTGAACTTGCCGGCCGATTCGGGGGTGGAGGTCATAAGAAAGCCGCAGGCCTTACTATCAACGAACCGCTCTGCAGCATAGAAAAAACGCTGGTTGCATCGGTAGAGGCGCTTCTGAAGGCTTAGTTGGCACACACATTGCATGCTCCTGTGTATCATCACAAAAGGAGCATACCATGCAACATCTACCTCTCTCATTAGCTGAAATCAACGAACTGAATCTGTTGGTTTTGCATCGTGCTGCGCACCCAAATAATAAAACTATTCATTCCTTAATAAGAAATAAGACTGAACAATTACTGTATGAACTACCATCGTTTCTCAATCTTCTCGAAGAGGAAGATTGTTGTGAATTCTTCCTCTACTGCTATGACTCCATCGATAATTTCATCTCTCGTTTCAGTCATGGCCGACTCACTTTCTATGCCTATATTGTCGAACTTGTCAGGCATAGGTGCCGTTTTTTCCTGCTGAAAAAAGATAAAGAAACCTTTAGGGAGCGTGTGATCCTTGAACATGACTATTTCCTGAATGAAGAAGCAGACACTCATTCAGAGGTTGCGCAAACGTGTACCTATACGGTTCTTTCTGCAACACAACAAAACGTGAAAGAATCACTTCAATCTCTTTTTTCACTCCTGCTCAAAGCAAAGAGAGTGCCGCAACCGAATCTTCCTGAATATCTGAAGACCCTTCAAACAGTGCTTCAAAAGCCGATTAATCGAAAACGATTCATCATCTTGCTGACACTCAGCCCCAACCTCTTCAATGAATACCTTCTCGAAGATATGTCCTGTGTCCTCGAAGTTGACCCCAAGCTGCTCAACAAATATCTCAACAGGGCAGCAGATGCGCTAGCGAAAAAGCAGGAATGCAAAAAAAGATTTGAGACGATAAGCAACAATCATTTCAGGCGTTTGCTGGAGATAGAAGCAAAATTGGTACAAGAGAGCGAACCTGATGAGAAGCTCAGGCTAGAACATCTTAGGAACTGGACAAGCTCGGTATATAAAAAGAAGGTCGAGCAGATCAGAAAAATCGAGGGGCATCTATCACACCAACAAATTGCTTCGCTGCTTGATATCCCAAAAGGAACAATAGATAGTTCGGTACACTATATGAAGCGTCTTTTACAAGAGTGTATGGACGAAAAACTCAACAAGGGGTATCTTTAACTCCATGAAAATTCTATTGGCATCAAACAATCTCCATAAAAAACAGGAGTTCGAGCGACTACTTTCCTCGCATACCATCTCTTTGCCCAGCGATCTTGGGATTACATTCGATTTTGAGGAAGATGAACCATCATTCACCCTGAATGCGTTGGGCAAGGCGCAAAGTCTTCGTGCACTTGTCCCAAACGAGTATGTAATCCTCTCTGACGACTCAGGGTTGTGCGTCGATGCTCTTTTTGGGGGACCCGGAGTAAGAACAGCTCGCTATGGGATGGATGTTTTCGGCCGAATGCTCCAAAGCGAAGAGAGAAATGAGTTCCTCTTGAAAAACTTGCGTCATCTGAAGACCAAAGAGGAACGAAAAGCATATTTTGTCTGTGCTCTGGCGGTGGTGTTTGATCCATACAGAGTGTTTACCATCTCTGAATCAGTTGAAGGGTACATTGCTAATCAGAGCTCAGGCGTCAAAGGCTTTGGCTACGATCCTGTCTTTGTGGTCTCAGAAATCGATAAGACCATGGCAGAACTGTCGGATGAGGAAAAGGATCGGTATAGCCACAGAGGCCGTGCAAGCAGACTTCTGGCCACCCTATTAGGAGGAATGAAATGAAAACAATTACTCGTGCAGAGCAAAAAATTGAGGATACATGGGATTTAGACAGTCTCTTTCCAAGCGAAAAGGAATGGGGCGATGCACTAAGCCAACTCCAAAAACGAATCGAGCAGGCTCCCACGCTGAAAGGGGAATTGAAGAAATCCAAGGATTCCTTCCTCTTTGTGATGCAGTGGTATGAAGAGACAGCAATCCTGACAGAGAACATCTTCAACTGGGCTTCGCTCAACTATAATGCCGACGCTTCAAATACGACCAATGTTGAGCGTTATTCACTAGCCTACAGCGCCTACAGTCAACTTTCAGAAGCGATGGCGTATTTCGACCCGGAACTGCTGAGCATCGAGGACTCGGTAATCGAGGAATACCTACAAGATCCTGCATTCTCCCCCTACGCGACCTATATCAAGAAAGCACTTCGCTTCAAGGAGCATGTGCTGGGCGAATCGGAAGAACGATTGCTTGCTTTGCAAAGTGAAGCTTCCTCTGTCTCGAGGAACACCTTCAACGATCTCACCAACGTCGATTTTGACTTTGGAACCATCGAAGGAAAACCACTGACACAGTCTTCTTTCAGCTCATTTTTAATGCAGGAAGACCGATCCTTGAGAGAACAGGCCTACAAACAACTATACGGGGTATACGATTCATGCAAGCATGCTATCGCAAGGCTCTACGAGGGCCAGGTAAAACAAGATATTTTCAGAACAAAGGCAAGAAAGTATGCGAGCTGCAGACAGATGGCCCTCTATGGCGATGACGTACCATTGAGTGTTTACGACAACCTGATCAAACAGGTTCATGAATCATTGCCTACCCTGCATCGTTATTATGCTCTAAGGGCAAAGATCCTTGGCTTGCCGAAGCTCGCCCACTGGGATGTGTATGTACCGCTTCTCAAGGGCGTAAAGAGTCATACACCCTATGAAGAAGCTGTGAATCTTATTACCAAGGCCCTGCTTCCCTTGGGAAATGAGTACGTAAATACGTTGAAGGCAGGCCTTCTTGAACAACGCTGGGTCGATCGTTACGAGAACAAGGGTAAACGAAGTGGCGCATTTTCCAGCGGTACCTATACTTCAAAACCATATATATTGCTCAACTACAAGGAAGACGTACTTCGAGACCTTTTCACCCTCGCACATGAGGGAGGGCATTCGATGCACAGTTATTACAGTGCCAAAAACAATCCCTATTTCCAGTACGAGTACACCATCTTCGAGGCTGAGGTGGCTTCAACCTTCAACGAACAGCTTGTTGCCAAGTACTTGCTCGATCATGCAACGGATGAGACCATGAAGGCATACATCATCGGAAAACAGATTGACGATATTGTAGCCACGCTCTATAGACAAACGATGTTTGCTGAGTTTGAAATGATCATCCACAATAAGGCAGAACAGAACGTCCCGATAACCTTGGACTTACTAAGATCAACGTATCGCTCACTGTTGGAACAATACTTCGGAGCTGCTGTACAGTTTACTGAACTCAGCGATCTTGAAGGACTGAGAATCCCTCATTTCTACAGTCCCTTCTACGTCTATAAGTATGCTACAGGCTTGAGTGCTTCCATCGCCCTGAGCGAGAGAGTCCTCAACAATGGAGAACCTGAACGATTGCAATACCTGAGGTTCCTCGCAAGCGGAGGAAGTCAATTCCCCATAGAATCATTGAAGAAAGCAGGAGTGGATATGACTACAGAAAAGCCGGTTTCAGACGCTCTTGCCACCTTCTTTCGCCTACTGGATGAGTTTGAGAACCTCCTTTGCAAACAATGATTCGTCTTTTTTCTCAGAACTATTGACGCAAGGGCCTCTGTTGTTGTAATGTAGCCACGTTCGGTTCTCGAACCGATTTGCGGTAGTGGTGGAATTTGGTAGACACGCTAGCTTGAGGTGCTAGTGGGAGAAATCTTGTGCTGGTTCAAGTCCAGTCTACCGCATTGAAAGCCCCTTTCCTACATAGTTAGGAAAGGGGCTCTTCTTTTTATCCAAAGAGCATCAGATATTCGTTGAGACTTCTCAGATAGGCGACAGCTTGTACAAACACTTGGTTTTCAGCATTCTGTACGGCCAGTTGAACCTGTCTAACCTCCAGAACTGTCCTATCGCCCCAGTTGAGAAGCAACTTCGCCTCCTCTTGTTGCACCAAGACTTGTTTCATGTCGAGAAGTGCAGCATCGAGAGCCTGCTGAGCGATATCCATTGACTTGTAACGCAATTCCTGCTCCAGTGAAAACACATACTGCTCCATATGAAGCTCTGCTCTCTTTCTGGCAATGGCTGCCTCAAGGTCCTGTTTCGTCGAATGATTAAGATCAGAAGGAGAAAAGCTTACGGAAGCTTGGACTGTAACGTTGGCATTTACCGTCGTGAGAGCGCCTCCCTTCAGGGAGAGAGTTATATCGGGTCTGTACGTCATGGTCTGTGCGAGTTGAGCCTGCAAGGCATCCAACTCAACCTGCAACCTTTGAACAGAGAAAGAGGTTGCTATGCTTGTCTGTGCAGAATCAGCAACTTCGGCTTTTCGTCCTTCAATTCTTTCAAGCAAACGCTCAAGAGACAACACCTGGACATTTACTTTTGAGTACGAGGGGCCAAGAAGACTGTTGCTGTCTCTCGTCTTTTCCAACAAAGCTCTCTGGGCATTGTACATTGCCTGCCTTCTATCACTTACCTTCTGGGCACTTTCCTCAAGGTCAGCATAGCTCAAAACCCCGGCCTCATACAAAACACTGGTAATCTCATACTGTTCTTGCACCAATGCATAGTAAGCCTGTGTATATAAAAGATGTTGCTCAGCTGCCATCAGAGCCAAAAAGGTATTCTCTACCTTCAAGGCTGTATCAAGTTGCAAGGAACGAAGTGTAATGATTGCTTTGTAATAAGCCTCCTCCTGCTTTGTAGTAACCTTTGATGATGCAAAAGGACTGTAAACAACCGAAAAACTTACACCCTTTGCATCAAGCCCTGCATCCAGGCTGAGTTGCGGGACTACCGGAACTGAAAGCTTCATGCTGCCATTGATCAAATCCCAAACAGTATCACCCGGCTTTGGCTCCTGGACTTTCATGTCTGCATTGAGAGTGAGCCTTGTACGATCAAGGCTCAGAGTATCGCCAAGCTCTCTACGTGCTTGAAGCAGTGCATCCTCAGCTGCCTTGATAGAGATACTCTCCTGCAAGGAAAAAGCAATTGCCTGGTCGAGAGTCATATCTTGCGCAAAAAGAGGTATCGTTGCCATAAACAGAAGTATAAGAAGTTTTTTCATTCAACCCTCCCTTATGCTTTCTGCTATTGGTGCCCTGAATGCTGAGAATACTGGTATGGAACCAAATATTCCTCCAATACCCAAGGTTGCAAGAAGCCCGATTGCCACTGCTTTCACAGTAATGATCGAAACAGGCGCTGACTGGACATCGATTGAACTTATGAGAGGCCAAAGTACTTGAGAAATCGGCTGGGCAAAGATGTAAGCGACAATAACCCCTGCTGCCGCACTGGCTGAACTCATCATCATCGAACGCAAAAAGAATTCTGCAACAACGCTATTTTTGGATGCTCCAAGTGCACGCTCTGTGGCAATATCCCGGTTTTTTCCCAGAACTTCAACGATCATGATGCTCAGAATGCCTATGGATCCTGTAAGAAGTAGGACGAAACCCAGGATATTGATTACCAAAGAGAACGTGAAAATGGATTCCCTGGTCTGCTCCAACATCGAGCTGACCCCATTGCTCTGACCTTCCCATACATGTATGGCAGTATTGATGCCATACTGCTCGGTCAACACATCGCGAATTTGCGAAGACGTAAGGGCAAAACTCTGATTCAGTACACGCAGACTGATGGTTGAGTAGGGAGAGTGAAGCTGGGTGGCCATATTCATTCCCCCTGAAACCGTACTGGTATAAGGAATCAAGACATCGGCAATACCATAGGCACGTCTCTTGACCTCATCAACATCCTCAAAGACGCCGCTTATCGTAAAGATTTGTGCAATAGTGGTTCGCTCAGCATTTGTCCCTCCACCACGGTTTGCGGTACGTACAGGAGGTATGAGTTGCTTTCCGATTGCATTGTCCGCACTAGAGTACATTGCCTCTGCAGTCGATCTGCTGACCAATGCCTTCATTTCTCCTGCAGCTACATCACCGGCGCTGAAGGCGGAGCCTGCGATCAAGTCCAATCCCATCACGTCGAGATACTCACTTGTAGTACCGGCAACCCTTCTTAGTTGATATTGCAGATCCCCTGCACTAACGGTCCTCCAAGAAGCATTGGTAATAGGAGCGGCTGCTTGGATTCCACTGATGCTGTTGGAAAGAATGGTGATGATATCCTGATCAAACTGGGCTGGACGGGAGAACGAGAGATTCCCATCTGCAGCAAGCTCTGCATTGGCAACATTGATGATCAGACCATCTCCACTCAAACTCTCATTCACTGCTGTCTGAAACGAATCACTGATACTTATGGCAAGAATGAGGATGCCACTTCCAAGCCCGACGGCAAGGAAGGTCATAACAGTTTTCGCTGAGAACTTGAACGTCTGTGAAATAATAGTATGTATAGGTTTCACGTATCACTCCTATTCTGTACGCATTGCTTGCGCTGCTGGAATTTTCGAAGCTTGCAGGGCTGGAAAAAGGGTTAGTATTGTGGTTATTATCCAAGCCGCAACAATACCTACGATAAGCAAGAGTGGCTCAATCGAACCAAAATGAGTTGTGCGTTGCATCAACTGGGCAAGGACATAGGATATAGCTACACCTATAAGCGATGCATATAAGCCGATGAGCAACGCCTCTCGGAAAAAGAGGTTGAAAATTCTTTGTTTGGAAGCACCCAGTGCTTTGAGAACCCCTACGGTCTTCTGCTTTCTCATAGCTCTTCCCAAAAGAATATTGGAAACATTTACCGCGGCAATAAACAACCCTGCCAGAGCTAAAAAGAGAATCATCGTGACAATTCTGGCATTGCGATCCTGTAGGGCCTGGGCCTCCTGCCTCGGGATGGTAATCACCACACTATTAGCTCCGTATGTATTGGTGAAGTACGTTTGCAACTGGTCGGCTGCCCGATCCAAAGCAGTAAAATCTTCAACCATGAAACTTAAGCTTGTGTTCCAGCGTGATTGCAGCATGGAGGAATTAGGCAGATGAATATCCTGCAGAACATCAGGCATGAAGGCTCTTGAGAATGCCATTTCATCAAATGAGGTTCCTGTCGGTTCCAATATACCGATTATTTCATACACAGTCGGTCCTGAGATGAACCGTCTTCCCAAAGCGCTCCCATCCTCATACAAGGTACGAGCCAACGTACTGCCCACTACCATGACATTGTTGGTAAGCGATGCATCCTGCAGGGTAAAAAAGCTTCCTTGCTGGAGATGCAAGCTCCATGCATCAAAGAACTCTGGGCTCACCATATAGCCCGACCACTGAGAAAGTGCAGGCTCCACATCATCCAACGACTGAGGAAGCGTCAGCAGAGTTTGAGCTCCTTGCTGAGCAGGATTGAGCTGTTGTTGAGAAAAAGTACGCTCTTCTTCTGGTACACTGGATTGCGAAGAACCGGAACCTGAAGACTTTCCTCTTGTTGTTGATACGACCTGCTCCATAAAGGAAGCAGTGCTATGGAATGTAGTAGGAGCCTTAATATAGCCATAGGAAATGTCAGGGGCGTCAGTTGCTGCCTGTAGGTCTCTGCTGGTGAGAATGATCGACTGATCCTGATCCATTACCATCACCGGGACATCCATATCTGCTGTGGTCTGTCTGGTGGAAACCGTAATCTCCCTATACTGTTGAGAGGACAGCAACGAGTTGGAGACCTCGATGGATTTGAGAGCCAAGGCAAAGCCTGCACCTGAGGCCCCGATACCCAAAGCCAAGCCGACAACCAAGAGCAAGGTCTCGGGCAGCCGATTCTTCAGATTCCTGAATATGATGCTTCGGTCTTCATTTCTGATCATGTGCGTTCCCCCACAATGTGTCCATCCTGAATATGAATGCGACGTTTCGCCTTTCTTGCTTGTTCTTCGTTATGCGTTACCATGACTATCGTGACATCCCGCTTGTTCAGCATCTCCAAGGTTCTTAACACTTCCTCACCTTTGTCTGTGGGAAGATTTCCCGTTGGTTCATCGGCCAAGATCAGATCAGGCTGGTTGGCCAAAGCTCTTGCTATGGCTGTGCGCTGTTGCTCTCCCCCGCTCATCATAGAAGGTAGATGATGCATTCTTTGCTGCAAGCCAACATCAGCAAGCAGCTCTGCTGCACGCTCTCTTCGTATCTTGGAAGGTACTTTTGCATAACTCATCGGTAGCATTACATTCTCCAATGCGCTGAGCTCAGAAAAGAGGTTGAAGCTTTGGAAGATGAACCCAAAGTGTTTGTTCCTGATTCTTGATTGATCCTTGTCAGAAAGCATGGTGATATCATAATCTTCCAAAAGGTATGATCCCTTGGTTGGATTGTCCAATATTCCCAAAATATTCAAAAGCGTCGACTTCCCTGATCCAGAGGGCCCGGTAATCGCCAAGAAATCTCCACGATTAATCTGTAAATCTATACCGCTCACTGCCGATATCTTGGTTTGCCCTAGATCATAAGTTTTCTCAATTGCTTTCAATGTAATCATTTTTCTGCTCCTTGCAGCATTATGGTGTTATGTTCTATATAGTTCTGATAACCACTGGTTATGATACGATCCCCTTCTGAGAGACCTCTCAGTATCTGCACTTGATCGGTATGCAGCTCCCCATAGGTGACAGCAGTCTTGATTGCCTGGTTGCCCTCGATCACATAGACAAAACGTTGTCCTCCTGTAGTAAGGTAAGGGCCTCTAGGCAACAGTAAAATATCATCAAGCGTACCGATGACCAGCTCACTTACCGCTGTCGATCCGGGAATAAGGTCTGAACCCTGTTCCGGGCGAACGATTACCTGAACCGTTGCAGTGATACCGTCACTCGACATGAGTGCGACACGACCGATTGACTCAATTGTTCCCAAAAGAGGTCTTCCTCCTACAGAGAGAGAAACTTGCTGTCCAATCTCCAACAGTCCTGCATGTTGCTGTGGTACATCCAATTCGATGATTGCACTTGTCCGGTCGGCAACTGTGAACAGACTCTGCGACTTATTGATCGTAGATCCTGGTACTGTCAACCTACTTTCCAGGGCAAGGATTTCTCCCTCGATAGGACTGAGAATCGTAGCATCATTGATGCTTGTTTCTATTCTTGCAATATTTTTCTGGTATCGATCCAGCGCTGAGAGTCTATTGGATTCATTGATCTTGTTTATGATCCTAGATTCCTCCAACTGTATGACCTTTTCATCGTAAGAGAAGCGGAGATTCTCCAATGTTTTCAGGGCGCGATCGTAGTCACTTTTTCTTGCTGCATTGACAGCATAAAGCTGGCTTTGTTTTTCAACTTCACTCTCTGCCTCTTCAATATCAAGAACCAGGCGGGCTAACTCACGCTCTGATCGTGCTATGGAAAACACATTCTGCTGCACGAACTGCTCGTAGCTTATTTTTGCTTCTTCATACTCTTCTTCCAATTCCCTCAACTGGTCTATCAAGGTCGGAACACCAAGGATCGCAAGAACTTGGTTTTGTTCAACATAATCCCCTTGCTTTACAAGCAATTGCTGCACATACGCCCCATCACCGACATCAGGTGCTGTTACAATGACCTGAAGGGGAATGCTTACCGCTCCGCCTGCTTGGATCTTTCGGACCAAGGAACCTTTTTGCACTACTGCACTATCATAGGTCTTCAGTACATATATCTGCTCTTTCGGCATAAGCATAAGATATGCAACCACACTTATGAGCGCTACCATCAGTACCACAATCAGTGCAATGACCTGTTGTCGTTTTTGGCCCGGTGACTTATACGGTTTCTTCTTGAGGTCTTTCAGTATTGAGTGTTCCTTTTTTTTCGTATCTTCAATCACATCGATTCTCCCTTGCATGCAGTCAGTGTAGATTCAAAGGACAATGCTGTGGTTACACCCATGTAAATTGTTTGTAACAAATGTAAAAAGAGCATAGAAAAGAAGACAGCCACCACCGGCTGTGCTACTATCAGACCGTGAACCTGAAGAAACGATTAGGAAATTTGAAGCTCTCTGTATGGACGGTGATCTGGTTGCTTATCATCACCTTGGCCTTGAGCCTAGGGGTAATGCAGTTTTCCTGGATCAATCGTGCTGCTTCCAATGAGAGAGAGCGACAACAACGCCTCTTGCTTACAGATGGAATGCGTTCTGTTGAGAAGGCATATGACGAATTGAGAGTTTTGATCCCAATTGTGAGGACCGCACTAAATGTGTCCTATAATGAGGTAGCATCCAGTCTTGCCGATTGGCAGGCAAACACCAAACATCCACAGCTTCTGAAGGGGTTGTGGGTCTTTGCTGCCGGAGAAGACCCAATCTATATTACCTTTGACTCAATACAGACTGAACAACAAGTGCCACAAAGCCTGCTGTTCACCCAAGTACCACAAGCGTCCTGGGAACCCAACCGTATTCAAGAAATTGCCTACCGACTTGGATGGGAAGGCATGGTGCCCATCGATTTCCAGACAGGGCCCTCCTCTCGAGGTCTTGCTGTGCTTCAGATTGATATCGATGCATTCTTCACTGACATTCTCATCCCAAATTTACAGGAAGATCTTTCGTTTCAAACCATATCCATCGTCAGATTCGCCTCAGAGCAAGAGATGCGCTCACATTTGCAGAGCACAGAACAAAGACAAGAGCTGACACTGCTTGTCCCAAGTTTTCTTTCTGCCGGCATAAGAGGCTCCAGAGAGAGTATTTTCTACTTTCTCAGTGAAGATTCCCAACATCAACGACGCCTTGTACGATTACAAGAACCTGAACAGAGCCCTGATTCTTTAAGAAATCCTACACAGCAGTTCATTGCGCAAGTCAATCTAGGCCCGGCAACCACCCTTCTCTCTCAACAAACAACAAACTGGGTAATCTCGAACATGATCCTCAGTTCAAGCATCCTGGTCCTTCTGCTGCTTAGTTTGGGATCGGTTTTTTATCTGTATCGAAGAACACTCGCAGTAAGAAATCTGGAACAGGAGTTCACCGCCTCCATGAGTCATGAACTCAAGATTCCAGTAACGGTCATAAAAGCAATTGCAGACAACCTAAGCTGCGGCATTGTCACTGACAAAGAACGTATCATGGAATATGGAAAGGAGATTGCCCAAAAAGCTGATAGACTGCAAACGATGGTAGAAGGGATTCTTCTCTACTCGGGTTTTCAGGATACGAGAAAACAGGTCGAGCTCTCACAATTGCATATTGATGATATCATAACTGTGATCATCAACGATCTTTCATTACTTGAAGGATGGAAAGACCGTGATTTTTCCTGCGACGTACAGACCGGAAAAATACCCATCTATGTAGACACACAGAAAGTCTTTTTGATCATCAAGAATCTCTTGGCAAACGCCTACTACCATGGTGCCGCCCCAGAGAAAGATCAAAAATCAAGAATTGATTTGAAAGTATACCGAAAACCCTTGAAAACTCTCTGCATTATCATTCAGGACAACGGTCCGGGAATCCCTAAAAATCAACAAGAAGCAGTACTCAACCCCTTTTACCGTCTACAGACCAGCAAGGATCGCCAAACTCCTGGAAGCGGACTCGGCCTTCATATTGTAAAACGCTCAGTAGAACTGCATCACGGAACCTTTACCTTGGAAAGTCCCTATCATACCACTACAGGAGCTCTTGTACGAGGTTGCAGATGTATTGTGGAGCTGCCAATTGAGGAGAGAGAGAATGGACAAGAGAATCTTGATAATTGAGGATGAAAAAGCACTCGTCATGGCTTTGCAGGACAGGCTGGAAAGCGAAGGCTACACCACTGCATCCGCGTATGATGGAATAAGTGGAGAGACAATGGCGATGGCAGAGACCTTTTCGTGCATTATCCTTGATGTCATGTTGCCGCAAAAAGATGGATTCCAAGTCTGCAAATCGCTCAGAGATCGCAAAATTTCCACTCCAATACTGATGTTGACCGCACGTGATACCAGTATCGATACAGTCATGGGGTTGAAACTGGGTGCAGATGACTATGTAGCAAAACCATTTGACATGCAGGTGTTGTTGGCCCGCGTGGAAGCTCTGGTAAGAAGAACTCCTGCAAACCTGGAAAAAGGTTCTATCAAACCATACTGTTTTGGACCTTTTACCTTGGATAGAGAAAGCAAAGAGCTGTATCGCTTTGATACGCATATCGCCCTCAATGCCACAGAGTACCAACTTTTATGCTATCTGGTTGATCATGAGGGAAAAACCATTGCCCGGGAGACACTGCTTGACGAGGTTTGGGGGTATGAGCTGTTGGTGAGCAGCCGGACTGTTGATGTACACATCGCAAGGCTCAGGCAGAAACTGGATGAAGGGCACATTCCCCACTATATCAAAACAATCCGCAGGATGGGGTATCGGTTTGAGAACCCTGATTGATGAACCATTCTCATTGGCAGGTTTCCAGTCCCAAAACCTCGACAAGGTTCTTTGCATCCTCGTCCAAGGAACTTCTGTAAGCTTCATCACTTTGGGCAAACTTGACCTCCTGTAATTCCATAAGAATGTGCAATGCTTGTTCTACTTCAAAACGAGATGAGCAGAGCTTCTCCTTCATCTTGTTTCTCAACATTTCACAGATCAATTGCAGAAACACCCGCCCTGGATAATAGCGCTGGTCATAGATACCAAGCCTCCTGCAATCCTCCCAATTCATCAAATTGTCAAACCGCCTTTCAAAGGCGTTTCGCTGCTCATATGTTGCCAAAGCCTCTTCACTCTTCAAATCAGTATTGGTGATCAGTGCCCAGAACCCAGCGTGAGAAGCCTCAAATCCTCGTACAGGGTCTCGGCATAGTTGCACACGATGATTTCTGTTGCTCCTTTTTCTTACTTTGAAATAGGTCTCATAGAGCCTGGCATGCTCTTCTATCGGGTTGCCCGTCTCCAACTCTCTCTTACAGCGTGCGAGCACACTGAACAGATTCTGTTTCTGGCTTTCCCTCCAAACCTCATCATAATAGAGGTGAACAGTCAAAGAGTGTTTCTCAAAAAAAGGAGCCGGCACGGCTATTGCTCGGATGGATCTCTTGCCTTCACAAGGAACAACCTCTCCATTTTCAATGCTTGTGCGATGCTCCTCGATCAATGATTTCAACCATCGTTGGCGACTGGGAATCTTGAACACGAACAGACGATCGAGCAAGAGTAATTCTTCAATTCTTTTCAAGGAAAAGAACCGCCTGTTGAGCATAAGGATGCTCGATCGATCAACCTCCAGATGTTCAAGCACTGTTGTTATCGTCTGGCTGCTGAGCATGGTACCATCCAAAAGTTGAAAGCTCAGCGGCATCCAGCTTTTCTGATTTGACAGTAGAATAATGGTATTCTGCTCCAAAGCTTCCATATCCCTGTTGTGCCCATACTGCAAATAAGGGTTATGGTTCTCATAGCTTGCCGTAGTACATAGATCAAAGATGGTAAAGGTATGCTTGATATCCGTATCGTAAAGGTAGGCTTGCTGCCAGGTTCTCAAAACTTCTACATCAACTGATTTGAGGACCTCCTTCAGCTCATAGTTCGTGCGAGGTCCTTGATACTTTCCAATCCTTCCTTGCTTCCAATGCAAGCAAAACGAGAGGGGGTTGTTGGTGCAAAGCAAATACCAGGCAAGAAACAGGATATGCTGTGCTCTTGTTTTTCCAAGCAGAACTTGCAGCTGTTTGTACAGGGCCAACTCACTTTCAAGCATATGTTGAAGACGCTCAAATGCGTACAGCTTGAATTTCGGGATTGCACTCTCACTCTGCTGTTGCAGCTGTTGTTTTGACAACTCTTCCCTATATCTTGAATTGTAGAGGTGTTGTCCGGTAAAAGGGTCCAGTTTTCCAATACATCGCCTCTTGTGCCGTGTCTGTTTTTTTTCGGGATCCCAGTAATGTTGATCTTCGTAAAGATAGGTGACTTGATTCTTTTTATTCAGTATTTCAATTATTTTTGGTGATGAAACTTTTGCTAACATGTTATAATTTATAGCACCTTGAATAAGCTATTTCAAGCCTAAAACACCTACTGAAAACTATTTATAGCATACCATGTTATAAACCATATCAACATACAAACTATTATTGTATAACAAATAGTGCATTCTGCATTGTGTTTTAACCTATATAGTTGTTACAATTTGATATCAATTTTATAAAGGAGATTGGTTTGATAAACATGAAAAATCTGTATCGAAATGTACTAGTAATTGGTCTGTTGCTTTTGATAAGTCTGGCTCCCTTGAGCGCCCAAGGACAACGAGAAAGCAGCAATACGATCTCATTTGCAGGATCGGGAGGCTACCCTCCATTCAACTTTTTGACGGAAACCGGCGATGTTGATGGATTTGATGTTGACGTAGCCCAAGAAATTGCAAACCGCATGGGAAAGGAACTGAACTATGTAACCACCAGTTGGGATGGTATCGTAGAAGGGTTGCGTGCAAAGCGCTATGATGGAATTCTCGGAAGCATGGGAATTACAGAAGAGAGAAAGAAGGTCATCGACTTTTCCATTCCTTATTATTACAGCGGACCTCAGCTTATCGCTCACAAGGATGGAAACATCAAAAACGTAGAGGACTTGCAGGCAAATCACACCCTGGGCTTGGTTACAGGAACCACCTTCGAGAATGATGCCAAGATGCTGGGAACCAGAGTGAAACTGTATGAAGACGACAACCAGACCTTGATCGAACTGCTCAACGGTCGAATTGACGGCGTATTGACCGACAGAATTGTCGGTTTGAACGCGATCAGCGTCCTTCGAGATGGTGAAAAACTCACCCTGGTAGGGTCTGTATTACGCAGCGAGGTGATGGGAATTGCATTCCATAAAGACAACACCGCTCTGAGAGACCAGGTCAACGACATCCTAAGAGAGATGTTTGCCGACGGAACAATGCGCGCGATCAGCGAAAAGTGGTTCAACGGTGAAGATATCACCGTAGAGTAAGGGAGTATCCAAACCATGAACATACTTCCATGGGATCTTTCGGTCATCCCACAACGCTTCTTTCTATTTACTGAAGCGGCAGGATATACCCTGCAAATTACATTTTTTGGGATCCTCTTTGGTCTTGTTATTGGATTGGTGGCCGCACTCGGCCGCCTTTCCAAACACAACTGGATTTCAGCCATCTGCAGAGCTTATATTTTCCTGATCAGGGGAACCCCGCTTCTCGTACAGCTGTTCATCGTATATTACGGGCTTACCAGTGTGGTCACCATCGCACCGATACCCTCGGCGATCATCGCACTCGGGGTGCATAACGGTGCCTATATTGCAGAAATATTTAGAGGCTCGATCCAATCGATAGACATAGGACAAATGGAAGCAGCGAGAAGCATCGGGATGCCTATGGGCAAAGCCATGCAAAGGATTATTCTCCCTCAAGCGTTCAAGCGAGCTGTTCCACCTCTGGGGAACCAGTTGATCATCGCTTTGAAGGACAGTTCTCTTGCTTCGACGATTGCGGTTCCTGAGTTGATGCTCAAGGGTCGGCAGATGGGGTCTTCCTCATTCATGTACATGGAAATGTTTATTATCGTCGGCATTTGGTACCTGATCATGACCAGTCTGCTCTCGTTTGTCATGCATAGAATAGAGCAAAGGTTGAAGGTGAGTGACCGTGAGTAAAGAAACAAAAAAGACAGATGAAACCATATTGAGAATCGAACACTTGGTGAAACGATTCGGAGAGCTTGAAGTGCTCAAAGATATCAACCTGGAAGTGAAACGAGGTGAGGTGGTAGTAATCATCGGAGCCTCGGGAAGTGGCAAGAGCACGTTGCTGCGTTGTGTCAACTTTCTGGAAAAAGCACAGAAAGGGAAAATCTATATTAACGAGAAACGGGTCAAGAACAGCGAGAAACAGCTGAACAAGGTCCGCCAGGAACTGGGGATGGTTTTCCAACACTTCAACCTCTTTCCACACATGACGGTCATACAGAACGTCATGGAAGGAATGGTTCAAGTCAAAAAGATTCCCAAGGACAAAGCCCGAACGTATGCCGACCAGCTTCTTGCCCAAGTGGGACTGGAGGATAAGGCTGATGTCTATCCTGCAATGCTCAGTGGCGGCCAAAAACAAAGAGTCGCTATTGCAAGAGCCCTTGCCATGGAGCCGAAGGTTATGCTCTTTGATGAGCCGACGAGTGCACTCGACCCAGAATTGGTCGGTGAGGTTCTCTCGGTAATGACTGACCTTGCTAAGAAAGGAATGACCATGCTCGTAGTGACACATGAGATGTGGTTTGCCAAGGAAGTGGCTGACCGGGTCATCTTCATGGATGAAGGCATCATTCTTGAGGAAGCACCACCAGAGGTCATGTTCGAAGCACCAAAGGAGGAGCGCACCCTGGCCTTCCTCAAGCAGGTGTTGCCGCAATAATTTCTCCTGAACCCTTACGTATATCGATAAGGGTTCAGAACTCTCCTTTTTTTAATGACGCACCTTCAGACAAGAGCAAAACGGAATAAATTCCATGATTGTCGTATAGCGATGGCCTCTGTATTTCTCATAGGCTTGACAGCTTCAGGATGATTTTTATCATTGATTGCCTTCAAATCATCATGATACAGATATATATGTTCAATGAGCTTAGCTTGCTGAAACAAACCTGATAACGACAAATCAACCTGCATGTCCTCTTCCAAGCTTCTGTTCACCATGAACAAGGCCAGCTCCTTATCTTCCTCATGGTAGACAAGCACAGCATCCGCATACGGGACCTCCTTGTATCGAGGGTTCTCATAGGTCGGTACTTGCAAACGAATATCAAGGACTTTCCCTCTTCCATATCTGGAAGCGAAATAAAAGGGCCAGTATATGGTTTGCACCCAGCTAGGGCCACCATCCTCAGTACGTATCGGTGCAATGACATTAACCAATTGAGCCATACAGGCAACTTTCACACGATCACAGTGCTTGAGGAGACTGTTAAGCAGACAGCCGACCACCAAGGAGTCCTCAAACGTATAAATATCTTCCAAAAGAGGCTTTCCAACTTTCCATTCTGTTTCAGCTTTGTCTTTTTCATTCGAATGAAACCAGACATTCCATTCATCGAATGAGAGGTTCATCACCTTTGAAGACCGTTTTTTAGCTTGCACATAATCACATACATGGACAACCGTCTCTATGAATCGATCCATCCTCTTGCTTGAAGCAAGATATGTTTTAGCATCATCCTCATCATTTCTGAAGTACATATGCAAGGAAAGATAGTCAGCAATCTCCCACGTGTGTTCAAGTACCGTTTCCTCCCATTCAGGAAAGGTAGGCATTTCACTACTGCTTGAACCACATACCACCAGTTCAAGGCTCGGGTCAAAGAGCTTCATAGCCTTTCCAACCTCAGAAGCAAGACGTCCATATTCATCTGCATTTTTATGACCCACTTGCCACGAACCATCCATCTCATTCCCAAGACACCACATTTTTATATCATAAGGATTCTCTGAGCCATGGCTTTTCCTCAATTCACTTAATGTCGTGCCGCCTGGGTAGTTGCAATACTCAAGTAAGTCCTTCGCCTCATCAATACCTCTTGTACCTAGGTTGATAGCCATCATTGGCTGTGCCCCCACCTTCTGACACCATGACATAAACTCCTTGATACCGAACTGGTTAGGATCCAAGGCCTTCCAAGCAAGATCAAGGCGAATGGGTCTGTTTTGCTGAGGACCTACTGAATCTTCCCAACGATGATTCGATACATAGTTTCCCCCGGGAAAACGGACAAAGGAGATATCCAGGTCTTTTACGAGCTGCATAACATCGGTACGCAAGCCTTCCTCATCACAGAGAGGATGAGTTTTTTCATACAAGCCACCGTATACACAACGGCCCAACTGTTCAACAAAGGAGCTGAACAACCGTGTATCAACAGTACCGACTACAAATTCAGAGGAAGCATATACAGTGCATTTCACGTTAGAAACTCCTTCAATTTTATCCTTTTACACCACCGCTGGTAAGACCAGCAATGAAATATCGTTGAAAGAAAACAAATACAATTATAATCGGCAAGGTAGCCGCCAGAGCCCCGATCAGTAAAAGGTCATAAGCGCTGCCGTATGGGGTGAGCAACGTATTCAATCCTATAGGCAAGGTAAACTTATTTCCGCTTCTCAGTACTATCAACGGCCAAAGAAAGTTGTTCCAAC
>CAZJMG010000050.1:0-23309 GCA_964547185.1 uncultured Sphaerochaeta sp.
TCAAGCAAACTAGGACAGGCATTTGCACTGGCTTTGAACGGATGGATACTTGCAATATTCGGATACCAAAGCGAACAGGTGAGCGAGACAGCCAAGATTGGCATCATGTTGCTTTGCGGCCCTCTGCCTATCATATGGTATATACTCGGTATCATCATACTCTCCAAATATCCCATCGATCGCGCCTATTATGAAGCCATGCTGGAAAAACGGAGTTCCCAGTGAAACAAAAACAGGCATTCCCCAAACCTATTTTCAAACGGTGGATGTATCTGTTTGCCAGGATGTTGGGACCGGCTTATCTCTATTTTGCGTTGAAAGTAAAGCGTCTGAGAATCGAAAATCCTCAGATGCTTGCAAAGCACATCCAAGGCTTCAAGGCTAAGAAGCATATTCTCATCTTTACGTTCAGGCATGCAGCAAAGGAGGATGCTCCACTGTTGCTTGTCGGTATCAAAAACACCCACCTAAGATTCTTGTATGGAAGAGATGTACTCAACTGGGCCGGCAAGGTGACTTCTTTCATATTTCCAAGGCTGGGCTTTATTGCTGTACAAAACCGCGGTACCAATAAAGAAGGTTTGAAATTCCTGAAGGAAGAGGTGCAGAAGGGGAAATTTCCTCTGGCTCTCGCCCCTGAGGGGCAGGTGACCTACCATATGTACCGATGTTCTCCCATTCAAACAGGAGTTGCCAACATAGCTCTCTGGGCATTGGAAACCGGGAAAGAAGTCTCAATAGTTCCTCTTGTAGCAGGGTATCGCTACGACGAGAGCTTGACAGCTCTGATCAGCTCTTGGCAAGAAAAAACCAAGGTGCAACTGAGTCAGGATTCTTGCAAGAACCAGATTCTTTCTGCATTTGAACAGAGTTTGGATATAGTTGCCTCATCTTTTCAGCTCGAAACAAACAAAGATCTCCCGTTTATTGAGAGAAGAGACGTTCTGTGTGACGCAATTCTAGCTCAGGCGGAAGACTTGGCAGTTCTTCAAAACCGAGAAGGTACAATTCTCGATCGACTTTTCAGGTTACGATTTATCGCAGAGGATGTACTGTTCGGATCAACAGAAAGACAAGAAAGCCAATTGCAAAATACAAGAGAGTATCTGAAGAACTGCCAAGTTGTGGACATCCTTGAGTATCTTGACCCTTCCTACCTTGAAGGAGCCGATCAGGAGGGAAGAATGTATGAGTCTGTCCTCAATCTTCTGGATCTACAAAACCGCTTAGAAGGAGGTACTATCAACTCGCGCTTCAGTCCAAGAATAAAGCAAGCTGTCATATATGCAGGAGATGCCGTTGTCCTCACAGATCAGACAGCATCTCTTGCAAGCAGAAAACAAAAAATTGGGAACATCACCACATTGGTTGAAGAGGCACTGGAAAAAACAAGCCAAGAGCTATCAAGCATCACCTTCTGAAAGCATTTTTGCCTCTTCGGTCAAGGAAAAGAGTATTTCTCTTCCTTGATAGTGGCCTCGTTTTTCCTCAGGCATCAATTGGGCAAGGCGGAGCATGATTTCATCAGCAAGAGCTTGACGGGTATCGGCATCAATACGGCCACCTTTCTGCTTGATCTCGAAGACAGGCCCTACCTTGATAGTGATCCTCGGTCTTCTCAAGCGTTTTTTCTCTGACTTCTCAAATCCTGTTACCGCAACTGGAATCATCGGAATATCTTTTTTATGAGCAATGAACGCCACCCCACCCTTGCCTTCTTGCAACAGGCCATCCTTGCTACGAGTCCCTTCTGGAGCTATAGCCAAGATATGTCCTTGTTCAAGGACCTTGAAACAGGCATCCATGGTGGCCCGTCCCATATTCTGCCGATCAACAGGGATGCTCTTCCACATCTCCATCAGATAGGCCATGAACTTGCTCTTCCAGAGTTCCTGCTTTGCCAGGGCGTGCAAGGGTCGCGGCTGCAAGAATGCATACAACATCGGTCCTTCCAGATTAGAGGTGTGGTTCACCATCATCAAGAGCGGGCCGTTATGAGGTACCTTGCTCAGTTCGCTGCGGTCGATTTTGAAAAAGAGGCGAAAATACCCTCTGAGCAGGCTGTTTACAATTCGTTCTATGAGTTTCATGGTTGCATCATAGCAGAGAGAGCTTTGCAATGCCAATAATATTAACATCTAGTAACGAAGGTTCTTCGGAGTATCAATACAAACAACAGCGCTAGAAGCGTTGCAACAGCAGCCATGACAAAAAAGGCCGTTTCAAGCGAAAAAGAGGCGGCAATCCAACCAATGACGGGAAACATTACAATCATGAATAGGCTGTAGGCCATACTTTGGAAGCTAAGGATGGTGGCCCTAAACTCAGAGGGTATCAAGACATTGAGGTAGCTGGAGATTGTCGGAGCAAGCAGACCTTCAACCGCTCCAAGCAAAATATAAAAAACCATGGAATAGCCAGGAATGGAGACACCCCAAAGGCAAATCAACAACAGCAAAGGGCAGCCGAACAGAACCCCCTTCTGACCGATTTTCGCTTCGATCGCAGACGCCTTGAATGAAAACAAGGCTGCAACTGAGGCATGCAAGGCAAATACATATCCGATATAATCTACACCATACCCCTTCTGGGTCCAAAAATTCTGCAAGTAAAAAAACAAGCAGACCATGAAGGCAAACAGGGTTTCGCAAAACAGGATGAGAAAGGCAATTTTCTTGGTGGTGCGAAAAACCCGTACGCTATCTTGTATTTGGTTTTTTATGGAAACAAGAATCTGAAGAGCATAACGAGTGTCACTGTTCTTCTTCTGTTTCGACAACTGCGGTTCTTTGAAAAACCACCCTACCCCAAATGCAAGCAGACTGCTTGCGATGGTAAGTGCAAAAGCAAGTGCATAATCAATGCTGGCGAAGACTCCTCCCAAGATAAAAGACGCAATTGCACAGATTTGATAGAAGAGCTCATCCATCCCCTTTTTTTTCATATAGGAGGATTCTCTTGCATCCAGTAACAAAGAATCATACAAAAACGCGTCACCAGCGCCTGATTCGAGGTTGTACCCAAGAGCACTCAGCGCAAAAGCCACGAGTTGCAGAACAAAGCTCTGAGCATAGAACATGCAAACCAGGCTTGCTGCATAAGCAAATCGCCCGGCTATCCGACTTGCTTTTCTTCCCCAGATATCAGCAACCGTACCGGTAGGGACCTCCATGAGAAAGCTGGTAACATGAAAGAAAGCTTCCAAAAGGCCAAGTTGCATCAGAGAAAAGCCCCTGTGGGCAAGATAAATCATCCAAAGCCCATGCGTAAACGACAGATTCATCAAAACAGTGAATCCGTAATGCAGAGGAATATTTTTAGCGTATCGATACGCTGTCATGCCAAGACCTCTCTTTTTAAGACAAATCGCTACTCATCATACGTACCAAGCTTTTGATTTACAAGAGCCGCAAAGCTCTTAATGCACATTGATCTTTTTTTTGTGCTATATTGTGAGATGATAAACTATATTCAGAGGAGCTTGATCATGGAAAACAGAGCATGGGGAAATTCAGAGATAAGTACATCGCTGCTCGGCTTCGGGGCTATGCGCCTACCAACCAATCCGGATGGAACTATCGAAAGAGAAGAAGCATTGAGAATGCTCGAGACTGCCTACAAGGCAGGGGTTAATTACTTCGATACAGCATATCCCTACCATAACGGTGAAAGCGAGCCGTTGCTGGGCTCCTTCTTATCAAAACTGAGACGCGAGAGCTTCTATCTGGCAACAAAGCTTCCTCAATGGCTGATCAATTCTCTTGATGATGCAAAGAGGATCTTCGAAGAACAATTCGTCCGACTGCAGACATCTTATTTTGATTTTTATCTCATTCACTCCATCGATAAGAAGGCATTCTTAAAAATGGTCGACCTTGGGGTTCTTTCCTTTCTGGAAGAACAGCAAAAAACGGGCAGAATCAAGCAGCTTGGATTCTCCTTTCACTCCACCTATGAGGACTTTGAGTTCATTACGACCTACAGGAACTGGGATTTCATCCAAATTCAATACAACTATCTCGATACCGAAGAACAAGCAGGGGTCAAGGGGTATGAACTTTGTACCCGGCTTGGCATTCCCGTACTTGTCATGGAGCCGATCAAGGGTGGTTCGCTTGCCAATCTCCCTTCCGATCTTATGGAGCCTCTGTATCAGTTGAACAAGGACGCCAATGCAGCAGAGTATGCACTGAGATGGGTAGCTGATCATGACAATGTGAAGGTCATTCTCAGCGGCATGTCCACCATGGAGCAGGTTGAGCAAAATTGCAGCACCTTCTCCCCATTTGTCAGCTTGACCGAGGAGGAGACTCAAACCCTCGATACCATAGGACAGGTCATGCGTTCTCGAATCGGCAATGGATGTACGGGATGCAGATATTGCATGCCTTGTCCCTTTGGCGTGGACATTCCTCAGAACTTCGCACTCTGGAACAAGTTCAGGATGTTCGACAGGTATGAACTCATCAAGGAAGCATGGGAAAGTGAGACCGATCAAGACAAACGGCCATCGGCCTGTACAGAGTGCGGCCAGTGCATTCCTCTCTGTCCTCAACATATCGACATTCCTGCCGACTTGAAGAAGATGCAACAAGAGTTGACAGCACGACGGGTGTAAAAGGTCTCGTCTTTTTTCTTCCTCTAGGGTATCGTATCAATCAGGAAGGAACATGATGGATAGCATTGAACGTGTATATGGGGCCTTGTTGGGTTTGTATGTCGGCGATGGGTTTGGCAGCCAGACCGATACTATGGAAGAATCGCAGCTGAGTGCTCTAGGCTCTGAGCCATTGGATCAGGTATACAGCCTAGAAGAGCTCAGACCGTTGTGCGGTATGAGTGGCGAACCAAGCGATCTTGCCAGCCTCTTTGCCATCAGTATCATTTCTGAAGGGCGTCTGGATAAAGACCATCTTACATCACAGGTTTTGCGTTATGGGAAGGAAGAAGAGAACCATCTCTCACAAAAGGTGCTAAAAAGTTTGAAAGAGGGAGCAACCGACTCGGAAGTCCTGCAACCTCTCAACCTTTCTTTATTACTGGCCATAACGCTCCTGGATGCTTCTGATAAGCAAATCCCTGCCTTCTGTACTCGACTCACCTCTCTGTTCACCACCAACACGCAGATTGAGCAGGCTGTCATCTTGCTTGTGTCTGCATTCTCGTTGCTGCTCAACGAAGAGGCAAGAGACAGCGAACAGCTGCTAAGACTTTTGTCTGAGCGCATCAGACGGTATAAGCTTGATCCCAATTTCAGCAAGGCCTTGCAAGCGACGCAGCCACCGAGAAAAACCCAGACTGTATACGAACTGCTGCAGTTGGTTTTTGCATTGATCAACCAAAAACTGAGTTTTACAGACGGCATCATTTCTATTGCCAAACGCGGGGGAGAAGCGCGTCTATCTTGTGCTCTGTATGGAGGGTTGAAAGCAGCGATGCACGGCCCAGAAGTAATCGACCAGCTTTGGATCGACGAGATTTTCCCATCACCTGCTTTGCAAACGATGTTCAAATACCAGACACTCTACAAAAGAGAAACCATCACCATGGATAAGTTGGCAACCTTGTTCTCGAAGCGGTTGCTCGACATCTCTCTTATCTAGGAGGCTCAAATGCAGTACAAGACTCTAGGAAAAACCGGGATGAGAGTATCTCAGCTTTGCTTTGGTACTATGTCTTTTGGCTCTCGAGCCGACAGGGGAGAATCACAGAGGATGTACAGCATCTGTAGAGACAGGGGAATCAACTTCTTCGACTGTGCCAATGTCTATAGCGGGGGAACCGCCGAAACCTTTCTTGGCTCATTCATCGCCGCTGAACGGGATAAGGTGATCATCACCACCAAAGCTCATGGAGCAACCAGTGATGATGTCAACAGCCGTGGTTGTTCGGCAAAAAACCTCAGACTATCGTTGGAGGCGAGTCTCAAGCGCTTAAAAACCGACTATGTGGATGTCTTTTTCTTGCATGGCTATGACAGCGATACTTCAGAAGAAACCATGCAAAGGACTCTTGACCAGTTCATCAGAGAGGGTAAAATCCTCAGCATCGGAGTGAGCAACTATGCTGCTTATCAAGTCGAGCGGTTGCTCAGGATAAGCGAAGTAAAAAACCTTGCCCCGGTACAAGTCATTCAACCAATGTACAGCATTGCCAAAAGGCAGGCTGAAGTAGAACTGCTTCCTATGGCCAAGGCCGAGGGTTTGGGTGTTGTTACCTACAGTCCTCTCGGAGGAGGCTTGCTCAGTGGTCGATACAAGGATGGCATATCACGAGCTCAGGGACGGTTGGTGGAGAACGAGAAGTACAGCATCCGCTACAGTGGTTCGTTTTATGAGCAGCTCGCTAGACAATTTTCCCTCTTGGCCGAGGAGCTTGGGATTGAACCAGCCCCGCTTGCCCTCAGATGGGTCATGAATAATCCCTTGGTCACAGCTCCCATCATAGGTTCTGCAAATGCAGTCCAGCTTGAGCAAACGCTCAAGGCTTGCACTCTCGCATTGAGCAAGGAAGTATGCTCTAGAATCGAGGCTTTCAGCCCAAGCCCTCCCCCTGCCCACGATCGAAGTGAGGAGCAACTTTGAAGTGAGAAACCAGTTCCTGATTCTTCATATATATGAACTGGGAAGAAAAAATAGACGTTCTGGCCTCCCAAAGATTTTCAGTAGTTTCTTTGCGGCCCTTCCAGAAACTGGTGGTCACCCGCATCCTCGAGCATGATGACAAGCATACAGAGCATCAAGGAATCGTCGTCATCCTACCCACCGGAGGAGGAAAAAGCCTTTGCTTCATGCTCAGCGCCTTGTTGGTTGAAGGTTTGACTGTGCTTGTATATCCACTTCTCTCCTTGATGAACGACCAAGAGCGAAGACTCAAGACAGCAAAGATCAACCATATTTGCATTCGAGGCGGCCAAAGTGCCGAAGAAAGGAAGCTCCTTTTTGAAAAGATTGAGTCCAAAGAAGTCAAGATGGTTGTCACCAATGCTGAATGCTTGGGACAAAGCCTGATAATAAATGAATTAAGCAAGCATACTATCAGCCTCTTTGTGCTTGACGAAGCACATACCATCGTAAGCTGGGGCGAAGGGTTCAGACCTGCTTTGGCCTCTCTAGGCACCATTCTATCTCATCTGAGAATCAGACAAATCCTCTGCTTCACCGCCACTGCCGATACGCAGGTACTCACTGGTCTGAACCGACTCATTTTCACAAAACACAGAGCACATATAATTAGGGCGAGCAGTGATCGTCCAAACATCTCCTATCACGTTGCAAGAACGTTGAGCAAGGAACACACGCTCTGTGCATTGTTGAAAAACAAGAACCTTTTGCCTTCCATCGTGTTTTGCGCTCGACGTGATAGGTGTGAGCGCTCTTGTCAATCTGTCCTGTATCAATTCCCGCAAATGAGTGTTCGCTATTATCATGCTGGGTTGCCCAAGACACTGAGAAACAGTCTCGAGTCATGGTTTGCTACACAGTCGCAGGCTGTGTTGTTCGCCACAAAAGCTTTTGGCATGGGTGTTGACGTCGGCCATGTGAGAAGCGTCATACACTTCGACCTGAGTGAGGATGTTCTTTCTTTCCTGCAGGAAAGCGGACGTGCAGGTAGGGATGGAAAAAAGGCCGTTTCCATCGTTTTACTGGATGGCAGCGAAAAACCCTCTGATCTGCTTCGTATTTTTTCCAGCCAGCAGGTTTGTTACAGAAAAGCACTCCTCTCTGCGTTGGCAGAAGAATGTACGTACTGCGATGGTTGTGATATCTGCAACGGGGATCTTAGTCTTGAGCGGGAAGGGGAACGTGCCATTCTTGAGGCAATCGCGCATCATCCCTTTCATTATCAACCTTTTTCACTAGCTGAAAGTCTTATCGATCCTCATAAAAAAGACTCTTTTGCAGGCGTACTGCACACTTGGCAGGAAGGCCACGTACGACAAGCTATCAACACCCTTCTTTCAGAGGGTGTCATACAATCGAAGTGGGCACGGCTGTACCTCTCGTTCAGAACAAGTGTGGACATCTTGACAAGTGCTCTCTCCTCTTCAATGCTTACTATATGCAAGAGAAGAAAAAAACCATAAGGGAATCAATCAAGCCATATCATACAATCCCTCGGACATTTCTTCCTCCTCCTCAGGCACAACCTGTTATGAAAAAAAAGGAGTCTACAAAAAGACCATCCTGGAGAAAGCTCCTCTTGATGCTTCAATGATCAACAGGACTTTCATATCCAAGAAGACTGAGTCTGGGTTGTACAACGCTGTTATTCTTCTCATCATGAGACAGGAGCCCCATCAGCAGGCAGGCAGCCTCTCTGTACAGATCAGTACTTCTTATATCAATACTGGCCACTTGTCGGGGAAACTGATAAAACAAGGGAGAGGCATCATAGCCCACCATCGGCAGCTTAATAGGCAGCCTCATCAAAACAGAGAACAAGGTAAGGTCATTAACACATGCCAGCGAATCAAAGCCTTGATGGTCCAAGAGTTTCCTCACATTTGTCGCCAGGGCATCTATTGTGCGCGGGTTGTCGATTTCTGTGCTGAGTATCTGTGTATTGGCATATACGGAAACAAATCCCTCCAAGCGTTGTGCATGCGGCAGGACACTGTCTTGGTAGCCTGTTATGTAAAGAGGTTTATGACACCCCTTCTTTTTCAGATACAGTGCCTGCAATACTCCCCCTTTGAAGTTATCCGTTACCACATAGTGATCAGCCGTCCCCTCTAAGGGATGATGAGCCAATACTGCAGGCACCTGCACTTGATCGAACATTGCAGCTTCTTCTTCGGTATCGACATCATAGGCAAGAATCCCATCACACTGAGAGGCTATCACCTGTAGTTCTTGTACCGTCTGTATCGTATGGAATCTAAGTTGCCAGGATGTCTGCCCGAGGACTTGCTGGACTCCTCTGATGGCTCTGCCGAAGAACCAATCAAAACTGTTGAGACGGCCCCAATAATAGGGTCTATCCTTTTTAATGCACTCTACAAAGGCAATGGTTCCTGTTTGTTTTCTTCTGAGCGTTGCCGCTGCGCTGTTTGGCAGATAGCCTAACTTCTTTGCTGCATCGAGCACCTGTGCTCTGAGTTCAGCAGATACTTTATCGGGTGTATTATAGACACGGGAGACGGTGGCACTGCTCACCTTCGCTAGTTTTGCTACAGAATCTCGATTTATTGGCATGCTGCATCTCCATTTTTCTTGACAAAAGGGTTGCTTCGGTCTAGTGTACACGTGTACATCACAAAATACAAGAGTTCCAAGGAGTCACCTATGGCAAACATTTCAGCAGTACAGCAAGGATTGTTACATCATATATATCCAAGCCTTTATGCACAGGCATATGATAAGAACCTCATGGATGAGCGATACATCGACTTGCTTAGGACCCATGAGAACCTGTTCGGACAAAAGGATGCTCTTCTTTTCTCAACAGCTGGAAGAACGGAACTCGGAGGGAATCATACCGACCATAACCAAGGAAAGGTTATTGCCGCAACCATCAACCTTGATACCATTGCAGCAGTCAATAAACGGGATGACATGCGTGTTGTTCTCACAAGCGAGGGATATCCTGATGTGGTTGTAAACCTCTCCGATCTTGAGATGGTCGCCTCAGAGAAGAACACCACAGAAGCGTTGGTCAGGGGTATTGCCAAAGGATTTGTACAACGTGGGCTTGCAATCGGGGGATGGCAGGCCAATACCACCAGCAAAGTGCTCAAAGGTTCAGGACTCTCCTCCTCAGCAGCCATTGAGATCCTCTGCGCTACCATCTTCAACCATCTATACAACAACAACGTACTCTCACCTGTCGACCTTTCCCTTATCAGCAAGTTCAGCGAGAACGTCTATTTTGGAAAACCTTCGGGTTTGATGGACCAGATGGCCTGCGCCTCAGGCGGTATCATCGGCATCGATTTTGCAGATGAAGCAAACCCCGTAATCACTCCTATTTCTTTTGATTTCTCCGACTACGGGTATCAACTGGTGATCGTTGACACAGCAGGAAACCATGCAAATCTCACTGATGAGTATGCCAGTGTGCCTACTGAAATGCGCAAAGTTGCAGCCTTCTATAAAAAGAAGCATCTTAGACAACTTGAGAGCCAAGAATTCTTCAGCAAGATACAAGAGCTGAGAACAACACTGCAGAACGACCGTGCTCTCCTGAGGGCAATTCATTTCTTCACTGAGAATGAACGGGTCCAACAGATGCTCAAGGCATTGGACCAAAAGGATATCGATTCTTATCTCTCTTTGGTGCGGGCAAGCGGTGAGAGCTCTTTTTGCTTTTTACAAAATATATATCCTTCTTTCTATCCACAGGAGCAAGGCTTGAGTGTAGCAATTGCGACTACAAAGCTGCTGTTGGGAGACAAGAGTATTGTCCGAGTCCACGGAGGAGGCTTTGCAGGGACCATCCAAGCATATATTCCCCAAGACAAACTTGACGAATATACCAACGAGATGGAGAGCCTTTTTGGCAAAGGGAGTGTCACCGCAATTTCTGTGAGAAAGGAGCGTTCCTGCTGTATTGCACAGTAACAACAATGCTTTGGGTTCTTTTCCCTTTATAGTTATATTTGCATAATGACAAATTTGCGTTATACTCCTCCTTTGGAGGAGTTTTGTATGAAAATAGATCAAACAATTGCCGAATTTTTTAGAGAAGCAGCAGAAAACGCAACTATTGAGTACGTATATCTAGGACTTGGGTATAGTGCCGTATTGCTTTCTGACGGGCGATGCGGAATATGCTATACACCAAAGGCCACTGAAGGTAATTGCATGGTATATAAGGATGCAGACACTTTTGAGGGAGAGGGTGCGAGCAACCTGCTCTCTTGCATCAGTGACGCAAATCCCCTGAAAAGATCCATGGCTATAGCATTGGTCAATGCGTTGTATCAAGAGCAAGCACTGTTGCTTGACCAGGACAAGCCTTCCCTTCATAACAATATGAACCTAAAACCTGGTGCACAGGTTGCTATGATCGGCTACTTCGCACCCATTATAAAGACATTGAAGGATGCTGGCATTGAAGTGCGGGCATTCGACTACGCAAAGACACACGAGTCAGAAGAATCTTTCTACCAGTGGGCAAAGAACAACTGCGATGCACTCATTCTGAGTGCAACCTCCCTGATCAACGCAAGCTTTGAATCTGTACTATCTCGCTTTTCTGATCACAGAGTCCCTACAGTCCTTATGGGTCCCTCCACCATCATGGCAAAAGAACTGTACCAAGGATTGCCACTCGACTATCTTGCAGGCTCTGCGGTCCTCAATACGGAAGGAGTACTTAAATCAATTAGAAATGGAAGGGGGACTCCATATATCCAGAAAGATTGTAAAAAAGTGTGGTTGAAGCTTTAATTGAGTTCATTTTCAAGGAATTATTCTTTCCATACAGTGCATACGTATAGTGACAACCTGCAGAAATTCTAGAGAATTTTTGGCCTTTCCTCAATGATTGCAATATATTTTATGTATATTGAATATATTTGCTGTATATTTACAGTTTTTTGTTACATTTATAGACATATTCAACATATTGACAAACAGCAATTCTGAGTCAACGATTAGATTATGAAGAAGATCGATCAACAAGAATCTGGATTGCTGTAAGCATATTTGGTTTTATGCTTGTTCCTCCCTCATCTTCATATGTGTTCGTTCATTTCACATGTGGAAAACAAATCGTCTTGAAGAGATGACAGACTTGCATCAAGAGTCTATTTGGGTTTGGAGGTTGGTATGAAACATAGGTCTTTTTTGGTGAGAGCTTTCTTTGTTCTTCTGATGGTCTTGATGGTTGTAAGCCCTCTTTCTGCTCGGGTTAAGAGGGTTAGTGGCAGGGTAATTCAGCCACCAAGTGATATAACCACAGTCAGGAAGGCCAATTTCAAACTTGGAGACATCCTTACTACCCCCATGGTCTCGATGACTATCACAAATGATGCTGCACCGGCCACACTGCAACTTATACTTGAGCTGGAAATAGATAGTGAAGGCATCGCTGATGATGAGAAAGCCATCATCAATCTTGAAAGAGACTTTACTGCCAATGAATCGATTGTATTCACCAATAGAGATATCATCACCTATGCCGGCAATGTTACAGGAGGAAGTGTACCGGACTCCTATCGCTCAGCCTTCGGCATTTCAAATACAGAGTTGAGTTCGATTACTGAGGATTTTTTCACCAATCCGAATATACGGATGCCAGAGGGTATCTATACTCTTTCTCTGAAGGCTTTTGATAAGGAGGAAGGCCAAAAAGGAGATACTGTTTCTGTTAGTTTCACAGTCGTTACGGTAGGAGCTCTTTCCGTTTTGCAGACACCAACTGTTACCGATACGATACTTACCTTCAGGGTCCCTCAAATACCGTACTATGCGAACACTGCAATCAACTCACAATCCTACACGAAAGTCACCATTGAAGGACCAAATTTAAAACATATACTGACCAAAAATCATGCCCGAGTTGTAGCTTCCCCCGGATCGGATATCAAAGGGTATCCTGGCGATACGGTAGATGGTGCCGTCAGCTATGATGTTTCAGCAATCAATTTCAGAGCCGGAGCAGAATATACATTCCTAATCGAATTTTTTGATGCAAACGGTTTTGAAATTGCTCGACATACCCAAACGGTCAAATTCCCCACCCCGCGCTTCAATACCGCCATCGATACATCCTCTGCTTATCGTCCAGAGTTCAGCTGGAACTTTACCAATGATTATGAATCGTGGGTAAAAGAGTATCGTATCTATCTCAACGGAAACTATCATGGGTTCTCCACCACCAACAGCTATACCCCGACAAACGCTCTTCTTCCGAACACCCAATACACGTGGTATGTCATGCCGATCAACAAGGACGGTACTCCATTCTTCTCTTCAAGTACCGGATTGACAAAATCGTTTACCACAAAGGCACATACCGACCTTTCAATAGCTCTTGACTCACCGTTGAACAATGCAATTCTGCTCACCGGACAAGCCTATAATTTCTCCGGTACGCCGACTTTCAGTGATGAGGCAACCCAGAAAAGTGCCACGTGGAGAATCGGAAACGAAAACAGACAGGGGACTACTGTCAGCTACACCCCTAGCAGACGCTACGCGTCCAACTCTTTGATGGCCTATCTCACCGTTGTTGATAGCTTCAACTTGAGCAAGAACTCAAACACTCTGTATCTGACCGTGCTTGATCCGGCAATCGCCATCAGCGGAGGGGCTTCACGTACTGTAGCAAAAGCGACTGCAACAAGCTTTGCTTTGGACAGTGCCAACACTCGAGACATCAATCGCATCGAGTGGTTTGTAAATGGACAGAGTATCGGAGAAGGATCTACCCAATCCTATACGTTCGAAGATAGCGGAACGTACTCTGTATTCGCAAAAGGTAGCAGCGTTGCAGATATGAACGGAAATATAAAGGAAGTGCAGTCTACAACACAGACTGTTACCGTCATTGGCGAGGCTCCCTTGGTTTCAATAACACAACCTACCGGTGTCGTAGAAATGATTGCAGGCAATTCCTTGAATCTTCGCTCACTAGTAGAGGCAGACAACCAATTATCACAGGTTTCCTGGACTTACTCGGGTGCTGCATCAGGGTCGATGGGCAATAACGCCTCCTCTGCTGTATTTACACCCCGTACTCCCGGTGAATATACCATCACCCTTTCGGTAACCGATGTCCATCAAAAAACCAGTTCTGCTAGCACCCGTGTCTTGGTCATCGATCCTCAGGTAACGCTTACTTATCCCCAAGCAAATACCACTTTTGCTCTCAGCGCTACCTTGACTCCCGTGATTTCTGCACCGAATGCACAGCGCATCGTATATGTGATCAACAATCAACAGTATAGCAGCTCAAGTGTAGCTCTCCTCTCACTAGGCACAGGTACGTACTCCCTATTTGCTCGAGCGTTCTACAATACAGTCGATCAAGGAGGGAATCCAAGCGAGTACGCTAAGGACTCTGCTACAATCACCTTCAATGTGAAGGATTTGCAACCCCCTGCAATCAACATCACATTCCCTCAAGACAACATGGTTCTAAAAACTTCCGAGCCCTATCGGTTCAAAGCCGAGGTGTCAAGCACTTCCGGCATCAAGGAAAGTTGGTGGGAAGTCGACGGGGTGCGTGTGAGCACACAAACCTATACCGCCCCAACCTCTACAACAAAGAAACGCCTTACCATAACGCATCATGCGGTCAATGAGGACGGGATAAAGAACAGCAAATCAGTGCAAGTCAATCTCGTCAATCCGGCAGTCTTTATGACCTTGCCTTCAACAAATCTGTTCCTAGCCTCGACAGCAATTCCTATTGCAGCTACTGTTGTGGATGCTGATGAACAATATTGGGTCATCAACGACCGTGAAGAACCCAATTGGAATAAAACCATCGAAAGGTCCGGTTCTTATTCCATTCAGGCAGGATGGAGAGTGGCGGCTGCCAACCGTAATGAACAAACACAGACATTTACAGGCCTTTCACCAAAACAAACTGTTACCATTTACAGCAATAAAGCACCATCCATTACCTCGTTCTCTCCAAACACAAGCCTGGTAACACAAGTATCACAGACACCTGTTGTGTTTTCAGTTCAACCAAATAGTGAAAACCCTCTACAAACTACAAAATGGACAATTCTCAGCGGTGATCAAATCATCAGGGAAGTAGATGCTGCAAGCATCAGCCACCAAAGCTGGACTGCTGGAATTTATACTGTCCATGCTACTGTTCGGGACGTCTACAACCAGACTGCAAAACAAGAATGGACTGTGCGGATCATAGATCCGAAGGTCACCATACAGAGCCCTGTTGCCGGTACAAGCTTCGCTCTTGGGCAAGTTCCCAAACCGGTCATAGAAGCCCAGGACCTGAGCTCCTATACCATGACGCTCAATAACACTGTGATTAGTGAACAGTTCAACTATAATGGTTTGAGAGCAGGACAATATACGCTCAGGGTTGTTGGTTCCTATTTCATAACCGGCAGCGCCCAAGAGAGGAATACTCCAGCAACAAGTGTAACGTTTAGGGTTGAAGACAAGACTCCTCCCAAGTTTGAGGTCTTTCCGATAAACAACAACGATCGTCTGATTGCAGGACAACGGTATGCACTGGCAGCATCCGCATCAGCAGATGAAACGTTTACTTGGCTTATCAACGGTTCGGTCGTTGCCCAAGGAACCAGTTATACCTACACTCCTTCTGCCTCAGAGAAAACCGTGAATCTGACCGTCAGGGGACTACGAAACGGCATTACGGTAGATAAGAACTATAGCCTTCGAATTATAGATCCATACATCAGTATCACGCTGCCGAGCAATCTGGCCTTCAACAACCTGTATGCTCCCAACATACCTATCCCGCTTCTGTATGAGAGTCGGGACATCGACCGGGTTGTCTGGCGTGTAGACATGAGGCCATACACACAATCGACGGTGACCTTCAACGAGGGGACGCACAGTATAGATTTGGATGGGTATGCTACATCAGTCCGCCTTGTTGATGGGACTTTAGGCGATTACCTGCCCACAACCACTTCAGGCATTACCGGTAGAGATATTCAGATTGCCGAGCTGCAACAGGTTAGTTCCATAAAAGCCCCAGACAAGGTACTGGAAGGCCAGAGCTTTGAGATCGAAGCGATCATTTCAGCTCAAAGCAGTACTGACTTGATTGCTTCTTTGTCCTATCTGATCAACGGTCGGCTCCTTAAGGAAGAGCGAAGACCTGTTTCGAGAACCATTACAGTACAGAATCTTGCTGCAGGTAATCACAATATTGCAGTACGTTCCACCGATGTCTTCGGCAACAGCAGAACAGTAGAGAAGACCATTACTGTCTTCAAACCTCTCTCGATTGCAATCAACAGTCCAAGAGATGGAGACCGGATTTCTCCTGACACCAACGTCATAGGTTCATTGAACGTGCTTACAGGAAAAGAACGTTTGGTTACCTGGAGAGTGGACAATCGAGTCATTGCCAATAGTAATTTCTTGACAGGCTCGCTAGGAAAACTCACTCCAGGTCGACATACCATCAGCGCCAGTGCACAAGATGACCTAGGCAATACAGTCAGTACACAGGTGCAAATTGAGGTACAGAGCGACTTCCAACTGAACCTCGTACAACCTTCTGCCTCTGTAGAAACGCTGATAGGCAATACGATAACCTGTCTTGTAGGAGTCGATAAGGTTACCGGATCTTCCATCAATCTCTCCGATGCTCAGCGTCACATCACGTGGCTGGTAAATGGGCAGAGTGTACAAACCGGCGGACTCTCCTTCCAATTTACCGCTGAACGATCCGGTACGTACTCCATTGCGGCGAGGTACTCCCACAACAATATGGTAAGGGCCACAACAGAGCGTACTGTTGTAGTTCGTGATATTGCAACACCGACGATCGGTGCTCCTCTGAACGGGCAGACGATCACCTATGCACAAGGTCGGTCGATACCTCTCTTAGCAACGGGAGAAGGGGGTGCAACATTTGTCTGGAGCATTGGTGATAAGGTCGTTGCAGTTGGAGCTGATACCTCTTTTGATCCACAAGGCTTAACCGGTACCGTCAAGTTGACTCTTGAGACGACAGCATTCAATAGAAGCAAGCAACAACTGGTTACGGTAAACCTCAAGCAAAACCTTCCTCCTACACTCAACTTAACCGTCCCGGCTGTGCAATACACAACTGAGAATCTTGCTTGGACAGCAACAGCTTTCGACGCAGAGGACAAGAAGGAAAATCCCTTGATCACCTACAGCTTGGATGGTATTCCTCTTAGTCCAGGGGTACCTAGAATGCTGGTACGTGACGATGTGGGAACGCATACCCTTACTGCACGGACCGTTGACTCTCTAGGAGAAGCTACCGTTGCACGCTCTACATTCAAGGTAGTTGAATCCAATTTGAATCTCACTGTCCTCTCTCCAAAACAAGAGACCACGTATTTTAAGGGGTTTGAGATTCCACTGCTTGCCTCTCTTGCTTCAGACGAAGCTGGCACCTACAACTGGTCGGTGCAATATCTTGAACAGAGTGCTCTCCCAAGAGAAACGTTCACAAGCAGAGAAGCAGTATTTACTGCCAAGGGTACGGGAAAAGTAGAAATAACTGCTACTTTTGTAGATGGAAACAACCGTGAACGTGCTCGAAGACGCTTTACGATTGAGATCAAGAATGAACCGTTGACACTGAACATCCATTGGCCTCATGGAAGCATGGTCAATGCAGGAACTTCCTTGCAGCCTAAGCTTTTGGGCATCCCCGCTTCTGCTAATGGTGCGTCGGTCACATGGTTCCTCAACGGTTCTGTTGTAGATGATATTAGAACATTGGCAGCTCCAGAACGTGGCGGGAGCTATACGCTTACGGCGATTTATAAGCACGAACAGGTCAGCGACAAGGCTGAGCTCACATTTACTGTCAACGCTCGTCCAGAAGTTTCCATCACAAGCCTGACAGCAAATAGAGCGTACAGTGTTGAAGCTCCTTTGGTGCTTGCTGCCAGTATTGTTGATGAACAGCCTTCGTTGGTCAAAGTGCGTTGGCTTGATGAGAATCAAACCGTCTTGGCTGAAGGGAATCCTGCTATCTTTATTCCAAAAACGCCAGGAAGCCGTACGATAATTGCTGAAGCTGTTGATGGTCAACAGCTCAGCGCTCGCAGCTCTACTGCAGTTCGGTTCTATGCTCCGATCGAGGTAACAGAAACAACTGTGAACAACGGATTGCCAACCTACTTGATTAGTGAGGGCTCTTCACCCATGCCACTTTCTGTAACACTCACCGGCGGAGTTTCCCCGCAAGTAACGTGGAGGATTGTACAACAGGATAGGGGCTTGGAGAAAAAAGGCAGACAAATATTCCTCTCCTATGCTGAACTGACACAACTGTTGAGAAAAGAAGCTGTTGTTTCGATGATCATCAGCGATATAACAGCAAATTCCTCTGAGGCAGTGGAAATACTGAGACGGGACTTCCCCATAACATTCACCAGTGATGCTACGCTTCAGATAGTGCAGCCTCTCAGGGATTCAATTCTCAGAGTAGGGTCAGCGGTTCTCTTGCAAACAGCACTTACAGGATTTTCCAACCCGTCGCTCTCATTGACTGTCAACAATACAACTGTTCCTACTGTATGGGAATTTGCAGAAAACGGCAAACTTGCAAGCACGGTACTGGATGCGAGCCTGTTCCAAAATGAGGGAGTCTATGAAGTACAGGTTCGTGCAGGTGAAAATGGGATTCAAAGAAGCACTTCCACAAACTTGAATCTTTACAAGGTAAGAACAGGAATCTTTGTGGACAAGGTTCCTGAGGTCTTCGACTTGATGGGTGAAGACGTCTTGATCTCAGCTACACTTGCATCTTTGGATACTGTAGACAAGGTACTTTGGAAAACTGACCTTTCAGGGGATACTGCGGTTGCCAGTGGTATGATTTTGAGTCTTAAAAAAGCAAATCTCCAGGCAGGCAATCGTTCTGTAACGGTACAAGCCTATGCCGGAGACTCTTTGCAGGCTTCCAATACTGTGCTCATCTCTGTTTTGGATAAGGTCTCTGTCAAACTGGATACAGATCAACCGCAGCTGATCATACAGCGGGGAGCAGACGTCACACTCTCTGCAACGGCAAAAGATCGTGATGGAGCGGCCTTGCTTGACACAGCAATTACGTGGAGTTCTCACCTGGATGGACAACTTGCTACAGGGGGCAAACTCTCCTTTGGCAATCTCTCCTCGCTTAGTCTGGGTGAGCATATCATCACTGTCATGGCGGTAGGAAAGGACGGGACTGTTGGTTCAACGTTACAGGCGGTGAGGATAAACGGGGTTGATGAGCAGCAAAGTCCAAGTTCCTCAGTTTTCGACTCATTTCTCGAACTTGATAACATAGGACAGAGAAATATCGACAATGATGATGACGGTGAATCACCTGAATCGCCTTCTGATTATTTTGACATGGGAGAACCGATTGACATGTTCATGCCGTCAGACTTTCCAGATCCGTTCGGGCCAGGGAAGGGAGGTGTTCCTCCTGATCCTGAACTTGGAAATTATTTGAATGACTTCCTTGGCGGTTATGATGGTGGATTCAGCAGCGCTCCTGGCGGATTCGGCGGCGGATTCGGATGGTAAGGAGGAAAGCCATGAAGTTTAAAGTTATAAATGTCGTTATCATTTTGATATTGGCCCTCTCCTCGCTGTTTGCCTTGGAGGTCAATGTACCAAACGAAGTTCCTGCATATGAGAATCTTGAGGTCATCCTCACTCCCAAAGCGAGTGAGGGGACAATCAGGGAAGCTCGCTTTTTCTTCTATCAAAAGGGAAGACGTGACCCCTTGTACAGTGAATTTGTGCAGGAAAGAGACAGCTGGGTTGCCAGGATTCCTTATACCTACCTTATCGAAGAGGAGCTCTCCTACTTTACGGTGATGTAGAATACGGATGGAACATACTTCCGAGATCCTCAAATAGGTACGAGAAAGGCAAGGTTGATCCAAGACACAACACCCCCTAGGCTCTCTCTTCTTTCACCATCTGCCTTCTCTTTGGTTCCGCAAAAGGAGCAGTTGGTTGTGTTTGCTGTTGAGGACGAGAGTGCACTGACAAGCTTTTCCATCACCATGGATGGCCAACCTATTACAAGAAGTGGTGTCTTCGGTCAGTATCTTTCATTTCTTATAAATCCAGGAACAGTACAAGAAGCAGTGATTACCATCGAGATGAGTGACCGCTACGAGAATGCTTCAACAGAGACATTTACGTTTGCGGTAACATCAGAGAAAGCTCCCTTCTTTATCGCTGACGCCTCCTATCGTGCGGGTATAGAACTTGAGTATATTCTGGGAATGGGAAAGTCAAACAGCACTGCAGACATTAAAACAGTGCTTACTGATCTTGACCACCAGAACAGGCTTTCCTTTGAACTTGGAGGTAATGCACTTCTTAAGGTGGGGCCTGTAGCGGTTGAGGCTCTTGCTTTGTTGAAGGATTCCTTGCCGATCATGGAGATAACAGAGGCTTATCCCAATACACTGCTAGCAGACATACAGAACTTCCTCAATCTGTACAATCCGATTGACTTTACCAGTGAATTTGATTGGACAGGAGAAATAGCGCGTGAGTACGAAAACGAGAACCAATTTCTGCTCAAGATCTCAATCTTCGGCCCGGCTCTTACCTATCAGTTTGGTGATCAGCAAATCAGCTTCCAAAAAGAAACCGTGAGGGATATGTGGATTCGAGGTACTGCAGTGGCAATCGATCTCCCCTTCTTTGAGTTCAAGGTAAGCAAGGGTCTGACTGACTTTGGCTTGTATCAAGTGGCATGGCCTCAAAACTTCTTGGGATTCAAACTCGGGGTCAAAGCAAAAACAGCTTGGTACTTGCAGACCAACCTTTCGTTCATCAGCTCCTTGCAAGGATCTTATGAGGAGCTCAAAGGCGGGGCGACTTCCAACATCGCTGACCTGTATGAGCTTGGATCCATTCCACCTGAACAGAATATGGTCCTTGGCTTGAGTACAGGCCTGAACAACAAGCACTTTGTCATGGATGCTTCATTCTCATTCAGCATGTATAACGGGGATGCCTCCACCGTAATGGATGTCAACCAACTAGCAAACGATTTAGAGGGACAAGGGGGGCCCGATCTCAGCACCTATCTAGGATACCTTGACAAGGTGCAAAACATTCTACCAATACTCAATTACTTTCTTCCTACCAACGGGTTGATCAGCGGAATCATAAACCGGAACCTTTGGGGAATCAGCTACGGCGTTGACATCAAGGTTCCAAATCTCGGTCTCGATGCGTGGGTGAGAAAAACTGACGCTACGTACAAGAGCCTTGGCTCTTCAGTAGCAACTGACGAGTTCACTTTCGGCACTGCCATCGAGAAAAGTTTGGGGGATTTTGTTTTCAGTGGAGGCTACTCCTATAATCAAAACAATATCGCAGATATCTTGTTCAACGATATTGTGGGCTTGATCAAACCAAGCCTTGCCCCCGCTTCCGATCCAACTGCTGACGATATCTCTAAAATCTCCCATACCATCCAAGGTGGAGTTGATACACCGCAACATCCTTTACTGGGGCTGGTAAGCGTCGACTATACGTTCCTCTTAGAAACCAGCAACGCCGTAACCTTGGCAGACAAGCAAACAGATGCGGCAAAGAAGACTGCTATTCTCGACTCCTCTAGCAATGACGTCAGTTTGATACATACAGGAGAGTTGCGATACAGAAGCGGTAGGTATAAGTTCGGCAATGTAACTACCAACTTTGGAGCCAAAACAAAAGACTCTTACGTAACGAGAGTAAAAATCGACGGCGCTGATGCAAACACCTCCTTCTTTGAATTCTCCTACGCTCTTTCTTCATCGATCAACGTCTCTCGATATGCCATTTCCTTGGGATTCGACCATGCATGGAGTACAGAGGATGGAAGTGTAACAGCATTTGGATATGACGCTAAACTATCCATCAAGAACACGTTCTTCGATACAATCAGCATTACTGTCGGCCTTGACCAAGCCTTCAAGACTTCTTTAGATGCTTGGAAGATTGCTGGATCCTTCTCACTGGAAAAACGAATTGGAATGATCAGCACATCAGCCAGCTTGGACGTCAGCTACTATGATTCTTTGCTTGACAACAACGACGACGCCCTCACTGCAACCCTGACGGTAAAGGGAGTGTTCCGCAAGTAGCACAACGTTCACCTCATTTCCACATACCCCAAGTCAGAATATGTACTGATTTGGGGTTATTTTTAATTTCAATACTCAGTCAAATAAATGTACATCGAAATAGTATGGTTTTCTTTATAAAGCAATTATTTAAAAAAGTTTTACTTCAAAAATATCTGATTTTTTTCTTTTAATAGAATTAACTATCTGCTATAATTCTAGGCAACTTGAGATTAGCTTCTACTCTTCTAGATCCTGTAACACACAAATGAAGTGTACATCTTTCTTGAATTAAGAGATTTTTATCTTCCTTATTTGGAGAGAATGATGTGGATGCAGACAAAAGAACCAATTGTTCTTACGTTTTTTTATTATCTAATCATAATAAAAATCGCATGGTACCAAAACAAAGATCGGCCTCCCCCATTTTAAAAGAATTTTTTCCATCCCACCACTAAACAATTCAAATTAAAAACTATTTTAAAAAAAGGAAACACCTATGAAAAAGCCGATTCATTTTAGTAGAATAATTGCAATTTGCTTACTTATATCTCTCATATTCGCATCATGTGATCTTGCAGGTCCAAAAGTTAATGAAACAGTAACTATAACGTTCTTATCTGATGAAATATTGTATGTTCGCAATATCAATAAAGGAACTAATGTAGGAATCCCCAATAACCCAACGAAACAAGGTTATACTTTCGGAGGTTGGTACAGAAATGAAACTTGTACAGATTGTTGGGATTTTTCTGATCCTGTAAACATTGACATGACACTTTGGGCAAAATGGACACCCAATTCCTATACAATAACCTATGATTATAAAAGTTCCCAAGGGACATCTACAACTCAAGCAAATTATAATACCCTTCTAGGAGAACCAGCAACACCCCAAGCTAATGGTACTAAAATTTTTAGTGGTTGGTACAAGGACCAATCATATAATTATAGATGGGATTTTGAAACCGATAAAGTCACAGGTGATATGACTCTATATGTGCAGTGGCTTAATGATCCTGTAAGAATCGCCTTTGATGCTCAAGGAGGTTCCTTAGTACGCGAAGTTGTAGGTGAAAAAGGATCTAAACTAACAAAACCAGCTGATCCTAGCAAAGATGGTTACGCTTTTTCAGGATGGTATAAAAATTCAGAATTGACCTCTCCATGGAATTTCGATACCGATACATTAAATAGTGATACAACACTGTATGCTAAATGGACAGAGCTATTTCTTTCTAATATTCGTTCGTATAGGCAAGCATCCGTTGATGATTTGCAGATAATAACTGAAGACGTTTTTGATCTTCCTGATTTTGATGATCCTGATTTTATGACATTTATAATGACTACTTTCAATCAGGCCTTTGGAAACACAATCCAATCAATTGAGGAGGTAATGAAAGGAAATGCCTCTATCACTACTAAGCGCAGCATCTCTTCAACCTTCAAACTATCTATTGAAGATGAAAATCTCTACATAATTAATGATGATGATGACAGCACTCTTCTAGAGATGAGCCTTGATCATTTCGATCTCGAGATGACCGCGTCTGCAAACAAACTG
>CAZJMG010000051.1:0-21958 GCA_964547185.1 uncultured Sphaerochaeta sp.
CCTGGGTTTAAGGTTTTGGAATAAATCGGCAGTTTTAAGTCATGAAGTCAGGAATCATGGGAATCAATCCTAGAGGGACTGCTCCTCCTCGTTCTGCTTGCCCAATTCCCCTATAAAAGAACACTACCGGTGCTATGATAAGCATAGAACCGAGCAAACCAAAGGCTATCGCCACCAGTGGTTGGCCGTCTATAAGAGGGACCTGCTTCGGTAGCCCTCGTTCGATACGTATGATCGTAAGACTCAACGCGAGCGATCCGAAGGCAAGAACACCCAAAAGCAGGGGGTCTGCAGCAAACCTGATACCAAATACAGGGTCAGAAAAGATGGTCCAAAACCCAAACGGAGTCATGAGGTCCCGCATAAGAATGAAAGCAAGTATATAGCAGATGATCCGCATCAGCAGCTCCGTTTTTGCGGCTAGCAAAAAGAAGGATACAATGAGCACAATTCCAATAACAAGTCTGCCAAGATAGGGCAGAAGAGCCCCGAATCCCGGTCCTGTAGAAGCACGATCTCTAAGCATTGGGAGCTCTGCTGGATGTATAGGTAGGCCATGGCCAGTAAACAGGATGGTTGCTCCTTCTTGTTTGATCTTCTCGAAGCTTTCGTAAACCTCGCTGCGGTTTTCCATAAATATTGGCCTTTTCCCTGTTCCTAGAAGATTGAGCATGTTCATTGCAGCATCTCCAACAAAGGCTCTTCCGTCTTGTAGTACGAGGCTCCATGAATCGGCACTATGTCCCGGTGTATGGATGAAGGCTCCTTGGAGGTCCCAATGGGCAGGAAGAGAGGCTCTGTTTCCTGAGAGGATGATGTCGTCTTCTGTAGGCAAGACTGGCTCGAAAGAGAAGGTTCTCTGGTTGACGAAATTGTAGATTCTGCTGGATATATCAACAAGAAGGTTCACGCTCTCTCCCTGCCAGTCGAAGGTACCTCGTGCAAGATCGGAAAGGGACTGTTCGGGAAGAATCAAGCGACAGCCGCTTTTCTCTTTGAGTGCTGCCGCAAACCCTGCATGATCGTCATGAGAATGGGTTATAAACAGATATTTGATCTGAGAGAGCTCGACCCCCTCCTCAGAGAGGGCGTCGAAGACGATTTGCATATCCTCTGGGTAGCCGGTATCAATCATAAGATATCCTTCGTCGATTGGCAGGAGGTAAGCATTGGCGACCGATGGGGTAATCTTATAGTAAGACCTTCCGTTGTCGTCCTCATAGCGAGTTACAATCTTATCGTGGGAGGATGCTATCTTGTTATCGAGGGCTTTGACGGCCAAGAACGCTCCTCCTGCTAGTAGAATACCGATTACCACTATTAGTACTAATGCTTTTTTTGTAGTCATGGTTCAAGAATATGAACTAATATTCATATTGTCAATAAGTGAACCTTGTTTCATGTTTGTTGCACAAGAGCCTGTCCGCGTGTAAGATGTCAGAAGGAGAATAATGATGGGCAATAGGTCTCAGAAAGTACGAATCCCCACTCAGGATAGATCGATGGAGACAAAGAAGAGAATCAGGGAAGCTGCAGAAGTACTCTTCTCTCAGAAAGGCTATCACCATACGAACAGTAAGGAGATAGCACGTTCTGCAGGGGTTGCCACCGGCAGTTTCTATGCCTATTACAAAGACAAAGGAGAGTTGTTTTGCTCGATCGTTGAGAGGTACTATCTCCAGATTTTCGATGAAATTAAACGAATCGGCACTATAGCATTCCAGAAGAAAGACTCTCCTGTGGCTGTAGTCAAGGAACTGCTGATCGCCCTCTACGAAGCCCATACCATTGAACCCGGCTTACATAGAGAAATCACCATCCTCCTGCTTGAGAGTAAAAGCCCATCCAGCTGCAAGAGTCCCGATGCCGAGCTCTATGCCAAGGTGAGCTCATACGTACAGCGGCTCGATAGGGAAGTTCTTAAGTGGGTTGAAGGCCTTATCGCTCACGCGTATCCTGCTCTGGATGAAAAGAAGAAGTCACTCGTAGCGAAACTGATTTTTATCGTGTGTGAGCAGCTTGTCCATGAGCTTCGATTATCAGAGAAGTCGCAACAGGAGAGCCTGGTGCTATTACAAGAACTCTCTCAGATGGTAGAGGCATATTTAATCCAGGTGGGAGTAGAGGACTGAGAATCCTTGCTTGCAGGAAGTTTTTCATCAGCGATCATCGTCTGGATTTTTACCGTACAATGTTCACTCCTGCGTCAGCAAACTCCTTGAATACATCATCAGCGAGCGTCAGATCGGTTACAACCATATCTATATCACTGAGGTCGCAGACTTTTAAAATACAGTTTTTGTTGAATTTTGCACTCTCAGATAACACAATGCGTGTTACTGCAGATCTGATCAATGATTTTTCAATCACTAGCTCGTCCTTGATGTATTCAGTAATTCCCGAACGTAACGAGATGCCCCCTGGAGCAATACAGGCGACGTCAATGGAGAAGTGGTCCAATATTGATGTGTCAAAGATTGAAGAATCGACAGATCCCTCATTAGGATTGATGACTCCCCCTAAGATCAAGACACGGAATCCCTTGTTTCTGGATAGTTCTGTTGCAATAGGTATTGAATCGGTTACCAGAGTCAAATTGGTAAAACTTTTTACCAGTTGCTTGGCCAAGATGAAATTGCTGGTAGATGAGTGAAGCCCTACTGTTTGACCTTCCTGTATATGCTCGCAAACTTTAGAAGCAATATGCTGTTTCTCAATCGAAGAAATGAATTTCCTGAATACGAAGGAGCTGGCATAATCAACACCTTCCACGAGCACAGCTCCCCCATGAATACGATTTATTAGGCCATCATTCTGTAAAATATCAAAATCTCTGCGTATCGTTTCTCCGGTGACATGAAATTCTTCAATCAAATCAGAAATTTTCACAATTCCTTCGTTTTCAAGCTTCATTAAGATCTTCTGTAACCGTTCTTCCTGCAACATCTATACCTTCCCCTCACGTAAAAGTCTTTCATGTATCCCTATCGTACTCTATCACCCTTTCACAGAGCCACCCGTGATGCCTTCGATGAATTGTTTTTGTGCTACAATATAACCAAGCAACACAGGAAATGTCTGAATAACCATCGCCGCAGCAAGTACAGGCCAATTCGTATTGTACTCGTTCTTGAAAGCAAGAAGCCCGATGGATAATGTTTTTCTCAATGGGTGCGATACATATACAAGCGGAACACTAAAATCCTTCCAAATATAAATTCCCACGAAAATAGCAACGGTAATAATAATTGATCGACTTAGAGGAATAATAACAGAGCCAAAAATTCTGTAGGCACTACACCCATCTATTCGTGCAGCCTCAAGTAGTTCGTTCGGTATAGCCCTCACAAATGCGCAGAATAAAAAGACCGCAAATGGCAGATTCAATACCGTATAGACTATTACCATTCCTCTTAAACTGTTAAACAAACCAAGAGTTCGCAAAATTTTAAAGAGCGGCAGCATAATTACTTGGAAAGGGATAATGATTCCTGCAACAAAATAATTATAGAGAAACCGATGAGTACGCTTTCCCTTAATCAGCTTCTCCATTGCATATCCTGCGGCAATACCGATAAGGACAGAAGTGATGATGGAAATAAAGGTAACAATAAGAGTATTCACTCCCAGTATCCCAATTCTACCGATAGACCATGCCCGTACATAGTTATCAAAACGCAATACATCGGGGAACGTATTGGGGGACATCAAAAATGACTCCTTAGACTTCAAAGAGATCATCATGATGTATACAACAGGATACAGTGAAAGCAAAGAAGCCACTGTGACTACCAAACTACCAATAAACTGAGTTTTTCGTCTGCTCATTACTGCTCCCTCGAACGCAATAGCTTGATTTGAATGAATGAGATAGCGCTGATCATTATGAACAACACAAGCGATACTGCTGTACCATAGCCCATTCTTCCACTGGTAAATCCTACCCGATAAATGTAAGTTGCAATAACCTCTGTCGAATTTCCCGGGCCACCTCCGGTAAGAGCGAACACCAGTTCAAAAGCCTTTAAATTCCCAATTACTGAAAGTACGGTATTAATGGTGAAGGCTGGAGCGATAGAAGGAAACTCTATGAACCAGAATTGTTGCCAGCCGTTTGTGCCATCTATACTTCCAGCCTCAAGCATCTCTTTAGGAATATCGGCCAAGGCTGCCATGTATATTACCATGCAATACCCTGTGTACTGCCAAACACTTACGAACACCAAAGCGGCCATACCATAGGACGGATCCCCCAGCCAGTTGATCTTGCTCAGAGAATCAAAGCCGAAAGATGAGAATAGTTCATGCCAATGGCCACTGATTGGATTGAGGATAAAGCTGAAAGCTAAGCTGACGACAACCGTAGACAAAATACTCGGAACAAACAGTAAAGCTTTATGAAGATTCCCGAAATAAACTTTTCTATGAATCAGGACGGCAAAACAAAGGGAAAGCAAATGCTGCAATACGACAGTAGAAAGGCAAAAAACCACTGTATTGCGAAGCGCCAAGGCGAATACATCATCTTGGAGCATCAACCGGAAATTACGAAAACCCACAAACCCAACTGAGCTACTGATGCCATCCCAGTCGGTAAAACTGAAGTATACCTCCAGTATTGCAGGGAAAAATAGAAATACAGCGGTCAGCAGAAGAGAGGGAGCAAGGAATACTACAATTGGAAAATATGCAGCAATATGTTTTTTATCTAAAGTCATACAGTTCACTTGCTCCATGTGTCTCAGACGGTTACCCCAAAAAGGGGTAGCCGCTACTCTTCGATACCTGCTACTTTCGCTCAAGATTAGCAATCTCCTGAGCTTTTTGTACCTTTTCCAATTCTGATTTCACTGTTCCGATGCCAGCGAGCAGGTTCTGGTTCATAACTGTGAGTTGCTGTTTGACGGCCGGATCAACAAAGACATCGAAAGGATTAAGTACCTTCACTTCAAAGGTAGCTGGAATCAATTTGTTTCCATAAGGAACCACCTCGGAAAAGTCTACACCCTGTATGGGGAAAAGCAAACCAGTTTTCTGAGCAAAAAACTCTGCATTTTCGCGCATTGTTAGCCAATCTAAAAATCGAATGGCTGCATCAAGTTTTTTAGTAGAACTACTGATTGAATACATCGCTCCAATGTTCGTTGCTGCATTGATGACCTCTTCTCCTGTATCGTTTCCAAACTGTGGAATGAAGTCCATTTCAAAAGAGAGCTTCACCGGTTTGCCGGCATCGTCTTTGAACAGCTCTGCTGCCCAAGTGCCCATCGGCCACATCGGAACGCGGCCCTGTGCAAAAAGTTGGTAGGCTTGCTCATAGGTAATACCAAGACTTCCTTCAAACATCATGCCCTTTGCTGCAAATAAGTCATACCACTCTTGATATGCCTTAACCATTTTAGGGTCTGTCCATTTTGCAGTTCCAGTTTTTACATTGTCATAATACTGAGGAGTGTCAACTTGTAATCTGAACTGAGGAATAAACATTTGGTTAACCGTCCAACTATCCTTTATTCCCTGCACAAAAGGAGCAATTCCTTTCTGTCTGAATGCTTGAGCTGCAGTATGCAAATCCTGATAGTTCTCAGGAATCTTGATACCATGTTGCTTAAACATATCGACGTTTATAAAAATGCCCATTGCCCATGCATTGGAGGGAATTGCATAAATTCTGCCATCACCAAATGCAAGTAGCTCTTTTTGGGCATTCAGCGTAAGACGTTTCACAAAATCGTAATCGGTAATGTCTTTATAGATACCATTCTTCAAAAATACTGGAAAGTCATTCTCCTGCGCTCCAATGATATCAGGGATTTCTCCTGAAGCGACACGGGTTTTCATGACTTGCATGAATTGGTCGACTGTGAACTTTTCGAACAATACCTCAATATCTGGATTTTCTTGCTCAAACTTGGCAATTACATCATCACCTAAGTTATTCCAGTGCACAATCTGGAGTTGGGTCTTTTTGGTAGATTTTTCAGTAGATGCCTGAGCAAACACCACCGAACCAAGAATAATCATTGCCAATAGTGTAAGTAATAGTTTAAAACTTTTCATACTACTCTCCTTTAATTAGGATTAATTGTATCCTTTAATCTGGATTTGTCAATATTTTATGTTGATTAATCTTTATTTGAATTTTAAAATGTTGATTAATCTTCATAAAACTGTATATAATCAAATAAAATTCCATATTTAAGATTGGTTAGCTAAGAAAAAGAGAGAATCTGTAGTGAACACACAAATAGTAATACTGACCCTTGCCTCAGCGTCGATACATGCCACTTGGAATGCAATGACAAAGAAAAGATCCTTGGATTCTTCATTTATCATCCACTCCATGTATCTTAGTCTTATTCCGGTTTTACCTCTTTTCCTTGTGCAGATTTCACTCGTTCGCTATATCCCTGTCCAAGCTTTTTTGCTCATGGGTCTTTCAGGACTCTTTCAGTTTTTGTATTACCGCAATCTCTCAGTGTCTTATATTTCGCATGAAATCTCTCTCATATATCCATTGATCCGCTCGCTTCCAGTTGTGTTGGTCTCAGTTGTTCTGTCTGCAACTGGAGAATCAGTTAGCATGGGGACTTGGTTGGGAATAGCCATCATCATACTTGGGTCGTTAGTACTATTCATCGATCAACGAGGGACTCTGTTTAAACAAAAGAACAAGGCGTTTCATGCGGCAGTAAAAGTGATGTTCCCTGTAGTACTGGGTATAGCAGGATATACAATTTCTGATGCGAAAGGTTTGGAATATGTAATGAGGACCGGTCGGTTCTCTGGGTTTTCTGCTGCGTCTCTATTTCTCTTTGGAGAGATGGCTGCAACCGCATTGGTATTCTTGTTATTTGATATAGCAAAAAGGGGCTTCCCTGCAGCAGTATCATTTCCTGCTTGTCTAAGATCAGCTGGTGGGTCGAGATTTGAAAAATCTACTGGCAAATGCTTGAATTACCAATATCTTCTGACAGTTTTCTTGAATGGGCTTTTCATTAACCTTTCTTATATTCTTATTTTAATTGCCATCTCCCTGAGTGGAAAAGCAAGTGTTATTACTGCACTAAGGCAAATATCTATACCATTAAGCACAACTATTGGCATAGTGGTGTTCCATGAATCGGTCTCAATAAAAAAACTGCTGGCAATCTTGTTACTTGTATTGGGCGTTGTCATCTGTGGATTGTATCGCTGAAAGATTTCTACTGCAGTATACTGTACACCTAGTTAAGAAAGGAGAGGTTATGAAAAAAGAGGTAAGTATCAGTACGGATTTACTTGATGACTCAACGTATCCCGGCTCTCTCTTTCCCTTAATCCGCTCAGCCGGATTTACCTATATCCACTGGTGCCAAGATTGGAATTCCATGCGGATGTACTCTGATCAAGAGATTACACGCATTGCTTTTGATGTAGAGAAAAATGACTTGCGAGTGTGCGATTTACACGCCAGTCATGGAAAAAACCAATTTCTATTGCTCTCGGAACTAGAGAAGAATCGATCTGCAGCTCTTGCTTTACTTGAAAACAGAATGCTCTTGGTCAAGGCTTTGGGAGGAGACACGGTTGTGCTGCATCTAGATCCTAATCTGGTGATTGACGTATCAGAAGAGACTCCTATGCATCAGAAGAGTAGCGTCTCTCCAAAATCAGAGCTGATTGATAGAGTGCTATCAGTATCCGAGGCGCTGAACACTTTGTGTTGCAAGCATACTGTTCGCATCGCGTTTGAGAACTTAAGGGATGTCCCCTCATTCAATACGAAAACGCTGATGCCCTTTGTAAAAAGACTCGACCCTCGCTGGTTCGGATTTTGTTTTGATACAGGGCATGCAAATCTGACCGGATTTGATACGCTGGATACACAGTTGTTTCTTAGCCGTATGATCAGTATACACTTAAGCGACAATTTTGGAACGAAGGACGATCACATGATTCCCTTCACAGCCTCCATAGATTGGAACAAAGCCATGGATATGATAGGCCGCTCGTCTTATACAGGGCCTCTAACCTTGGAAGTATCATATCCGTTTTTTGCTGCTAGATTTCCCAAAGCTGTTGCCTCCTTTTTATCTGAGGCATATCGGGCAGCGACAAAGCTGACAAACATGCTCCAGCTACATAGATAGTTAAGAACATATGTTTATATTAGCATTTCGTCCACAGCAATAATTGTTTCTAGTGGTCTGTAAATCATAGTTCTAAAATTTTCTTTGGCCCAAACGTCGGGAGCAGCGTTCTTGTCGGATCAGATATCATAGATATCTTCTCCTCCTTGGCCGTGTTACTCACCATTTTTGCTAGAAGCTACTATTCAAGTGCTCGTCTTTCCAGGGCACTAGCAATTCGAGCAGATGGTTGCTGATTTTCACAGCTCTTATTGCAGTAGGAACAGCAAAGGGCTCAACCATAGTCCTGACCTCTATCGCTTCATGAATATCTTTCTGAATGACCGAGTTTACTCACATACCTTTACGAGGAGTAGCCATTATTAGGTAATACCTCAAAGACTTCTATAGAACTGCTTCAAGTGAGTCTTTTCCTGTTCAGAAAGCTGGGCGTCGGGTATTGAAAGGATTGCTCCTCTTAAGCCATACAGCATATGAAGGCAAGCTGCGCTGTCTCTCTGATCGCGAATCAACAGAAAGGCTTGCTCGGCTCCTATCTCTTTCAGCTGAGAAACTGTTTCAATACCTACAGAAAGCAAGTGTTGTTCGAGCATTTTCCCAATATTTGGAAGTTGTATCAGTTCACTCATAAATATTATTTCCTCCAAGATTACTCTATCACTGTCTCGGTTCTTGCCCCAAGGAAAGCTCTATAACATTGACTAAATCTGACGCCGTAGGTGGAAATTTCAGGGTGTCCAGTGCAGGCTTTCCCGTTGGAGCATCATGATAGGGCTTTTTGTTCCAAAAGAAGAAGGAGGGGATTTCGTAAGAGGATCTTTGCCTGGATATGAGACAAGTTTTAGTTATGCCGTCTCAATCGAGTATGGCAAAGCCATGTTGGAGGACTTGGGTCTTACCCTGCGATAGTTATGCTCACACTGTATGAGTAATCCCAGCTTCCTTAAGATATAAAGATGTCTGGGAATACTCTATGCAAGACTTCTTGGTATCTCCTTAAGAAAACATCTCCTCAAGTATTCTAATTGTCTGTTTATCTGCACAAAGCGCTTTCATTGCCTTAGGCCAAAGCTCAGCATAAGCAAAGAATTCTCCAACACGTTCCCCTAATGCCACTCCTCTTTGGATAACCTCTTCAGCAGAAAGATACCAAGGCTCTTTTTCAATCTCTTTTGGTCGATCGCTCAAGGTTTTAAACGCCTCTTCTTGAAGGTCTTCCTTCAAGAAGTTTCCTGGGTATGGTCCTAATTGCTCTGCTTTGACCGGGATAATCCCTGCTTTGTTTTGAGATGCTTCTATCTTGGCTTTTTCATAGAGGAATCTCATCACATCCTCCTGAAGTTTGTTTGTTTCTTTGCAAGCAGGAGGATAGTGGTCAATCATCAAATTTTTGTCACACTTCCAAGTAAAGTTGGTCATCATTGAATTGATCATATAATCGATATCCTCGCCCCTGCGAACAAAAGGGTCAAAAGGAACATTCATGAACAACTTTTTAGAGAACACCATGTTGCCTCCCAATACAATGGAGGTATCGGTTATTCTCTCTGCTCTGGCTTCGATTGCTTTGTATACCTCATTCTGATAGGCTTGTTTCTTTTGAAAAAGAGAAGGTTGCTTGATATCTTCAAAGCGATCATGCACTAGGGTTTTTCCCTCTGTGTAGCGGTATCTTCCTGCAATACCATCCATGCCTGGGCTACCTACATATTCCAAAACCATGGATGGATAATCCTTTTCCACCAATTCATCGTCATCGATGGCAGCAATTACCTCTGCACCCAGAATTGCGGGAATTGCCAACTGGCAATTTCTAATAGAGGCGTATCCGTCAAGGGTTAAAAAAGATCTAGGCAACGAAAGCGATTGAAGACGATCTTGCACCTCTCGCAATTTCTTTGCATGGAAATGACCAATATCAAGTCTTGTCCTGAACTGCTCAATGATTCTATCTACCGCTTCTTGGACTTCATACTCAAGAGAAGGGTGTACAGCAGCGCTTAGCACCAAAACCTTGAAGCTATCAGGATGTTCTGTCTTTGCAAGACTCTCGAGTGATGCAGAAAGCGTATCATCACCATCGAGAAAGGTGGGATGGTCAAACACCAAATCATCAGGATCGGGTTTTCTCGTACTCTTTCCTTGCCAATAGGTAGGAATTACAACAAATAACTCTTTCTTGTATTCCTGCTTTTCCTTAACATTCATATATTCTTTCCTTGTTTTAATTGAATTGTCAGCAATGAGGGCACACATCGAGGACATCCTGCTGGATTGGTGATGGACGGAGAAGGTTTTGTGAGCAAACAAGAAGCCTCTCCGTCTTTTTTACATCCCAGCACGGAGGAAGCCCCCCCGTCAAGATTAACCAGAAAATCCAACGGTGATTTTGTGATACGCCTAAAGACCTGTGCAGATAAGGAAGCTGCATCACTGAAGGTAATTCCCTCCGACTTGCAATTTCTTCCAGAAACCGACAGAACCATTATTTTACCATTACCATATCCGATGACTGAACGTGGCTGCACACCCAGAACGTCCAACATTGTCTCTTGGGTTTGTATGGAAGAAGGGGTGAACCAACCCTCTTTCTGGAGTTGGGCGTATGTGTCATCATCGGATGCTACGAGATTTTTACCATCCTTGATTAAGAGGTTGAACCCCCCGACCAACCAAGCAACCTCACTCTTTTGGAGAGGGAGATCCTTCCAGTTGACGGACCATGCTGCTTTCTCAACCCGCTCGATTCTCTGCCTAGTTGTCACCACCACTCCAAATGGAGGCACTCGGACAGGCCCCTCGCAGGCATCCCACAGATAATCATGAATGAAGGTCAAGCACCACATCCCCTCTCCCACAGGCTCTCTTTCAGAAGGAAAGTATATCTTGTTGGGATTGTGTTGTGGAGTCTTTGCATTGTCTGCTTCCTTTGAAAATACAAACGACTCTGTTTCATCGAGTGTGAGTGTGATGTGTGTCCATTCTCCTGTACAAGTAAAGAATGAACCATCTTTGCCATACCCTAAGAGGGCTTTGTTGTATAACGGAACAGATTCATACAAGCTATCTTCTAAAGGAAAGGCAAGATAATCGAGCAAAAAGTCATTCCAAGGGAGAGGCCTTTTGTCCACTTTTGCATACCAGCTCTTCAGATTGTCTGTGAAGTAGTAATTGAAACTGGTGAAAAATCCTCCTTCAGGGAATGAAAGAGAAAGAGGAGAGTGCTTGCCTGAGAACAGATACGGCTTAAGACTTATTTTTTCCTTAGCAAAAGATGAGAAAGCCGTATGTATAGTATTCTTGTTTGGGTGTTCAACTCTGACCCAAGTACCTTGTTGTTTCTCATAGAACCCCATTTCGAGATCGAGGACTTTTTTCTCTCTAGCTTGTTGTACCCAATTGGGGAGCATGCAGGGCTCTTCCAGATCGGCATATATTCCACTATAAGCAGAATCGGAGAGCATTTGAAAGGACCGCATGGGACGGTTGTTCTTCACAACAGTCAATAGATTTCCATATCGAGTGTTTTCAGGAAGAGCCGGAACACACTCTTCATAGGTGTTTTCTTTGAGCACCACAGAAGCAAACCATTCTCGCTTATCTAAATAAGAGAGCACAGAAACACCAGCGTTGAGAAATGCCAAGGCATACCATACATCAGCGCAAATTATGCTGCCTGAATTACCCATCTCTCTGAGTTCCTCCACAGTGAGCATGGAAGGATTTGCCAAGAGTTTTACCTTATAGGCTGGTATCATATGTTTAAGGTTTTTGTGATCTTCAGGGATACATACTATGCAATCTTTTTGTGAGTGAGATAGGATGGCTACCTGTGTATCGAGAGGACAGGCATCATAGATGTCTGGAAATATAAACATCCGATAGTTTGATGCTATTGTTGTACTCTCAGATATAACATGGTTTGTATCTTCATTCTTGAAACAAAAGGAAGAGGTACGCCAGTGAAGCTTGGAAGTAGAAATGAATTGTTGCCGTTCTTTTCTGAGAATTTCTACCAACTCCCCCGGTGAGAGCTTATTCCATGACTCATCATCCTGTGTGCAGATCATTCTAATTCTCTCTTTCCAAGATTCTTGTTGATCCGAAAGGTGGTCGACGATGACTTCTCGGTCAGGATATTGGTCGAATTGGAGGACGAACTCGCCAGAAACAAGCCGGCGATGCCACCTCGTATTCTGGTAGTCGGCAAAGGAACAGGGCAGATGTTGACTCATTCCTTGATACCTCCTGTCATCAAACTCCCGATGATTCTCTTTTGTAACACGAGGACCAAGGTGATCAGGGGTATTACAATGACGACTGCTGCAGCCATGATGGTACCCCATGGCATATAGTTGTCCGATTCATACATCTTCAGCCCCACGGTTACTGTCTTAATCCTGATGGGGTTGAGAACCAAGGCAAAGAGGTACTCATTCCAAATCTGAATGAAAGCGAGGATGCCTACGGTGAAGACCCCTGGCCCGAGAAGAGGAATGACTATCTTACCAAACGCTTGAGCAGGAGAGGCTCCATCGATTTGTGCGGCTTCTTCAAGTTCCATCGGAACTGCATGAAGATACGGGGTGAGGAACCAAATTACTATCGTGAGGGTGAAAAGGACATTTACGATGATGAGCCCTGAGTAGCTGTTCAGCAGCCCCATTGTCCTGACGATTCCATAAATGGGACTGATGATGACAATTGGAGGTAACAGGGATATAGACATAACAAGAATGAGGAAAGACGTCTTTCCTTTAATAGGGGTTCTCGCAATTGCATAGGCTGCCATACTTCCAATGCTCAAGGAGCATATAGTTGCAACTGCAGCTATGATGAAACTGTTGCCCAGATAACTCAGTAGCGGTCTTGTCGTGAACGCCTTGAGATAGTTGTCAGTTGTGTATGAGCGAGGGAACCACGTGAGGGCAAAGATGTCCTTCTCCATCTTAAATGAGTTGAGTATTTGCCAAAAGAACGGAAAACCTATCGTAACGATGAAGAATACGGCAAAGAGGTAAAACAATATCTTCTGTAATGTAGCTTCCTCTCTCATAGTTTACTCCTCTTTCCACCATCGATCTTGCCTTTGATGACATCGGTGAACAGCAGCGCTATCAGGCAGGTGATGAACAAGGTAAAGGTTGCAAGCGTTGATCCATAGCCATAGTTTCCTGCGTCAAAATACGTTCTCATGGTGTACATGGTCAGTGATTCAGTAGCATATCCAGGACCTCCGTTGGTTAGGGCCACAATGACGGTGAAAACCTTGAAGGATGAGATAAGGCGGAAGAGGACAGCGGTCGCCAAAACCGGTTTGAGCAAAGGCAAGGTGATAAAGAAGTATCGTCGGATGGGGCCAGCTCCATCAATCTGTGCTGCTTCGTAGAGAGCTTTGGGGATGGTCTGCAAACCTGCCAGGACCAAGAGGGAAACATAGGGGGCTGTCTTCCAAATATCTGAGAGAATAAGTATCAAGCGAGCTGTGTTGTCCTGGCTTAACCAAGGAATGAATTTGTCAATGCACCCGAATGTAAAGAGAATCTGGTTGAAGACACCGTACTGGTCATGCACCATAAACTTCCACATGAACCCACTGACGATGGTAGGGATGGCCCAGGGAATGAGTACTACGACACGAAGAAACCCTCGTCCTTTGAAGGGAAGGTTCATGAGCTGTGCGAAGACCAAGCCAAGGACAACCTCGATAGCAACAGTGAGGACGGTAAACAGCAAGGTGAAGAAAAGGGCGTTGAAGAATCTGCTGTCTCCCATCATGAAGCTATAGTTGTCAAGGCCAATAAAGGTTTTTACTGGTCCAGTCTGTAACCTGAAGCGAAAAAAACTTAAAAAAATAGTTCTGAATACTGGATAGATGGCAAATATGAGAAATATCAACAGGGTAGGTATCATGCAAAGATAACCAAACTGTTTTCGTGTGAGTGTTTTCATAAGGTGTTTCTCTTAGAGTGGTGTCCTTCCTCCATAGAGAAGGAAGGACCTTTGCAAAGGATTGGGACAATATTATCTTCCAACTTGTTCCATAGCTTTCTGAGCATCAGCGAGTGCCTTTGGTGCACTTTTGCTCCCTTTCATTGCATTCTGCACTTCAGCGGAGAGAATAGCAGAAATTTCTGCATAGTATGGGGACTGAGGGCGAGGAACCGCTGTTTCCAATACCTGAGGAAAGTCGCTGTAATAAGGATATTTTTCAAGGATGTCTTTGTCTGTATACAGAGCGCTTCTTGCAGGCATATAGGAGTCGTTCAATGCGTGCAGTTTCTGAGCGTATTCGCTGGCATAGAACTTCATGAATTCTATTGAAGCTTCCTTATGCTTTGAGTTTTTGTTTAGGAATAATTGCCATCCGCCAAGCACACTTTTCCCCATGGTTCCTTGAGGTCCTCGTGGAAGCGGCGCTACTCCGAGTTTTCCCACTACTTGACTTTTTGCTGGATCTTGTCCCATGGCATAGGCTTTCGGCCATGCCCTCATAAACACCTGCTTGCCTTGGAACATAGAAGAGCGGGCATCGCCACTGCCGTATGAGAGGACACCCTCGGGCATGAGGTTGTTTTGATAGGCTTCTACCATAATCTGCAAGATTTCTCTGTTTTGCGGAGAGTCGATGAGGATTTTTCCATTTTCACCGATGACTTGGCCCCCGTTGGAGTAAAACCATTCGACCGCATTGCAGGTCAATCCTTCACCATTTGCCAAAGAACCAACCAGGGCGTACATGCCACCACCTTCCTTGGTGTTGATTTCTTCTGCTGTTGCAAACAGCTCAGAGTACGTCTTGGGGACATCTTTGCCATACTTGGATAGCAGGTCCGATCGATAATATAGGACGCCAGCATCGGTTCTGAAAGGAATTCCCCAAAGTTTTCCATTATAGGAGGCTGCTGCTATAGTGCCAGGAAGGAATGCCTGCCGCTCGGAGACTGGGAAAAAAGCATCCAAAGGCTCAATAAGTTGAGCTGAAGCAAAGGTCGCAGTCCATGTGACATCGGCATTGAAGAAGTCGATAGAGCTGTCACCGCTTTGTAATGCGATCAATAGAGCTTGGAGCTTGTCATTTGTTGCTTCAGGGAGTTCCACCACCTCGATGGATATGGAAGGATTTGTCTCATTGAATTTGTCAATGATTGTCTTTTCTGTATTTCCCAACGATGATGCGTGGGAATACCAATGCAGGGTAACTTTTTTCTCTGAAGCAGCTTCTTTACTGCCGGCACCAAAAAGAATGGTTGCCATAAGAAGAATTGTTACAAATAAAGCAAGTTTTTTCATCTTTTCCTCCTTGAGTATGTAATATTTTGCATACTCTGATACAACAACCATAACACACAAAATAATGTATTACAACTAATATTAATACGCAAGTTCTTGCATTATTCAAAAATGTATGGTATCATATACTCATGAATACTCTATTAGATCGTGTTACTACCCTGATACGCGAATTGCGCCTCTTTCAAAAACTCTCCCAGACAAGTGTTGCAGAGGCCTTGCAAGTTCCTCTACGAACCTATCAGAGCTGGGAGAAGAGCTACTCCTCGAACATTGAGAACCTCAATGCCATCTGTGAGTTTTATTCTCTGGATATATCGAAGTTTATTGAGCTCTCTTACCTTGATAAGGACTCCTTGCAAGAAGGGATACGGCAGGCACTTTCATCTGCAAAGCACTATATTGATACAGTGTTTTCAGGCTCAGGCACAGAATCCTTTTCTCATCTTTTACCAGAAGACAGCATAGAAAACCTGATCAGGGATGCTTATTTCAGAGGTGAACTCGAAAGGAGGATCCTCTCATCTTCTCGCAACGAGGAGTTGGAAAACTCTGTTGCTCACTTCACCGGATTGAAGAGAGAGAGTGTTCGCATCGTGGAGACACGTCCGATCAAACTGCAACTTGTCAAGGAGATGATCATCGGCAGATATGGTGCTCTGTGGATAGAGCAGTGGGCAAGAGCTTCCGATCGTTTTTCCCTCGGTGTCAGCAACGGATACACTGTTGCCCGCATCATGGATCATATGAAACGGGGCAGCATAGGGAATCTGCAACTCTTCCCTCTGAATTTTACAATGACCCCTGCTGATTTCTCCTTAACTGCTACGTCTCTGATTTCTTCATACCGATATCGCAATGAGGGTAGATGTTCAGAATCAAATCCGACCTCAGAGGCAGAGGTCTTTGGTGCAATGCAGCTCGCTGATGCAGCATTACTCGGAATTGGTACCTTTTCAGAGCAAGGTCTTTACTCCAAGATGATTACAGCATCCTTGGGCTCTTCTCAACTGGATGATATTCTTCAAAGTGGTGCCGTAGGGGATTTAAATTACTACCTTCTTAATAAGGATGGAGATGTCCTCGACTGTCCTCCTCTTGTTGCATCCATAGGAAGCAGTCAATCAACTTCGCTCATTAAGTCAATCGATCTCAAGTTGCTGAGACAGAAAGCGGATAGAGGATGCAAGATCATCATTGCTGCAGCAGGAGCCCATAAGGCATTACTGGTCAATCTGGCAATTAAAAAAGGATATGCCAACCATCTCTTGATAGACTCTTCCTTGGCCGAGGCGATGCTCTCTCTCTGATTGGATGTTTGCAAAATGATGGAAAGGATCCTTCGAGGAGAAAGCGAATGATCAAACCTGCCTTGCATTGTTGTAACCAGAAGGTTACAATGAAGCATGGAACAAACAAGAAATAAAGAACAGACGAGGCAAAAGCTTATCGATGCAACCCTTGAGCTGTTGAGAACCAACGGGTTCGGTTCTTTGGGTGTCAATGCCATAGCCGAGCAAGCGAAGGTGAACAAAGCTCTCATCTATAGATACTTTGACGGCCTGGACGGGCTCATGTGCGAAGCCGCCAAAGCCCTGGACCTCACCCAAACGAGCATAATCGACTTTTCCCAGCTGAAGAACCAAGAAAAACCAGAGCTCAAGAGCTTTCTTACCGAAGGCTTTCTCGCGATACATGAGCAGCTGCGCAATGACCAATTTGCACAAAACCTGATGATTCAGGAGTTAAGTGAAGAAAACGAAATAACCAGAGCGTTTGCACAAGCGAGGGAACAGCAAGGACTGAAGGCTACTGAGCAGGTGAAGACGATGTTTTCAGAAGTCAGGAAGAACACTGAATCACAAAGCCTTGACTTTGAGGCAATCTTTGCTATTTTCTCGGCGGCCATCACGTACCTGACCTTACGATCTTGTACTGTACAGATGTTCAATGGAGTGGACATCCAAAGCAAGGAAGGGTGGGTCAGACTGAGCTCCACCCTTGCACTGCTGTTGGAAAAAGCCCTGCAGGAAGAGCCGTAATGTTGCTATTTAAACGAAAGAAGAATTGAATCGATGATAGAGAGGGCGCTGTCAATGCCCTGCATATCGGTATAGATAGTACCATCTTCGCCACAAGGGGAACTGTGGCCGATACATTCGAAGGACTTGCTCGAGAGCTCTGGGTGTGTGAAGTCCACGTATGCGCGATAGACCAACGCAGGCTGCCCGCTTCCCATTACTCCTCCGTTGTAGTTCTTCTCTCCTGCCTTGGCGTCAGCAGGATATGCCTCATTGAAGTCGGTGGAGTGGTTGACTTCAAAGTAAAGGTACAGCTCATCATACTCATTTGAGAAGTCGGTGTTCACTGAGAAATCGGCTTTGGGTGTAGCTTGGGTGATTGCGTCGACAAGACGGTGTTCCTCCGTCAGAGCCGTCGCTGCCTTGTACGTCCATACAGGCAGAGCCTCCGGCCTTCTTATTTCATCTTTGCCGGCTGGGTCTTTGGGCGCTTTCGCCCACTTCTGTTCGCTCACTTTCTTGGTGACCATCAAGGTGTCGAGGAATTGCCCGTCGATTGTTTCAGCCCATAAAGCCATCTGTGGCGGGTTACGCAGCGAAAAGAAGAGAAAGAGCGGGAATTTATGCAGATACCGCTCCCCTGGGATGATTGAAACCTCAATGTTTGACAGGTCGGTCTTAAGTGGAACGACACCAGCGGGTATGACGTTCTTAGCCTTGGCATACACAGAGCTGAGCGTCATCGCGAACAGTAAGATGGTAAGTAGTTTTTTCATAGGGATTCCTTTACGAATACATGTAACTAAGTGGTTACATGTATCCTAAAGAACTCTCTTTTCAGAGTCAAGTATCCATATGGTTACATTGCTCTTTGTTTAAAAGAGCAGTGGTAATTCCAAAGTGATGCTGTTGTCCTGTTGTAGAATGCTAGAGCTTCACCAGGTGGCGAATCAGGTGATAAGGATGGGAAGACCCAACAGCCCTGCTTTCATTCAAAACGGTACTTTCACTACGGTGGTGAAAGTATACGAATGAGTGAAAAGTTGATCAGCGTGCTCGTATGTTCTCTTGCTCGATGGTAGGCTATCTTGAGATAACGATCCTGGATTTAGTCTCTTATTACAAAATAGATCTGCACATCGAAATTAGCATACTAAGGAGATTGGGACATATCATGGTAAGCACAACAGTAGATATTGAATTTCGAGTTGATGTCCAGCTGAAGAGTGAATACGAAAAGGCCTATACAGAACTTGGATTGACAACTACCGAGGCTTTCACCATGTTTGCCACGAAAGTAGCCAGGGAGAAGCGTATCCCTTTTGAGGTGGCCGTCAATCCTTTCTTTTGTGAGGAGAATAGGGCAAGACTCAAGAAATCAATTGGTCAGATGGATGCAGTCCGAGAATACCTTAAGGTTGGAGTCCCTGGTTCAAGGGTAGACAAAGAGGATGCTCGAACATAAGCAAGCCAGAGCACAGGCCCTGGCTTGTTTGGAGTTCTTAGTATCACATCACATATTGGTGGGAGTATATCCGCCTAAGACCTGCGGCAGGATAAGGCTGATTTGTGGAATGAATGAAACCAAAAGCAACGCAATAATCATACAGACATAGAACGGCAGGGTGGACTTTACCACCTTCTCCATGGAGACCTTCCCGACTGCCGATCCGATGAACAGAACAGCGCCGACAGGAGGAGTCAACAGACCGATACCACAGTTGAGCACCACCATGATACCGAACTGAATAGGATCAAGACCAGCAACGCCGGTAGCGATAGGAAGCAGGATCGGGGTCGTGATGAGGATGATCGGTGCCATGTCCATGATTGCTCCAAGCACCAGTAAAATTACATTCAACAACAGAATAATAAGAATCCTATTGCTGGTAAGGTTTGTAATTGCCTCAGCGGCGAGGGCTGGTACATGGAGGGTGGTGAGACAGTAGCCGAAGACCGAGGATGTGGCGATAAGAATGAGCACGATCGACAAGGTTCCTACACAATCATCCAGAACCTTCCAAACACCTTTCCAAGACAGGCCCTTATAAATAAAGACCGAAACGATCAAGGAATAGATGACCGCAATCGCTGCCGATTCAGTAGCAGTGAAAACACCGGCAACGACACCGACGACTACGATGACGACGGCAGCCAAAGCCCAGATGGATTTTGCAAGCTGGATTATGAAGTTCTTCAAACTGAACGGCTCTCCCTTTGGATAGCCCCGCTTTACCGAGAAGATGTAAGAGCCGATCATCAACGTAATGGCGAGCAAAGCCGCCGGAAGATATCCGGCAAGGAACAAGCTTCCCACCGAAATCCCCCCTGCAGTAGTGGCGTAGATGACCATGTTGTGACTGGGAGGGACTAAAAGTCCTTCACAGGAGCTGGTAACCGTTACCGCGGTGGAGAAGTCTGCATCATAACCCTCTTCGACCATCATGGGAATGAGGATCGATCCCAGTGAAGCAGTATCAGCAGCGGCGGAGCCGGAAATACCTCCGAAGAAGTAGGAAGCTACGATGTTCACCTGAGCAAGACCACCCCGCATCCAGCCCACACAGGCATTCGCAAGGGAAATGAGCTTTTGGGAAATCCCCCCAGAACCCATCAAAACACCCATTGTGATGAAGAAGGGAACGGCCATCAAGGAGAATGAACTGATACCCTTTACCATCAAACGGCTGATATCATTCAAGCTGGACCCTTGGTACAGCATGCAGAAGACTGAAGAGAGTCCAACGGCATAGGCGATTGGAAAACGAAGGAAGATCATGGCAAAGAAGCTTCCAAGGAGAATAAGAATTGCAACGTTGTTTGGGTCCATTATGCCACCTCCTCTTCCTTCACGTAGAAGGACTTGATATGGTTATACAGAGCCTCGAGCTCGAAGATGATCATCGCAAGGCCTGCAAGCGGTACAGGGAAGTACATCCAAAAGCGACTGAGCCATGGCAAAGAGACGTAGAACCCTCTACTGCCGATGGTAGTGGCAAAACGCCACCCCACGTAGAGCATGATCACCCCAAGGCTGAGCACTGCGATATCCGAAAGAATATCCAAAACCTTGATAGTGACTTTTGGCAGGTATTTATCAAAAGCCTTCATCCTGATATGAGAACCCCTGCGGATGGCAAGAGCGGCTGAGAGGACGGCCATATAAGCCATGCACGTCAGCACGACCTCTTCCGTCCAAGCAGGATCTTTGAGAAACGGAATGTATTTATTCAGTAAACGACCGGCTACCGCATAACTGGTGATCAGGATGTCGACAATAAGCAATACTTTGCAAATTATCATCACAATCTTGTCTGTCCAATCATAAGCCAGTTTAATTTTATCCATTGTTGCAAAGAACTTTGGCATGGTTCATCTCCTGAGACTCGAAAAGGTGGGATTGCTCTGACAATCCCACCCATAGCTGATTAGTCGCCCTTATTTCATATCAATGATCTTCTGATACAATGCAGCCTGTGTTTTTGTATTTGCCTCGATAACAGCCTTCGTGGCATTTGCCCATGGACTCTTGTCAGCGACTTCTACAACATTCACGCCCTCAGCCTTGAGCTGGGCAAGAACTTCGTTCTCTGCATTCTCACTGATCTGTGCGTTGTATGCCTGTGCAAGCTTACCAGCTTCCATGATGGCGTTTCTCTGTCTTTCGGACAACTTAGCCCAAGCGGTATCGGTGATAACTACCTGAATAGCACCGAGGGTATGTCCATTGAGGATCAAGTTTGGTGCAACTTCATGGAATGCATTAGCCTTGTAGTTTGCAATCGGCTGCTCGGCGCCGTCGACCACGCCGGTCTGCAGAGCTGAGTACAACTCACCGAAAGAAACGACGGTCGGGGAAGCGCCGAGGCCGCGAACCATACCGTTCATAACTGGATCGTTGGATACACGAAGCTTCATACCACGAAGATCCTGCATGCTGTTAATGCGCTTGGCAGCGAAGAAATGTCTAAAACCTTCCTCACCATAGAAAATTCCGCGAATGGGAAGACCGATGGTCTGGGGTTCGTTGAGGAATTCAGGGGCAAGATCAGAGTTGGCAAATGCCCAGAAGTGCTCTCTGTTCTCGAACGTGAACGGAATGGACAGAAGTTTTGACTTTTCAGCGCCATAGCTGGTAAGAGCAAAAGCAGAGATTCTGGACATGTCGATCGAAGTACCACCGCCGAGCATGGAATCGAGAACGTCATTCTCTGAACCAAGAACGCCGGAAGCCTGGATTTGGATGGTGACAGTACCATCAGTGAGCTTTTCTACCTGCTCCTTGAAATAGAGACCTGTCTTTCCAACAATTGATTCGAGAGGATTAACCTCAGCATACACAAGCCTTACGCTTCTTTCCGCAGCTGGATCAGCAGTTTCTTTTGTCCCCGCTGCAAAAACCAGGGAAGATGTGAGAGCGAGTGCCAAAATAATAAACAGTACACGTTTCATAGTCGCCTCCTAAATGATTTCAACCTAGATTTTCTAGGTTCATGATAAAAATCTAAGGGA
>CAZJMG010000052.1:0-21852 GCA_964547185.1 uncultured Sphaerochaeta sp.
AGAATGAGCGCCATTCCTGTAATAGTTATCAGAGCAAAGCCAGATGAGCGTAAAATATTAAAGATGTTTCCACTAGAAATAAAATTTCCATTTACATTTGAAACGAAAATAATATAGACGACTAAAACAATTACAATGCTGCTTTCTTGCTTATGTAAGAAATTCCCAAAACCTCTTTGAATCAATCGCCGAAATGTCTTTATTGATGAATCCACACCTTCCTCCACATGTTCTGGTACACCTGATAGCTAAATCGTAACAGCTTGTGTTGGATATGATAGCGAGATTGTTTGTAATATCTTGTCATTGTTTATAAATATTCTACGATTAACAGCGGAAAATATTCACATTTGCACACTAACTACTATTACTTCTCGTATATTCTGTGGGGGTCATCCCTGTATATTTTTTGAAGATTCGAGAAAAATAATGTTGGCTACTAAAGCCAACGTGAAATGCAATTTCTTTGATGCTTACATTTCCGATCTTCAGCAATTCTTTTGATTTCTCTACTCTAACTTGAGTAACATATTCACTGAATGTTAAATTTGTTGCTAATTTGACGATTCTACTCATGTAATAGCTAGAAATTTGGAAATTTGATGCTAGACTTTCCAAGGAGAGATTCTCATTATAATGTCGATCAAGATAGTCTGTTACTTTTGTTAGTAAAGGATTGTTTGCAGCGTCGCGAATCTGACCGACTGAAATAATTATTTCATCAAAAATCCTTAAGGTTTCGTTAAAAATATCGATAGAAGAATATTCTCTATTCGAGAAACTAGGAATAGAAAGGTCGTCCTGTCTTATTTTATATGCAGAAATATTCTGCGACATACGAAGTTTTACCATTATGATTAATTGATGATAATGCATCAGAAGTGATTGAGAATCTGATATAATTTTAGAATTTAGTTGGTTATGATAATTTTCTAATAATTGTTTGATTTCATTATGATCTTTCGTAATAATTGAAGGCACTATTTTATCTATGAAATCAAGCAGATACTGATCATTCTGAATCTCAGTATTTTTAATATCGTCAAATACTTGAATAGTGCTGCGAAAGGAATCCCGCTTTTGTAGAGAGCAAAGAAATGCCTTATGGTAAGATAGCGGGATAGCGGAAGCTTGTTGTTCTAAACTACCAACAGAAACAGAAAAATCATAGTATCCCAGGCTTTGAAAATAGTTGAATATGAAATCACCTAATTCTCGATGATCCATTTTTCTGGTTTCGAACTGATTGATAACAACCACTATACAGGTATGATCATGGAAATCATGAAATTCTTTGTATCCCATTCGTCTGATCTGCAATACAATTCGGTCTGATATCAAAGAGGTCAAATCATTTCCTTGAATAATGTAAACACATGACTCTATAGGTGTTGTCTTTAATAAAGAGAGTAATCGAGGAACCTCTTCTGAATAGACACCGGCTTTAATATAGTTGATAAAATCATTTTGTAATAACAATTGCATATCTTGGATTTGCGCTTCAATATCTAGTTTTTCACCAATTACTTTCCTTTGTTTTTTAATTTCCTCTAAAACACTCGATAGCGTCTCGTGCAATTCTTCAACACTTGTTGGTTTCAAGAGAAAATCTTTAACACCCAGTTTTAAAGCCTTTCTCGCGTACTCGAATCGACTAAAGGAGGTTACTATTATAAATTTCACTTGAAAGCCCAACCGTACGATCTCTTCAATTACTTCTAGCCCATCAATTCCGGGCATTTGAATATCCATAAGTACGATATCAGGACGTTTTTCACGAAAGAGTTTCAGCGCATCAAATCCATTCTCGGCTTCACCTACAATTTGAATATCTGCAGAGAATGCATGAATCATCAACCGAAGAGCTTGCCTTTCGATTGGTTCATCATCAACTATTAGGAGGGTGAACATGTACTTTCTCCATTTTTCATCGGTAAATCCAATGTAATAACAGTACCACAGCCAATATCACTTGTAAAAAAGAGTTTATAATCATCATTGAAAAATAGCTTTAATCTCTTGCGCACGTTCTGAATCCCTATATGTGCGGACTTTGTTTTCTGAGAAGTACTATCTTTGACATTAGTGATATAGGTAGTATTGTACGACCCTGAAGTATCTTCCGTACTCCCCTCGGTGTTGCTATTCAATTGGTTTACTAAGTTTTCTTCGATTCCTTTACCATTATCTTCAATTGTGACAATCACTCTTTCCCCTTCTTGTGTTACCGAGAGAGAAACATAAGCTGGTCGAATAATGTCCTGAACTCCATGAATGATACAATTTTCTATTAACGGTTGAATAATCATTCCTGGCATCCGAACCTCTGAAAAGTTTCCATTGACTTCCATTGAAAACGTTATACGCTCGCCAATGCGAATTTTTTGAATCTCAAAATAGTCTTCTATGCTGTTTATTTCAAGAGAAAGATTGCTTGTTTTCTCTCCCATCTCTAAACCATACCTAAGAACTCTTGAAGTCCTAATCATGAGATTGCTACTTTTTTTTGCTCCTTCAAGATAGGCTAGTTTTGAGACAGCACTCAATGTATTAAAGAGGAAATGTGGGTTCATTTGATGTTGCAGAGCTGCTAATCGTGCTTCAGTAAGTAGTTGTGATATTTTTAGATTTTCGTTTTCGACTTTAATTAGTTGTTTTTCAACTATATTTTTTTCTTCTAACTGCTTGATATTCTTATGAACTTTCCTTGCCATTTCACTGAATGATGAAAGTAAGGTATCAATCTCTATGCAACGGCTCTCGAAACGAGTAATTCGGAATTCTCCATGCTTGATAAGATTTATATTCTCAATGAGTCCTTCTATTGGATGGGTGATGCTTCTGATAAAGCTCACTACGAATACAGCTGAAAGACCGAGCAACAAGATACTTATGATGATGGTTGCTCCCAATTGTAGTTTCCATACTAATAAGAGCCTCGTATTATCGAGTTTCATCTCGTCTGTTAGTAGTTTTGTGTAAAAGGGATACGTGTCGATGATAAGTGTTTTCAACCTCCAGAATGAATCATAATCTTTTTGATTCACATTTTTACTTACTCCTGGAATCAATTTAACAACCTGCTCATCGTATGTTTTTATCATATTGGTGAGTAAGGAAAACCGGAATACCAGTTCCTTATTTGTAACATCCTTAAGATGTTCCAAGTTAGAAAAAGCTTTATCGCGATAGGAGCTATATTGATCTAGTTCTTCAGTATTTCCTGCATATATATAGTTGGTGATTCCGGCATTCATCATTTCAACATTCTCGTAGAAGGAGAGTAGTTGCTCAAATCCTTTGAATGTTCGGTTATATCGCTCGAGTGACTGGTAATTAGAAAGATGGCTAATTCCAGCAATACTCAACAAAGACACTATGAGAAAGACAACAAATCGAGAAAACCGAGTTTTTAAACTTGTAGGTTGAAAAATATTAATTGACATATTGTATAGTATCATGAAAATAGAAGCCAATCTTCGCAATAAACCCAAAAAAAAAGTTGACTTGTTATCACTATCCAAGGGCCTTCTCTCAACGGTGGTTTGGATGCAAAAAGCCTTTTCTCCATGGAATGCTGGAAATTAGATTGTGAATAGAAAACAGGCAGCCCACTTTTCAGCCTAACAGGAAAAGCTTGGAGGGCCATTTTACTGTTCAAGAAATCGACGTAAGCAATTGGTATGCAACTTGCATTGACAAAAATTGAATTGATGGTAGAATTGGTAATACCAAATGTATATTTGGTATTACCTAATGAAAGGAGTTTGGAAATGAAACACCCCATGACTATTCTTTTGGTGCTCTGTACCCTCTTGTTGGTTCTTTCCCCAGCTTTTGCAGCTGGAACCAAGGAAGAGGCGAGCGGTCCTGTTACGTTGACCTTCGTCGAGACTATGACAAGCCCGTCACGCACCGCACAAATTCAGGAACTGATTGCCAAATATGAGGCACAGAATCCCAATGTGAAGATCAACTTGGTCTCTCCTCCCTATGAACAGGCTGACAACAAGCTCACTTTGATGCTTAATAGCAATCAGGAGCTGGACATCATCGAAGTTCGCGACCATACCGTGAAACAGTTCGTCAACAACAACAAGTTGGTCGACCTGACCGATTATCTCAAAACGTGGGATCAGGGAGATGATCTTTTGCCTCTTACCATGACGGCAGCCACTACGGTAAACAATACCCCATATTTACTTCCCCAGTTCTTCTTTGTAAAAGGTCTTTTTGTCCGTACTGACATTCTTGCCAAGCATGGCTTTACCACGATGCCAAAGACTATTGAAGAACTGTATAAGATGTCGATTGCCATTACCGGCAAAGCTGCAAATCAGTATGGGTTTGGGTTCCGTGGAAAGGGCAGTGCCTTCAAGATTTCCGATATTTTGATCCTCAGTGATGTGGACAACATCAACGTCGACAACATCTACAAGACAACCGATGGCTCCTTTGCATTTTCTTCTCCTGCGGCCCGCAAGGCAGTGGCAGCATATGTAGATCTCTATAAGAAAGCTGTTCCTTCCGATGGTATCAACTGGGGTTTCAATGAGCAGGTCAACGGGTTCATCAGTGGAACCACCCCATTCCTCGTACAGGATCCTGATACTGTGAGCATGGTAGCTGAAGCCCTAGATCCTTCTCAGTGGACAGTTATTCCGATGCCCGTCGGAGCCAGTGGCAAGACATATCTCGACTACGGCTTCGCCGGTCTTGGTATTCCGAGCACCAGCAAGCACAAAGACCTTGCTTGGGATTTCATCTCCTTCATGGTAAATGCAGAGAACAATGCAGATTTTTGCCGTGCATATGGACCTCTTCCAGTACATACCTCGACATATGCCAATGATCCCTACTTCTCAAGTGGAGTGTATAAGTCCTGGGAGATTGAGATGTCCAATCCTGCAACATATGTATTCGTCAAGTATCCACTCGATAATCCCAAGTATCCCGCATGGGCTCAAGTTCAGGAACAGACGATGCAATCCCTTTTGTTAGGTTCTACCACTGTCGACCAGGCTATCAAGAGCTGGGAAGACTACTGGAAATAAGTATTCGACTGTATACAGCTTCCGGGGTATTTACACCTCGGAAGCGTCTCTTGACAGGTGGTAATGATGGAACGGAAATTTTATCGTTGGATGTTGGTTCCTGCGTTTCTCTTTCTTACGGCGTTTATTTACTATCCCGTGTTGCGGGGAAGCGTGATGGCATTTCAGAACTACAATCTCTTCGACCTGAATCAATTGCGATTCAACGGGTTTGACAACTTCAAGGCGGTCTTAAGCGACCCGCACATCAGATTTGCACAAATACTTTTTAATACGGCGATCTGGCTCTTCGGCTCGCTTTTTTTTCAATTTGTACTTGGATTTGGACTTGCCCTGTTATTGAAAAAACCGTTTGCAGGAAGAGGCCTTTATACGGCATTTGTATTCTATGGCTGGGCTCTCAGTGGTTTTGCCATCGGTCTTACATGGGCTTGGCTCTTCAATGGTCAGTTCGGCTTGGTGAACGATATGCTTATTCGTATTGGGCTGCTATCAGAACCAATTGGGTTCTTGTCAAACCCTAACCTAGCGATGATCAGCGTTATCATTCCGAATATTTGGTATGGCGTCCCTTTCTTCGGAATCATGCTACTTGCTGCATTGCAGTCGGTACCCAACGAGCTTTATGAGGCAGCCACCCTTGATGGGGCGGGGTCCATCCGGAAGTTTACCTCGGTTACTGTTCCCTATGTGAAACCAACCATCGTCAGTACCATTCTTTTACGTACCATGTGGATTGTAAATTTTCCAGACATCATCTACGCAATGACCAACGGGGGGCCTGTTAACCGGACCAACATCCTGGCCACCCAGATGATCAATAAAGTCTTCAAGGAGTACGATTATGGACAGGGTTCTGCTATCGGGCTCATCATCATGATACTTCTTTTCGCCTACGCAATGCTCTATCTTCGCATGACCGAGAAGAAAGGAGGGGATACTCTATGAAAAAGCACATGGTTTATTCCATCGGTCGTTTTATTTTATTGACTCTCTATGTTCTGGCTGCTGTTTTTCCCCTCTACTGGATTATAATTACCAGTCTCAAAGGCCCGAAAGAGATTTACACGATGCCTTTGCAATACCTACCCACTACCGCAACGTTGGACAGCTATCGCAAGCTATTTTCGTTTTCAAGCTTCTCCCTTTACTTTCGCAACTCTTTGCTAGTGGCTTTTCTCTCTAGCCTGCTGGCTATGGCAGTCTCCATTCTCAGCGGATTCTCTCTTTCTCGCTATCCAAAGCAGCGAACCAAGGGAATCTTACAACTTGCACTCTATTTCACCCAGACCATCCCGACCTTCCTCATCATGGTTCCCATTTTCACCATGTTCTCCAAGCTAGGCTGGGTTGATAGTACCGGAGCACTGATGCTCGTCTATGTAGCTACTGTCATTGCATTCTCCACAATCATGAGCAAGGGCTTCTTCGACCGTATACCTGTGAGTTTGGAAGAAGCTGCAAAAATCGACGGATGCTCAATGTTTCAATCGCTGTTGTATGTAGTGCTGCCTATTACAAGACCTGGTATGGCGGCAATATTCTGTTTTGCGTTCATCAACATTTGGAACGAACTTTTTTTGGCCGTTATGCTCTTGATGTCCAATGATAAGATGACCGTTCCGGTAGCTCTCAATTCATTCATCAGCAAGGCTGGTATCAGCTGGGATGTAATGAGCGCAGGTATTGTAATCGCACTGCTTCCTACCATGATTGTGTTCGGATTCGGCCAAAAGTACATTGTTGCTGGTCTTACCGAAGGAAGTGTTAAAGGATGATAAGAAATTTATGAACACTGATGTAAGAACACCTCTAACTGAAATCCTGCTCCACCGGGGCGAGCGAGATTTACCCTTTCATGCAGTAAGCCCTCCCATTTTCCAAACCTCCATCTTCTGCTTCCCTTCCTATGACGAGTTTCGGGATGCTCTATCTGATGAGGACAGTCACTACCTCTATACCCGGGGGAATAATCCGACCGTAAATCTCTGCGAAGAGAAGCTGGCAGCCCTTGAGCATGCCGATCGAGCGAAACTCGTATCAAGCGGAGTTGCCGCGTCTTCTTTGGCGATTCTCTCTACGCTCAAAAGTGGTGATCACGCGGTAGTTGTGCGTGACTGCTACTCTTGGGTGCAGTATTTTTTCAATACTTACCTACCCAAGTTTGGAATTGAGCACACCTATGTTGAGGGAACCAGTATTGATGAATTCGAAAACGCGATTCAAGACAACACTCGTCTTATATATTTAGAGAGCCCGACCACTTTTACATTCAAACTGCAACCTCTGAAACAGGTCGCAGACCTTGCCCGAAGCAAAGGCCTTACGACGGTAATCGACAATACATGGGCTACTCCGTACTTCCAGAATCCCATAGATGCGGGTATTGATTTAGTCATTCACAGTGCCTCAAAGTACATAGGAGGCAACAGCGATGTCATTGCAGGTGTCATTGCCGGAGATGACGAGCATATGAAGGCTATTTTCGAACATCAGTTTCTTCCTCTCGGTCCGGTTCCCGATCCGTTTCAGGCATGGTTGATCATGCGGAACCTGAGGACACTGCACCTGAGAATGCCCCAGCACTACCAAAATGCCCTGAACCTTGCCGCCATGCTTGAAAAACACCCAAAGGTAGAGGGGGTGATGTACCCGTTATTGCCATCGTTCAACCAGTACGAGCTGGCCAAACAGCAGATGCGCGGAGGCAGCGGCTTGTTCAGCTTCCATCTCAAGACCGATCGTCTTGAGGATGTGAAACAGTTCGTAAACAGTCTCACGCTCTTCAAACGGGCTGTAAGCTGGGGTGGGTACGAGAGTCTGGTTTTCCCCGCAGCGGTCAAGTATGCCGATACAGCTTGCATTCCACCAGATCGTCTTACCTTGATTAGGTTGCACGCAGGCATTGAGGAATTCGATCTGTTACAGGACGATTTACTGCGTGCGCTTGAGAAAGTGAGGTCCTGAATCCATGTTGCAACGAAAAGTGGAAAACCGAATTGACCAGTATGTGGCGATGCTCGAGCAGTATGCCTACGAAGAAGTGTATGATCTCACATGCAGGTATGCAAAGAGTGAGGAGATGCAAACAGAAGGGGTGTACGAGGGTGAGTATTGTGCTGTTACGTTTCCCTTTTCCTACGGTGAGCCTTGGACCGATTATTGGTTCAGGACTACCGTGGAGATCCCAAAGCATGAGGGAAGGTTCTTTCTCCTTCTGGACACCGAAACCGATACTCTTGTTTACATAGATGGAGTGCCGGTGGGGGCAACCAATCCGTTTCACCGCAAGATCGAGGTTACTTCGTATGCAGGATGTTCCATCGATGTTGTTCTGCAGGCTTGGGGAGGGCACCGGTTTCCGGGATACCATCCTAGTGAGGGAGGGCGTGTTCAGACATGTGTTGCGGTGAAGAAACAAACCTATCCATTGGTCTTCAAGCAACCAAAGCTGCTCAGACGCTGTGAAGAAACATATGGCCTCTACTACGACGTCTTGGTTCTGCGCCAACTCGCAAAAACACTGAATCCAGATGGCTACCACTATCAGTATCTGATGTCCACATTGCATCGTATGCTCTCTTCTTTGAGCTTGCTATCCTCCCCAGAGCCGAGGGCCCAAGCGGTGCGGTTGGAGTTGAAGGTATTGCTTGACGCAAAAAACGGCAGTATTGTCCCCCAGGTTCTCTCGGTAGGGAATGCACATCTTGACCATGCATGGCTTTGGCCTATTGCTGAGACTACTCGCAAAGCAGCCCGTACTGCTTTGAATATGGTGAATTTCTTGTATGAATATCCTGACTTTGTTTTTCTGTTCAGTCAGCCAGCCCAGATGCAAATGCTGAAGAAACACTATCCGTCGGTCTTTTCGCGCGTCAAGGATGCGTATACGAAGACCAGACGATGGGAACCAAACGGGGTGTGTTATGTCGAGCCCGACTGCATGCTGCCATCCGGGGAGTCTTTGATCAGGCAGAATGTTCTGGGGCGACAGGTGACAAGTCGACTATTCGACGGGTATGAGGGTGATACCTTTTGGCTTCCCGATTCATTCGGGTATACAGCGGCACTTCCTCAGATATTGGTCGGTTGTAGAGTCAAGTACTTTGTGACCAGCAAGCTTAGCTGGAACGATACCAACCGCTTTCCTTATGATGTATTTCTCTGGGAATCGCTTGATGGTACGCGAATCCCTGCTCACATGATTCAAGGAGCGTACGAAGGAACCAATGATCCGGAGAGTGTTGTAAAAGCCTATCAGAGTGTTCTGCATAAGGATATTCAGGCCACTCTGATGCGTTCTGTCGGAGAGGGTGATGGAGGAGGGGGAACGCTGAGAAGTGATCTTGAGTTAGCAAAACGAGAATACGATCTTGCAGGCCTTCCCCGCAATCGTTGGAGCAGTGTTAGTTCTGCCATGCAGGAAATATTCAAAGACACTTCTTGCCTTCCTGTCTATAAAGGGGAGCTCTATCTGGAACTGCATCGGGGTACCTATACCAGCCAAGCAAGGCTGAAGTGGTGGAACCGAAAGCTTGAAGGTCTGTTGCATAGCTATGAGTATTTAGTGAGCGTGTTGCTTTGCAAGAGTGAGGATGTCAATGAACTGCAAGAGACGCTCTCTGAAGTGTGGAACGTGGTTCTTGTAAACCAATTTCATGATATTCTTCCTGGTTCTTCAATCCAGAGGGTGAACCAAGAGGCGCTCTTCTCTTACGAAAAGGCTTACATACGCTTGATGGAAACCTTTACCCCCTATCATGGCGATTACCTGCTTAATACCAATGGGTTTTCTGCTTTGCTTGCTGATGGAACCGTTCTTGCCCCCTTGGAAGCAAAAAAGCAAATTGCTGCGGGCACTGCCCGGGTGGTCAAGCCTTCTCTACTGGTAGAGACCGATTGGGCTACTTTTATCCTGGATGGGAAAGGGGGTATAAGATCGCTACAATATGGACAGGACAGTAGGGAATTGGTCGAGGATGGCAGAGTGCTCAATACGCTCACTCTTGGAGAAGACTATCCGGTTTTCTGGGACGCCTGGGATATCGAGAGCGATTCTCTACAGAAGCAGACGAAGCTTACAACGATGCAAGAGACGGCTCATCTTGAGGATGCATATTGTCATTACCTCTACTATGAGGCAAAGATAGGGTGCGCATCGACGATGAAGCAACGCATGGTCATCTATAAAAAGATATCACGGATCGATTTTGAGACAGAGGTCGATTGGAACGAACGTCATACACTGCTCAGAGCAGTATTTCCGACCACCATTAGAAGTGATTCTGCGCTCTATGATGTTCCCTTTGGGTACATCAGACGCTCTACGCATATGAACACCACTATAGAGAGGGCTATGTTTGAGGTTCCTGCACACAAGTTTGCGGCCCTTGAAGATCGAAGCCTGATTGTTGCTCTTGCAAGTGATAGTAAATACGGGTATCAAGCGCATCAAGCCGAACTCTCGGTATCTCTGCTGCGATCGCCTGCTGCCCCTGATCCTGAATCCGATCAGGGAGAACATCGCTTTACGTACTCTCTGCTTTTAGAAGAAGACCTTGGTAATGTGTATGCTCAGTCTTCATTGCTGAATGTCCCTCCTTTGCTTGTGAAAGAGCCCTATGAGCCATTAGTCCAGGTCAAGCAGAAGCAATTTGCTGTACAGACTGTGAAGGTCAGCGAAGATGGCAAGGATCTTGTTATTCGAATTCGTGAGTGGTTTGGTATTGGAGGTATGGCTACGCTCATTTTCAGCCCGAACTTGGATGAGCGCACGCTTGTTCTTGTAAATATGCTTGAAGAACCGATTTCCCAAGAGGAAAAATGTCGCTTCAGACCCTTTGAAGTACAGACATATCGAATAAAGTTTCGTAGACTAGGACAATGATTAGCGAGAAGTCAAAGTCCGAGACAGTCTATCAGGAGATTCTTGCGAGAATTCGGGAAGGGTTCTGGAAGCCGGGCGAGCAGATTCTCGCTGAACGGCAGCTTGCAACCCTCTTTTCGGTGAGCCGAGTTACGGTGCGTCGTGCTTTGAGTCAACTGGTGGGTGAGGGGATTTTGGAGTATCGAGAGGGACGCTTGGGCACGTATGTTACGGAGCGGGTGGAAGACACTACAGCCCCGGGGTCTCGTCTCATCGGTATCGCCTTGGATAACTATACTCCTGCTTTCGCGTCTTTTTTGCTGCAAGGTCTGCACGATGCACTTTGGAAGAACAACTATCAGACGCTTTACTGCAATACACATTTGGAAAACGGTAATGTTACCCAAAAGATTTCCTCCTTCATTCAGCAGGGGATTTTAGGAATCATTTTTTCGCCATTGCTTTCTCCTGATTCAATGCTGGAGAACAAGGCCATTCTCAATCTTTCACGCGAGGCTCATATTCCATTGGTTCAACTCGATCGTTGTATCGATGGAGAGCCGTTTAGCAAGGTCCAATGCGATAACACCAAGGCGATGGATGAGCTTATGGAGAGGCTCTATTCCAAGGGGGTTCGTCGGCCTTTGGTTCTCTCTGGTATTGAGACTACCAGTACTGAGGAGCGATGGGCGGGAATTCGTCAGGCCTGCGAGCGTCATGGCATTGATGCTACACTGTTGAAAGTGGATGAACTTGAGTATTACCGGCAGGAGAAGCTGGTCTTTCCAAACAATAGCCCTGCCTCTTTTGCAGAATTTGATGTGATCATCGGTCTCAGTCAGGTTCTTTCCAAAGTGGCGGTTCGGCTGGCCAAGGCGCAAGCTTCAAATACGCTGACAGCAGGAGTATGTGCCTCAGCGATGGAGGCCATCAACGATTTTTCAGTCATCCAGCCTCTCTACCATATAGGCTATGCTGCAGCAATGTTGCTCATCCAGCATCTCGAGAGCCCGAAAACACCCTGCACTACTGTTTTGGTACAAGCCCAGCAGTGGCCTTTATCGTGATGCAAGCATCTACTGGAGCTGAAGAAACCCTCGTCTCTGATGATGTGTGCTGGTAGTACCGATTGGATGTTTGAGGGTTTGGTAGGTGTTCAAAGGTTCAGAGAGGGCCGAATGAGACCCCCAGAATCCGTTTTTGTTACTACTGTTGTGTACTTCTCTAGTTTCCATTATTGATACAGGCTTGTTTGTCTGCAACTGAATGAGTATGCTTTGAACCAGGAGATTCTGAGATGATACTTGACCAATTGGCCAATCTAGACCGATATTTTCCTATCCTTCCTTCCCTTGAGACGGTTTCGTCCATACTTAAGAGCGGGGTGTTGAAAACCCAAGCTTTTGGTAGTTATACAACACATGATCCTCGCGTCCGCTACAACCTTTTCACCTACACCACCGAGAAACAGGTTGCAGACCTCTTTGAGGTGCACCATAAGGAGATAGATGTCCAGATTCTTCTCTCAGGCTATGAGCGTATGGAAATCGCAGATGCTTCCACCCTTGAGGTGACCCAACCGTACGACGAGGCAAAGGATGCTCTCTTCGGCAAGGCCCAAAACAGGGTCACCTTTCATGCAGATTCTTCAGTTTTTGCTCTTTTCTTTCCCTCAGAGCCCCATGGTCCCAACCTGATAGACAATAAGAGTACAACGGTGGTGAAGGTTGTGTTCAAGATACTTGCAAAGTAGGCGTTGCTTGTATTCCTTCTTTTTTCGCATACCACATGCTGGTGCCCATAGATGCCGACCTTGGAATTTGGTTCAGCCTGAGGTATAACCCGGCTACGACGAGCAAATATTGGTATTGAGTTGTTTTCTCATCCTAGAGGGCATGTCTGAGAGGGTTGTCAAAACTTCTCCAGATGAGCTTATCACCGGAAGGGATGTATCCCATTCTTCTTGAAATCTCTTGGGCTGTATACCGTACAGCTGCCGATAAGCTTTCACGGTGTTCCGTTACAATCTGCATGTCGACACCAGAAATACTGCAAGCAGCAATCACTTCTCCATCTGCATCGAATATCGGACAACCAATGCAATATACATTGGGCTCATGTTCAGCTTTATCCGTTGCATACCCCTGGCTCCTAATTATTGCAAGTTCTTTTTTGAGATTCTCCCTGTCTATGATTGAGTGTTCGGTTGCACGCGATAGTCCATGTCGCTCGATCATTGCATCTATTTGATCTTCCGGTAAAAAGGTAAGCATCGATTTACCCACCGAAGTATAGTGCATGAGTACTCGTTCCCCTATTGCCGTTCGGGCAAGCAAGCGATGCTTTGTCTCGATGGCATAGATGTAGAGACACATCAGATCATCCAAAATGGCTAGATAGACTGATTGCTTAGTATAATCACCGAGCTCACGTAAGAGAGGAGCTGCCCTATCTCGTATTTTAGCGTTTACGCGAACGGATTGGGTCAGAGGGATGATTGCAGTCCCCAGCGAATAAATTCCGTTCTTTCCCCGTTCCACATATCCTTTCAATTCAAGTGTATTTAATATTGTATAGAGTGTTGTTTTCGGATAGCCCAGACGGTTGCTGATTTCGGCAAGGGAGAGAGAATGCTCCTCTGGCCTGAAGATTTCCAGTACTTCCAATGCTTTTACTATAGATCCAATCATGAACAGTCCTTGTTTTGTTTCGTTAATTTGAAGGTATCACCAAAAGATTCCTTTCAATACATCATACCACGGTTCATTCAACAATCCAATATTTGATTCTATTATAGTATTGACTTGCTCTGTTTTTATGGTATCATATACTTAATAGATAAACGCTTTTCTATAATGTAGAATATCAAAAGGATAAGAAATGCTCGACTTGGTATGGAAACAGGAAATCCAAAAACCGGAAGCAACAGAATTTGTACATGCATCGACGCTTGCCTTCCTTTCGGACGGAGGGTATGCCCTATCTTGTTTTGGTGGTTCCCGGGAAGGAAATAGGGATGTAAGAATTTTCCATACACGTACCGATTTCGATAGATTTCTGCCTTTCAGAAAGTTGGAATCCACTTTTGATGAAGCTCATTGGAATCCGGTACTGTTTTCCAACTCCAATAGTGATCTCCTGCTTTTTTATAAAGTTGGTGATGAAATTCGATCATGGAGAACGATGGTCAGGCATTCAGATGATTTGGGTGCATCATACTCAGAATCTCATGAGTTGGTGCCTGGAGATACTGAGGGACGAGGGCCTGTGAGAAACAAACCGATTCGTCTTTCAGATGGTGCAATTCTTGCTCCGGGTTCCCTAGAGCGAGGAGAATGGACTGCGTTTACCGATCGATCCGAAGACAATGGGGAGACCTGGTTCAAAAGTAACGAGGTACGCATCGAAGAAGCGGAGCAAAGGGGTCCGGATTTCCTCTGCTTTGAACGTATAGAATCTGAAATTCCTGTAAGTGAACAGTCATTTCATGGACGTGGAATCATCCAGCCTACGCTATGGGAATCTTCCCCCGGATCAGTGCATATGCTTCTACGATCTTCTGAAGGGCGTGTGTATCGCAGTGATTCAACAGATTTCGGTCGCACCTGGTGCTCTGCCTATCCTACCGAGCTTCCGAATAATAACAGTGCCATAGACCTGGCAAGAATTCGTGATGGTCGTTTACTGCTTGTATATAATCCGGTCGATATTAATTGGGGTGCAAGGACGCCATTAACCCTTGCTATGAGTGCCGATAATGGAGCGTCTTGGAGGCAACTTTTACAACTTGAATCGGGAGTGGGGGAATTTTCTTATCCAGCCATTATTGCACAGAATGATACGGTGCTCGTTTCTTACACTGCAGACAGAAAGGGTATCAACGTTTGCTGTTTCAAAATTAGGGACTCTGACAATGCATGAATGAACCTTGTATGAGGTTCAAAAAATATCAGGAGGATTTTATGAAAAACAAAATTACGATACTGATTCTCGTAACGCTGTTCTTATCACAAGTTGTTCTATTTGCAGCCGGGCAGGCCGAGAAGCCATACCCTACGGCTTCTGATGTTCGGGTCATCATTCCTAAAGGTGCTGGAGGCGGTACGGATATCTCGGCTCGTGGATTGCTCCAGTATCTCGGCAAACAAATTCCTGGAATAAATTTTGTTCCTACGAATAAGCCCGATGGGGGTGGTGTCACCGGTATGGTTGAGACTGCTAACGCCAAGGCTGACGGTTATACCTTGGGTATGGTTACCGTAGAGCTTGCCATGTTCCCTCATCAAGGGAAAAGCCCGGTAACTTTCGAAAACTTCGAGTCGATTGCAGCCCCGATTGCAGCCCCTGCTGCTCTGATTTTGCCTGCCGATTCTCCAATTAATACCCTTGATGAGTTCATTGCATTCGCCAAGGCAAATCCAAACACCATCACTGTCGGCAACTCTGGTATGGGAGCTATCTGGCACATTGCGGCAATGAAGTTCGAAGAGGCTTTTGGAGTATCTCTCAAGCATATTCCCTATCCTAATGGGACCGCTGACATTGTAGCTGCTTTGCTCGGTGGGCATATTAATGCAACCATCGCGGACCCCTCCGGCATTAAAGGTCAGTACGAGGCGGGCAATGTCAAGATTCTTGCAATGATGGCTGAAGAGCGTTCCAATCTCTATCCGAATGTTCCGACCTTCAAGGAGCTTGGTTATGATATGGCCATCCGCGCATGGGCAGTTCTTGTTGCTCCGAAGGGAACTCCGGAACCAATACTCACAATTTTGCGTGAAGCTGCACGAAAAACCTATGATGATCCGGAATATATCAACTATTTCGTCAGACAGGGAATCGATCCTGTCAAGATCATCGGCCCTGATGCAGATGAGATGATGAAAGAAGACCACGCCATGTACGAGGTAATGTTGCAAAAGGTTAAATAATCAGAGGTTTTGATGCCGGCCATGCAAAGAAGGTGGCCGGCTGTTCTAATGAGGTGATAGTACGATGAAAACCATGAAGGCATGGAATTTCTTTGTTTCAGCGATTTTCATTCTGCTCGGAGTTGCGGTCATTGCACTCTCGAGAGAATTTCCCATAGAGATGGGCAAGGGTGATCCCGGATCCGGTTTTTGGCCGACAGTCCTGGGCATCATCATCATTGTTTTGGGTCTCTTGCTGGCAATGATTAGCTGCATAAGCAAAAGCGATAAACTTTTAATAGATTTGAGAATGTCGTCTTCTGGGGCCAAGCGTGTCTATTGGATGCTAGGTCTCACGGTGTTGTTTGGCGTGATGATGTATGTCGGTGGTTTACTCGCTGCTCTTTTTGTATTCGTCTATCTTTCCATGGGTGTAATGGATGTAAAAAGCAAAAGAGAACGTCTTCTATTCAGTCTCGTTCTGGTAGCTTCGGTGTATCTGATTTTCCAGGTAATACTAAAATCACCGTTGCCTCCTCCGATCTTCATGCGTTGACCTGAAGGAGAAAGAGCATGGAAACAGTACTAGCCTCACTTGGCACAATTTTTCAATTGACGAATATCATAGGATTGATTTTTGGTACAGGAGTCGGGATCCTTATAGGAGCGATGCCTGGCCTATCAGTTAACATGGGTATTGCACTCTTATTCCCTTTGACTTTCTCTTTCAGTGGGATCAGCGGCATCCTGATGCTCATCGGAATTTATATCGGTGCAGTCTATGGGGGTTCCATTTCCGCGATACTCTTGAACACACCGGGAACCCCTGCCTCCGCTGCAACAACTTTGGATGGTTGGCCTCTTGCTGTCAAGCTCAAGCAGCCGGGAAGGGCTTTGGGAATTTCCACTACCGCTTCCGTTTTCGGTGGGATTTTCAGTGCGATCACCTTGATGCTTATTTCGCCGATATTGGCAAGGTTTGCATTACAATTCAGCAAGCCTGAGTTTTTTGCTTTGGCAATTTTCGGTATCAGTATCATCTCCAGCCTTTCATCCGGTTCCATGATCAAGGGGATTCTCGGTGGTCTTCTTGGATTGCTGATTGCAACTATAGGCATTGATGCCATGAGTGGACAAATACGCTTCACATTCAATACCATCTACCTTCTTGGGGGCGTATCTTTTGTCCCTGTCCTTATCGGATTGTTTGCATTTTCGCAAGCTTTGGTTACCATTGAGGATACATTCGGAAAGCCGCAAGACACCATTCACCTCAATATTGAACGTGTATTGCCTACTTGGAAAGACTTTAAAAAGATATTCGGCACGCTCATCCGTTCTTCAATCATAGGTACTTTCATAGGAACCGTGCCTGGGACGGGTGGCGATATTTCTTCATTCATCGCCTACGACCAAGCGAAGAAGTGGTCAAAGTATAAAGAGGAATTCGGCAATGGGGCTATCGAAGGGATTGCAGCTCCTGAAGCAGGTAACAACTCTGTTACCGGTGGTGCATTTATTCCTATGCTCACGCTTGGTATTCCAGGTGACGGAGCAACGGCAATCCTTCTTGGAGCCTTGATGGTCCAAGGCATTACTCCAGGTCCCTTGTTGTTTAAAGAGAATATCGGAACTGTGTACCAGATTTTCTTCGGTCTCATGATAGGGAATATCCTGATGGGGTTGTTCGGTTTTTCTTTGCAAAAAGTTTTTGCGAAGGTAGTCAACATTCCCAATAAGATTCTTGTTCCCTTGATTTTCAGTCTGACGTTTGTCGGTTCCTACTCCTACAACAATTCGATGACCGACGTCTTCATCATGATCGGAGCAGGGATCGCGGGGTACTTCCTTCGTAAGTTTGAATTCTCCATGTCAGCGATCATCATTGGTATCATATTGGGGAAAATGGCTGAAACAAATTTCCGCGGAGCCTTGATGATGAGTGATGGAAGCTTCTCAATTTTCGTTTTGAGTCCAATCAGCCTCGCTCTGCTTATCGCTTCTCTCATAAGTCTGGTATCACCGATTATTGGAAGTCTTTTGTCAAAAAGAAAGCGAAAAAATTAATCCTAAGAGAGTACTATGAAAACACCTTATTACGGCTGTTGGCCGACTATGATTACCCCGTTTACAGATGATAATACAGTAGACTTTGCTGCGGTGAAGGCACTTACCAACTGGTATATCGACCGAGGCGCTGATGGTATTTTTGCGGTCTGTCAGTCCAGTGAGATGTTCTTTCTCTCGATGCAGGAAAAACTCGATATTGCCAAGGCTGTGGTAGAAGCCGCTGAGAATCGGGTCAAGGTCATCGCAAGCGGGCATACCAGCGATGACCACCAGGCTCAGGTCGACGAATTGGGAGCCATGGCAACGACAGGCGTCGATGCCGTGGTGTTGGTCTCCAACCGCTTGGCGAAGGCTGATGAAGACAGCTCTGTCTTCAACGCAAATGCCCAAGACATCTTCGACCAACTTCCTCATGTCACTTTCGGCCTCTATGAATGTCCGTACCCGTATCTGAGATTGCTGAGTGATGAGTTTCTTGCATGGGCGGCCAAGGAAGACAAACTAGTCTTTCTCAAGGATGTCTCCTGCTCTTTGGAAATCGAGAAAAGAAGAGTCGAGTTGGTCAAGGGGACCAAGTTGGCCTTGTTCAACGCCAATACTGCTACCCTTCTTGACTCTTGGATTGCCGGTTACCACGGCTACAACGGGGTAATGGCCAACTTTCATATTGATATCTACAAGTGGATGTACGAGCACTTCAGAACCGAAGCTGATCTATCTAGAAAGGTCATGGACTTTTTGACCGTTGCCGCGATGACGGAAGTCCGTGCGTATCCGGTCAACGCTAAGTACCACTACAATATCACCGACGTGCCGATGAGTCTGGTCACACGGTCAAAGCAGGCGTCCTTGCTCAACGAGAACGCACGTCTTGAAATCGAAAGCTTGATCCGCCTGGAAAGAGAGATGCGTTCACAATTAGGCCTGAAGCTATAAATTGAGGTTGTTGCCTACGGCTGAACGCCAACTGATTAAGGAGAATGTGTCAATCAGAAGCCTGATTTGCCGTGTAAGCTAGTGTTGAGGATGTCCTTTCTGGTTCGTGGTTTTTCCTATCCAATCTGAAGCTGTTTGCTCTTCAACTATAGTACGTTTTGCTATAGAGTGATGAGGTAATGGAGAGATTTATATGGATGGTAAGATAAGAGCTGATATACACGCTGGACTACAAGTGCTTATTGTCCTCAAGCAGGATCAAGCCACCGGAGTTACCACCAAAGGTGTGGTCAAGGACATCCTGACCAACTCTAGGACGCATCCGCACGGTATCAAGGTCCGTCTTGAGAGTGGTGAAGTGGGGCGGGTGAAGGAGATTGTATCAAGGATATGAGCACTGCAACTACGCAAAAGAACAACCCCCTGCATGGTATAACGCTGGAGAAATTGCTTACCCGCCTTGTCGATTACTACGGTTGGGATGGGCTGTTCGACATGCTGCAGCTACAATGTTTCTATAACGACCCCAGCATCAAATCCAGCTTGAAGTTCCTGCGCAAGAACCTTTGGGCGCGGACGAAGCTGGAGGAAATCTACTTGGACCTTGAATATTACTTGGAGGAAGAATCGAGGTATTAGTGGTACTGCTGCAGCAGGGGTCTAAAATTCTGGATATTTTTCTAACATTATAAGACTTTAGGATTCGCCTTTTTGCTCAGCACTTTCATGAAGGTTGAATTGTTGTGTGTCCTTGCTTTTTCACGGTTTATTTATCTAAGTTGTGCTTCTATTTTTTCCTTCACATTTGTATCAGTTGTTTTGATTCTCATTAGTTTCAAGCCAGCTGAATGAAGAAGCCGATCCTTCCTTTTGTCTCGTTGTTTCTGGATGCTATCATCATGTTGCTTGCCATCAACTTCAATAATCAGTTGGATTCTCTTGTCCAGATTGTTGAAGATTACAAAATCGCAATGCGTGCCGGGTGCAATAATGAAGTTAATATCCTCGAAGTCTGAGATATTATCCGTCCTCAAAATTTTTCTCAACGGGTAATTGAATTTGAAAGAGAGAAGTCCATATCGTTTGGATTTGCACATATCGTCGATTATCGTGGCTACGATGTTCTCGCTTTCATATTCAGAAATCTTCAGCAATCTGTTTTTCATGCTCTGGAGAATCGGAGCGTAATCATCATACATCAAATCAAAAACAGAAAAGACGTTAGTCTTTCTTCTTAATCTGTAGCTGGAGTAATAGCTTGCATATTTTGATAGATCACCTAGAAGAGTTCCTTCCTGGTTCAGTGCTTCGGAGGTTGCAATGACAATTAGGTGTTTTTTTGCACGCGAGATGGCAACATTAATCAGATTTGGATTGTTGAGGAAATCAATGTGTTCCGGATCTTCATAGACCACTGTGCGGTCTGAGGTCGTGGACAGAATCATTGTAGAGCGTTCTTTCCCTTGGAATTTATGGACCGTGTCCACTAGAATGTCATCCCTTTTAAGAGAATACTTGACCAATGAAACTTGGTCTCTGTACGGGGCGACAATGCCTACATCTGCCTTGTTTCCTTCTGAAGGAAGGATTTCTGAAGTTATGATTTCCGCTTGTCTTGGATTGGATCTGCGTTGAGCTGTATGAGAAGGCGTTTCTATGATTGTGATTCCACAATTCGGCAGATGCTGGGTATGTATTATCAACTTGCTGTCATAGAATCTCTTGTTGCAGAATCCGATGATTTCTGGGTCGCATCTATAGTGCTCGTTCAGCAGTACATTTGGAACATCATTTCCAAATTTATCAAGAACACTCTCAAGGATACTGAACCTTCTATAGTCAATGAATTCAGGAAGGTTATATCTATTCCTTATTGCATCCAAGGGACCTTTGAGCTTTTCTGGTACAACATGGGGAAGCTGCTTTGAGTCTCCTACGATGACAGCATTTCGGGCAGAAGCCAAGGCAATGAAGGCGCTTGTCAAGTTTACCTGGCTTGATTCGTCAATGATGACATAGTCAAAGAGGATTCCTCTAGGTGTGCAGAACTGCAGAGAATTAGTAGTGCTGAGGACAATTGGATAATGAGCTAGAAAAGAAGGATCAGTCCTGTATCCTCTTGCAGTAAACAACTTGTCTTCCAGCTTGCTGAATTTGGATTTAAGAAAAGATTGAAGATATCCTAGGGATTTTCCCTGATAAGAAGCAAGGGCTTTGCTATTGTTCTCTGTAGGGAATTGCACCTCTAAATCATTGATTCTCGATTGTAGTTCATGAATCTTCTTTGGATAATACTGGTGTTGGCAGTAGTCAATGGCAGCAGAAGGTGAAAAATCCTTTTTCGGCCAGAATCCAAAGTGGCCAAGCATTCTGAATTTTTTCAGAAGCATCCATGAATCTTTTAAATATAGCGCTTCGATATGTTCCCTTCAAGTTCGATGTACATAGTTTTATCTTCTCAGAGGATGCAGTGGGGCTAGAGAATGCGCTACACCAACGGCTCCATGCAAAACGATTGAACAAAGTAACCTTACGGAAAGAGTTCTTTGATGTATCGCTTGAAGAATTAGAAGCATTGGTTGAAGAAATTAACCCAACTGCAGAGTTCAATAGGACCATGATGGCTGATGACTATAAACAATCACTCTCCATGGGAGATCAGGAGTTTGAGCTATCTGAAGACTCCGGAGAAACGGAAGAAGATGATGACTAAAGCAACTATAGATAGTGTTCTGCATTACCCTCCCTCCAGATTGTTGTAGCTTACATTTAAAATGGAAGGTCCTTATAGAATGCTGGTAATGGATTCGAAGGAGCTTCATGCCTCTTGAAGGAGTCTAAACACCAATTTGTTCTCAATGAATAAGTTATGAGGACTCCATGTACATGGCAGCTAATCAGCAAGGGCAAAGACCAAGATAAATGGTGAGGTTGCATATCTGAAAAAGTTGGAACATGATTTCCTGAGTTTATGACCAGTTTACTCAAATGTGCTTAAAAAACTGCAAATGGGAAT
>CAZJMG010000053.1:0-21423 GCA_964547185.1 uncultured Sphaerochaeta sp.
GAAAGAATAAACCGAGTCAGTTTACCAACACAGGCTCATAAGATAGTGATAGTATGCATGAAGGAGTGATTGCAGTGAGTGTACAAAAACCAATCATAGAGATATGTCTCGATTCGGTTGAATCCATCCTTGCAGCCCAAAGAGGCGGTGCTCATAGGGTCGAATTTTGTTCTGACTTGTTCGAGGGAGGCCTTACCCCCACTCTTGGAGCGTTCCAAGTGGCAAAACAGGTAAGTAACATACCTATAAATGTCATGATCAGGTGCCGCGGTGGTGATTTCTGTTATTCTGATCTTGAGTATGAAGTCATGATCTCTGATGCGAAGCTCTTCAAGGATGCGGGAGCCAACGCGTTGGTCTTTGGGTTTCTTACCCCTGAGGGAACTATCGATAAAGAGCGGACCAAACAGTTTTTGGACATTGCTGCTCCTTTGGAAGTTACCTTTCATCGGGCGTTTGACATGACGAGAGACCCCTTTGAAGCAATCGAGACCCTGATTGAACTCGGCGTTCATCGTGTCTTGACCAGTGGGCAGGAAGCAACAGTCTTTGAGGGACTGGACCTCCTCTCCGAGTTGATCAGACGGTATGGGAAGGACATCGTCATCATGCCCGGAGCAGGCATTACAGAGCGCAATTTTGAGCGCATACACCAAAAGCTCGGTAGTGATGAGTATCATATGTATCTGCATTCTGAGCGACAGAGTGCTTGTTCGTATCGTCCTGATCATATTTATATGGGAGGGCTGTTGCGTCAGCCGGAGTTTTTAATTCAGCATACCGACGTTGATCGAGTTTTTTATATGGTTAAGAAAGGTAGTGGACAATGAAAAAAGTGGTAGGTAACAGCCAATATCAGAAGGTGGCAAATGCCCTTTTGATTCTTCGCCTTCTCCGAAAGGGAGCCAATACTCGTGTTGCTATAGCTCGTGAGTTGGGGTTGCAGCCCTCTACGGTAACCTACAGTGTCAATCGATTGCTCGAGGTCGGTTTGGTGCAGGAGAGCAGTACGTCGGTTCAGAACGGTTCTGCTTCTCTCGGAAGGAAGGCTGTCTCGATTGAGTTGAATCGAGAAGTCGGTCGTGTTATCGGTTTGGAGCTGCTCGCTGATTTTGGATGGGCCTCAATACTCGATCCTGCGGGAACCGTGCTTTATTCAGAGCCCATTGAATATCCAAAGCTACCCGAACAATGTGCAAAAAAGCGATTTGAGTACCTGGTAAAGCAGGTAATTGAGCGCATGGTGCAACGTTGTGAAGGTCTTAGGGTTCTTGGAGTGGGGATCGCCTTGCCCGGCATCGTAGAGGCCAATGGACAGGTTGTACGTGATTGTTGGACACACGCCCTCAAGGACTGTGATTTTTCAGATTTCCTAACCACTTCCTTTGATTTCCCTGTAGTGTTGGAGAATGACGCCAACTGTTGTGCCCAACGATATCTCTATGAGACATGTACGGAAAAGCAGGATAACTTCATTTATGTTCTTGCCCGAACCTATGAGCAGAACCATGTACCTCCTGGAGTCTCTCCGTTCGGCATAGGCCTTGGGCTTGTCTTCGGAGGCACGCTCTATCGAGGATCGTCTTCGCGCTCTGGAGAATTCATGAGCGCAATGCTTCCCCTTCAGGAAGTGGGAAAACAGCTCTCTGCCTCGGTCGATGACGTTGAGGATCTTAAGAGGAATGCTGACAAAAGGCAGACTCTTCTTGCAGAACTTGCGGCAAATATCAGAAGCATCATAGCCATACTCGATCCGCAGATTACCTATCTTGGTGGGTTTCTTGCAGAGTATGAACAAGAGGTGCTCGATACCTTAAAAGATCAATTGGTTAGTAAAATACATTTTTCGGATGCACATAACGACGCTTCCGAGGGTGCTGCAGTACATATTCTCTCATTGTTGTATCGGATTCCCCAGGTCGGGGACACTTCTAGTGAACAGTGGCGCTTCAGCACGCTGCTTTGGGATGCTTTGGCATAAGGACGGGTTATGAAACGAATACTTGTTGGTGGCATGCACCATGAATCGAATACATTCAATCCTATTCTTGTCGGTTGGCAGGACATTCGTATCAAGCGGGGCAATGAAATGCTCAGCCAGTTGCAAGATGACAGCATGTCAGGGGTGATTACCACCTTGGCAGATCGTGGTTATGAGGTGGTCCCCACGTTGTTGGCGCGAGCTGTGCCAAACGGAGAATGGCAGAAGGATGTCTACCTGAGTCTGAAAAATGAGTTGTTAACGACACTCAGGGCCGCAGGGGATATTGACGGTATCTGTCTCTCTTTACATGGCAGTATGAGGGTTTTTGGTATCGGCGCTGCAGAAGGTGATTTGCTGCAGGCGATTCGCCAAATCCAGCCAGACGTGCCTCTTATCAGTTCCTTGGATATGCACGCCACCGTAACCGATTCGATGCTTGCCTATGCCGACGCTTTCGTCGGCTATAAATGCGCACCGCACACCGACACCTTTGAAACAGGAGTGCACGCGGCACAGATGCTTATCAAGACACTCGAAGAAGGCTTTCATCCGGTTATGGAAATGGTACGCATTCCCATGATTGTCGCCGGGGAGCAGAGTGAGACCAGCGTAGAGCCCATGGTCAGCCTCATCAAAGAGTTGAGGGAGGTGGAGCATAATCCTTCTCTTATGGCTGCTTCGTATCTCCTTGGCTTTCCTTGGGCGGACACCGACCCCAACAGTGTTGTTGCTTTAGTTGTGGCAAACCAAGACAGAGACTTGGCAAAGAGCACAGCGCTTGATCTTGCCAAGCGGTTTTGGAAGCGCAGGCACGACTTTTGTTTTTACAACGAGACTCATGAGCCACAACAGGCTTTGGACGTGTGTTTGAAAAAGACAGCAAGCAACGCTCCTGTGGTGATCAGCGACAGTGGCGACAATCCAACAGCCGGCGGCAGTGGTGATGTTACCAACTTTCTTGCTCTGATGCTGAACAATGCAGATGTTGTGAGCCTTGAACCTCCTGCACTGTATCAGTGCTTTTATGACCCTCTTTTGGTACAACAGGCTTTCAGCTTGGGACAAGGGGCTGTCTTTGATGGATCGCTAGGTTCTTGCTTTGATCCCAAAAAGAGCTCTCCCATCCAGCAGACAATGCAAGTAAAAGCTTTAAAACGCGATTGGGACGGCAACAAGGTTGACTTGGCTCTTATCCACGTGGGAGGCATCGACGTCGTTGTCGCAAGCAAGCATGTCGGAGCCTATGACCCTAAGATGATGGAGTCCTTGGGTGTAGATCCAAAGCTTCTGAAGCTGATTGTGGTCAAGCTTGGGTATCTAGAGCCGGAAATCAGAGCAATCAGCAGGTATTCGGTGATGGCCTTGACCGACGGAAGCACCAACGAGGTTCTCTCCTCATTGCCCTACGCCAAGTTGCCCAGGCCTGTTTTTCCTCTTGATCAGCAAGCACGACCCCTCTGGGAATAGAGAGCAAAAGGAATTTTTTCACTGTATCAATACGGCATCGAATATGGATGCCTTGATTTACTATGGAGATTGTCGATATGCAGGAATATAGGATTGAACACGATCTTTTAGGCGAAAAGCAAGTGCCTTTTGGTGCTTACTATGGAGTGCAGACCGTGAGGGCGATGGAGAATTTCGTTATTTCCCATACGCCTATCTCGCAATTCCCTTTATTGATCAAGGCTTTGGCTTGCACTAAAAAAGCAGCTGCTATGGCCAATGTAGACTATGCAATTATAGATTCATCTGTTGCAAAGGCCATCATCGCTTCCTGTGATGAAATAATTGAAGGGAAGTTACATGACCAGTTTCCGGTGGACGTGATTCAAGGTGGTGCAGGTACCTCCACCAACATGAACGCTAATGAGGTGATTGCAAATCGAGCTTTGGAGTTGCTTGGAAAGGAGAAAGGATTGTATCAGGTTGTTCACCCCAACAATCATGTGAATCTTTCTCAGTCGACGAACGATGTGTATCCAACTTCAATACGTATTGCTTCAATCTGGATGCTCGAGGAGCTGTTGGGATCCTTACAACATTTCAAACAGACTTTACAAGAGAAAGGAACGGAATTCTTTGATGTATTAAAACTCGGAAGAACCCAGCTTCAAGATGCTATTCCAATGACACTTGGACAGGAGTTCTCTGCTTATGCAGAGAGTGTTGCAGAGGATATCCAACGGCTAACCATAGCGCAAGAACTGTTGTATGAAGTCAATATGGGAGCAACCGCCATCGGAACAGGTTTGAATGCTCCAAAAGGATTTGCAACGGTTGTTACCAAGCATTTGGCAACTTTGACAGGGGTTCCTTTGCGTTCTTCTCAGAACCTTATCAAAGCCACTCAGGATTGTGGAGGGTTCATCGAGCTGTCGGGGGTTCTGAAACGTATAGCCGTAAAAGTCTCAAAAATCTGTAACGATCTGAGGTTGTTATCTTCAGGACCTCGAGCAGGAATTCATGAGATCAACCTGCCAGCAATGCAGCCGGGATCATCGATAATGCCGGGGAAAGTCAATCCTGTCATCTGCGAGGTCGTCAACCAGGTTGCCTTTGACGTCATCGGAAATGACCTCTCCATCTCTCTTGCAGCGGAAGCTGGGCAGTTGGAGCTGAATGTCATGGAGCCTTTGATAGCTTGGAAATTGTTCACTTCGATTCAGAATCTGTCCAATGCGCTGAGAACGCTCTCTGACCGCTGTATTGTAGGAATTACTGCCAACAAGCAGCGATGTAGGGAAATGGTCGAGAACAGTATTTCTCTCGTCACTGCCTTGGTTCCCTATCTTGGATACGAGCTCTGTTCGGATATAGCCAAGAGAGCACTCACTGACAATGATTCCGTCTACAAGATTGTTCTAGAGGAAGCATATCTTAGTAAGACAGACTTAGATTGCATTCTCTTTGCACAGTCAGCTCTTTCCTAAGGTTTTTCAACAGTGGAAACTCCCCATTACGATATTTTGGGCAACTCATCATTTTTTCATAGCACCTTCATGCATTATTCATGTATTGATGGTGTACTAGGGCCAACGAATCCAAGGCGACTGGCAACTAGACTCAGAACAGTCTTGGCAATACGAGAAGGTGTAAAGAACACCCTCTGACAGCAGAGCAGGGTAGCAAGCAGAGAACAGCTTGCCCCGCATCTGAAGGCTGTCAGAGTGGGCACCAGGAGTCGTACTACATAGCTCGTTCCTGTATGGACCATGAGAAACGTTGGGTGGTCAGAACGAAAGGTAATAATCAAGTATATTCAGTAGATTGGACGAAATAAAAGCAGCCGGCCTCTGCTGAGAAGCCGGCATGCAATAGGGTTTGAAGTAGAGCAAGAAGAAGTGCAAAACCCTTGATTACCCTTTAACTCCTCCGAGCATCAAGCCGGAGACAAAATGCCGCTGGACAAACGGGTAGATGATCAGAACCGGGAGCATTCCCAGTACCATGACTGCCATTTTCAGGTTGTTGTATACATACTGACCACCCCCTAATGACTCATCGGACTCGAACATCAAGGAGCGAAGCACTACCTGCAGGGTGTACTTACGACTGTCGTTGATGAACATGATAACCTCAAAATAGCGGTTCCAGTAACTTACAAAGTAAAACAGTGTGACAGCAGCAATGATGGAGACAGAAAGCGGAAGTACAATCTTCAGCAGAATCGTCACATCATTGCATCCATCGAGGGTTGCACTCTCAATCAAGGAGACGGGAATGCTTGCCATATAGTTCTTGATGATGATCAAGTTAAACGTTGAAAGGGCTACCGGGAAGATAATCGCCCCCATGCTGTTGATCAACCCAAGCGAACGAACCACGATGTAGAAGGGCATGATACCGGCGTCGAAGACCATCGTGAACACGATCGCCTTCATAAGGATTGAACGGCCGATCAGATGTTTTTGTGCCAAGGAGAAGCCCATCGGCACGGTAATGAGCATCGACAGAGCTGTACCGAAGAACGCAACAAAAAGTGAGTTCTTGAACGCTCCCATATACCCGCTGTTGAGCACTCGCCAATAGTTTTGCAATGTGAAAGATCGGGGTACCAACAGGTAGTCGGTTCCCATGACATCGATATCCTTTGCCACAGAGGTGATCAGGACGTTCCAGATCGGGATAATGAATATAAGGCAGATAAAGACAAGGATCAGGGTGTTTGCTACACGGAAAACCTTTCTTCCCCGAGTCTCCCTGATGGAGGTTGTAGTTGTCGTACTCATGGTTCTGCTCCTAAAGGATCGGTTCGTCGAGGAACCGGGCACTGATCTTGTTGGTCGAGAGCACCAACGTCAGACTGACAATGGAAGTGAACATGCCGACGGCAATCGAGTATCCAAGATCACCGGCAAGTACACCTTCGCGGAATACATACGTCTGCAGTACATCGGCCACATCGTAGACCGCAGCGTTGTACATGACGAGCACCTGCTCGAAAATCAACAGAACGTGGCTCAAGTTCAGAAGCAGCATAGTTACAATGGTAGAGCGGATACCGGGCAAGGTAACATGCCAAAGCCTACCCCAGTGTCCTGCACCATCGATTGTCGCTGCTTCATACAACTCAGGCTGCACTGTGGTAAGACTGGCAACATAGATGACGGCCCCGTAGCCCATTTGCCTCCAGATATACGAGCTTACCAACACCGGACGGAAGAACCTGGTGCTTGCCATGAAGTAGATTGGGTCGCCTCCAAAACGGGTGATGATGTTGTTTACCAAGCCTGAGGAAGGGGAGAGCAGGTTCACAAAAATGCTACCGACGACAACCCAGCTGAAAAAGTAGGGTATGTAGATCAGAAATTGGATGAAACGTTTGGTTTTCAGGCTTCTTAGTTCATTGATCATCAGCGCGACGATCAAGGGAGCGGGAAAGTAGAAGACTATATTTGCCAAACTGATGATCAGCGTATTTCTGAAGGCATTCCAGAAAATAGAAGAACTCAAGAGCCTTTGAAAGTTTTCCAGCCCAACAAAAGAAACTTTTGCCCGAAATCCATAGTCGGTAAACCCTAAGGACAAGCCAAAGAGAGGCAGGTATTTGAACAATACATACCAGACGACTCCCGGCAGCAGCATCAGAAGCAAAAACTTCTGTGCTTTAACCCGGGTCCAAAGCGGTGGTTTTGTGCGTATCACAATAGGTTTATCTGCCATCGCATGACTCCTTATCGAAAAAATGTACTCGCTGAGACACAAGCTGCTCCCAGCTCTCGGCTCAAAGAGTCCCCCTGGCTTCCTCCTACAAAGAAGGTGAACTGCCCTGTAATGGGATAACGAATTCCTTCATCGTTTACCGCAGTGAACTGCTGGTTTTTTAGGGTGAAGGATACCTTTTTTTCTTCTCCTTTCGCCAGAGGGACGCTTTGCACACCACAAAGAGTCGGGTGAGGAGGAGCATCGAAACTGTTGCTGGTCATGTACAGTTGGAGGACCTCCCTCCCGTCGTACTGACTTGTATTACGTACCGTGGCAACAAGCACAACCTCTTTATCGTCTTTTTGCTGTATGCTCTCGATGCCGTACCTGAAGGTACAATAGGAGAGTCCGAAGCCGAACGGATAGAGTACTGCATCGTAATTACAGTACCGATACGTCCGTCCTTTCATCGAGTAGTCGGAGAAGTCAGGAAGCGGTGCACTACTCTTATAAAAAGTGACAGGAAGCTTTGCAGAAAAATTGCTCATTCCAAATAACAAGGAAGCTATCGCCCTGCCTCCCTCTTGGCCTGGATACCAGGCTTGCACCAGAGCCTTCACATTCGGGTACTCTTCGATCTCAGGATCGAGACTTCCCCCGCAAAGCAGTACGAGGACTATCGGCTTACCGGTGTCTGCTACTGCTTTGAGAAGCTTCCTCTGGCACAAAGGAAGTCTCAGGTCCTGTTTGTCTCCAGCCCAGCCTCCGTTGCCATCGTCACGCATCTCTCCCTCCACTGATTCATCAAGACCGAGGCACAGCACTACTACATCACTTGCCTTGGCCATGAAAACAGCTTCAGAGAGTCTGTCATCTTCCTTTGCCAGCCGCTCAACCTTCTCTTTTGTCAGGCTCGACCCTTCGCTATAGAGAATACGGGCGTACCCTTCAGTCCTCTGCTTGATGCCTTGCAGGATGGTAACGTACCGTGAAGAGGTCCCGTGGTAATTTCCCCAAAGAGCTTTCGTGCTATCTGCATTCGGTCCGATGACGGCAATCGTCTGCAATTTGTCGCCCTGCAGGGGAAGCAGCGTATCGTTTTTCAAAAGAACTATTGAGCGCAAGGAAGCCTCATAGGCGATGTTTGCGTGTTCTTCACTATCCAAATGCTCGATGCCAAGATCGTCATACGGCGTTTTCAGGTCGAACATCCCCAGCTTGAATCTGGTCGTGAAGACCCTGATTGTGGCTTGGGTGATATCTTCTTTGGTGATCAGGCCTTTTTGGTAGGCTCTCTCAAGAGCTCTATACTCACAACCGCAGTTCAAATCACAACCGCTCTTCAAAGCCAAGGCTGCCGACTCTTCTTCATTCTTCGTTACCTTGTGACCAAGATGGAAGTCACGTATCGCCCAGCAATCAGAGATGTACATCCCTTTAAACAACCACGTTTCACGCAGCAGTTCTCTCATAAGTGTTGGGCTGCCGCAACACGGTTCTCCATTTACTGCACTGTAGGCGCCCATCACCGCATCAACCTTCGCTTCCTTGACTGCTGCCTCAAAAGCAGGAAGATACGTCTCCTGTAGGTCTTTATTGCTTACAACTGCGTTGAAGCTGTGCCTGTTTGGCTCAGGCCCGCTGTGTGCAGCAAGGTGCTTTACACAGGCAGCGCATCGCAGAACTTCCTGTTCTCCTTGGAGCCCTTTTATGAAGGCTACCGCAAGGCGGGATGTGAGATAGGGGTCCTCTCCATAGGTTTCCTGTGTCCGACCCCAACGCGGGTCACGAGCGATGTTCACATTCGGGGACCAGACGGTCAAACCTTTATAAATGTCCCTATCACCTTCTTTTTGGTAGAGGTTGTACTTCGCTCGTTGCTCGATAGATACCACCTGGCCACAACGATGGAGCAACTGCTCATCAAAGCTCGCTGCCAGACCTATTGCTTGAGGAAAGACCGTGGCTGTGCCACTACGTGCAGAACCATGAAGGCCCTCGTTCCACCAGTTGTAGGAAGGAATATTCAAACGCATGATCTGAGGAGCGTCATGGCGAAGCTGGCTCATCATTTCAGACAATTTCATCTGCGAGACCAAATCTTCAGCTCGCTCTCCAGGGGTCTTTGGCATATGAAAAACACTCACCTTGCTCTGTCTCTAAAGAATCGGTTTCCAGGAGGTTTCCCGGAAACCGATCACGTATCATGTACTGATTGAAGTTACAAAGATGCGTTCAGTTCTTCCAAGATCTTAGGTCCGTTGATGGATCTCCAGAAGTTCTGGTACTCAGCCATACCTTGCTCGAGGCTTACAGAACCAACAATGATCTTGGTTGCTACAGACTCGCGGGTGCTCTTGATCGAGGGTGCAACGCGGTCGTAGGCAACAGAGACGCCTACCGGTACTGCAGCAGCATAGTTCGGACCGAGGTTCGGCTGCATTGCCTTGATGTGCTCTATCTGCTTGGGTAGTCCCTGTTCCAGGACAGAGGAAAGCTTGAAGGGCAGGTTTGCAAGGTCAATGTCGATGAAGGAGTCGCTGAGATAGTTGAGGGTGTAGCGGTACCCACTATTGGCGGCTTTTGTCGTGGGTACGATGTTCCTCTCTGCATCGAGGGTATAGTGACTTCCTTCAAGTCCAATGCCGAAGAAGGCAGGATACACTTCATCATCGGTGACGATGGTTTCCAAAACCCTTACCGCAGCCTCGGGATTCTTTGTCTTTGAGGAGATGACGAACGCTGTTTGTGTTGCCTCGTTGAGACTTCCTCCATGGCCTTCTGGTCCGACAATCTTATATACAAGGTGCATATCGGTATACTTGTTGGCAGCTGTGGTGTTCTGTACGTAGTTGATGTAGTTGGTTACATAATCGATCGAACTTGCAGCTTGGGCTGTATACGTCTTTTCTCTCATGCCGCTGTTCTCGGTAGTGATGAACTCTTGGTTGAGGGTCCCGTCAACATAGAGTTGTCGTAGATAGGCAAGAGCATTTCTCATTTCCTGAGTTTGGAATCCATCGATGAAGACTCCGTCTTTCTGGTATACACCACCCCAAGCACCGAATGAGTTGTAGAAGAACTGGAAGTTGTCAACCCATTTAGGGAAGTTGAAAGGAATGATTCCCGTGCCGACAAACTTTGCCATCTCTGTTCGGAACTCTTCGGTCGTCGGGGTTGAGCTGAGATTCACACCATATTGTTCCATCAAGTCTTTTCTGATGAAGATTGCCTTGCTCTTGGGGTAATTGTAGGGAACAAAGTAGGTCTTGCCGTCAATCTGCAAATCCTTAAAGAGTGAAGGGTCAAGCTTGGAAAGCGCCGGGCTCTTTGCGATATAGTCGGTAAGGTCGAGAATTTGCTCTCGGGCTACCATGATGGGGACTCTGGTCATTGCCTGGGCAACGACGAAGAGGTCAGGAACGTCCCCGCTGTTCACCAAGGTGGCGAGCTTGTCGGTGTAGGAGGCGAGAGGGGGGATGATCGGGGTGATCTTGGTCCCTGTCTTTGACTCGATCAAGGCTGTGATGGCCCCCTGTAGGTCGGCATCGGTGCTCAACCCATAGGTATTGTCCGCAGTGGCGAGCGTGATGGACGGTGTACTTGCAGCTGCACTGTCTCTCTGCCCGGCAGCTGTGACAGCTGCGAGGCAAAGCAACAAGCCTGCAAGGGTAAGTATGATTCGCTTATTCTTGTGCATAAAAGTCCTCCTCAGAGATTGGGGCATGCATCTGCCCTGTTGATGGTAGTATAGGAGCACACGATTCTCCAGTCGTTAGCAGAAAGGGAAAAATAGTTATACTTTTTCGTATATACGGTCTTGTTCTTTTCTGCTCTATGTTTCTATGCTGGTGCATACAGAGAGGTACGATGCAATGTATGTGAGAATAACCTCATCCGGACGTTTTTACTACAGACAGGGAGAGGGCAAAGAAGAGCACCATCATGAGAACGACTATCAGGTGCAGCTTGTCTACGCCGGGACAGCGAGGAATTTCTTCGATGGGATTCCGTATGATCTTGTAGCCGGGGATATCGTGTTCTGCAGGCTCGGGCGCAGGCATGCATTCAGTGCGACGAGCAAGGAGGGGGTGAAGATGCTTGAAGTAAAATTCACAGCCAAAGATCCTCTTTTACAGGAAGTGTTACTCACAATCGATACAAAGTTCACCGACAGGGAGAATCAGATATACACCCTCCTTTCCAGGATCGTATTGGAGGGACAACGCAAGGCTATGCATTATAAGTCTATGTCTTCTGCGCTTTTGATGGAGTGCCTGCTGTGTATGAATCGCCTTTGTCTTGAGCATTCCCTGCCGATTTATGAATCAAATCCCATCCACCAGTTGCGAAAGGCTTCCTTGGCTGCCAAGAACGAAGTACTGGATATCGTCGATGGATATATCAACAACAATATCGGGTCTTCTTTCAGTGTTCAGCAGATGGCCTCCACCTGTGGATATAACCAGGACTATCTGTATCGAGTGATCAAGAAACAGACAGGGTTGTCTGCGATCAAGTATATAAATCTTGTCAAGTTTGAACGAGCTCTGTCTCTTATACAAAACACAGAACTCACGCTCAGCGAAATCGGATGGAATCTAGGGTTTGAGAATCTACAATACTTCTCCCGATTCTTCAAACAGCATGGGGGCATTGCTCCTTCAGAGTATATTGCCAAAGTGCGGCTTACAACTCGTACTGACTACTAATCTACGAAAAAGGATAAACTCTCTCGGTATTCTGCCAACGACAACACTCATAAGAAGGCGTATACTTCTGTACAAACAGCCTATGAAATGGAGTCATGGCATGAAACAAAAACGATATGCACAGGTCGGGACCGGTGGACGGGCCCGTATGTTCTATGAAGCGATAGCCACCAGGTACAAAGAGAGCTGCTCACTGGTTGGTTTTTGTGATATGAGTCAAAAGCGGATGGATTTTTCCAACAGCGTTTTAGTGGAAAAATGCAACCATCTTCCCGTTCCTACCTACAAGAGCAACGAGTTCGATCGTATGATCGATGAGCAAAAACCCGATGTAATCATTGTTACAACCGTCGACCGCACTCATGACCAATACATCATCCGGGCCATGGAAAAGGGTTGTGATGTAATTTGTGAAAAGCCCATCACCATCGACGACCAAAAAGCCCAAGCAATCCTGGATGCCCAGAAGAAATACGGCAAATCAATACGGGTTGCTTTCAACTACCGCTATGCCCCTCACCACAGCAAGGTGCGAGAGTTGATCCAAAGCGATGTTGTCGGGCAGGTTTTCTCTGTTCACTTTGAGTGGTTGCTCAATACCGATCATGGTGCAGATTATTACCGGAGATGGCATCGAAACAAGATTAACAGCGGGGGCTTGTTGGTACATAAATCAACCCATCACTTCGATTTGGTTAACTTCTGGTTGGCGACCCAGCCCAAGACAGTCTTTGCTTTCGGTGCCTTGAACTTCTATGGGCAGGACGCTGCACAAAGACGAGGTGTCCAGAATTTCTATTACCGCTGCCATGGCAGTGAAATTGCAAAGAACGACCCCTTTGGAATCGACATGCAAAGCAACCCCACCCTCAAGGGGCTGTACCTTGATGCAGAAGAGGAGAGCGGGTATATCCGTGACCGTTCGGTCTTCTCTGATGATGTCAGTATAGAGGACACTATGGCTGTATTGGTGAAATACAAGAGTGGGGCAATGCTCTCTTACTCTCTCAATTCCTACCTTCCTTGGGAAGGGTTCAACGTAGCGATCAATGGAAGTAAAGGAAGAATTGAGTACTCAGCCATGGAGCGTCCGTATATCAATGCAGGAGGTGCGCAGGCTGATGAGGGTGCAACGATTTTTCATAAGATCAGGGTCTTTCCTTTGCTCGACACCCCTTACGACGTGGAGGTCCAGGCCAAGGAAGGCGGCCATGGTGGTGGGGATCCTGTGATGCTGGACGATATCTTCTTGGAGAACCCTCCTGCAGATCCTCTGAACAGGAGTGCCGACCACAATGATGGCATCAGATCCATTCTTACAGGAATTGCGGCAAACAAATCAATTGCCAGCGGACTTGCCGTCGACGTCGATACCCTGCTGAGCTGGTAAGAAGTACTAGGAGCCTTTTGTGTACGATATTCCTCTTTTTGACGAAGATTTCTCCTCTTTTGCACTCGGTCCTTTTCCCTTTGATAGGGAGCACTCGGCCATGGGGGAGTACCACTACTTTCCTGAACCGGGCTACAAAGGAAGGTGGCACGATCCAATTGCCAACTACAACTACAAGGGTCCTTCTTGGATTGTGACCAATCCGCTTTTTGATGGGTCGCACATGATGGAGCTTTCGCGGATCCAGGAGCCACAGGAGAAGACCACCCTTCCCACCTTGGTGGCCGGAGACGAAGATTGGAAGGACTACATGCTCAGCATTCGTCTCCGTCCGCTCTCGAAAGATTTGTTTTCGGGTATTCTCTTTCGCTACCAAACAAGTTTGAGACATTACGGCGTATTCTTCACCGGTGAAGGGCTTGAGGTGCAAAAGGTGGACCTTCTTGAGCGTACCACCCTCAAGAAGGTTGCTCTCTCTTGGTCGACCGATGACTTTCAGGAGCTTATGATTACCGCTTCAGGCGACACGATAGTGGTTTTTCATAATGAGAAGGAAGTGCTGAAAGTCCAGGACTGCCGGTATGAGACGGGTTGTATCGCCCTTTGTGGTTGTATGCCCACTCAATACGCTTCTGTACGTGTCCGTACTACAGAAGCAGAGCATGAACGATTGAAAAGAGAAAAACAAGAGAAAGAGGTCCGTCTTGCACGCAAACGTGGACAGTTTCCTCAGATGCAAGTAGTCAGAAAGATTGACCTGAAAGATTTTGGATCAGGGAGGCAGATACGTTTTGGGCACCTCAAGGGAGACGATGAGCTCTTTTTTGTGATGGCTCAACACCAAAGAAGGGTGTACAAGGATCGTTATCCCACGATCAGCTGTCTGACTGCAGTAAGTATGGAAACCGGACAGGTGCTCTGGCAGCTTGGAGAGAGCAGGGACGATGAGGATGTTCTTTTGCTCACCACCGATCTTCCTTTTCAGGTATATGACATCGACAATGATGGTTTTGATGAAGTGATCGCCTGCTGGGACTTCAAGCTTTTCATTCTTGAGGGAAGTACTGGAACGGTGAAGAAGCAGATGGATACTCCACTGAACACCGAACCTGTACAAGATTTATGCGGAGTGGAATTCGGTCATCATGCTTTTGAGCGGTTGAACGTGGATGCCATTCGGATAGTGAATGTTTCGGGCAAAGAACGTCCAAGCGACCTTTTGATCAAGGACCGGTATGCACGACTCTGGATCTATGACGATCAGTTCAATCTGTTGTGGTCCTTCAACCACAACAACACAGGGCACTTTCCCTATGCCTATGATTTCAACGGTGATGGAAAGGATGAACTTTTCAGTTGTTACAACATGATAGACAGTACCGGCAAGCTCCTTTGGGAGCTCCCGATTTCAATCGACCATACCGACGAGATAGTAATCGGTCCGATTAATCCGGATGAGAAGGAGTTGATAGCCATCGTCTCCGGCTGGGAGGGTTTCATGCTTCTCAAGCCAGATGGAACTATACTAAAAAGAACGATCAACGGCCATGGCCAGCGTATCAGTGTCGGTAACTACCTGCCTCAAAACAAAGGTCTTGAGATCTGCACCACCACCTATTGGGGTAGTCAGGGAATCATCTACATGCATGACTGCACCGGATCTGAGCTTTGGGCAAAGGAGCTGCGAGCAAACGGGGCCTTGATCGCCCCGATCAACTGGGACGGCTCAGGCCAGGACTTGGTGTTGCTAAGCGCAAGTGCTACTAGTGGTGGTCTGATGGACGGAGAGGGAGATGTGGTGGTCATATTTCCAGATGACGGGCACCCTGACGTATGCTGTGAGGTCTTGAACGTCCTGGATGATGAACGAGAAGAGATTATTGTCTGGGATCGCAAGAGTCTTTGGATCTACAGCCAAGATCGGGCTCAAATCAAGGGGGAAAAGACCTACCTTCCGATGAAGTATCCGATGTACAACGCTTCCAACTACCGTGGGGAGTATTGCTTCCCAAGATGGATTTGACAGGTGCCCGGACAAAGCATGAGGGAGAGATTTTCTGTCTCTCCCCCAGTCGTTTTGGCTAATGACCAACACACCAACCGGATTTTCAGTCCTTGTTGAAGGAGGTTCAGCACCTCTTCTTGTTCATTACTATAGGCTATGATTATGCAGGAATCAAGGTTTATTTATAGTTTTTTCAATCTTAAGATTTTGTATTGCTTTTTCACTTGACCTATTTTGCTTCTGCGAACACTATCAAGGAATGAAAAAGTGGAAGAAACCGGTAAAAAAAAGCTTTCGACAGATGTTCAGGGACAAGGATAGTGCACGACTTGTTCACTTCTTGTTGAGATTGATAGTTTTCTTGGTTCTTATTTCCCAATTCTTCAATCGCAATTATGAGAACGTCTTTCTGTGCGTGCTCACGCTCATTCTCTTTGCCATACCTTCTTTCATTGAGACGAACACTCGAATTGATATTCCTGATACTTTGGAAAACATCATTTTGATTTTTATCTTTGCGGCCGCCATCCTTGGTGAAATACGGGCCTACTATATAACCTATCCTTTTTGGGATACTGCCTTGCATACTCTCAACGGGTTTCTTGCGGCGGCGATAGGCTTTTCCCTTGTAGACATCCTCAATCAGAACGAACGATTTTCCATTCGATTATCACCCTTGTTCGTTGCTATTGTAGCGTTTTGCTTTTCGATGACCATAGGCGTGATTTGGGAGTTTTTTGAGTTCGGGATGGATATGTTCTTTGGTATGGATATGCAAAAAGATACTGTGATTACCACCATCCGCTCCGTAGCGCTTGATCCTACTGCAAGCCAAAAGGTTGTCGTCATCAAGGATATAGAATCAGTGGTGGTAAACGGCACCGAGCTTGGAGTGGGTGGGTATCTTGATATTGGGCTCATCGATACCATGAAGGACTTATTCGTCAATTTTATCGGAGCTACAATCTTTTGTATTGCCGGCTACTTCTATCTCAAGCATAGAAGTGACAAGGTCGCTTTTGTCAAACGATTCATTCCTACCATCACACCGGATTCAGAAGACTAGTGCAAATAGGCTGCTAGGGGTTTGGATTGTTCCTCAGACTCGTAATAGATTCATTCAAGGAAGGTATGATCAACTTCTGAAAGACGAATCTTTGTGAGTCCTTTATTGCTTTTGGGTGTGTCTTGAAGAAGCTGTCAGGATCTTCAAAGACTTCAAGATCATGGTGGAGTGCTTTGTTCTGTATGGATGTTTCGCCTTCGTTCCAATGTATGGGAGGGTTGCGAAAGTGAATCACAGCGATTCCATATCCAAGAAAGGACCCCATGTGATCAGGGAACTTCGCTTGTAGTTTTGTAAGATAGGCTCTGTCGACAATGTGTCCAGCAGTTGCAATCCATGTATTGTTATGATAGAGCTCGACAAAACTATGGTGTATGGTCTTATCCATCAAACGATATTCTATTGCAGGGAGCAAGCCTCGAAAGATTACTCTGCTTATCGTCCCTGCCTTCAGGCGGCAAGGAATGCCCATGGCTCTGAGCAGCGCCATAAGCAAGGTTGTTTTGGTAAGGCAGTTTCCATATCCCATGCCGAGCACTTGTGATGCTTTCAGGTCAAAGTTCGTTGAATATCCATATAATACTCTATCACGAACATAGTTGTAGACAGCTTCAATCTTCGCGGAATCAGAGAGAAGAGTATTCCATTCGTTGCTTAGAATAAGCCTTTGAATCTTCAGGTCTTTGTAGTCAAGCAGCTTGGTAGGTTGAAGATATTTAGTAGCTTTCACGCAAGTCCTCCAACTAGCAAAACATGCTAGATAAAGGAAATGTTACACTATTTTGTATGTTTTCATAGTATTTTTGTATAAATATGGTAAACTTGCATGTATTATTAACATTTTTATGAGAGCAGTAGCAAAAGGAGGAGCATGAGTATACTCAAAGCTTTAATGAAAGGTCCCTTGCCACAGCTCTATTTTTGTATCGGAAGCCCTGTGGTGGGCAATCCTACCCAGCATATGGTTGAGCAGGCGTTCTCTTCAATGGGCTATGATGGCAGGTACCTGACTTTTGACGTGCCTCAGGTTGAGTTGGAAGCAAGCTTGTGGGGCTTGAGAGCCTTGCAGTTCGCCGGCGGCAACGTCACAGCACCCTATAAGCAGAGCGTGTTTCCCTTCTTGGATGAACTGAGCGAGAGTGCACAACTTTCGTCGGCAGTGAATTGCATCACCCGAAATGCAGACGGCAGGTATGTAGGGGACAACACCGATGGAAAAGGCTTTATGCACGACCTTGCCACCTTGGTTGATGATCTTCCATCAAGAAAGGTTTTGCTGTTCGGAAGCGGAGGAGCAGCCTCTGCAATCGCTGCAGAGTTGGTGCTTGCACAGACAAAGTCCTTGGTCTTGATAAACAGAAGCGAAGCTAGGGCTATTGCCTTGGCAAAACGGCTTTCTGGTATCTCAAAAACAGAAATACAAACAGAACGTTTTGAAGGTCCGTATAGTATAGAGGAGGACAATCTTATCGTAATACAAGCAACTAGCGTGGGCTTGTTCAACAAAGAAGCCTGCATTGATGTTGTGTTTTCAACAAGCGGTAGAAATACGGTAGCTTGTGACGTCGTTTTCAATCCTGTGCAAACAGAGTTTCTCAGTCGGGCACAGATGTCGGGGTGTAAGACCCTCGATGGATTGGGCATGCTGGTCTCTCAAGGCTATATTGCCCTGCAAGGCTGGACAGGGGAAAGCCCTGACAGGGCAGTAATGAGAAATGCGCTTATCGAAGCCTTCTCTCTCTGATGACAAAAGGTGGAGAATACCTTACTATAGGCGACTATGCATTACTACTTTATGGCGTGTAAGACCGGTGGGGAGGAGAAGCTCCGAGCCCACTTACATAAATTCTTCTTGCGAGAACTTGGAAATGAAGCATATGTCTTGGTGTATATTCCCATGCGACGTATGATTGACCGTCGTAAGGGAAAAAAGATCATGACTGACCATCCCATTCTTCCTGGATACTTGTTGCTTTCCAGCGAGGATGATTTGAGCTGTTTTTCAGGTGACGTTCATCGGCTTCCCGGTTGCTACGGGTTTCTAAGGAATTTGGATAAGACCATTGAGCTCAGGGGCCCTGATTATGAGTATGCTGCTTGGATTATGCACAACAAGGGTACGATTAAGCCTTCAAAGGCAATCTACAAGAAGGATGAACCGATCAAGATTATTGAAGGTCCTATGAAAGATTTCATGGGAAAGATTGTAAAGGTGGACTACCGGCATTCTCGTGCCTTGGTGGAGTTTGAGTTTGCTGAGGTCATCCGACGAGTCAGCATGCCCATTGAGTTTATTGAATCAGATAGAGGAATTGGTGAATGAGTATCTGAAGAAGGATCTCTTATATCTTGTTGCTCAAAACGTGTGCGTGCTATTGTGAGAGAGCTTGCTTGTTCTGCTTGGATATTTTGAAAAGGGGTTGTATATGGGACTTGTTCCGGCAAACCAGACCAAACGGTGGTCTGTATTGGTGCTTATTGATTTCCTCTTGCTTCTTTTAGCAAGTTTTCTTGCTTCCTGGGTGGTGTTCTGTTCTCTTATCCCTCTTTTTCATTCCTACGCCCTGGTCAACATCGTTGCCATACAACTTGTGCTCATTGCCGTTCGCTTCTACCGCATCCGTGTCAGCGAAAGCTCTCTTGACGTGCTCAATCGTTCACTCGCAGGTTTCGTACCTGTCTTTGTTATCAGTGTGCTTCTTTGTTTCCTTGACGATGGTTTTCAAAACCCTTGGATTCCCTATCTCATCGTTGCCGATGGCTACGGCTTCCTTCTTGTAGCCGGCTCTCGCGTTGCCTTCAGAAGTTTTTTAAACTACCGCAACAAGCAAGAGAGCAACAACTTGCCCCGTGCAGTCGTCTACGGTGCAGGGGAATTGGGAAACACGCTGGTTCGTCAGAATATCAAGGGGAAGCTGCCCTATCATGTTGTAGGGTTTGTTGATGATGACCTTTCGCTTACGGGTACGTACATGCTGGGGCTCAAGGTCCATGGCACTGTCGATGATTTGGCCCAGGTGCTCGTAAATCTGAGAGCGAAGACCCTGATCATTGCAATCACCAGCATTGAGCAGGAGCGGATGCTCAAGGCCGTCGATGCAGCGAAGGATGCAGGCTGTGACATCAAGGTCATTCCCTCGCTGTTTGAGATGCAGCAAGGCTCCAAGGAACTGGATCTGAGGAACCTAGACTACGCCGACCTGCTTGGCCGACCTTTGATCAATATAGACAAGGAACCCATCCGTCTGATGGTCCGAGACAAGCGGATCCTGGTTACCGGGGCAGGCGGAAGCATCGGCAGTGAGATCTGCAGGCAGCTGTTGAGCTATGGCCCTGCCCAGTTGCTCCTCCTGGACATCGACGAGACGGAGTTGCACGACCTAGCCCTTCGGCTGCACAACTATCAGAAGGAGTGGAGCGACTTGGTTGTGCCGGTGGTCTGCGACATAAAGAACCGAAAGAAAATCGATCGCCTGATGGCCCAGTATGAACCCCAGATTGTGTTCCATGCGGCGGCGTACAAGCACGTTCCGCTTCAGGAGCTGTATCCTGAGGAGGCGGTCACCACCAACATTTGTGGCTCGTACGCCCTGCTCAAGAGTGCAAAAGAGCACAAGGTGGAGAAGGTGGTGGTCATCTCCACCGACAAGGCGGTGAACCCAACAAACGTGATGGGGGCCACCAAGCGGGTGGTCGAGCTTTTAGCCGGCATGCTCAACAGCAAAGAGACTGAGATGGTGTGCGTACGCTTTGGCAATGTGCTGGGAAGCCGGGGAAGCATGCTTCCCTTGTTCATGGAACAGATCAAGGCGGGGGTCCCGATCACCGTCACGCACAAGGAGATCATCCGATACTTCATGGCCATCCCCGAGGCCGTCGGCTTGGTCTTCAAGGCAGCCTCCATGGCGAAGGGCGGGGAGGTCATGGTCCTGGATATGGGACAGCCGGTGAGTATCTATGATTTTGCAGAGAAATTGGTGAAGTATTATGGTGATGGCAGAAGCCAGGTGATCGTCACCGGACTGAGGCCCGGGGAGAAGCTCTACGAGGAACTCTTGGCCAACAAGGACACGACCATCCCCACCGAGGACAAGCTGGTGCATCGGGCCAAGCTGAACAACCACGAGCTTTCAGAGCTGACGTTCTTGAACCACTATTATACGGTCTTCAATGGCAGCTCTCCTATAGACATGCTCCAAAAATTGCATGAGCTGGTTCCTGAGTTCATCTCAGCGAAGAAGTAGGGATTACCTGGTTTCAATCTTAAACAGTTTGCTTTTCTGAGAAAGCTCAACAGCGATGTGAGCTTTGCTAAAAACTGAGGATGGCAACTTATCCTTTAAAATTGAAATCACCAATTGTATATTCTGAGATTGTACAAAATCAGCAACCTTTGCCAATTGGTTATCATGCATAAGCTCTTTCTTGTCATTTAAGAGAAAGCGTAAACAGGGTACTTGCTCCTCTTCGGCAAATAATAGGTACGCTAAGTCAAAGCACAAGATTTCCCCTTGTTTTTTGCCAGAGCTCATGTTTGTATTAAAAGCAGTAAATTTGTAATACTCTTGGCCTTGTTTGTTTGTTTCTCTTTTAAATGTGAGAGCATATTTTTCGCCATATAGCTCTTGTGAGATTGAAGAGAAGAATCTGTTGAATTTCTTTACTTGTTCCTTCAACAGTTCTTCAAAATCGCCTGAGAAAATATACTTGTTAATACTTTCGATTTGATCATTTAGATTCTTGATATTTTGTTCTACTTCACCTAGCTGAGATATGATGCTTTCATATTCCCCTTTCGTTCGATATTTCTCGTTTAGTTCAGAAATTATGTTCTCTAATGCTTCGAAAGAATCTCCTTTTGCAACTTTTTCTGTTAATTCTTTTTCTTCTTTCAGCAGAATGGCTAACTCTTCATGAAGAGTTCTTAGTCTATTGGTTATTTCTGGTAATTCTTGCGATATGAATTTAACTTTTTCAACTACCATAGTATTGTGATAAGCAACAAGATTTTCAAAGGTTTTTTGAATACTCGAAACGTGCTCGCTTGCTTCGATATATAGCATTTGCTAGTGTCAAGGACTTTTTTATATAGTCCGGTAATGACTACTTGAGTCTTTC
>CAZJMG010000054.1:0-18114 GCA_964547185.1 uncultured Sphaerochaeta sp.
ATGACGTTGAGACTGTAACAGATGTATCAGCTTTGCACAAGATTGAGAGATTTATTCAAAAGGTGTTGACAAGGAATCGGAAAGTAGGGTATACAAGATGACGTTGACGCCGCTTTAGCTCAGTTGGTAGAGCAAAGGACTGAAAATCCTTGTGTCCTCAGTTCAATTCTGAGAGGCGGCAAAACATTTTCTCCTTAACTGTCGTTATATTAACGATTTATAGATGTGCAGTGTACATGGTTCCATGTACAGTGTGCATTTTTTTTGTTTTTCCTGTATAGTATACACATGACCATGGCTCCCTATGGTTTCTCATCAAAGTCAGGAGATAAGCTGTCTAGCTTGAATGAATGTTATGCAAGATGCACTACAGACTGTCTATTTGCAAGGAAGATTGCTATTGAGTATCGTCGCAGAAGGACTGGGCGATGACTTGGTTGCAACCACAAAAGCCGCGGGTGCTCGTGGGGGTACCATCATCATGGGTAGAGGGACGGCAGAAAACTCCATTTTGCGCATGCTCGGACTCGGTGATGTAGAGAAGGAAGTAGTCCTTACCCTGCTCGATAAGAATGAAGTTCCGTCCATTTTGCAAGCGCTCGATCATTTTAGGCGTAATAAGCGACATGCCTGTGGCATAGCGATGGTGCTCGATGTTCCTCAGATTCTTCGACATACGCAATCACCTTTGTCTATCAATATGACCAATTTGCAAGAAAAAAGGAGTAAGTCCATGGAAAGCCCATATTCTCTTATCACCTGTATCGTCAATCGAGGCGTCGCCGATGAAGTGATGGACGTCGCCAGAAAGGCAGGAGCCACCGGGGGGACGATCCTCAATGCCAGAGGAACGGGAAAAGAAGAGGATGTGAAGTTCTTTGGGGTACAGCTTGTTCCGGAGAAAGAGATGTTACTCATGCTTGTGGATGCAAAAAAGACTCAGGTTGTGCTTGATGCAATAAAAACAGTTCCTCAGTTTGCTCAGTTGGGTTCTGGCTTGGCTTTTTGTATCGATGTTGAAGAGTTTATCACTCTTGGTGGTATGACGCATTGATGAGAGAACGAGGAGCACAGAGATGAGTCTTGTAAAGAAACTCAAGGAAACAACCATATCTATTGTACCCTTGATTCTAATCGTCATTGTTCTGAATCTTACGATAGCACCTGTAGGATGGGATGCAGTTCTCATGTTTGTGCTCGGGTCGATTGCCATAATTCTTGGCTTGAGTTTGTTTCTCCTGGGAAATGAAATCGGTATATACCCTAATGGGAACCGAATTGGTTCGGGTTTGATGAAAAAGAAGAATCTTAAGCTGTTGTTGGCAAACGGCTTGTTGATCGGCTTGGTCATCACTATCGCAGAGCCACAGGTCCAGGTTTTAGCTCAACAGGTCACAAATCATTCCCAATCGATTTCAAGGATGAGCCTTGTTGTCTCAATCTCTCTTGGAGTGGGTTTTTTTGTTGCCATATCGTTTGCCCGTATCATTTTTTCCATCTCCTATCGATGGATATTGATAGGCTTCTATGCCCTGATCATGATCCTCTCTCTCTTTGTTGACCAATTCTTCCTCGGCATCGCTTATGACGCGGGAGGCGCCACCACCGGTCCTATGACAGTTCCTTTCATTCTTGCTCTTGGAGTCGGACTTGCGGGTGTGAGAAAGACGTCGCATAGCGAGGAAGATAGCTTTGGACTTGTTGGAATAGCTTCAATAGGCCCTATCCTTGCGGTTCTTGTTATGGCTTTGGCTGCTAAGGGAGCTCCTGCGGTTATTGCAGGAGGAGAGAGTGTGCAGCATACACTAGGTCAATTGTTTAAAAACAGTTTTATCGAAGTGCTTCAGGCCCTTGGTCCTTTGGTTGTACTGCTAGGCATGTACCACGTTACCTTGCTTCATCTCTCACGATATCAACTGATACGTACGATACAAGGTTTGGTCTATGCAGCATTGGGTCTCATTCTGTTTTTGGTCGGGGTGAACGGAGCTTTCATGCCAATCGGTTCTGCTATAGGCAAGCTTATCGGCTCAAGTGAGCAAGTATGGCTTCTTGTTCCTATTGGATTGTTCCTAGGGGCGGTGGTTGTGCTCGCAGAGCCTGCTGTTTGGGTGCTCACCGACCAGGTTCGGGATGTTAGTGGAGGTTCGATCAAGAAGTCCATGGTGCTGCTCTTCTTCTCCATCGGGGTTTCCATTGCTGTAGCACTGGCGATGGTCAGAGTAGTCTACCAATTGCCACTGCTCTATTTTATCTTTCCTGGGTATCTTATAGCGCTCTTGATGACCTTCAAGTGTCCACCGTTGTTCACGGCCATTGCGTTTGATTCAGGAGGGGTTGCCTCTGGTCCCATGTCCAGTTCTTTTCTACTGGCATTTACCTTGGGAGCCTCTGCATCATCTGGAGGGAACCCGTTTTTGGATGCCTTCGGTGTTGTGGCTCTTATTGCGATGACTCCCCTGATCTCCATTCAGGTACTGGGACTTCTCTATCGAAAAAGGAATGCGTAAGGTACGTATTGCTTTTGCTTTTTCTGAAAACCTTGGCTATCATGGGAACAGGAGGGAAAACCTATGGAAGCATTGCGTAAACAGTATGAAGCCCTGGGTCCTGATGCAAGTGAAGAACAGATACGCTTGACCGCAGAAGCTTTGGTTCGTAGACAGTTCATGCCAGTTCTCATCTTGAATGTGCCTGATTTTTTCTATGTAAAGAAACAAGATCTCCTCGCTGAGTTTGATCGAGTTGTTGCTTTATCCAATGAGAGCGAAGAACTATCCAAGGTGGTTGGCATCTCCGATCCAGATGAAGTCAAGAAAACCCATCTGGTAACATTGCTGAATCAGTACGAGCTGCTTAGTGGCTTGAGAAAAGGGGATGGGGATGCTTGGGCGACGGTCAATGAACTCTATGAGGATGATTAGAGCTTGAAAGCTACTGTATTGCAAGCACTACATTACGAGAGTCTTGTCCATGCATCCAGGGGTTCTGAAAAACAAGCGTTGCAAGCATTCGAACAATTGCAGACAGAGCTCGATACAACCCAACCGTTGTTGTTGCATATCGATCGGTATGCAGCAATTCTTGGGGTAAAGAGTTCTGTTGTCAGTGATGCTTATTACCACTGTCGCACTGCGTTTGAGAAGATGGATGATTCGGTCGTTGTACTAGATCGTTCAAGCCCTCACTGGCCGAAGCAGATTGATTCTTTTGCTTATCGGCCAATGTTTCTCTATGTGCAGGGTAATCTGGGATTACTGAAGGAGCCTTCTGTTTCGGTCATAGGGACACGTTCCCCTTCTCTTGAGGGGAAGGAGCTTGCCTTGCAAACCTCGAGGGCTCTGGGGAAGGCCGGCTATGTTGTGGCCAGTGGACTTGCTCTTGGTATTGATGGGGTTGCACATAAGGCAGCATTGGCCATGGGTAATCCAACTATAGCTGTCATCGGAACTCCTCTTTGTTCGGTGTATCCTCCAGAGCATGAGCTCTTGCAGCAGCAGATTGCCCAATGTGGTGCAGTAGTAAGCCGATTTGCACCGAGCACAAAAACCCAAAAATGGCATTTCTTGCTTCGCAACCGATTGATGAGTGCCTTGAGTCTTGCTTCTGTGGTTGTAGAGGATCGTGACGGAGGCGGTGCTGTACGACAGGCAACCTTTGCCTTGGAGCAAAAGAGGTATATCTTCATCTATCAAGGAAGCGTGGATAATCACAGTATTCTATGGCCACGCCAGTTTGCAAACAAGAGCAGAGTCTTCGTAATACATAAAAGCGGCGATATACCCCGAGTCTTAGCACAGGCTATGAAACGCAAGGCAAGTGTGGGAAAACCGAAAGATGCATTTGTACAGCTTCAGCTGTTTTCCTAGCAGAGGAACGCTTGCACATCCTTGACATGTAAGTAATGAGAAGACTACTATCTACAATTATGAAAAAAGAGCTGACCGCCAACGAATTACGGCAAAAATTTATTGATTTTTTTGTATCAAAGAACCATGTTCAAATCAGTGGGGCTTCCTTGATCCCTGAAAATGATCCCACTGTCTTGTTTACTACAGCAGGAATGCATCCTCTGGTTCCCTATATTCTGGGAAGCGACCACCCTAGCGGAACACGCCTGACTGATTATCAGAAGTGCATCCGTACCGGTGACATCGAGGCGGTAGGAGACCCTCATCATCTCACCTTTTTTGAGATGCTTGGAAATTGGTCACTCGGTGATTACTTCAAGAAGGAAGCAATTGCCTATAGCTATGAGTTTTTGACAGAAGTCTTGGGCCTTGACGTCTCTCAGCTGTCTGTTACGGTGTTTGCCGGCGATGAGAGTGTTCCAAGAGATGATGAAGCTGCAGCAACGTGGGAGAGCTACGGCATTCCAAAAGAGAGGATTTATTTCCTTCCCCGAGAGGACAACTGGTGGGGACCAGCCGGAGAGACCGGTCCTTGTGGTCCGGACAGTGAGATGTTCATAGATACAGGAAGAGCTGCTTGTGGTCCTGACTGCCGACCTGGATGTCATTGCGGCAAGTACTTTGAAATCTGGAATGATGTTTTCATGGGCTACAAGAAAAACAGCGATGGAACCTATGAAGAGATGGAACGCAAGTGCGTCGATACCGGTATGGGAATCGAGCGGACGATAGCAATCTTGCAGGGTAAGAAATCAGTCTATGAGACAGAAGTCTTTCAGCCGATTATCCTTGGCATCGAACGGCTTTCTTCAAAGACCTACACGACAAATGAGGATGACGATGTTTCCATCAGAATTCTTGCAGATCATATCCGTACCAGTGTCTTTATTTTAGGCGATCAACGCGGAGTTGCGCCTTCGAACGTCGGACAGGGGTATATCCTACGCCGGTTAATCAGACGAGCGGTCAGGCATGGGCACAAACTCGGTATCGAGGGAGCGTTCCTTGGCGAACTTGCTTTGGTTGTCCTTGAACTCTACAGTGCTGCTTATCCGGAGTTGCTTGAGAACAAGGATTTTGTGCTCAAGGAACTAGCGATGGAAGAGGCTAAGTTCAGTGAAACCTTGGCAAAAGGGGAGCGCGAGTTTGAAAAGATGCTTCCCAACTTGCTGAAGGGCAACAGCCGTCAGATCAGCGGTAGAACGGCTTTCAAGCTGTATGACACCTACGGCTATCCTATTGAACTGACCAAGGAGCTGGCCTCTGAGCATGGGTTCACTGTTGATGAGCAGGGATTCAAGGAAGCCTTTGAAAAGCATCAGCAGATCAGTAGAAGTGGATCAGAGCAGAAGTTCAAGGGTGGCTTGGCCGACCATAGTGACAAAACCACAGCGTTGCACACCGCTACGCATATGCTTCATAAATCATTGAGAATCGTACTCGGAGATCATGTTGGACAGAAGGGGTCAAACATCACGGTCGATCGCTTACGTTTTGACTTCACCCATCACAGTGCCATGACGGCAGAGGAAATAAAGAAGGTTGAGGATCTGGTCAATGAGCAGATTCAGAGAGATCTTCCTATTTCCTTTGAGACAATGAGCCTTGAAGAGGCGAAAGAGAAGGGCGCGATTGCTTTCTTTGACAGCAAGTATGGCGAACAGGTTAAAGTGTACTCGGTTGGGGATTTCTCCATGGAGGTTTGTGGAGGCCCGCACGTGGAAAGTACGGCACAGATGGGGCACTTCAAGATTCTCAAGGAGCAGTCTTCTTCAGCTGGAGTGAGAAGAATCAAGGCTGTTTTAGAGAAGTAAGGAAGAAATGTAATCCTGTTGCATGCTGCTTCTATAGCAAAGTAGAAGCAGCATTGTAATTTTTCAAGATCTCCCGCTTGATTGATTGTTTCCTAGGTGGTAGTTTCAGGAAATGCAAATCTATCGTACCAATGAGGTAGCTGCAAAAGCTAAGGTCCATCCGAATACGGTGCGCCTCTACGAAAAACTGCACTTCATAACAGAAGCTGAGCGTAGTAAGAACGGATATCGCATTTTCACAGATCTGCACATATGTCAGATGAAGCTAGCTCGTATTGGCTTGAGAGCAGAGGTATTGCATCACGGGTTGCGTAATCAGGTCCTGAGCATTCTTCATCTATCATCCGATTGCAATTTTGACGAGGCTTTACAAGCAGCAGATCTGTATGCTTGCATGATAGAGGAGGAAATCAGAAGTGCACATAAGGCAATCGATTCGGTACGAGCGATAGTCGAAGGTCGAATTTGCCCCGTAACACTCGAGCTGAAACGCCAGGAAGCTTCCCGTCAACTTGGCCTGACAATCGATACCCTGAGAAACTGGGAGCTCAATGGCCTGATTACCACCAAGCGTAAAGTAAATGGGTATCGTTACTATGATGGGCAGGATATCCAAAGACTACTGATTATCAGAACACTTCGCATGGCAAACTACTCCCTCATGGCAATTCTTCGTTTACTCAAACACTTGGAGAATGATCCGACAGCCAACATGGAAGTTGTGCTGAACACACCATCGAAGAATGAGGATCTGATTTCTGTCTGCGACCAACTTCTTGTCTCCTTGTCTACCTCCCTGGATGATGCAAAGACCATGAAACAACTGCTGATAAAAATGAACCCTCCACTATACCACCAGAGTTTGAAGACAAGCTAAGCTGTAAAAAATTCTGTACAGAGGGTGCTCCATGCAAGGTTGGAAAATTAAAACAATACTGTTTCTCGTTAGTCAGGGGATAACGCTGTTCGGGTCTTCTATCGTTCAGTTTGCGCTGGTTTGGTATATAACCTTGGAGACTTCTTCGGGTGTTTGGGTATCAGCATTGACCCTATGTGCCTTTGTTCCACAGTTTCTGATTTCCTTTGTCTCGGGAGTCTGGGCTGACCGATACAACAAAAAATACCTTATCATCGCCAGTGATATTCTAATCGCTCTTGCCACACTATCTCTGGCTCTATTGTTTCCACTATTTGAAACGAAGCCTGCAATGTATGTTTCTTTACTGATAGTATCCTTGGTTCGTTCCCTCGGTACAGGCATACAGGTTCCTGCGGTTTCTGCCATGATTCCCCACCTAGTGGAGCCACAGTATCTGATGCGTTTCAACGCTCTTTATGCCACCCTTACTTCCCTCATCCAGTTTGCTTCACCGTTTGCAGCTGGTGCATTTCTCACCTTCTCTACATTGAGAAGCTCCTTGTTTCTGGATGTGACGACAGCAGTGGTTGGCAGTAGTTTGCTTGCGGCTCTGTCTCTCGTACATCAGAAGAAACCCAAAAGGGGTATGTCTGTATTTTCGGAAATAAAGGAAGGATCTCGATATGCCTTTGAGAACCGGTGGATTGGAAAAATGTTGGTTTTCTATGGCATCTTCATCATTTTGGTCATACCGGCAGGCTTTCTGGCTACCTTGTTTGTAGCTCGGTTCTATAAGCAAAGTTATGCCTATATGACCTTGGTCGAAGTGGTGGGTTTTGCCGGTATGAGCCTAGGTGGTTTGTTGATGAGTTTTTGGGGAGGGTACAAGAACCAAGTAAAGACACTCTTACTCGGTATGTCAGCTTTTGGAATCCTTGCCATCGGCATGGGATTGATCGACAGCTTTATTGTGTATCTATCTTTGATGGTTTCCTACGGTGTCGCTTTGACCATAGTACAGACAGCAACGATTACGTTGCTGCAACAACGCACCGATGAGTCGGTGCAAGGACGTATCTTTGCTTTCCAGAACATTATGTACAGCGGAGCACTGCCACTGGGGATGATGCTCTTCGGCCCTCTCTCCGATGTAGTATCCTTGCGACTTTTGATGGCCTCAAGTGGAGTCCTGCTTCTCTTTCTGGTACTCGTTCTACGTCTGGATAAGCAGTTCTATGCTTCAGAGCCTACTCATCATCCTCATCAACCATGAGCTCATAGTCCAAGTCAAGCCCTTTGTTCAGTGGTACAGCCAACTGTCCGCAGGCCCCGTTGATCTCTCTTCCCCGAGATCTCCTTCTCGTATAGTTCACATGATAGCGTTCGAGATAACGGCAAAACTGGTCGATTTCCTCTTCACAAGGAGTCTCATAGGGCAATTCTTCTGCAGGATTCCAGGGAATGAGATTGACCACTACATGCAAGCCCTGCACGTAGGAGGCAAGCTTCTTTGCGCTCTTCTCATCGGTATTGATGTTGTGCAGGAGACAATACTCAAAGGTGAAGCGTTTGCCTCCAACTCTCTGAAGGTGAATCAACGCTTGCTTGAGTTCCATGATGTCCCATTTGTTGTTCACCGGCATGATCTGGCTTCTACTGTAGTTGTCTGCCGTCACCAAAGAGACCGCGAGCTTAACTGGAAGCTTTTGTTCAGCGAGTTTCAGGATGCCTGGAACCACACCGCAAGTGGATATGGTGATTCTTCTGTAACTGATCTGAAAGGTGTTTTCTTGGTGGAAATACCTGATGCTTCTGTTTACTGCAGCAATGTTTGCAAGAGGTTCCCCCATTCCCATATACACGATGTGGGTGATTGGTTGTCCACTTACTTGTAAAAGATGTACATATTGTTCAATGATTTCTTCGGTCGCAAGGTTTCTCTCCAAGCCCATGGTACCGGTTCTGCAAAAGGTACAACCCATTGCACAGCCTACCTGACTGGAGAGACAGGCTGTATGACGACCCTTTTTATCCACCAGGAGCACTGTCTCGATGATTGACCCGTCATGGAGCTTTATACCCAGCTTTGTAGCCCCACTGCTGTCGGTATGTTGCGTGTGCACCACCGAGGAGCAAGGACTGTCCATCAAGGCTTTCAGGCGTTCACGCTCAGCTTTGCTTAGGTTTGTCATCTGGTCAAAGGAGGTGACTCCTTTGACCAGCCAATTGAATATCTGTTTTCCTGAGAATGCTTTCTGTAAGCCAAGAATTTCAACTAAGGTTGCTTCATCAAGACCATATAAGGATTTGGGAATATGTATTTCGTTCTGCATTCTTTCAGTATACCTATTTGAGCATCGAAAGAATAGCGATTACCACCCCTGTGATGCCTTCTCCCCCAAGCAATCCGCTTGCAACCAAGCCAGTGTTTTCTGTCAGCGCTTCTTTTGCAATGCGCTTCTTCAGCACGGCCTTTACAAGGGCGCTCAGAAGAGCTCCTGCACCCATTACCGAACTGATGTAAATCGGCAGATACACACCAAGTCCAAGTGTGGCGCTGGGTATATTGGCCAGAAAAAGGACCAGCCCGATGCCCAAACCGATAAGAAAAGCCGGAATATGGCTCAGCCCTCCGACCATAGCAGAAACAGCAGCAGCCTGAGGGGCTGGAAGTTCAGGGGTGCCAAAGCCCCCGAATGAAGCTTTCATGATCAAAAGGACGAATACCGACAAAATTGCACCGACGACTCCTCCGATACCTTCTCCGAGAATTTGCTGTCGAGGGTCGGTTTTAAGTAGATGGCCACTCTTCAGGTCGTTCATGACATCACCGGTAAGACCACAGGCTACTGCAACCACTGCTGCTATGCTGAAAGAGGCTATCAATGAAGGCTTGGAGATGAGTTGGATAACCAGAAGAACCAAGATGCCGAAGATCTCCATCGGGTTGATACCGGTCTGTCCGGTCAGCATGCCCGATAGATAGGTCGCAAGATAAATACCGGCCATGAGAACAATGGCTTCAACCAGCCCCAATTCAGTCCCCAAGGAAAGGATGATTACAGCGAAGAAAAGAATCAGAAGAACCAAGATTCTTTGGTTTTTTGAAAGGCCCCCTTTTCTGTCTTCTTCCAGTTTTTTCTGGGCAAGCATTTTTGAAGCAACCGCTTTGAAAAATACACCGAGTCCTGTGCCGATCATAAGCCCGATACCAAGGTTGGAGCGAAAAACGTCCGCTTCAGCCATGGATGGAAATAGGCCTTGCATAATGCCGATGGGTGTCAGTACATAAAACCCGAAAATTGCGCCCCCGAACCAAAGCAATGCGTAAAGCGGTCCAATGATTGCCCCGATACCCATCGCCATGGGAGAGACCCAGATGGAGAATGCCGGGACCATTGCACTGCCTTTGAAGAGGGTGAGCAGGGCAGGGATTTTTCCAAATCCATCACGCAAGACGGTGAAGAGAACAGAGCCACCCATCGAGGCAAAGAGAGTTTTTGCTCCTGCTCCACCTTTGGCACCGGCTTGCAGCGTATTATAGCTGGCTATACCCATAGGGTAGGGCAATGCCTCTTCGACGATCAGTTTTTTTCGGAAAAGTGCAGAAAACAGCGTTCCCAAAATTGCTCCCACAACCGCAAGTACAATGAGACTTGGGATGGAAAAGGTTGCATCTTTATCAATCATCCAAAGCCCCGGAAGGGTAAAGGCCAAGCCGCCGGCGACCATCGCACCGCTGCTCATGATTGTATGGGTGATGTTGATCTCTTGAAGAGTGGATCCTTTTGCCTTTTTAAGAGCTGCCATGCTTACCACAGTTACAAAGATTGTAGGCCAAGGTAAGGCCCCCATTCGCAGTGCTACATACATTGAACTGGCGGTAATCACCAGCAAGCCAACTGTCCCAATAATCGCCCCACGAAGGGTAAGTTGCTTTGTTTTCATTTACACTTCCTCTCTTTTTGTATAATACCGAGGAACGTAAGAAAACTCCAGAGCATTTGCCATTGTCTCAAACTCATTCGTTCGTCACTACCAAAGTATATGTGCCTGTGTTATAGTTTATTTCATCCATAGATCGTAGGAAGCAAGCCTACAAAGGAGTATGTGTATGAAGAGATTTCTCTTTGTCTTGGTACTGGTTGCGTTGCTTTTGGTTCCGGTCTCTGCGGCTACTGGCGGGGTTGCAAAAACTGATCTTGCAATCGGCTTGAATCTTGGTACAGGTGTTGGTGCAGCTGTCCAGTACAAGATGGATGGGTTTGACTTGATCGGTAATCTTGGTTTTGGATTTCTCTCCGGATATCTGTCTGTAGACGGGGCAGCCAATTTCAAGTTGACAGAGTTTACCATCGATAAGGCGATGTTCGACGTAACCGTCGGCGGTGGTGCGTATGTCGGCATCCCCTTGAAGTCAGGACAAAAATTCGGTCTTGCCGCTATTGCCCCTTTCGGGGTCATGTATAGATTGGCCGACAAAGATGTTCCGCTTGATATCTATTTGAGGGTTGTTCCCGGTATATGGATTTTGCCAAAAATTGATTTATACTTTGATGGATATATCGGGGCCCTCTGGCGGTTCTGAGAAAAGCCAACTATGTGTTGTTGACACGAGGATGCTCTTGATCAGAGCATCCTTTTTCAAGCCTTGAAAAACGGTTGCAGAGGACCTTGGAAACGCTCTTGAATCTTACTTGTAACCAGAATGCCTTCCTCAAGATACTCGATGCTCTGTATCTGGCCATAGCGATGGATGTGCGATACCAAGTCATGGCGAGTGTTGGGTATCAGGTATGTTGTAGTAGGACAAAGTTCATGAAGGGTCATCCCGATTTGAAGTAGCAATGAATCCAAGCCATCTCCTGTCTTGATGGATGTTTCCAAAACAGGACTGTACATCGACCTGAGTCTGGAAACAGAGAAAGAATCGGTGACTTTGTCCATTTTGTTTGCAAGCACTATGGCCTTTTTGTCAGTGCAACCGAGTTCTTCGAGTACTTGTACGGTAGTTGTGTATTGGGCAATCATGTCAGGATGGGATGCATCACATACGATGATCAAGAAATCGGCGTACTTTGCCTCTTCAAGGGTGCTTTTGAAGGCTTGTACTAGATGGTGGGGAAGGTCACTGACAAAGCCTACCGTGTCAGAGAGTAGAATCTCCTCTCCACCGGGTAGTTTCACCATTCTGGTAGTCGGATCGAGTGTTGCAAAGAGTTTATCTTCCACCAATACCCCTGCACTGCTCAGGGCATTGAGTAAGGAAGATTTACCGCTGTTGGTGTACCCTACGATGGCTCCGGTAGGCAACTTTCCTTCAAGACGTTGGCTTCTTTGGATGTCCCGCTGTTGCGCTACTTTTTTAAGCTGTGCTTTGAGGGCGATGATACGATCTTGAATTTGTCGTCTGTCGAGTTCGAGCTGTGTCTCTCCTGCTCCTCTACTCCCTTTGACGCCTCCTCGCTGTTGAGACAGGTCGGTCCATTTCCGGGTGAGTCTGGGCAGAGAGTATTCAAGTCTTGCCAACTCCACCTGCAATACTGCTTCCTTGGTCGCTGCGCGGTCGGCAAAAATCTGCAGGATGACCTCATCGCGGTCGATGACGCAAACTTCAAGCTCTTTTTCAAGATTTCGTTGTACCCTGGGGTTGATCCCCTTGTCAAAAATAACGAGGTCAACCGGGTTTTGGTCGATCAATTGCTTGATGGCCTGTACTTTCCCGCTTCCGATAAGCGTTGAGCTGTGAATCTGCCGAATCATGATGCGTTCTGTAAAGGCACTCTCTACGCCCATTGTATCGACCAAGGCTTGCAGCTCTTGGGATTTGCGAAGAAAGGTTTGCTCTGTGTCTTGCGGCTCAAGTATGATAAGCAACAAGGCTTTTTGCCTTGCCTGGTTGATTTCATGGATTTGCTTGCCTCTGGTCTCTTGTTCTTGGATAGTACTCATCGATGTTGACTATAGGGCTGGTTAACGTGCAAGTCAATATGTGCTACACTGCCTTCGCTGACTCAATAGAGTCGATAATGAGGTATACAATGGGTTTAAATTGCGGCATCGTTGGTCTGCCAAATGTAGGTAAGTCCACTATTTTTTCCGCCTTGACGGCAGCCCCTGCCGAGGTGGCGAACTATCCTTTCTGTACAATCGATCCCAACGTGGGTATCGTTTCCGTTCCCGATTCCCGCCTTGATAAGATTGTTGCATTGATTCCACCGGCTAAAGTGGTGCCCGCAACCTTTGAATTCGTAGATATTGCCGGTTTGGTGGCAGGAGCCTCAAAAGGTGAAGGCCTTGGCAATAGATTTCTTGCATCGATCAGGGAAGTGGGGGTCATAGCCCATGTAGTGCGTTGTTTTGATAATTCAGATATTGTTCACGTCAATAATAAAATTGATCCAGAGGATGACATAGAGACCATAAACATCGAACTGGCCCTAGCTGATCTTGATACGGTGAACAATCGTATTGCCAAACAGACTAAACTGACTCGCGTGAACAAGGAAGCACAGAAGGAAGCCGAGAAGGTGCTTCCACTGTTACACCGGCTCAGAGAATGTTTGGAGCAGGGAAAACCGGGAAGAAGTCTGGCTTTGGAGGATGAAGAGCTGGCCTTGGTGCATGATTTGCATCTGATTACCCTCAAGCCGGTCATTTACGTATGTAATGTGGATGAGGAGGGGATTCTTGAAGACAACGAGTATGTGAAGATCGTCAAGCGGCGTGCAGAGACTGAACATGCCCAGGTTGTGGTAATCTGTGGAAAAATTGAATCGGAGATTGCCGTCTTGGAGACTGATGAGGAGAAACGGGAGTTCCTTGAGGCTGTAGGGCTTGAGGAATCAGGGTTGAACCAGCTTATCAGAAGCGCCTACCACATTCTGGGCATGAGAACGTTCTTTACAGCTGGGTCAGATGAAGACCGTGCTTGGACCTTCCGCTCAGGCTATAAGGCCCCACAGGCAGCAGGGGTGATCCACTCGGATTTTGAACGAGGGTTCATAAAGGCTGAGGTGTACAATTGCGAAGATCTCTTCACCTATAAAACAGAGCAAAAGGTGCGTGAAGCAGGAAAACTCAGAATGGAAGGGAAGGAGTATGTCGTCAAGGATGGCGATATCATGCATTTTAGGTTCAATGTCTAAAAGAAGCCCTCAAATTGACTTTGCATAGCAACGGCGGCGCTTGTGCTGCCGTACGTCAAAGGATTTCCATTGGGTCTGCACCTGTGTGTTGTTTTCAAGTTCTGGACCGGTTTCAGCAAAAGCAACGTTGTTCTCGATTGCTTTTTTCACCCCTTCGTTGAGGATGATGGCGTTCACCCCGCGACCGAAGAACTCAGGCTTGACCGCGATCAGATACATGTCCAAGACGCTATGGTGCGCACTCGATTTGAGAATATGATACCATCCCAGAGGAAGCAGTCTTCCTCGGGATTTTTTCATCGCCTGTGAAAGAGAGGGAGCCATAATGCCAAATCCAACGACCTGCTCCTGTTTGTCCACGACGACATATATGTAATCGAGTGAGACAAGGCTGATGAATTGCTTGATGGCCATATCGATTTGGCCATCTGTCAATGGGCAGAATCCATATAGTTCAGCAAACGAGTCATTGTACATGTGAAACATCTCTCTAGCATAAGGGATGACTTGCTTCTTGCTGGAGAATTCAAGAAGGCGATACCCGTTTCTTTTTTTTGCAATATCGCACAAGCGTTCAATCCTGGGGTCAGGCTGCTCGGGAACTTTGATTTGGTACTCTACCCAGTCGACTTCCTTGTCAAAACCGAGCTCTGTGAGATGTGAATGGTAATAAGGATGGTTGTACAGGGTGATGAACATGCTCGTCTCTTCGAATCCCTCGATGAGCAGTCCCTGCTTGTCAAGATCAGAAAAGCCGATCGGTCCGATGATGCGATCCATTCCTTTCTTCTTTCCCCAATCTATGACCGCGTCAAAGAGTGCTCTTGAAACCTCAAGATCGTCAATCACATCCCAGCGGTGGAAACGCAACGTCTTGATTTGCTTCAAGTCGTTCAGCTTATGGTTTATCAATCCAGCAATTCTTCCGGCAACCTTTCCATCTTTGTAGGCAAGAAAGCATATTGTTTCTACATACTCATAGGCAGGATTTTTCTTGGGGTTGAAATTCCATTTCTCATCAAAGATGAGCGTGGGTACATATTGGGGAACATGCTTGTACAGCGAGATGGAAAAGGTGTGAAAAATATGTGATTCGCGCTTGTTCGAGACCTCTTTTACTACAATCATTTTTGCTCCTCCCTTAGTTCAGATGATCATTTCCAAGAGACGCTGAAGGTGATTGGTTTTGCAAGCAAGAGGAAGTCGATCAAGGGGAAACTGAATTCATAAACCTGCTCAGACACTTTTTTCCCGTTGGTGAAGGTGGTTATGGCAGTTGGAGTGTTTACCCGAAGTGTAATTACAGAACTCTCAATGGCAGGAGGTCCTTCTTCTCCTAGCATGAAGCTGATCATCTCCAAGTAGTCATCTTCACTGAGTCCTTGGTTGTAGACCGGTCCGAACGCTTCGAAGTTTTCATCTGCGAGGAAGGGAATTACCGGGACCAGTTGATGATAATTATCCATGGAGAGAGAGAATGTCATGGACTTGTTTGCCATCCTTAAAAGGCTCTGGTTCTCACCCGCCCCTAAATCACTGAGCAAGCGCATGATGTTGGAAAACTCGAAGGTTCCCTCATACGAGTTCTCCCCGGTCTTTCTCAAGTCGACAGCTCTTGTAGTAGGGCTGAAGATAAGGGCTCGCTGGAAATCATCGATAGCCCGATCCATCAGTTCTCCTTCCCCTGCATCAGGTGCGGAAAAATCACTGAAGTCTTGAAGCACAGCGATGAAGAATTCTTCGACGGAAAAATCAAACTCGGAGTAATTATACCCTGTCTGTCTGAAACTCAGGGTTTCGGTTATCGTACAACTTGTGAGAAGCATTAGGGAAACAACAACAAGCAATGCTCCCTTTCTTAAGAGATTCTTCTGGTTCACCATATTTATCCTTACTGCATTACTGTACGTGATTTTCTTGCACTTCTCAAGTCGCAAGATACTCAATCTGATTATTCTATAGGAAGAAAAAGAATTTCTCCATTTTCCTGGGCATAGATTCCTAACGTTTGTCTTTCTTTTTTGGGGTACTTTGCAATAAAAGATTCAAAACTCAGCTTTTCCAGCTCAGATAAGGCCTCCAAGGAGTAGGAGAGCTCAATGACAGGGCTTTCCCCCCATGTATGGAAGAAGGCGATGGCCTGATGCAGTTCTATGAAAGACATAAGAGCATCCTCATACTGTTTCTTCCCTACCTTTCTTAAGAGACTTCTCACAAATGCATCTTGAAGGCTGTATATATCAACTTGTTCAGGATCCTCTTTATAGGCCTCCAGAAAGGAGCCAAACGCCAAAAGAATTCTTGTTGGCGTGCTTTCTACTGCACAAGCGAGCTTCCCCATCCACATGCCGGCCTGTCCCTTGGTGAAAAAAAGATCTGCAAGACTCTTGAGCTTGAGAGCTTTTTGGATGTCTTGTTTTGGGAAGGTGGGAGAGCTCTCAATCGTATAAGGTGCTTTTTCTTGATGAATGATTGAAAACTCGGTAGCCTGTTCTGCTACCACAGTACCAGGGAGGAGAGCGAGGGGAAAGATATCTAGATTGCTTGGTTTGAGCAACATCGCATAATCAAGACTTTTACAGAATGCAGAGAGGTTGTCTTTTGGAAGGCCGATGATCAGATCGAGGCCGAACGCTATCCCTCGTTCATTCAAAAGCTGTATTTTTTGTGAAAAGAGGGTTGGATTGAAGCGCCTGTTAGCCAGACGCAAGACATCCTCATCGATGCTTTGCAGGCCTATTTGCAGCGAGCAATTCAGCTTTGCAAACGCGTCAGCAAGATCTGTATCCAGTAATTCAGCTCGAATCTCAAAGACAAAATGGATATTTGAGTTTCTTGAAGCGAGAAGCTCGAGCAGTAGCAAAGTACGCTTCTTGTCCATATTGAAGGTGGGGTCGAGGATGTAGACTTCTGCTACTTCTCTTGAGATGAGATGGTCCAGTTCTGCTTCAAGCCGGTCGATAGGGAAACTCCGAACTGACCTGAGCCCTCTTGACTCGAAGCAGAAGGAGCAGGCGAACGGGCAGCCTCGAGTCATCTCCCATAATACACAGGACCCAGGTTGTAAAAACTGATCGGCCAATGAACTGAGGATGGGAGACGGGAGATTTTGAAGATTCACTGCCTGTGCATAGCTAATGTTGGACAGGTCGGTAACAATGCCTTCCCCTTCAATCGCTCGCTTTTCCAAAATGCTTTGGATGGCTTTTACGGACGTTTCTTCTCCCTCTCCAAGAATCAGGAATGTATAAAGCGATAGGTCAAAACTACGAGGGTTTGCGGTAACTTCAGGGCCCCCTGCAAACAGGATCAGAGAAGGGGATTCCTTTTTTAATGCAACGGCAAATTGCTCGATCCATGTTCGATTCCAAAGATAGACGGAAACGCCGAGAATGTCGGCAGCTTCGCTTTTAATGGCCTGTACTGCAAGCAACGGATCGTCTGCAAGCGTATAGGCATGATGTATGGTAACAATATCAGAATTCGAAAAAGCATGTTCAAGCGCACTTTGGATGCAGAGCGCTCCTAAGGGATAGTTCAGGTTGCCCTCTTCAAGGCAACAGGAGATTAACGAGATTTTCATGATCTGATAGTACCGATAGTCCTTGCCTCTTGCAAGCATGCCGATACGCTGTATAGTCTTTGAGTATGAAACGTTTTATAATGCTCACTCTTTTGTGCCTACTCTCGCTGGCAAGCCTTATCGGCCTTGATTTGGTCAAAGCCTATCCTGATGCGCTGTATATACGTTGGGATGCAGTAAAGGGAGCAGATTATTACGACGTGTATCTGGATAGAAAACCTTTGGTTCGGCTTGCCAATACTGAATATGTAGTGAAAAATCTACAGTCATATCAATCATATGAGTTGCTTGTTGCTGCTCGAAAAAGCGGTAATGTGGATGTTTTTGCACAGAGGGCTGTTTATACCACTATCGGCTGGGAGGGTTCGTATCAATGGATCAATACAACGACAAAAGATAATAAGGGCAGATGCAAGGTTCTTGATTTTCTCGTAGTTCGAGAAGATAATTCCTATCTTATTTACAGCAAACTTTCGAATGAATACCACCTAGTCAGCCCTCTTGTCGACCAAAGCCTTATTGGAGTCGAAATTCCCTATGAAGGGGATGCGCCATATCAGATTGCATACCGACTGAATGCTCAGGTGTTCAACACCACCTCCTTTGCACCGAAATCATGGAAAGTGATTGACTATAGCGTTGATGATAAACAAATTGTCACACAGATTCAAACAAAGGTGGGATCTATGGCCTTATATACCACCTCACGATACACCTTTGCTCTAGGCAACGATGGACAGAGACAATTAATCTTTGAGACGAAGGGGAGCGGAATGGCATCCTGGGGACTCTTCCAATC
>CAZJMG010000055.1:0-17894 GCA_964547185.1 uncultured Sphaerochaeta sp.
TTTCTGGATGTTTCTGATAATATGTAAGATGCTTTAGTCGACTGATCCAACCCGTCCCTACACATACATACTTCATGCATGAGCCCCCTGCAACAATGAAGCCATCTTTGAAAGACTCAGAGACACATCTTCTTTTGGAAAATACTCCAAACCAAGAAGTACGCTGTCATTAAAAAGCTTATCGAGTTGGGGCAAGAGAAAATGATAATTTATTTCTCCTGTACCAGGCCTGTCACGCCCTGGGTTATCAGCAGCATGAAAATGCCCAATTACATGTGAACTTTGTTCAATATGCCTCAAGAGATCTCCTTCAGTAATTTGTTGATGATAGATATCAAACAACAGTTTCACAGAAGGATGATCTACTTGCTCAATCAGGGAAACTGCTCTATCTGTCGTTTCCAAAAAGTATCCAGAATGATCTATTCGAATATTCAAAGGCTCTACCAATAAGGTACAACCTGCATTTGCAACAGAATCAGCTACCTCTTTGAGGGTATCAACGGCTTGCCTGCTTTGCCGCAACTCAGACAGCGTGTCAAGGCGATTCCCCACCTGGGTAATAATATTTGGACAAGACAATTGCTTTGCTACTTTCAATGTTTCACTCAATCCTTCTTTGTAGGATTGTTTGCATGCAAAGTCGACCAATGAAACAAACTTAGTGCATATGCAATGAATATCTACTTGAAATTCTTCACATGCTCCTTGCAAAGTATCTAAATCTTTATCCCACCAAGTCCAGAATTCGATGGTGGAAAAACCAGCCTTTTTTACAATCTCAATTTGAGACAGAAGAGGAATATCAGAACCAAAAAATAACGCATCAATGCAAATGCTCGGCTTCATGAAAGAGTATCTCCTTATAATATGATTTGAGGTCTGTTATCCTTTCACAGCACCCTGTGAAAGACCAGAGACGAGATGTTTCTGAGCAAAGGAAAACAAGATCAGGGCTGGGATGGTCGCAAGCAAACCGGTTGCCATGGTTCTTCCCATATAAAGATTCCCAAATTGGGATTGAAAATCTTGAACTCCATTCGAGAGCAATCGATATTGCCCACTCGTATTGATGATGCTTGCCCAGATATAATCATTCCAAGCCAGCAAAAATGAGAAAATTGCTGTTGCAACTATTCCCGGTCTCGCTAAGGGCAGTGCAATCCTGAAAAAAATCCCCCACCGGGTACAACCATCAATGGTTGCGCTCTCTTCGATCTCTACACTATATGCTGTTTTAAAATACCCTTGGAGCATCATTGTACAGAAAGCGATACCCCAGGTTGTGTAGGAGAGGATGATCCCAGTATAGGAATTGGTCAGACGCAGTGCGTGTAGGGTGAAATAGAAAGGGACCAAGGGAAGAACGCCAGGCACCAACTGTGTTGCAATAAAAAGTCCATATGATAGTTTCTTTCCTTTAAAGCTGTACCTGCTTAGGCTATACCCACTCAGACAGGCAATAAGAATACAAAAGAAAGTAGTCACGGTTGCAACATAGAGACTGTTTTTCAGATACAACAAAAATGGCATTCGTTGAAAGACATCAAGGTAATGTACCAGATCAAATTGCTTTGGAATCCACACAGGAGGAATTGCAAGCAACAACTCTCGCGGTTTCAAAGATGTCATCAACATCCAGAAATAGGGAAATATCGCAAACACAAAAATTATTGCAAGCAGCAAATAATGAATTCCATAATGTACCGTTCTAGCTATAAATCGAACACGTTTTGCGTATGACTTCATTATCAATATCACCTTTTATCGATGGTTTTCAATTGTTCCCTAATATAGAAAACAGCAGGTATTACGACACAAGAAAGCATAACTGCACTAATGGCACCAGCTTGTCCATAATCAAACTCCGCAAAGGCTTTCTGGTAAATCATTACAGCCATCGTCTTTGTTGTATTCAAAGGTCCTCCATAGGCAACCAGATAGTTGAAGTTGAAACTATTGAATTGCCATATACCTTGCAGCAACAAAGAAATAGACAAAACTGGCATAATGAGAGGAATGGTTATAAAGAAAAACTGCCGTATCCGTCCCGCCCCATCGATGGTAGCAGCTTCATAATAAGAAGCATCAACACTTTGCATTGCAGCGAGAACCATAATCATCATGAATGGAAAAACATTCCATATATTAACCAACAACAGGGACAACATTGGAACGGAAAGGGGTCCGATTCTCCAACTTGGGTTGGCAAGAAAGCCAATAGGATTATCAATCATTCCAAGTCTTAAAAGAACATCATTGATCGGACTTAATGTTTCATTAAAAAGAGTTTTCCAGACCATAGCGGCAACTACCGGTGGAGTCACCCAAGGAATCAAAAATACTGTCCTAAAAAAACCCTTTAAAGGGTACGGCCTATTCAGCAGTATTGCTGCGATGATGCCCAACACCGTTGCAAAAACCAACGTAGCAAAAGACCAGAAAAAGGTATTACCCAATACCTGCCAGAATTCTTGCAGGGCTAGGACTCTGGTAAATTTTTGAAACCCCACAAAGGTTTGTCTTGCGGTGAAACTATCAGAATGAAAGCCCATGACCAAAGCTTGCAAACTAGGAATGATGTTTACAAAAAATATACCGATAATACCTGGCACCAACATCACATAAGGGACTGAATCATTTTGTAGTTTTTGTAAGGATGGTTCGTTTTTTTTCATTCTGCACTTCTATTAGTTTTCATTCATTGTAATCATGTGTTTTCCTGCCGTATGACAGGAAAACACTGCATACAGCACCTTATTGTTCAGCAATAATTCGTTCAATTTCTCGTGCAGCCTGTTCTGCTTGCTGCTTCACATTCGATCCAGCAAGAATCTGATTGACTGCATTAGCTACTGGGCCTTGCGGGAAAGCAGATATTCTGCTCCAGAAAGGAACAGGAATGTCTCCATTCAATGCAAAATTAGCTTGGTCAGCAAGAGCTTGGAACCATTGTGATTCAAAATATTCATTAGCCATCACTCGCTTGTTTGCATTTATAAGACCGGTAGCTTTACTGATGAGCAATTGATTTTCGTCACGCATAAAGAACTTTAAGAACGTTTTTGCAGCATCAACATCTCGAGCTGTCTTCATGATACTTACAGGAGCTGCGTACATAATGCTTGAAACCGAGGTTCCTCCCTGCTTTGAAGGAAGCCTTGCACCTATAACTTTCCCATCGAGCTGTGGAGCACTTGCTTGTTGCATTTTGATTGCGTCTGGGTTTGCACCAAGTAAAATAGCTATCCTACCCGATAAGAATTCTTGCATTGTATCAACTGTAGCAGATGCATGGGAGGGATTCATTACTTTGTGCTTGAGTACTAAATCCTGCATGAACTGTAGTGCTTCAATTGCTTTTGGTTCTCCTATCAACGCTTTTGTTCCGTTCAAATCAATAACAGATGTCCCATTCTGAGCCATCGTGGCCATTGAAGATTGAAAGAAATCGCCACGTGTGATGTAGTAGGCAGCACCACTTACTTGAATGTTTCCATTCGCATCAGTAGTAGTCAGTCTTTTTGCAGTCTGTACAAGCTCATCCCATGTTTCAGGTACTTTGGTTATCCCTGCAGCATCAAACATATCCTTACGATATGCCATGATTCGAACATCCATTCTCCAAGGCAATGCATAATAGTCACCGCCAATCATACACTCAAGCTTTGCTGCATCGTAGTAAAGAGAATCGGCACCCAACTCTTCAGCTACATCATTAATCTGCAGAGGTCCATAAGCATCACCACCCATCTGGGCAAAAGAAGTCAAGAAGAACCATTCAGCGACGTCAGGGGACTCACCGCCTCTCATTGCCAAGGAGTACTTGTTCATAGCATTGCTCCAGTCAATGATTTCATAATTCAGGGTGATTCCTGTTTCAGCTTTAAAATTTCTTGCAATGGTATCCATCGCAACCATCTGTTCTGCTCGATCTCCATATGCCTGCATCCAAAAACTCACAGACTTTGCTTGAGGTTCCTTTGTCCCTGCAGCAAAGACCACGCTACCTGCAAGCAATACTATAAGCATTGCTGCAATTACCTTGTTTCTCATATGTTGCCTCCTTGGTTTGTATCAGATAATATGGAAACGATTCCATATTACTTTTAAAAAATTCTACCCTCTACGTACAGACCTCCTCTGTACATATACAGGATTAATTACCATTGTTCTATAAAGATACCTTGAATTTTCCCCTTCTAGCATCCCCAAATCAACATCCTCAAGAATCAATCCAATTGCCTCCTTACCTAATTCACTTAGGGAATAATCAATGCTATCAATTCTTGGGAACAATATATCTGTATAAAAGTTATCAGCAGACATAATCGAGATATCTCTAGGAATCTTCATTTCTTTCTCATGCAGATAATCCATCACTCCCACAAGAAGGTAATCACTTCCTATCATCAAAGCTTCAGGACCTTCAGAGGAGGAGTTTTCAAATATTTTTTTGCATGCCTCATATCCATAATCAGACTTATATTCTTTACAAGTATGAATATCCCATTCTATTCTCATGTTCATATGTAACTTTGCTACAGTATCTTTGTATCCATGATACCGATCGTGTTCTATACTACCAATCGCAGTATTCATTCCGATATATCCAACTCTCTGAATGCCTGCATTGTAGAATACTTTTGCAATCAAGCTACCAGCAGCAACATTGTTGTACATAATCCGATCAACTTGCGTGTATCCCAAATCACGTTCTATCACAATACAATGAACACCTAAGTTTTTAGCATAGATAATATTATCAATATCAGTCGCCGTAGCGAACACCATCTGCTTCACATTCCTATCAAGAAGCATATCAATACAAGCTCGCTCTCTAGCACTATCACCTTTAGAGCAAACCGATATAATGCCTAAATTATGCTTCCTTGCCTCTTCTTCAATCCCATGTGATAGCAATGAAAAGAAAGGATGGAGATAATCCTTGTTTATCAAACCAATTATACCAGGAGTTTTACCTCTAAGACCTCGCGCAAAATAGTTCGCATTGAAGGAAATTTCTGCAGCTGCATCCAACACTCGCTTTTTGGTTTTCTCTGAAGCATATCCACTACCATTTAGCACTCTGCTCGTTGTGCTGATAGAGACTCCTGCCTTCTTTGCCACGTCTTTAATTGTTGGTTTCATTGCTATTCCCTATTTATGGAATCGTTTCCATATTTATTATTAAGATTACTTCACATATTCACTTCTGTCAAATAAAAAAAAACTTTTCTTCGTTACACTTCATCCATATATCGAGTAAGCGATATAGGTCATGAAAGCTTTCGCCACCCCCTGCCTACCTATATCTTCCCAGAGCAATGATGGCAAAGAACCCTAGCAGTCCAGCCGCGATGAAGGAATTGCTAAAACCGAAGGTGTCGACACAGAGACCGAAGACGAATGGGGAGAGCATCCTTCCTATGCTGATCGATATCTGCTGATAGTTGATCAGAGAACTGTCAGCCTCTGATTGTATCGTACTGATTATCACAGAATTAGTGGTTGTCTCAACAAGGCTGAAGCCAAGGCCAAAGAAGAGGGCGGAAATGACGAGGCTGATGGTTCCAAAGGGAGTGATGACCGTAAGCAGGGTAAGCATCAAAGAAAGGTACCCTAGACGAAGCAAGAGTTTGCTGTTGCGAAGAATACTGAATCGACGTAAGAAATTCTGAGATATCACCATTGTTGCAGAAAAAACGAGAAAGTAAAACGAGAAAGAACGAGTAACAGTCATTGCATAAAGAGGTAGAAAACTCAGAACAATGATGTCAACCACCCCGAGGTATACATAGCAGAAGATTGGAATCAAGGTTGTTTTTCTTTTCACTGGGCCAAAATCCTTGGCCGTCTGGATGCTGGGATTGCTGCTCAAGCTCTGAGATACCAATAAAGAACCTGCATACAAGCAGAGGAAACTGAAAATGCTGGCCATTAGGGCAACCAGGTACGCTGCATGAAAGGAGAATTGAGTGGAAACATACTCTGCAATGAAAGGAGAGACAGACAAGGACAAAGGCATTGCAAAACCGCCCAGGCTTGCATATGAGACCAACTGCTCCCTACTCGTCGCCAGCTTTCTGATGAGCAATAGGTAATAGAGGGGAAACATTGCCAAAGGAATACCATAGAGTGAGCGTATGAGAAACACCTGAACAGGTTGACCGGAAAAAAGGAGCAATAAAGTAATCAGGCAAAGCACCAAATGAGAAGAAAAGACAATCGCAGGCAAGCGTATCTTTTTAAAAAGATACGGACACATAAAGCGAAAAGAGAACGCCACAGCACCCATCGCAGCACTGCTGTAACCAACCAGAGCAACACTCGCCTGCAGTGAGTCCAGGTACAACGGAATTACGATGGTGAGCATGTGGTTGTTTGCAAAGAAAAACACTCCCCCACATACAATGAGGATGAAGGGGAGATGAACAGCGCGCTTACTTTGCTGCATGGGCCACCAAGTCCTGTATCTTGGAAACACTCCACAAATCAGGATCATCATCGCTCTTCAATGATGAACTGACAACAGCTCCATCGGCAAGACTGAACACCTGTGCAATATTGTCTTTGGTAACCCCACCCCCGCAGATCGTCCTTACCTTGGGAAAAGCCTTCTTTACCCGAGAGAGCATCTCAAGGGTTTCTTCGTAATCCTTACCGGTAATCACCAGTGCGTTGGCTCCTTTCTGTATGGCATATTTGGCAGCACTTTCCAAGCTCATATCACCCAAGGGAACTGAGCAACGGTCAAAGATGTCTGCAAAGATCAAAGCCTCAACGCCGTGCATCTTCTTATAGGAGTAGGCTGTATGGCATTGACCATGCACAAGCCCACGGTCTTTGATCATGGTCCCAACATAACTTTTGATGCGAACAAAGCTCGCGCCGCTTGCTTGGGCAACAGAAAGAATGGAAGCAGCATCGTCGCACTCCATCTGAGAGCCGATGGCGATTGAGTTGACATGGGCGGTAACATAACGTGTCATCGCGGCAAGTAGTGCCACAGATTTTGCAGTAGCAGGACCTTCTGTCTGATCTTGAATGAACACTCCATCAAAACCGCCCTCTTCAAATATCCTGGCATTCTTTACTGCATATGCTTCAACAGCATCGATATCCTCTCTTTTTTCAAGTGTAAGAAATGAGGGGAGGTGTATGGCTCCCAACAGTATTTTCTTCTTTGATTCCAGTTGTAATGTTGTCATGTTATTACTCCTCAATATTATTTACAGTTTTTTGATAGTACAGTATGATTTTTACTTGTTGGAGGAAGAGATATGACCAGTGGGACGATTCCCCTCAAGTACCAAATAGCCGATAAGATCAAGAAAATGATCCAGACCAATGAACTGAGTCCCGGAGAGAAAGTTCCCTCCGAGGCAGCGCTCTGCGAACAGTACAACGTCAGCAGAACAACAGTAATCGCCGCACTCCAGATTCTTCAGAACGAGTCGTACATCCATCGCAAGCAAGGAAAAGGCACGTTTGTCTCAAGCAAAAAACTTGTACAGGACCTCAGTGCCTCGAACACCTTCTTCGGGAGCATTACCTCCGATAAGTCAGTCCCTCATTCCTCCAGGATTCTGCAGCTTCGGACCGTTACTGCAGACTCCACAGTTGCAGAGAAGCTAGGCATTCCCGAATACTCCAAAGTCGTCTTCATCAAGCGACTGAGGATCATCGATGGCAATCCCATCGCCCTCACGTGGTCCCATATCAAATGGGAATACGGCAGTCGCCTCCTGCAGGAATCCCTCGATGACAATTTCTCCATTTACAAGTACATGCGAGAAGAATTCCTCCAAGAGCCTGCACCCAGCCCGATCATCCTCACGGTCCAAGAGTACAACTCTGAGGATGCTCATCTGATCGGATTGGAAAAAGGAGCTGTGTGCTGCAAGACCGAATCGACCTCTCTACTCGGGGAGACTCCCTTCGAGTATGCCCATACGGTCATGCGTGCAGACAAGTTTGAGTTTGTCATCAAGATCATCTCATTCAAATAATCAATAAGAGACCTGGTATTACCCTTTTACACCTCCCAAGGTAAGGCCTCCAACCAGATGCTTCTGGATGATGAAAATCAGGATGGCCGGGGGGAGGATCAAAACAGAGGCAATGGCTGCAATTTGACCCCATTGGACTACATACTCCCCTACATACTGAGAGGCTTCCACCGAGAGTACCCGAGTTCGCGTCGGCGCCAGGATCAAGGCATAGAAGAAATGGTTCCAAGCACCGGTGATGTTGTATACGCTGGTTACGATGATTCCCGAGCGAGCCAACGGCAAGGAAATATGCCAGAACGAGTACAGGTTGGAACAGCCGTCAATCCGTGCCGCTTCTTCAATGCTTTTGGGAATTCCATCAAAGAATGAGATGAGCAGCCAAATGGTATTAGGCAGCAAGAATCCTACATAAGCAAGAATCAAGCCCCCGATTGTATCGATGATTCCCAATCGGGCAAACATGATGAACAAAGGCAGCCCGATAACCACCGGAGGCAGTACGCGCATAATCAATGTTCCATAGAGCATCGGCTTTCCTCCAGTACGATACCGAGAAATGCTGAACGCCGCCATGGACCCAAAGAGCTGGGTAATGATTGTTGCAAACGTTGCTACAATAACCGTATTCATGACAACCTTGGTGAAGGTTGCTGATGAAAAAATGACTTTATAGTTTTCCAGACTTGGTTGAAAAATCCACTTCGGAGGAATTGAAAAAACATCCCTTCCCGTCTTGATAGAAGTGAGCATCATCCAAAAAGGAGGGAGCACCAGCATAAATACAATAACAAGGGCTACAAGATAGCCGAATGTATTTTTAAACCGCGATTTGCCTATCTCTAAATTAACCATTTGAATCCCCCGACATGGAATGTATCAATCTACTTGCCAGAAGTAGCGTAATGGTGGTAAGGATCAGAGCCTGGGCTGCCCCTGTACTAAAATCCTGACTCTCAAAGGAGGTAAGATACAGCTGTAAAGAAAATACTCTTGTAGAAACACCAGGACCACCCTGGGTGAGGGTATAGATGATGTCGAACTCCCTGAAGGCATCGATGGCCCTGAGCATGACCACAATGCTGATGACCGGACTGAGAGAAGGCAAGGTGATGAGGGTGAACGATCTCCATTTGCCTGCGCCATCCACCTGCGCTGCTTCAAAAGGCTCTGGAGGCAAAGCACTAAGCCCTCCAAGCAAGACAAGCATCACAAAGCTCACGCCCCACCAGATCTGTACTGCACATACCGATATGAAAGCATAGGTCGACTGACTCAACCAAGGCACAGCTTCGATACCGAACACACTGAGAAAGTAGTTGATGATCCCCCATTGGTTATTGAGCAGCATGCGCCAAAAAAGACCTACCGCAACAGGAGTCATCATCATGGGGATAAGGACGACCACCGTGATCATGCCCCTGCCCTTGAGCGCCGTATTGAGCATCAGAGCGCCGATCATCCCCAGCACCAACTGGCCGGTCACCGTGATGAGCATGAAACTGAAGGTTCTCAGAAGTGCATCGGTAACCGTCTTGTCGCTTAAGGTTTTGGTAAAGTTCTCCAGTCCCACAAAACGCCAGGAGCCCGAAGTAAAGTTGAGCATATTCACTTTATGAAGACTCAAATTTATATTGAAAATCAGTGGATAGATCACCAATCCTAGCAGCACAACCATTGCTGGTATGATAAAAAAGATGTGGATTCTATCGTCGAACCAAGAGAAGATACGTTGTGACTTCAGCTTTTCCATATGCGTTCCTCTTTATACGTCTTCCAATTTTTTATACGGGACCTTTTTCTCTTCTCCAAGAATTGTACCCTTCTGAATATGTGCACGCCCGGCAATAGAGAAATGCTCGATTGCCCTGGCGGAGGTAACAGTTGCAATACGAGCTGCATCGAGCACCGAAGAGCCTCGAAGGAGCTGTGTATTAACCGCTGCACAGAAGAAATCTCCTGCTCCAGTATAATCGGCTACCACAGCGGGGTAGGTTCCGACTTCATAAATTGCCCGCTCTTCACTACTGTATACATAACATCCTTGCTTACCGTTCTTGCAAATAATGGAAGAAATACAGTGCTTTGCCAGTATTCGCAGAGCGTCAAGAGCTGAGAGCTCACCAAATATCCAAGACATCTCCTTCTTGCTTGGCATGAAGACCGTAACACTGTTGATCAGGTCTATCACTGAAGCAAGGTCCATACCCTTGAGATACGATCCAGGATCGAGGGTTATGAGAGGACAGCCTAGCTCAATCAACTCTCTGTGCGTAGCCAGTGCTGTCGGAGCAAGATGGAGGCTCAAGGCATGCCAATGTTCTGGCAGATATTGGGCATGAACACGATGCCGACTTCTAAAATCAGTAAAACTCACCAAGGACTCTGCAACTTTTGTATTGCTTAAACTCTCAAGTTCCTCTTGAGTAAGCTTTTTAGGTCCGATCACCTGTCCATCGTAGCTTGTCAAAAGCTCTTTGCGGTCTCCCTGTGCATCATAGAGAAACAACTCCACTGCCTCGACGTTCTCATCGACTTCCACCAAAGCACCAAGATCAACACCCCTCTGCTCAAACAGAGGAAAAGAATCCCTGGGAAAGTTTTTCGGAATGACAGCCAGCGTCCCTACTGCTTCATGAAATATACTTGCTGACATGCTTGCATGAAAAGCATTTCCTCCAAGCAGATTTGGGTACAACACCCCATCCTCGGTGACCACGCTGTCAATGCTGGCATTTCCGACTATCACGACTTTGTTTTGCATTGTTCACCTCTCATAGGATAGATAGCCAACAAAAGCTTCAAATTTTGCAAGAGCGATATAGTAGGCAAACAAATGAATAGGAACAGCGTATACCAAAGGCGCGAGGTATTCACTTACCTTTGGTACTTTACAAAACAGATCGGTGACCTTTTCAAGATCCGGGGAAAGACTTTCAGCGACTGTCACGATAACCCCCTCGTCATAAGCTCCCACCAAAGCTGTGTCCAATTCCCTGTCCTTACAGGTTTTTTGTGGTGCAATGAGAATCAGGGTGTCGTTCGGCTTCAAGGAGCGATAATGGTGGAACTCCTCCAAAGGATACGCCGAGGCATGGACCGGACACAACTCCTTTAGTTTTGCAGCAGCTATCTGAGCAACAGCATAAGCAGGGCCTGAACCGGTTGCCTGAAAATACATCTCCTGTACTCGAGACTTGCAAAAAGTTTTTATAGGTTCTTCGTTGAACAAGAGCGCCTCACTCATCAGGGCAGGAATCTCGTCAAGCTCCTGAGTAATCTTCTCAACAAAGGAAGTGTTGATTCCTTTTTCTTGTGCAATCTGGCAGAACAGGGCTATCAGGACGCCAATGGCGGAAGTGGTGGCCTGCGTGGGCCAACCCTTTCTTGTCACTGGAACGTAAATGCCAAAGTCATAATCGGTCAAAATGGTAGAATGCTCGGTATTTCCCATACCAATTGTCACGGCCCCGCAGCTTTTTGCATGAGACAGACCACGTAGCACTGTCTGGGTCGTCCCGCTTGCGCTTTGACCGATTACAACGCAACGGTCGTTGATACCATGATGGTAGTACATTTCAAACTCATAGGCCTCAAGAGAGAGGCAACGAACATGTGTCAGTGTTTCAACAACATACTGGACACTGTTTCCTACAAACCAAGAATCACCGCAACCGGTGAGAACGACTGTGTCAATTTCACGATCCTTGAGTGATCGGGCGATGGTTTGCAGTGCAGGTTGTACGCTAGTCAGGGTGCGCATGAAAGCCCTTGGCTGGTCTATCAACTCATCATAGGTGGCCATCACTCTGTTTTTTCGGTTCTGGTCATTGCTCGTATCGAGTGACGGCTCTTTGGCTTTAGCCTCAGGCCTGCTCATTGCATCATATTTCATGGATAATCCTCGTCAAGTTCAGATAGTGAGTTGTCTGCCGAGAGATGCTCGACAGACAACAAAATCTAGATTTATAAAAGACCTTTCAGCTCTTTTGCAGCTTCAGAAAAAGCTTGTTGCACACTCATATCACCATTAAGCGCTTGGCTGGCCCACTTGTTGAAGGTATTGCGGATTATGGCTTGCTCAGCAAGTCGGATACTTCCAACACCTTGTTCAGCTGCCTTGAGCATCTCTGGATACCATGGGCGTGCTGAATAGAATTCCTCTCGTTCAAGAACAGACTTTCTAGGACTCGATCCACCGGCTTTTGTATAGATGTAAGAGCCTTCCTTTCCAGTCAACCAGATTAAAAATTCAATGGCTCCTTCAGTATTCTGCCCCTTTGCATTTACCATGAATCCTAAAGGATTGATTCTGGTGAACGCTCCATAGGGTCCGGCTGGCTGTCTGCTGTAGGCAATATTTCCTGCAACCTTGGGAGATTGACTGGGATCGACCAATACAGGCATACCTGCCGTAAAGAACGCCGCCATGGGCACAATGCCTTCCTGAAGAGCGGTCAAGAGCTCAGGATAGTCCCATGCAATGACATCAGAGGGAACAACCCTATGCTTATTTCTCATATCAGTGAATACCTGGAACGCTTCAACAGTCTTTGGATCATCAATCCGGATGGTACCATCCTCTTCAACCAAGGTTGCACCATATGCTTTCATGATTCCTTGGAAGGTCCCTTCCAGCACTCCTGGAGCGGCGGCAAAAGCATAGCCGAACTCAGTAGGTGAATTTGGGTTGATTGATTTAGTGAATTTCTTGGCGACTTCAATCAGCTCATCCCAAGTCTTTGGAGCTTCGCCGATCAAATCGGTTCGATACACCAATGACTCAGAGGAAATGTCCGAAGGGAACATATACCATTTGTCGTTGAACTTCATCTCTCTTTGGACAACATCCTGAAAGTCATTGACATCATAGGCTGCATGCTTCTGAAGATAAGAATCTACAGAAACAATATGGCCACCGGCTGCAAGGCTTGGGATTACAAAAGCTACATCATGCACGGCATCGAGATCCCTGCTTCCTGCAAGCAGCGCTGTATTATACGCACTACGATAGTTAGCCCTTCCTTGGATGACTATGGATACAGTCTTTCCAGTTTTTTCCTTGTAAGCCTGGGCAGCCGCAATAAGGGCATCTCCTTCAGGTCCGGATTTTGCCCAAATCACTGGTACTGGTGCAGCTTTTTCGCTCTGGCCACCTGCAAACAAGGACCCAATGACAAAAAGACTTACGAGAGAGATTACAAGTATCTTTTTCATAACAACTCCTTTTAACTTGATATGTCAATGTATCATCTAAGAAGAAAGTCGTCAACAAAAAAAGATATAAGACTATTGGATTGTTCTAAGGGCGATTATTCTCCATACAGAGCGAGTAAAACAAACAATTCTTTATTAATGAATATATTACAGATAAACAAAATCTCCTGTCCCATCCTGAAAGAGATAACAATACTGTTGACGATATGACAAAAACAACTTGTCACTACATGTTGAAGAAAATCATAAAACAGCCATACAAGCATCCACCACTCTTGCTGTAGTCCATTTCCTACGAATAGATTTTAACAATCTACGGTAGAGTGTATTTTAGGTGAAGTTTAATGAACAGGAAAGACCTACAGGAAAAGCCACGTATCGATACGGCAAACCAAGCATGTCTATCCTACATCAAAGCCTTGGCGACATTCGAACAACTCGAACTACAGCCCTCAGCACAAGCAAAACTATTGAGCCAAGTATTTGCCTATACGAGTACTGCACTGATCATGACTAATGCCACCTCCTTCGGTAATCTGGACAGAGAACAGGGCCTTTTGTTCAATCCAGCAGCAATACGTTTGCTGGGAATGGATGAAAATCAATGCAAGAGCCTTGATTGGTCAGACTTCTTCCATCCTGATGAACGATCGGAAATCATTTCAGAAATAGCTACTTTGAGAGCAGGCAGCCATTACAAGAAAGAATTCAGATATAGACAAAGCCGCGACACCTACCTCCGACTACAGATGTTGCTGATTACTATCGGTGATTGGTATATCTGCAGCTTGAAACCCTCACAAGTGGAAAGCACTCAAATTCTAGAACATCTGAAAGCAATGCCTCTGCGTTGCAAGGCAGACGATCGAGGAACCTTTTTAGCTCTCACCGATGATTGCAGGCAAGTTACAGGTTATAGTAAAAAACAACTATACACACTGTCTTTAGATGAGCTCATTCTCCCCTCCTACCGAAATTGTATCAAAGAACGCAGAGCCAAAGCACTTGCCGAGAATAAAACCACTACGCTCGCTTATGAAATCGAAACCGCCAACAAGACTTGTGTCAACGTACTGGAAATAAGCTGTGGCATGTATTCGCCTGATGGACAGTTAGAAGGATTGGAAGGCCTTTTGTTGCGTGCAGAGGATACCCATACCATCGAACATTTCCGCAGCCTAGACAGCAGCACCAAACTTAAAACCGCAGAATATCTGAAAAACCTGTTTACCCATGATGCAGAGATACACTCCCATACGAAACGCACCTTGATCCATATCAATCTCAGCGATATCCATCATCATATCGTACTCTATGGATTCAACCACAGCCAAGAGGTCATGAATAGAATAGCAACAACTCTTAAGGCTTATCAGAGCACCTCATGCAGGCTCTTTAAGACTTTTGAGAATCATTACACCTTTTATCTCACCGATTATACCAGCAGACAGATTGTACTGGACTTCTGTCAAACCCTCAGCACCACGATGAAAAATTTGCTTCAAAAAGAGGGGTTTTCTTGCGGGATCGGACTGCTGGAGTTGTCTGAAAACCAGGATTTGGCATATGAAGAGGCAATGCACCAAGTCATGATAGCCACACAGGAGAGTCTGAGCCTCAAACGTCATTGGTTAGGGTTCTGTGAGGTTTGTCCAGCATTATTAGAGAAAAGCAGAAGAAAAAGAGCAATAATCACAGAATTATCAGAAATCATTGCAAAGAAGCGTACTGAACGGCTTTATGTCCTCTTTCAACCCATTGTAACATTGGCAACAAACCAAATCTCCGAATTTGAGGTGCTGGCACGTTTGAATAGTGATGCACTTGGTCCTGTAAGCCCTGTTGAGTTCATCCCATTGGCAGAACAAACCAAATACATCATAGAGCTGGGAGCATTGATCATCGAGCAAGCACTTTCCTTCCTGAAAACCCTGCAGAACAGAGGTCATCACGAAATAAAAGTATCCATCAATATTTCAGCAATCCAACTTCTGGAGGCTGATTTTTTTACTCGTTTGCTAACCATGATCGAAAAAAGTGGAGTAAACAGCTCACAAATCTGCCTTGAGATCACCGAGTCCAAACTCATTACCAACATGGAAGAAATCAACGACCTCTTTGTGGAGCTGCAAAGACAGGGAATCACCATCGCCTTGGATGATTTCGGCACAGGATACTCATCCCTTTCTTACGAACGAAACCTGAAGGTAAATACCCTGAAGATTGACAAGGTCTTCATCGACAAACTGGTGCCTGACGCCCCGACGATCACAGAATATATTATTTCCATGGCACACAGGCTCGGCCATGAGGTCATCGCTGAAGGGGTGGAAACTCCCTTCCAGATCGAGTACCTGCAAAAACATGGTTGCGACAAAATTCAAGGGTTTCTGATCAATGTCCCGTTGTGCGAAGAAGAAGCTCTGCATTTTTTGCACACGTATTCCTATGGGTTTTGATACTTCTTCAAGAGGGACCGTACATCTTCAAGCTCCACCGGCTTGAGCAGACAGTCTTGAATCCCGACTGCCAGAGCACGTCGTCTTGTCTCCTCACTGAGAAATGCTGAAAGAAGTACAACAGGTACCAAACGTTTCTTGGTGTCGGAGAAGGTTCGAATACGTTCTGTTATCGCAATCCCATCGAGGTCAGGCAATTCCAGATCAGTTAGGATTAGATCAACCGAACATGAATGCAACAAGCTGAACGCCTGCTCTGAAGATCCCGCAGTTAGCACTTCTGCTTGCAAAGCCTGTAAATGGTGGCGTAAAAACTCCTGATTGATCGTTGAGTCGTCTATGACCAAGACACGCATGCAGCGTCTACTTGCATCTCGTGTCTCCTGATTGTCGACACCTATGCACTTGGCCTCGATTTCCTGAAGGGTGTACCAAGGGGGGCTTTGCTCGAGCACATACCCCTCTATACTACGATATTGCAGTAAGAGCTCATGTCTTTGTAGTAAGAAAGCAGCACCAAAAATAAAACAAACTACTTGGTCTGCGATGGTACCGAATAGTTTTAGTTCCGTCTCTGTTTGCAACAGGGAAAAATCCAGTAAAACCACGTCCAACAACGAATCATCCAATGATGACAATCCGAAGCATATTCAATTGCAGCCCCATGCTCCTGCATGAGGGCAAGCAGGGCTGCAACAGCCGGTGAAGGAGTTCCTACCACCAAAACCTGTACAGAATCGAGGGTAGAAAAAGAGCTATCCATCCTAGGAGATATGAGAAACTCCAGACCGAGTGAAAACGTGGTCCCTTGCCCTACACAACTTTGTACCTCAAGATTGCCTTTGAGTGCGCGAGAGAGTTGCTTGACTATGCCTAATCCCAAGCCATACCCTTCACCGAAGGAGGGAAGCGGAGTATCGTCATCATCGATTAAGAAACAGTGCAATGTCTGTTCATCGATTCCCTTTCCTGTATCATGTACACTCAGCTTCACCTTTGCATGCCCAGTCGTCAATCCAACAAGCTCTCCCTTCAGGCTGACAGTTCCCTTTGCAGTAAACTTCACTGCATTCTGCAGTAGATTTATGAGAATCTGGGAAAGTCGAACGGGATCGCCCTGCATTACAGAAGGAATACTGTTGTCCCACTGCAGCACAATCTCCAGACCTTTCTCGTGGGCAAGAGTCCCGATCGCAATGACGGAGTTTTTGACCACGTGAAGCAATGAAATCGGTTGTTCTTTGCGGGTAATCGGCTGTCCAGACATGGAGGAGAACTCCAGAATATCCTGAATAAGATTGAGAAGGAACTGGCTGTTCGACTCGATGGTATCGCAATATCTTCTTTGCTTCTCATCCAGGGCCGTATGCTTCAGCAAGGTGCAACTAGCATGTATTGCGCTCAGGCTATTGCGAGTATCATGATTGATCTTTGTATAGAAAGATTGAAGGGCCTGGTGTATCTTTTCACGCTGCGTAATCAAATCTGCAGAGGTTTTCAGAGAGACCTTCAACTTTTGTTCAGTCTTCATGCGAGCAAAAAAAGCACCAAGAATATTGGCGAATAAATACAATACCCCCTTCATCTGTTCGGACCATGTAAGCGTATGCCCCTTCGTATCAAGTCCTACGAACCCCAAAAGGTGATTATCAGAACATATCGGTTCCATCAGAACAGAGGTCACCCCGTACTTTGCAAGTATTTCTCGTTCAGATTGCCAAGAAGCAGGTAGATCGCTCGCAGAAAATATGTATACCTCCTGGCCCTGATGCAAGGCCTCATGCCAATGAGGGAAAAGGGAAAGGGAAATACTATTTAGATCTGTAAGCGGAGGGGCTTTACTATCTACATACCAATTATATGCGCAAGACATATGATCATCAGACTCCGCTAGAAAAATTGAAGAGCGGTCAGCTGAGCAGAACTGCCCAATTTGACGCAACATTTCATCCAGCACCGAACCAAGTGTTTCTTGTGTTGCTTGTAGTAATTGATAGGTCAATTGAAGCAATAGATTCAAGAAGCCACATTTTGAGAGGGAATCGTTATCCTTGGAAATATCATCAACATAGACTCGGTACCCGACAGACAAGCCTTCCCACTGTAGGGAAATTCTTAAGAATCTTGGCTCATCATGTTCGGAGATTCTATAACTCAAACTTCGCACTTGAAGCCTGTTAGGAAAAGCTGTATTAAAATGATATAA
>CAZJMG010000056.1:0-16353 GCA_964547185.1 uncultured Sphaerochaeta sp.
TCAGTGCAAGTAGTATGTTTTGTGACCTTTTTCCTTAGGTTCACTTGTAATATACTGTAACAGGAGACTTATGTCAATAGCATGATCAATATTTTAGTAAATTATTGATAGATTGTATTAATAATATAAAATATAATTTATAATTCTATATATAATAAATAAATAACTAACTACTATTAAAAATATACCATATGACATCTTAAGGAGCCTAGCTCTCTATAATTGGGACGTTCTCTCAAAGAAAATAAAGTATGCATTGAGCTAATTTTTCAATTATGTTCAATGTATGTCATAACAAAGGATGTGCATGAGATATAATCCATGCTGGCGGTAGAGAGTTATAGCCTAGTGTGACAGTAGGTGATGTAAGAGGTGCTTGTTAGTGCAAGGCAAAGCGAACCGGATACGTCAATGTTACCCTGATTGGTTTCCCATCCCTGCTCGCAGGTTGTACGGATAAGCCATCAAAGGCCCGTACGGCTGCCTCTGCAAATCCATAACCAGGATCTTGTTCTATCAGGATTGTATCTATCAGGCCAAGCTCCGAAATGAACAGCCTGAGAACAACCAACCCCTCTTTTCTTTGGCGTTTGGCCATCGGTGGATACTGAATCCTTGAAGCAAGAACTGTTCGGTCAAATACTGGAGCCATGGTAGCCTCCTCGATGCTGTAGTAGCCATCGATGAGAAGAGGCTTGGGCTTTTCATCCTCTACTGTTGCTGCTACTTCCTCTTTTTGTACTGAAACCAGCTCTTCTTCTGTCGATGCTTGCAAAGAGACTGCCTCAGGTTCTCTCATCACAGCCTCTGCTTCAGCTTCTGTTTCTACGGTTTCTGTTTCAATGGTTGGATTGCTCTCTTGTGTTTTTGTGACAACCCGTCTATCGACTAAAGAGATGGTTGCAGCTTTTGCCTGAGGAAGCTGGATTATTTGTCTCTCTTCTCGCTGTATCGGAAGAAAGAGGATGAGGACCATGAGTATCGTCATGCTGAAGTAGATGAGCAGCGAGTAGCTTTTCTTCATTGAGGCTGCTCCACCAAGGTATGAAGAGTCTTTACACCCTGGCTTTTTAAAAATTCTATGATTGGATGCACTGTTTTATAGGCAGTATTGCGATCTGCAAGAAGCGCATACTCCTCACTGAAAGGTAGTGACGTAAGCTCTACCTGGTTTCCCTCAAAATAGAGCAATCCATCCTGTGAAACCAACAAGGTAGGTACTTCAGACAGGTCTCTTGTCTGTCCTTGAGCCTGAGCAGGATGGATAGGTACCGGAGCCTGTACACTACTGATGGCCATGATGAGGAAGAAGAGCAACAATAAAAATGCAATATCCGAAAGGGTGGAGGGTGGGGTAGGCCTCTTCTTGCTCATGGCAATACCTCCAAGACCAAGGAACCGGGGTTTGCACCTTCAAGAGAGGAGAGTAGTTGTACTACGATTTGGTAAGGCGTGTTCTCCTTGATATACAGACTGACATGAGTCTCCTCTGAAATTGCCTCTGCTAGATGTGCATAGCTGATAGCTTTTTCATCAAGAAAAAGCGATCCATCTTCGAGCAGTTTCAAATTTTTGGAAACCAGCGTATCTGTTCCCATTTTTGTTTCTTGCTCAAGATTGATAGTCAAGCTTTGGCTTGTTGAAATGCCTGCAAGGAGCAGGAAGAAGATAATGAGAAGAAATGCAATGTCGCTGCTCAGTCCTAGGTTTTGCTTGTTTCGCATAGAGTCGTCATCGCTAAATCGAGAAAGAAGCCTATCATGGTGGCCAAGACCGAGATGATCAGGCCGAAGGCGGTTGTATAGAGCGCTTCATACAATCCGGCAGCAACGACTTGGAGCTGTACAGACGATGCTTCTGAAATTGCCTTGAAAGCATTGATCATCCCGGTTACCGTCCCAAGGAAACCCAACGTCGGGGCTATCATGGCAACTAGATCAAGGATGCTCAAAGACCCTTGCATCCGATTTTTTACCATCGGTTCACGTTTTTTATACAGAACTATCAACGTTATGGTTCGTTCTACCCCGAGTACCAGTGTGACCACCAAGAGGATATAGAGCGGCCACATGACCGCTCCTCCTGTATGCATGATTGAAATGAGGTTTGTGGTGATCATACCCTAGAACCTATAGGTTGCCCCTAGACGTATCTTGGTGCCTGGCATGGGATAACCTGATGATAGCTCATATGAGGTGTTCAGCAGATTGTCCAGAGCCACATACGTCTTGAAGGCGTCTGTTATCTGTACAGTTGCGCTTGCATTGAGTAGTACAGCGCTGTCAAGCGTATTCGTCTTTCCCAGGTACTCTATGCTGAGTGCGCTTGTTATACGGTTGAGATTGAAGAACACCGATCCTTTTGCCGTATGCTTTCTGATATGTGCGACCTCAATATTGTCAGAGAAGGCCTGTCCATTGGAGAGGTCGTAGCTTTTATTGTAGATATAACTCCCCTGGATGCTGAACAGGGATGAGAGTTCAGCCTCAAGAGTCTGTTCAGTTCCTAGGTACACACTATGGGCGATGTTCTGGGGTACCCAAGAAGAGTCGTATGCGATGTCATTGAAAATATTTCTGCCGAACAAGGTTCCTTCATACTTGATCTTTGAGAGGGAGGTCTCAATCCCAAAGTCTGCATTCAGGCCTTTCTCGGTTTTCAGGTTTGGATTTCCCATGAACGGCCAGTAAAGTTGGGAGAAGGTAGGGGCGTTTTCAGCATAGCTGATGGTACTTCTGAGATGTGTGCATGCAGAGAGAGCATAGATTGCTCCGAGTGATGCATTGGGTGAGACCGTCTTCAGGTCGGAAAGATAGGCTGCCTGTACACTAGGATGAAGGGAGATAATTCCATCCTTGAAGTAGATGCTTCCATATGCAGAGCCTGCTATGTTGTGGCGGGTGTTTTTTCCTACATCGGTACTGTCTACATAATCCAGACTGTAATTGAGGTCTGTTTTCAGTGTATAGGCCTGCCCAAGGTCCCAAGTGCCTTCAATGAAAGCCGATGCCTTATGCTTGGTATGGGTGCTGTCGCCGAATGTCGCATCATGATAGAAGATCTGTCCAAAGCCATAATGCACCTGTGCAGAGAGTTTTGCCAGCAAGGGGCTGACTTGTGCAATTTCAAGGGTGTTGGTGGTGCTGATAAACGTGTTGTTCATGTAATCGTTCGGGGTAAGTCCATAGGAGAGACTTCCGGGAACGCCGAGGTTCTTGAAAGTGGCAACATTTTGTGTGGTAACCTTCAGTGTCTTTGAAAGATCCTTCGTATAGCTCAGATTTGTATATGCTTCATAGACTTGAGCATTATCCCTGAGCTTGAGATTTGCCGATCCATCGTTGTAGGTGTAGGCATTCTGGGCAGCGAGTCCTCCGATGGTGGCTATAAGGCCTTCCTTGGTATACGAGAAATCGAGTTTTTGGCTGTCAACCAGAGACAGGAAGTTGCGCTTTTGAGAACTGGAGTAGGCCAAGGGTAGGAAAGAGCCGTTTTCAAAGGTGAGAGAGAAGGGTGTCTCGCTGTCCTGTCCTTTCTTGGTGATGATGTTCACCATGCCTCCAATGGCATTTGTTCTTCCTAGGTTGCCCGGTCCGCTTTTTACAACCTCGATGCGCTCGATGATATTGATGGGGATGCTTGAGAGGTCGACGCTTGCGTCATGTGCTGAAGAGAGGAGTACCCCATCAAGGAAGACAAGATTTTTTGAAGAGGTGGCTCCTCGAATGATTACGTTTTGTAGCGATCCGAGGCTCCCATAAGAGTTGTAAGACACACCAATGGCCTTTCCCACTAGTTCTGCCGTCGTTTGGGCATTGTAGGATGCTATTTGATCTTGGGTGATCACTGATACCGAGGACGCTGAGTTCGTTTGTGCATCAGAGAGGGTGCTTTCAGCTATGACAAGTTCATAAGCTGAACCAAGGTCTGTGATGTCTTGTGCTGCAAAGAGGGGAGAGAGGGCAAGCAACAGGACCAGGGAGAAGATTCCGCGCTTCTTCATGAAGGGCCTCCAGAGAATGATGGTGTCTGGGTACAATGCTTCATGGAGGGGTTTTGCGTTTTTCAGGAGAATATTCGTTCCCCTGTTGCTGCTGTTTCTTTCTCCACGAAGAATTGAAATCTGGAAACGTCTCCTGGCTTACGACTTTGCTTACTGACAGGCCTTCTCATCCGGTATGGACAATGGCTTCTCTGCTTTCATCATCGATTACAGTGGCGGGACCGCCGGGGAATCACACCCCGTTCCGTTTTTCCAGATCCAGCGATTGTCATCGTAGAGTAAGTCAGAAGAGAGGTCAAGCCAATTCTAAAGGAGGTTTGCTTCAGTACAATTCTCATCTCAGGGTTTCTTCGGTATGCTAACCTATGGTATAGATTGTAGTAATGAATGAATGCCTTATTGAATAAAGGGGATCGTATGCGCTTTGTTTTGATACTTCTTGTCGTGATTGTCGTACTGTTTTTAGGGAGTTGGGTCAATCATAAGGTTCGCCTGAAACAAGAGGATGAGCTCTTCAGTGCTGCTGCTCATCTGCTGCAGGTGAATGGACATCGATTGAGTCTCCATGTTTCTGGTAATAGCGAGAGTCTCTATACCCTTGTCTTTATGGCTGGTGGTGGCACCAGCGCTCCAATTCTTGATTTTAAGACGCTGTACACATTGTTTGAGCCTGGGTATAGGGTTGTGGTGGTAGAGAAATCGGGCTATGGATTCAGTGATATCGGCGACACAAGTCGTGATATTGCCACCATACTCAAAGAATCTCGACAAGCTTTACAACAAGCTGGAGTCGATCTTCATGATTTGGTTCTGGTTCCTCACTCCTTGTCATCTTTGGAGGCTCTGTATTGGGCAAACTCATATCCTGATGAGATAGCAGCAATCATTGGCCTCGATCCTGCTATTCCAGATATTTACATCAAGAAGGAACTCAAATATACCTCTGCTTATATCTTCAGGTTCTTCTCATCATCAGGATTGCTTAGGCTCATCCCTCCTCTTGTTGAACAGTCAGCTGCGATCCGGTATGGGGCTCTTACAAAAGAGGAGATAGATCTTTACAAGGTGGTGTTCAACAGACGGACGTTGACCAAGCCGATGCTCGAGGAAGTTCGTATGATCACAGAGAATGCTCGAAAGGTGGCAGAAGTGGACACCGCTCAGATACCCCTATTGTTTTTCATCTCCGATGGTTCTGGTACCGGCTATGGGAAGGAGTTCTGGCAGCAGACGCTGACAGGGTATGTAGAACAAAGAGGCGGAGAACATGTTTTGCTTGAGTGCTCTCATTATGTGCACAACATTGAGTACAAGAGGATACACGAAAAGAGTGTGGAGTTCTTGGAGGGTCTTTTATAGTAGCTTGATTATCAAAAAGCATCCTCGTCTTGTAGTGAGGTTATCAGGCGTAGTCCCATCAACGTTGCGGGAATCCTGTAGTTCGCTGCTAGGTTCGAGAGGATTACAACTCCTACTTGCTTATCTGTATCAAAGGCTATGTAGCTGTTGTAGTTGGAGGTTGCGCCGTTGTGCCAATAGACGTTGTTCTCCTCATCAAACATCCATCCCATTGTGATGGAGTCTATTCTGATTCCCATTTTCTCATACTTCTTGGTGGTGGCTTGTACGTTCTTGGTTGGTTGGCTGGCAACGTCCAGATAGGGGATATTTCCATCCAGATGTATTTGGACATACTGCAACATGTCCTCAATGGTGGAGACAAGGGCCCCTGCCGGGATGTAGGCATCGTCCTTTGCCCAGTTCCACGATCTTGGTAGATTGTTACCTTGGAATGCAATATGGGTATTCTTCAGTTTCAGGTCTTGTGCGATGAACGATTGCATAAGAGCAGGAAACTCTTTTTCTTGTACTTTTGAGAGGATTCTTCCAAGTACTGAGTAGCCGAAATTGGAGTATAGAAATGCATGCTCATTATTTTTCAAACGGATGTTTGCCAGCTTTTTGTCCAGAGCTGCAACAGATATCCCATAGTAGTCGTTCTTTTCCCCTCTCAACCTATTGGCCATCATTTGAGGCTCAAAATAGTAGTTCTTGTACCCGGAGGTATGAGTGACCAGTTGATGTAAGTCCGGATAGTGGTTCTTTTTAGGGAGCTCAATATATTGGTCGATAGTATCGGACAGTGCAACGGTCCCTTCATGGATGGCTTTGCCAAGAAGAGCAGCAGTAAACGTCTTGCTGATTGACCCTATCTCATAGGTATGCTCATGGGAGGGAAGTATGGTTGCGTTTTCTCCATACACTGTATACTTCGTGTGTCCATCCTTGATGATGCCGACACTCAAGAGTGCTTGGTTGTTGTCCCTTGTCGTATAAGAGAGCATGTCCATAAAGGACAGAGAGGGGATGCGGCTCGTTCTATAGGAGATAACGGCTGCTGCTGTTGCTATGCTCAGTGCAATGGTAATAAGTATCGCTATGATGACAATCGTTCGTTTTTTGGCTTTCACCGCTTTTCATCCTGTTCGAATTATTCAGGCAATTTATTTGCTTCTATAGAACCCAGTTTTCAGTACATCCAGCATACTCAGTGTATATGAGAGCATTTCCTTGTGGTCAAAAGGTTCTTCAGAGCTCATGAGCCTGATTATTTTCTGGTCAAAGGCATCAAAGACCATCACAATCACGGCTAAGGCTTTTTCCTGGTCGATCTCTGCTTTCCAGGGCGATGTATCATAGTCTTCAAGCAGCTTGCTGTTTTTCTTTCTTAAAATCAGTATTTGGGCATCAGCTTTACTGCGGATATCGACAGGGAGGGAGGAAAGCCCGAAGAGAAAGCGGAGCGTAATTGGTTTTTCACGAGCAAGACGGCTTTTCCACGTGAGAAAGTCGGCAAGTCTTTCAAAAAGATCTTTGGACATCTCTTGCATGAATACATCCAGCTCTTGTTGGAACTCTTTAATTATCTTTTGCAGGCAGGCGCTGTAGAGCTCTTCCTTGCTAAAGAAGTGGTGAAAGAGCAAGCCTTTTGCAAGACCTGCCTGCAACATGATTTTGTTGGTTGAAGCTGCATTGTATCCGTATAGGGCAAACTCGGTTGTGGCTTCGCGGAGAATTCTTTCCTTGCTTTGGTCTGCTCTCATTGTTCCTGTCCTTGTAGGAAATGGAGTATAGCATGATAAAAGGCTTCTGGCTGGTCGTAGTTGGCAATATGGCCTGCATCAGGAAGTAGTGTTCGACGAACAAGAGGATTTTCCTTTAGTTGGTGCCAATGCTTATCGATTTCCTTGTTAATAGCAGTATCCTTTTCTCCTTGCAGTATGAGCAAGGGGATCAAAGAGGTTCGTATGGTGTGCGTATAGTCATACTGGGCTAGTTCGCAACGAAGTTGGTAGATGGTTCGACGCTGTGTGTATGCTACTAGCAGGTCTTGGGTGAAGCGCTGTTGGGCTTGTGGCTTGTCAGTTGTTGATCTGGGGAGTGTTTTTGCCATATATGTGGGGAAGAGGGCGGGCAGAAGCAAGTCGGTGATTGCTGCAGCAATGCGGATCACAGGTTTTGGGAAGTGTAAAATTGGGGTGGTTCCGAATGTAACAAGGCTCTTAAGCAGATGACTCTTCTGCTTGAGGATTTCCAATGCGACCACGCCGCCCATGGAGCATGCCACTACATGAACATGTTCCCAGGAATTGGCCTCGATCCATTGGATGACATCAAAGGCAAGGGCCTTGATTGTCATGTCCTGAGGATTATTCTTGGAAGGTCTTGTAGAGTCTCCTTGTCCCCGTAATGAGAGCGAGGCGACACTGTAGTTCTTTGCAAAGAGCTCAAATTCCTGATCGAACTGAGTGAGGTTTGCCCCCAAGCCATGTAGGAAGAGGATTTTTTCTGTTCCTGGTGTTTCTTGCATACGATAAGCAATTCTATGCGAAGTTAGTTCGAAGTGATGGTTCATATGAGCTCCTTTTGACCATGTGGTCAACGATAGAATAACAATATCATTTATTGACCATGTGGTCAATATAGGTCATTAATGCACTGAAATTTAGTTTTTTGGTCCATTGGTAACGGATTGTATACTTTTGGATACAAAAAAGTTGTACATTGAATAAATTCCGTATATACCTACCTATTGTTGCATAAGGGAAACGCTGAAAAAAATGCTCATATCATCGTATTCCATATCATGTATTTTCATTGAGGAGGACTTCGAATGAAAAGAAAAAGACTCGCTGTTGTGTTATTCGTCGGTGTTATGTTGGCTGCATCAACACTGTTTGCCGCAGGCCGACAGGAGGTTGCCACAACCCAGGATCATGGGCCTTTGGTCCCCAATTTGGTTATCCTCAGTTCACTACCGGAATCGAATTTGGTGAACTATGAGATGTCTCAGGAATTAGCTGAGGAGCTGGGAAAGTTAGGTGTCAATATGACTGCCCAACCCACAGATTTTTCTGTCCTTCTGGACGTCATCTATGGAGAGGCAATGGACTACGATGCTTATACCATCGGTTGGTCAGGTCGTGTAGAACGTCTTGATCCTGATATGTTCATTTACTCGATCAACCACTCTTCAAACGCAAATCCTGGTGGAAATAATACTGAGAGGTATATGAATCCTGAATTTGATGCTCTTGCAGATGCTCAACGCAGTGAGATGGATGTGAACAGAAGACGTGAGATTGTGTGGGAAGCACAGAGAATTCTTGCCGAGGATGTACCCCGTGTTACAACGTATTCAAGGGCAAACGTCCAGACATACAACAAGAACCGTTTTACGAATCTTGAGAATATGTCAGGTGAAGGTTTGTTCAATGAATGGACGCCAATGGTCATGGAGCCGTTGACTGATCGTCGAGTGCCTGTTGTAGCTAGCAACGTAAATATTACGAACCTCAATCCGTTTATGGCGAGAAGTGTATATGATTGGCGTAATTTGCGTCTCATCTATGACAAGCTTGTTCGATTGTCAGTGGATGTGACCCCTACTGCTTGGGCGGCTACCGGTTGGAACGTAGTGGATGATACGACAATTGATGTAACCCTACGGAAAAACATGAAGTTCCATGATGGGAATCCTGTAACTACTGCAGATGTAAAATTCTCTTATGAAGCTTATATGGCTCAAAAAGATAGCTATTTTGCATCATTTGTTGCCCCTATCGATTCAGTTGAATTGATTGGTGAGGATGTCATCCGTTTCAATCTCAAATATGCGTATGCACCATTCATCACGACAACGTTGACCCAGATTCCTATTCTTCCGAAGCATATCTGGAGTGCTGTTGCTGACGTTACTCTGTATAATAATGCTCACCCGATTGGAAGTGGTCCTTTCGAGTTCGTCCGTTTCAGAAATGGAGAAGAACTAGTAACGTCGACCTACAAGGATTATTTCCATCCTGTGAAGATTGATGGATATATTTTCAAGATTTATGCATCTCCTGAAGGCGTCCTTTCTGATTTGCAATTGCAGGTTGTTGATATGGTCTCCTATGATCTTATTCCTGCTCATACCAACCAGATCAAGGCCAATGAGGGTGGACGGTACAGCCATCTGCAAATCACAGAGGCTCCAGACATTGGTTTCTTCTACATCGGTATGAATATGCTTCGTCCTCCTTTCGACAACAAGGCTTTCCGCATAGCTGTTGCCCATCTTGTAGACTATGACTATGCACTGGATGTTCTGTTGGATGGATATGGTTCACGAGGTGGTGGTGGTTTGGTAATCAATGCTGCCAATGAGTTCTGGCATAATCCAGAGGTTCCCATTTATGACACCTATGATCCTGCGAAAGCTCGTCAGATTCTCTCTGATGCAGGCTTTACTTGGGATGCTCAAGGTCGCTTGAGAATGCCGAAATAAGGTTTATAGGGCCTTGCCTGTTTACACGTTGTTTGAGGAACCAGCATTTGCTGGCTCCTCAAATGTTTTTTGTTCCCAATTTTATTAAGGAAGGTAGTTTGTGTTAACATATATTCTTCGTCGAACCTTGATTATCTTGTTGATGATCCTTTTGGTCTCCAGCATGATATTTTTATTGTTCAGGACTATGCCCGGTGATCCTACTGCCTCAATGGTTGATCCTTCGATTCCTCGTGAGGCAAGACAAGCGTTGCTTGAGCGATATGGACTGCATGAGAGTTTATGGACACAATACACGATTTTTATGAAAGATCTGGTGCGTCTTGATTTTGGATCTTCCTATTTTTATACGCGTCCGGTTCTTGACGTCATCAAGGACAGGTTGCCCGCTACGCTCATTCTCATGTTTACAGCGATGATCTTCGCCTATGCAATCGGCATATTTGGCGGGGCCTGGATGGCCTGGAGGCGAGGGTCAAAAATGGAGTCCGTAGGTATTACCTTCGGGTTGATTTTTCGTTCTGCCCCTACTTTCTGGGTAGGCTTGATGGTTATCTTGCTTTTTGCGGTGAGGCTTCGTTGGTTTCCTGCTCAAGGAATGCGGACCACAGGGTATGAAGGAACGACGTTTCGAGAAATATTCTTGAATCTGGATTTTTTAAGACATTTGGTTTTGCCGGCTCTTACAGCTGGGTTGTACTTCTTGGCTACTCCGATGTTGATCATGCGTAACAGTATGCTTGAGGTTCTCAGCGAAGATTATATTGAGATGGCTCATGCAAAAGGTTTGCCGGAACGCAGGGTTCTGTATCATCACGCTGCGAGAAATGCTCTCTTGCCGGTGGTTACCGCTGGAGCTCTTTTCATTGGATCGGCTATAGGAGGCCAGGTTCTCATCGAGGTTGTTTTCAGTTGGCCAGGGTTGGGTCGTGAAATAGTGCAAGCCGTTACACGCAGTGACTATCCACTTGCACAAGGAAGTTTCATTATTCTCTCTACTTTGGTGATGGTCATGAATCTAATTGCTGACGTGATCTATGCATTTCTCGATCCTCGGATTGCGTATTAGGAGTCGCTGTACGGTATGAATACTAAATTTACATCTGAAAAAAAGAGAACAGCCAAGAAGCCTGCGAGGCGAGGCTTCCAGGGCAGGCGTAACAGCCAGAGTTTCTTTTCCATATTTTTAGCGAACCTCAAGAGCGATAAACTGGCTCTCGTAGGGGTTATCTTATTGATTTTCTTTGTTTTTGTGGGAGTTTTCAGTGAATCACTTGCTCCGCATGGTCCAAGAGACCGTCACTATACTGAAGACAGGCAAATACGCAGGCTTGAGAGTCCTTCCTTGGCCCATCCTTTCGGGACGACCGATGTTGGTCGTGATATTTTCAGCCAAGTGATACTGGGTACGAGAACCGCTTTGATGGTCGGGTTTCTCGCTGCCTTGCTGGTGACCTTCGTCGGCTCTGTGATAGGCATTATATCAGGATATTTTGGAGGCATGGTAGATACAATCTTGATGAGGATTGTCGATTTCTTCTACGCGATTCCCTTCATTCCCTTTGTTATTGTGCTTGCTGCAGTTCTCAAGCCAAGTATCTGGAACGTCATTCTCGCTGTCTCTTTGCTGTCATGGCGTACTGTTGCAAGAATTGTCCGATCACAGGTGCTTTCCATCTCCAAGCGTCCGTATATAAAGGCTGCCAAGGTGGCGGGTGCAGGACATGCAAGAATCATGTTCAAGTATATTCTGCCGAATGTTGTTCCTTTGGTTCTGCTTGAGATGGCTTTCATGGTCAATTGGGCGATCATGGCAGAAGCAAGCATTGCTTTTTTAGGTTTTGGAGACCCGAATTTGACCAGCTGGGGGCAAATTTTGCATATAAATTTTGTTTCAGGGTATTCTCGTATTGCTTGGTGGTGGACGGTTCCTCCTGGGCTGGCGATAGTTCTGTTGCTGGTTTCCATATTTTTTGTTGCTCGTTCGCTCGAGGCAGTGGTTGACCCCCGATTGAGGAAGAGGTAGGCGTATGGCTTTTTTGGATGTAACCGATTTAGAAATATCCTACACTGTAGGATCACGAACCTTGAAGGCCGTCGATGGTGTTTCTTTCAGTCTTAGACAAGGTCAGAGTATGGGTGTTGTAGGAGAGAGTGGTTGTGGAAAGACAACCATTGCAAAAGGAATGATGCAGTTGCTTCCCAAGAATGGGAGGATTTCTGCAGGATCCATACAACTGAAAGGCAAAGAGCTGGTGGGTCTGAAGCCTGAAGAGGTCAGGCGTTTACGACTGAATGAAATTGCCATGATCAGCCAAAGTGCCATGAATGCGCTCAACCCGGTCTATACTGTTGGAGACCAGCTGATCGAGGGGATCATGGCTCATACCAGAGTTTCAAAGAAAGAGGCTTACCTAAGAGCGGTAGAGGTTTTCAGCATGGTCGGGCTCGAGGAGAAGCGGCTTCGTAGTTATCCGCATCAGATGAGCGGAGGGATGAAGCAGCGTGCAGTCATCGCCATGGCTCTTTCTCTTAAGCCTTCTTTGATCATCGCTGATGAGCCGACAACTGCTTTGGATGTAGTGGTGCAAGATCGTATTCTCCAACGGATCTTGAAAATTCAAAAAGAGATAAACAGTTCTATGATTTTCATTACCCATGATATTTCAGTGGTAAGTGAAATTTGTGATACGATCATGGTCATGTACGGAGGGAAGGTGATGGAACTCTCCGCTACTGATACTTTTTTCAGAAATCTATATCACCCTTACTCACTTGGATTGCAAAATGCTTTTCCTTCTATTACTGAGATGGACGAAGAGTTGATCTCCATTCCAGGATCTCCTCCCGATTTGATTGACCCTCCTGTAGGGTGCCGGTTTAGTGAACGCTGTCCTTTTGCCACATCTCATTGTGCACAAAAGAGGCCTTCTCTTGTGGAAGTTGCCCCTGATCATTTTGTCGCTTGTCATTATACAGAAAAAGTTGATGAGTTCAGGAAGAAGGCAAGGTGTAACGAGACGTGGGAGACGGTAAGGGAGCGAATGACAGCAGAACGTCGTTTTGAGGGAGTCCAAACCAATGTATGAAAAACCTTTGATACAAATCAATCATTTGAAGAAATATTACCCTGTCAAGAAACGTCTTGGAGAAATGTTCAAGAAAGAGACTGCATATGTCAAGGCGATCGATGATGTCAGCTTGGTGATCAATCGAGGTGAGATTCTTGGATTGGCGGGGGAGAGTGGTAGCGGAAAGACGACCACCGGAGAAATTATTGTTCGGCTCCAAGAGGAGAGCGAGGGTGAGATCATCTTTGACGGACACCCGATGAGTGCAAAGAGCAAAGAAGAGAGAAAGCGTTTCCGAAAGGAAATTCAGATGATTTTCCAAGATCCTTATGAAACGCTCAACCCTCGATTCGATATCTATGAGACTATTGCCGAGCCGTTGCGAATCCATGGGATGAAGGATAAGAATCAGATTTATGAAAAAGTCGTTCAAGCATTGGAGGTTGCTGAACTGAAACCACCAGAGCTTTATCTGAATAGTTTTCCCCATGAGCTTTCTGGGGGACAACGGCAGAGGGTCGCTATCGCTCGAGGTATTGTGCTCGATCCAAAATTCTTGGTGGCAGACGAACCTGTTTCGATGCTCGATGTGTCCATCAGGGCCGATATCCTGAATCTCTTGAAGAGGCTGCGCCGTGACATGGGTCTTACCATGCTGTATGTTTCCCACGATCTTTCTACGATCAAGTACTTGTGTGACCGTATTGCTGTCATGTATTTGGGTAAGATCGTTGAGCTTGGCCCGGTTGATCAGGTGCTCAGCAATCCCCAGCATCCCTATACCAAGGTTTTGCTTGCTGCAGTGCCTGTAGCAAATCCCGATCATGTCAAGGAACGGCTTCTTATTGATGATGAGGTCCCCGATCAGATCAATCTACCCATCGGATGCAGATTCATCCCTCGTTGCCCATTTGTTCATGAGAGATGTAGTCAATGCACCCATGAGTTGCATGAGTACTCTCCGGGACAATTCAGTGCTTGTCTGTTTGCTGATAAGGAGCAAGTGCTCAATCCTGATCGGATATTGGAAGAATAGTAAGGTTGCTGTTCTTTTCTGCGTTCCGAGATTGATTACAAAGAAGGCTGACCGAAATGGTCAGCCTTGTAGATGCTATTGAATTCAGATGATAACAGTTCTAGTTGATGATGTACTCAAATGCGATTTCACCAATATAGTCTCCGGCTGTTTTATTGGGAGCGTCTGCTTCCAAAGTAACCGCAATTGTTTTTACATCTCCAAGACGAAGTCCAGTGCCTGAGCCAATAGTCAGATACGTCACAGGTGTTGCAAAAAGAATGGCGGTGTCGAAATCATTTTCACCACCGGTTATGGTGTAGTTGATAGTATCAACGACGGTGGAACCGAATAAGGTTGGAATGGAATATTCAAGAGGGGAAGCTTCTACTTTTACTTGAATTCCCATTCTGTTGTTGGTTCTTGTATGTAGATATCCTACTGTTTGAGCGGTCGTGATGGCGGTTGAAACCACAGCAGCCGTTTCTGGAGTATCAAACTCTGAGCTGGATGCAGCAATATTTCCTGTTTGGTTGTTTGCTGTCCAAGTAGGCGAGGTTGAAGAACTGGTGATCTTCATCTCATTGATACCGTGTATGGTGGTAACTACATACAAAGATTCATCCATTGAAGCGAATAATCCAACGGTTCCGATTATGAGTATTAACAAGAGGGTGATAGTCTTTTTCATTGTATACCTTTCCTTTTAGGAGCTTTTCGTTGCTCCTGTGCAAGTAGTTCAGTTTGCTCTTTCCCTGAGCATAGTTGTATAGTACTGTTGGATAAGACTTATGTCAATACGAAAGAATAAAAACTATGAAATTTTAAACAATAAATGTATAAAATATTATTATAAAACAAAATATAAAAATAAAGATATGTTAAACATATGACATATAACAAGAAAAAAGGAGTAACGATACTATGATATAATTATGTATTTTAAAATATATCCTTTATATTTTTATACAGGTGTCACAAGAAAGCCTTTTGAAAAAGGAAAAAAAGAGTACCATCCTGTATACATGTACAAGCCCAGTCAGGTAGTTTTTGAGGAGACTTGATGATGTGGGAACGATGTTTTGGTCAATCTATGACAGAGAAGGGGTTGCGTGCAGCAGAGTATGAGAGAAAGGCTGACCGAAATGGTCAGCCTCTGTCCTTCTTCTCTCAGTTCAGTTTAAGGCAAAGCCCTCACCGGCCGTGCTTCAATATAGCCGCGGTAGCCCATCGGTGCTAGTTGAAACCGAGGACCGTCCTCATCAGCCCAGGTAAAGCCGTAGAGTGTTGGGTCATAGCTCCTCATCAGTTCCCAGATGTTTGTGATGGCTTGTTCAAAGTGATCGTCATCATACGCCGGTCCTTGGAAGACCATCATTTTGCACGCGGGGAGACAGATGATGTCAAACCCTTGGGGAATTTCTCCTTCATAGTCCACAGGGACTTCAACCCCTTGGGAATACTCACCGGTTCCCAGTTTACGCATGTTCTGTGGCATCCACATGCCGATCGGCTCAAACAAGGCTCCTTTGATGGATGCCAAGACATCCCAGATTTCACATCCAACCTCTTCGCAATAGGTGAAGTAGTCGGTAGCTTTGTGTGCGAATTTCACTATCACCTTGCGCTGTGTGCGATCGATTACTTGTACAAAGGCTGTGTCCATACATGATTCTCCTTCTCGTATCGATAATTCTGTGGTTCTTGCATGGTATGCTGCCAAGGCTTTGCGGAAATCAGATGGTTTCATTCCGAACTGCTTGGTGAAGGCACGCGTGAAACCTTCATGGGAGTCGAATACGAATTCCATAGCTACATCGACGATGCTCTGTTTCCCCACTCCCAGCTGGTGAGCGGCTGATGCCAAACGCCTGCTTCTGATGTAGGAAAACGGACTCTCTCCTGTTGCTTCCTTGAACAACCTGGCCCCATGCCACGGAGAATAGCCGCCAGCCTGTGCCAATTGATTCAAACTTATTTTACAACAGAGATGCGTATCGATGTACGTGAGCATCTGTTTTACTGCATGCTTTTGGTAATCATCCATATACTAAGAACCACCTCGCCTTTGATGCTACTGAAGTAGCCGAACCTCTGCTTGACCGTCCTTGCTATTTTAACAGGTTTACTGTCAAAGACAATCCAAAGGCTGTGCTGTGGCTCCTGTAAACGTTATAGCTGTTCTCTGTTCTATAGGAGAGGTTTGCTGGACATGTTCCGATACAGATGTCTGTGCTAGTATGAAAAGAGGGAAGGGGGCAAACTGTACATGAAGGTTGCAGCCTCTTGCTTCTTTTGGTACAGCTGGTGTTATAGTTGTGTATCACAACTCAGAAAGCCTCGATGATCAAGTTGCTTAGGGATGCTTGTACCCTGGGGGATAGAGATGCATGAGAAGCAAAAAAATCTCATTGGTTGGATAGCTGTCTCAATT
>CAZJMG010000057.1:0-15538 GCA_964547185.1 uncultured Sphaerochaeta sp.
AGTAAGGTCAGCTACACAATGATTGAGCCAAGGCCACCGCGTAGCGGTTTAGTACTGTTACATAAATGGAACGAATATGTACTTCGTCTATAATTATGATATCCGCTGTGCTCCAGAGGATGAGATGAGAGTATACCATCATCCCCTGCAACGCATCATTGTAGAGGAAACCCTGAAGTTGGGTGGTTCGATGTGTCATCATCACGGTATTGGAAAATTCCGTAATGAGTGGACAAAGCAGGAGCACGGGTCAGCATACTATATGCTGGAAAAACTCAAAGAGGCATTCGACCCGAACGGCATCATGAACTTTGGAACCATCTTCTATCAAGAAGCAGGGGCGAAGTACCAATAACGGTCTTGGATAGTATCTATGCACATTATTTGTTTAGTAAAATTTGTTCCGGACGTATCAGCCTTCAATTATGACTACAACACCAGTAGTATGGTGAATACCCATACTAAAATGGTGTTGAACCCTGATGATGTACACGCACTCTCCTTTGCTTTGCAGGTGAAGAGGAAATGGCCCGAGACCTATTTAGAAGTGGTCTCGATGGCCTCTCCTTCGGTGACTGTGTACATGCATGATCTGCTGCGGTTGTCTGTGGACAAAGGTACCTTGCTAAGTGACCCCCTGTATGCCGGTAGCGACACCTATGCAACCAGTGAGGTGTTGGGAACCTATCTAAAGGGACAACACTATGATTGCATCATCACCGGCAGCAGGTCGCTTGACGGTGCAACCTCCCAGGTTCCTGCACAAATTGCCCAAATGCTTGGTCTAGATCATCTTTTGGATATTACTGAGGTTGATATGAACCATCTCAGCAGCAATGAGGCACAATGCACCGTTGAAACCGATACTGAAATACAGACATGGTCGATACAGATGCCTGCTGTGCTCAGTTTTGCAAGAAACAGCAGGGCAAAACTGCCCTATCCTACCTTTGAAGCTCTCCAAAAGGATGTTTCAGGCAAACTTTTTATGATCAGTAACCAAGACCTTGGATTGAAGAGAGACTCAGTAGGGCTTGAGGGCTCCCTTACCAAGGTTGTGCATACCTATGAAGCGGAAAACATGTCAAGAGCGAAAACTGTGGTCGGCGTCAACGACGAAGGAATCGATTTGTTGGTTCAATTCCTGGAAAAACGGGGGTATCTCTGATATGAAGAAAACCCTCGTTTTACAGGATACCGAACACCCGCACCGAAGCAATGCATTGTTGGAAGTAGCGTTTGGCATGTATGGAAAGCAGCATAGTGAATCATGGCTTCTTTGTTATACCGAAGCTCATGATTCAATCCTTGAGGGGTTCGATCATGTAGTTGTGGTAAAGGACGGATATCAGGCTGTCAATGATGTTCGTGGTATCTGTACGAGCATTCTTTCGTTGTACGACGAGCATTGTTTTGACAGTATTCTCATTCCCGGCACATGGGTCGGTCGTATGGTTGCCCCGAGGCTTGCGAAACAGCTGAAGGTGGGTTTGATAGCCGAGATCAACGACATCCAAAAAAAGGATGGAACACTTGAGTTCATACGGACAGCCTATTCGGGAAATGTGCTCTGTGGAATCTCCATGCAAAGCAAGAGCCCTGTTTTGTTGACCATCAAGGGAGGAATCTTTTCCTATAAAGCAGAGGGAGCACCCAAGGCTCCGACTCTTGAGTATATCGCAGCACCAACGCCATCTCCTACCATGAAATGTCTGAAGCGTTCACCTCTTGAGCAGTCCTATGATATTCGAGACAGTGAGGTCTTGGTTTCGGGTGGTGGCGGTGCCAAAAAGGTCGTTTTGCTGCTACAGGAGCTTGCAAAAGCTTTACATGGGCAAGTATCGGCTAGCCGAAAACTCGTTGATCAAGGACTTGCAGAAAGAAACATCCAGGTAGGGCAGTCGGGCAGGGTGGTCAACCCGAAATTGTATGTTGCCGTCGGGATCGATGGGGCTATCCAGCATGTTGAGGGCTTGCGTGATGTCGAGACGATAATCTCAATAAATACAAGAGAAGATGCGCCCATATGCAGTATTTCCGATTTCGTGGTAGTCGGGGATGCGAAGATATGCATCGAGAAACTATTGAAACGAATAGGAGCAGACACATGAGTATCCCTGATTTCACTATGGACTGTTTTTCCTTGAGAGGAAAGAATGCCATTGTTACAGGAGGCAACAGTGGGTTGGGTCAACCTCTATCGGTTGCCTTGGCTAAGGCGGGGGCGAATGTGATGGCAGCATCCCTCGTCGAAGATGAGGGTGAAACCAAGCATTGGGTAGAATCTTGCGGTGTTGAGTATAGGTATGTACAGAGCGATATAACCGAGGAAGGCGAGTGTAAAAGGTTGGCTGGCATCTGTTATGAGGCCTGGGGGAGCATTGACATTCTGATCAACTGCGCCGGTATCTGCATCAATAAGGAAGATGTTACTCAGTTCTCACGATCTGACTGGGACAAGATGATAGATGTCAACCTCTCTGCGGCGTTTGAGATGATTCATCAGGTTTGTCCCTATATGATTGAGCAAAAGCAGGGAAAGATTATCAATATTGCTTCCTTGTTCGCCTTTCTCGGAGGTCGTTGGTCGCCTGCCTATGCAGCGTCAAAGCATGGGATCGTAGGCTTGACCAAAGCCATGTGTGATGAGCTTGCACCGTTCGGTATCCAGGTCAACGCAATCGCTCCGGGGTATTTTGCAACAAAACTGACAGAGAAGACCCGTAGTGACCAAAAGCGAAATGAGACTATACTCTCTCATATCCCGGCGAACCGCTGGGGCCTTCCTAGTGACCTGATGGGAGCCTGTATCTTTTTATCCAGTGAAGCTTCCTCCTATGTCAATGGAACTGTGTTGACCGTCGATGGTGGATATTTGATGAGGTAATGGACGAAAACAATTATGAAACAACAGTACATAGCAGCCATTGATGGTGGTACCCAAAGCACAAAGGTCTCTTTGTTTGATACGCAAGGGCATATCGTATGCACTCATTCAGTTGCCCTTAGAGAGATTCATTTATATGGACAGTCAAGGGCGGAACATCCGGATGACGATGTATGGGATTCGTTGCAGCAGGCTTGCAGGGGTATGCTCGAAAAATTCCCAGGTGACAGGAGGGATATCATAGGTATTGGGTTGGGCTCCATCCGCTGTTGTCGTGCCTTGATCAAGGAAGACGGGACTCTGGCCTCAGCGATTCAGAGCTGGATGGATATTCGTCTTTCTCATCCATATGAACATACAGACGATGAGGTGAGGTATGTGACCACAGCTACAGGCTATCTGACTCATCGACTGACAGGCATGGCGAAAGATACTCGTGCCAATTACGTCGGCCCTTGGCCGATCGATCCAGAGACACTACAGTGGTATCCTGATGGGCCGTTGTTTGACTCCTATACCACTCCGAGGGACAAGTTGTTTGAGTTGGTCGATCCTGCAACGGTGCTGGGGACTCTTACCCAGAGAGCGAGCGAAGCAACTGGTTTTCTTGCAGGTACCCCGGTCATCGCTACAGCGAACGACAAGGCGGTGGAAGGGCTGGGAGCAGGCTTGATGGACCCTTGTACGGCTTTGGTTTCTCTAGGGACGTACATCACGGGCATGATGGTCGGAACCACCTATGAATCGAGCGCAACGCAGTACTGGAGTAATCCCGGCGCTGTCAAAGGAGAATTCCTTTATGAGAGCAACGGTATCAGAAGAGGAATGGCCACCATCACCTGGATCAAGGATCTTATGGGCCCGGCCTTGATCGAGGAGGCTAAAGCTCAGAATCTTACCCCTGAAGCGTATCTGAACGTCCTTGCCTCCAAGGTTCCTGCCCTCTGCGACGGTCTTTATACCATACTACATTGGCTTGCCCTTCCTTCTCAACCTTGGCAGCGAGGTATCATGATCGGCTTTCAAGGCCATCATAAAGGAGAGCATATGTTTCGTTCTGTCATGGAAGGTATCTGCATGACTATGCAAGGTCATGTACAAGCCATGTGTCAAGAACGCAATGTGCCTCTCAAGCATCTGATCGTCAGTGGGGGAGGCTCCAATGGAGATTTGTTCATGCAGATTATGGCCGATGTCTTCGGGGTGCCTGCATATCGCAATGAGGTCAACGAATCAGCGAGCATGGGAGCAGCAATCTGCACAGCCCTTGCCTTGGGAGTATATCCAGACAAAGCTACCGCTGTTGAACATATGGTAAGATGCCGAGACATCTTCATCCCTGATGAGAAGCATGTTGCTCTGTATAATCGTATCAACAAAGAGGTCTATTCCAAAATATCCAAGGCAACAGAAGACATACTGCAAACCTCTCATCAAATCTTTCAGGAAATTGGTATTGATCAGACACCTTGTTAGAAATTCCTGTATAGGTTGGAGTGTCCAAAAATGTGGTGTCTATGTGTAAAGTGTTTAACACATGTCAAATATTTGGACACTTTACTACATTTTTTGCGGTATGAATGCCTCTGCTCTAAGCAATTAATTTAAATTTATAAAGAGATATTATACTGCAATGTATAAACTTCTAATATTAGAATAGACAATACTATTACATTTGGCACAGTTATTGCAAACTATCTAGCATAGTTTTTTCAACATTAGGAGGAAAAAAATGAAGAAAGTGCTATGTGCCATACTTTTGGTCACAATCGTAATGTCCGGTTTATTTGCACAAGGTGCAAAAGAAGCAGATGGTCCAAAGGGCGTTAAACCCTATGAGATTGCTGTAATCATCAAGGCTACTGACTCAGATTTCTGGCAGTATTTGCTCGTTGGGGCTCTCAACTATCAGTTTGAGAATCCCGATTTGGTAAAGGTAACAACCTACGGGCCACCCTCTGAATCAGATATCGACCAACAGATTGCAATTCTTGAGAATGTAATTTCAACCAATCCCGATGGTATTGTAATTGCTTCCACCAGTTCTGATGCATCTGTTCCAGCTCTCGAGCAGGCCTATGACAAGGGAATCAAGATTGTTACTGTTGACAACAGAGTGAATACCGATAAGGTCCACACCTTCTTGGCTACTGACAACACCCTCGGTGGTTCTCTTGCTGCAGAGAAGATGGTTGAATACCTGAAGAAAAACAATATCTCCACAGCTGGAAAGAAAGTTGCTGTTGTGAGCGCTATGGCAGGTGTCCAGGTATTGACTGACCGTGACAATGGATTCATTACCCGCATCAAGCAGTTGATTCCTGGCATTGAATTGATCCCCACCAGATATGTTGACAATGACATCATCAAGGCTCTCTCAATAACTGAAGACTTGATCACCACCTATGGTAAAGACTTGATCGGCATCTTTGCGGATAACAACCACTCTGCAGATGGAGTTTCTCGTGCAATCACTGAACAGGGTTTGCATGATAAGGTCATCGTTACCGCCTATGACAGCGATCCAGAAGAAGTTGCAGCCATAAAGAGTGGTGCTATCAAGGCTATCATGGTCCAAGATCCGTATGGTATGGGCTATAAGGGCGTCGATTTTGCAGTCAAGGCCATTGAAGGTGCTACGCTTCCTGAGTATGTCGACACCGGTGTAGTGGTTGTCGAGAAGCATAATGTCAACGATCCTGCAGCACAGGGCATTCTCGATCCCTTCACGCTGAAAAAGTATTGATTGTCTCTTTGAACTAACGTCTCTAGCTCCTCTTGATACCAGGAGCTAGAGACATGTCTAGCTGAAAAAGGAAGGAGGTCGGCATGGAGACAAGGCCATTCTTGGAGTTGAAGGGAATATCCAAACAATTTCCTGGAGTCAAGGCGCTGGATAACGTCGATTTAGCTGTGTATCCCGGTGAAGTGCATGCCTTGGTAGGGGAAAATGGTGCAGGTAAGTCCACCATCATCAAAATCATCATGGGCGTGTATCTTGAGGATGAGGGAACGATTACCATAAATGGAGAGCAAGTAACCATATCGAACGTTATTGAAGCAAATCGATTAGGATTGGCTGCTGTATATCAGGATCTGACGCTTGCTGCGGATCTTTCAATCGGGGAGAACTTCTTCATGGGACAATTTCCAAGAAAGAAAAATGGACTGATTGACTGGAATCATGTGTATGCCAAGACAGCAGAGACTTTAAAGGCTTTGAATGTCGATGTCGATCCACGACTGCGCATTACAGAACTTTCGCCGGCAATGCAGGAAATGGTTGCTATAGCAAAAACCGTTCACAAAAAATCGAAGCTGGTCATATTTGATGAGCCGACTGCCTTGTTGAGCAATGAAGAAGTAGAAATTTTATTCGAGATTATCAAGAAGCTCAAGGCAGGTGGTATCTCGGTAATTTATATATCTCACCGACTCGAAGAAATCTTTACCATTTCTGATCGAGTGACTGTACTTAAGGATGGTCAACATGTGAAGACCCTTTTTGTAAAGGATACAAATGAAGATCAACTGATCTCCTACATGGTGGGACGTTCCCTTACGGACATGTACAATATTGAACACTATCCCAAAGGCGAAGAGTTGTTGCGTGTTGAAGCTCTGAATCGCGGGAAAACTATCAAGAACATCTCATTTTCTGTAAAACAGGGAGAAATCTTCGGGCTGTTCGGTCTTGTTGGATCGGGACGAACCGAGGTTGTCAGGGCCATCTACGGTGCAGACCCCATCGATAGCGGATCTGTATATCTCAAAGGAAAACAAGAAGTAATCAAGCATCCTTCCAAGGCTATTTCCTTAGGGATCGGGTTGCTTCCCGAGGATAGGAAGCATCAAGGGTTGGCCCTTAACCAATCCATCAATCACAATATCAATCTGGCATCCTACAAAGCAATCTCCCGATTCAATTTTGTATTGGGGAAAAAAGAACGTCAGCGATCTATCGACTCTGTGCAACGATTGAAGGTGAAAACTCCTTCCATACATCAGCTTGTAGGAAACCTTTCTGGAGGCAACCAGCAGAAGGTAATCATTGCAAAATGGCTTTGCTGTGAGAGCAAGTTGTTCATTTTCGATGAACCGACGGTTGGGATAGACGTCGGGGCAAAACAAGAGATCTACAAATTGATCGAGCAACTGACGAAGGAAGGACATGCGGTCATTTTGATCTCCTCGTATCTTCCTGAGGTCATGGGGCTCGCTGATAGGATTGGTGTTTTGCATGAGGGAGCGATGCCGCACATTGTTGAACGAGAAGCATTCAGCGAGAAGACCTTGCTGAGATATGCATCCGGTTTGTGATTGGAAAGCAAGGAGATAGAGATGAGATTGTTTTCAAAGAAAAATAAATTCAGGATCGCTGAAGGCAACCTGTTGGTAATTGTAATCGTATTGATGGTGATTCTTTCGTTCGCTACGAAAAACTTTTTCACTGTCAATAATATGAGGAATCTGGTTCGACAGACTTCAGTAAATGGCATCATCGCTTTGGGTATGACGTTTGTCATTATTTCTGGAGGCATCGACCTTTCTGTGGGATCTGTAGTTGGTGTTGCCAGCATTGTAGTGGCAAAGCTCTTGTTGGCAGGAACTGGGATATTTCCCGCAATCATTATTGCCTTGCTTGTCTGTGCCTTGCTCGGTACCCTCAATGGACTGATCATTCACTATGGTAAGGTCCCCCCCTTCATTGCAACCTTGGGAATGATGCAGGCTGCGCGAGGTATTGTCATGTTGCTCTCCAATGCACGCATGATCGCCGGTCTTCCAAAAAGTTTTACAGGTTTTGCTCAATTGGTGTTCTTAGGGTTCCCTTCTCTCTTCTTTGTTTGGTTCCTCGTCATAGTTATCACCTTTGTTTTGACTACGAAAACAGTTTTCGGACGGAGTATTTTTGCGTATGGAAGCAATATTGAAGCAGCAAGACTTTCAGGTATCAATACTGCAAAAGTAACAATCAGTGTGTATGCAATGAGTGGCTTGCTCAGTGGTATTGCCGGTATCTTGATGACCAGTCGTTTGGGCAATGGCATCCCTACTGCAGGACAAGGATATGAGATGGATGCAATCGCCTCCGCAGTTGTTGGTGGAGCTAGTCTCAGTGGTGGTTCCGGCACAATTATCGGTACAGTATTGGGTGCTTTGTTGATCTCCCTTATTCAGAACGGAGGTAACCTGCTGGGTATCAATGCGTTTATCTTGCAGATTATCGTTGGAGTGCTGATTGTAGCCTCTGTGTGGTACGATCAGATAAGAAAAACAGCTAAGAACTAAAAGGGGATTGTGATGAAGCGATATGTCTTGGCACATGATTTGGGTACTTCAGGAAATAAGGCAACCCTGTTTGATGAGCGAGGTGCATTGGTGGAAAGCCGGGTGACTCCTTACCATATGGAAGTATTCAATTCCAATTGGGCTGAACAAAATCCTTCTGTTTGGTGGAACGCTGTATGTTCTTCCTCAAAAGAAGTGCTCTCTACCATCGATCCTAAAGAGGTAGCTGCAGTTTCCTTCAGTGGGCAGATGATGGGTTGTCTTCCTGTTGATCGTGAAGGGAAGCCCTTGCATAATGCCTTGCTATATTGCGATCAACGTAGTACGGAGGAAGAGCAAGAGTTTATACAAGAACTCGGGTTCGATCAGATTTACCGAATCACCGGTCATCGTCCAAGCTCTTCCTACTCCCTTACCAAGCTTCTGTGGTTTAAGAAACATCGTCCTGATGTGTATGAAAAAACATATAAAGTACTCCAGGCGAAAGATTATATGAATTTTATGCTCACTGGGGTGTTTGCAACTGACTACAATGATGCTTCAGGAACAAATGCCTTTGATCTTGATTCCCTTCAATGGTCGGAGCTGATTCTCAAAGCAATGGATGTTCCCGTTTCCTTGTTTCCCGAAGCCTATCCATCTTCCACCAAGATTGGTGAAGTTCATCGAAAAGCCAGTGAAGAAACGCTCATTCCAGAAGGAACACCGGTAATCGTAGGAGCCGGCGATGGCGGTTGTGCCAGCCTTGGCGCTGGATCTGTATCTTTCGGTAAGCCCTATATCTACATGGGATCTTCCTCTTGGGTTTCAATTGCCAGCAAACAACATTTTCCGGACCCAAAAAAAATTGGTTTTACCTGGGCTCATCCGGTGGCAGGGTTATATCAACCGTGTGCAACTATGCAAACAGCGGGGAGTTCTCTTTCCTGGTTTGCGAAGACACATATGGCCGATGATACGGGTAAAACACTCGACAGCATCAATGACTTGGCCAAAAGTTCCAAAGCTGGGGCAAATGGGTTGTTCTTCCTTCCGTATCTGATGGGAGAGCGATCTCCTTGGTGGAATACCAAAGCCAAAGGTGCTTTTGTGGGAATGGATCTCTCAACAACAATCCAAGACCATTGTCGAGCCCTGCTTGAGGGTGTGGCAATGAACCAGAAACTGAACTTTGCACAAATGCTTTCTGAAATTCCCGACCGCAGGGTGATGTTCATAGGAGGCGGCGCCCTAAACACCTTCCTTCGACAGATTTTGTCCGATGTTCTTGATTGTGAAATAGTTGTACCGCAATTTCTCACTGAGGCGACAAGTATGGGTGCAGCCTTGCTCGGTGGGGTGGGCTGTGGCTTATATACAGATTTTTCCATGATTGAGCATATGAATCCCGTTAAGCAAGTTGTAGATCCAAATAGGAATAATGTGGGTTTCTATGAGGATTTAACAGAACAATTTGCTCAGTTGTATCGCAGTCTTGAGCCTTGGTTCAACCGGTAATTCAAGAAAAGAAGGGGCCTATAATGTATGACAGACTCATCCTATCGCATAATCTGGGTACAACCGGAAATAAAGCGGTGGTGTATGATGAACAGGGTACTATCATCAGTTCCTGGCTTTCTTTATATAGGGTGATTTATAAGGAAGGTGGCAAAGTAGAACAGGACCCTCATGACTGGTGGCGTGCTGTCTGTGAATCCACAAAGAAGGTCATGCGAGGGATAAACGAGAAATCAATCGCTGTTGTTACCTTCAGTGGGCAGATGATGGGATGCCTTTGCCTTGATAAAGCGGGGGATCCAATCGGTAATGCAATCATATGGGCTGATATGCGTTCAGATAAAGAGTCCAAGCAATTGTTTAATCAGATAGATGAGGAGTTGTTCTTTCATATAACCGGACACAAGATCAGTGCTTCCTATACCCTGAGCAAATTGCTTTGGATTATGAGAAACCGCCCAGAGGTATTTGCCAAGACGGCTAAGGTCGTGCAGGCAAAGGACTACATTGTGTTCAAGCTTACCGGAGAAATTGTTACAGATTATTCGGATGCATCCGGAACAAATCTGTTCAATCTTACCAAGCGTCAGTGGTCTCGGACATTGACAAGCATCATTGGAATAAATCCAAAGATACTTCCTGAGGCTATTCCCTCAACCCAAATTGCCGGATGCGTGACAATGGAAGCCTCTGTAGCAACCGGGCTTCTTGTTGGGACTCCTGTAGTGATTGGAGCTGGTGATGGAATTTGCGCTTCGCTTGGGGGTGGGTGCACAACCGAGGACGATGCCTATCTCTATTTTGGATCCTCAGCATGGATCGGGATGGTAAAGCAGAGCCCCTACTGGGAGCCGAAGATGCGCACCTTCAACTGGTCATTCATCCAACCCGATCAAATTGCTCCCTGCGGTACCATGCAAGCTGCAGGTGCTTCGTTGGACTGGCTGAAGGATGAAATTGCCAGAGAAGAAGTAACCCAGGCTGAATTGCAACACAGCTATGCACAACATTTGATTGAGATGCTGGTCACCCAATCTCCTCCTGGGGCCAATGGTTTAGTGTTTCTTCCCTATCTGATGGGCGAGCGTAGTCCCTACTGGAATCCTCAGGCTCGAGGAGCGTTCATAGGTCTGAAGCGCAATACCCGTCGTTGTGATATGTTCCGCTCTTGTTATGAGGGTGTGGCAATGAATCTAAAGATTATTTGGGAAGCTCTGAAACCCATCAATAAAGCTACAGAATTGGTGGTGATCGGAGGGCAGGCCAATAGTGATACAAATAAGCATATCATCGCTGATGCTTTCAATATCCCTGTTGTTTCGCATAATCATCTAAAGGATAGTAAAAATTTTGGTGCGGCGGTAATCGGGGGGTTGGGAATCGGGATGTATGAGAATGCCGACGTGGTTAAGACCTTGCTCCACTACGAACGGAGAATTCTCCCAAACGAGGAGAATGTAGAGTTTTACGATCGGTTTCTTCCCCTGTATGAACAAGCATATACTAGTTTGGTTGATTTTTATCAAAACCTTGACCAATTTACCAATACCAAGGAGGGTTGAATATGAGTGATTTACTAACACAATTACAACAAGCAGAAGTACTAAAAACCATGAAGCGGTTCGGCTTCGAACAAGAAGATATCTTTCCTGGTATCGCTGCCCTTACGGCTAATCCCTACCGAAATCATACCTGGATTGTGAAAGAGAACCATGGGTATCTGGTTGTCAATGCAATTCCTGAACAAAAAGATCAGGACTATCTGTTCTGGGAGGAGTGGTACTCTTATAAGGATGAGGTACACCATCATATCCTCTCGCTTTGGAAACCCCATACCCATCATGAGATTTTCAAGGCCCCTGCGACTGATGATATCCACCCCGCACAATGTTTTTCACAAGTATGGTACGTAGTCGAAGATCATGACATGCGTTCGTTGCTGCTTCGGAGGTAAGGATGGAATATCGTTATTTTGGGAATACTGGGTTGCGCGTAAGCGCCATCGCCTTTGGAACACAAACCTTTGGCTGGAATATCGGCAAGGAGGAGTCGAAGGTTTTGCTTGAAGAGTACACCCAGGCAGGAGGTAATTACCTCGATACTGCTGACTCTTACAACAATGGGGATTCCGAAAGGATTCTGGGCTCTTGGATCAAAGATAGTAAATCAAGAAGAGATGGTTTGATTCTGGGTACAAAGGTGTTCTTTCCAACTTCAAATAATGTGAATGATGCCGGTTCCAGCCGTAAACACATCCTCCACAGTGTGGAAAACAGCCTGAGACATCTCAATACAGATTATATAGATCTCCTGCAGATTCATTGCTTTGACAAAAGAACTCCCTTCGAAGAGACGATACGAACGCTGGATGACCTCATTTCGGCGGGAAAGGTACGGTATCTCGGTGCTTCAAACTATACACCCTCGGATTTGATGAAAAGTCTCATGATTGCCCGTTACTCACAGAAGGAAAGCTTTGTAAGTCTTCAGCTGGAGTACAGCTTGTTGGTGCGCAGTCCCGAGTGGGAGCTGATCGGCCTCTGTCGTCGTGAAGGCGTCGGCATGCTCGCCTGGTCTCCCTTGGCAGGTGGTTGGCTTAGTGGTAAATACCGACGGGGAAATGATATTCCAAGCAACAGCCGTGCAGGCAGGCAGGATCGATGGGATGACCAGGCACAGCAGCGTGGTACCGAAAAGGCCTATGATATCATTGAGGTCTTGCATGAGATAGCCCGAGAAGTTGGTCGCAGTGTATCACAGGTGAGCATAAATTGGGTCAGGCAGAATCCAGCGGGCATCATTCCCCTCATCGGAGCTCGCACGGTTTCTCAGCTTAAGGAAAATCTCGACGCAGTATCTTGGTCTTTGAGTGACGAGCATATGCAACGATTGAACGATGTCAGTCGTATCGAAAGCCCATCGCCATACAGCTTCATCGAACGCTATACAAGGGAGTAATACATGACAGGACGTGTAACGGTTATTGGTAGTTTTGTAGTTGATCTGATGGCACGATCACCTCATATTCCGGTACAGGGAGAAACGGTGAAGGGGAGCATTTTCAAGATGGGCCCTGGTGGAAAAGGATCAAATCAGGCTGTGGCATCCCATCGATGCGGCGGTGATGTGTTGTTGGTTACCAAGGTGGGCACTGATGTTTTCGGCAAGGTTGCCAAAGATTTCTATGCCGATGAGCATATGGATAGTCGCTATGTATTCGAGGATCCTGAATTGGCAACAGGCATTGCCTTGATCATGGTGGATGAATATACCTCACAGAACAGTATAACCGTTGTCCCCGGTGCTTGCGGGGCGATCAGAAAAGACGAGATAGAGGCCATAGCTTCGGTGTTGGATGAAACTAGCATATTGGTTACTCAACTTGAAACCAACCTTGATATTCTTCCTTTTGCAGTAGAACGCGTGCATGCATCAGGAGGCCTTGCCCTGCTTAATCCAGCCCCTGCACCGGTTGAGATGCTTGATGACTCATTCATAGGTATGTATGACTTGATCACCCCCAATGAAACAGAGGCATCCTGTTTGACCGGCATCAAAGTTGTTGATCGTACAAGTGCCCATAGGGCAGCTGTAGAGTTGCAGAAAAAAGGGGTGAAGGATGTAATCATCACACTAGGAAAGATGGGGTGCTTTTTGCTTACAGAAAACCAGGAAGCGCTTCTGTTCCCTACTATGGATGTGAAGGTAGTGGATACAACAGGTGCCGGAGATGCTTTCAATGGCGGTCTTGCAACAGCACTGAGTAAGGGAGAAGATTTGAAACAGGCAATTTTCTTTGCAACTGCAGTAGCCTCTCTTTCAGTTACCAAAGTAGGGACCGCCCCGGCGATGCCGAATCTACAGGAAGTACAAGAATTCCTTTCATCCTTGGATGAAAGTACGTATTGGGAGCAAGTGAAATGATTGTAAGTAGAACAGCAGCTGAAGCTGTACTCAGTATCACTGGGTCGAAAAACAAGGTTCGTTGGTTGGTCGGCAAGGAAGATGGATCGGAGCATTTCGAGATGCGGGAGATCAGGATTCCTGCCAAGGGGAAAAGCAGCAAAGGAAGTCACGAGCATGAGCATGTCGTCTATGTGCTGCAGGGAACAGGAAAAGTAGTAGGTTTGGATGGAGAGCATCCGTTGTTTCCTGGCAAATCAGTCTTCGTTCCAGGGTGTGAAGAACATCAATGGGTGAATGACTCAGAGCAGGATGAATTGGTCTTTCTCTGTGTCATCCCATCGGGAAGCGAAGATTTTTTGAAGTGAGGAGTGCCATGGAGTATACAAGCGCCTGGGTTGATAGTGGTGAGCAAATCAGAATGCTCAAGAAAACACTTCCTGAACCCAACGTTGATGAGGTGGTGGTCCGTATCAAGGCGTGCGGTATTTGTGGGACCGATATGCACTTTGTCAAGGATTTTCCCACAGGGAAGCTGACTCCTCTCGGACATGAGGTTGCTGGATATATCCATAGCCTTGGTTCTGCTTCCTCCGCCTTGAAAGTCGGCTCTTCTGTTGTCGTTATGAACAATGTTGCTTGTCAAAGATGTCCGCAATGTCTAAATCAAAGGCCCCAAGCTTGTCAGCAGATTCTCAGCTATATGGATGATCAGGCTGGTATGGGTCAGTTCTTGGTCGTCCCTAAAGAGATGGTAATCCCCTATGAGGGTCTTGATTATGCTACGGCTACTCTTGCAGAACCGATTACCGTCGCTCTGGATCTGCTTCGTGAAGCAGATATTCAGCTTTTTGATGATGTATTGATCATGGGACCCGGCATCATCGGACTTAGTTGCATCAAGCTTGCAAAGATGCGTGGAGCGAGGAATGTAGTCATGGTGGGGCATCATCTTACTACTACACGTGGTGCCTATCGATCTCTGGTGGCAAAAAAGCTTGGCGCTGATTATGTTATTGACAGTGCACAAGCAGGATGGAAGGAAGAGCTAAAGATACAATTTCCAAAGTTGTTCAACCGGGTAATTGTCACCTCTCCTCCTGTTACCATTTCAGATGGTATCGAGCTTGCAGGTTTCTGTGGTTCGATAGTCTATGACGGCATCGATTTCAAGGATGAACAGGTTACCATTTCAGCAAACGATTTCCATTTTGCAAAGAAGCGCCTGATTGCGTCTCATGCCATACCGAATTGGGGCTTTCCCCAAGCTCTCCAGTTGCTTGCCTGCCATCATATTCCTAGCGAGCTCTTGTTGACCCATAGATTTTCCTTCAATCAGTTGGAATCAGCCTTCGCTACTTTTAATGACAAGGAGGAAGCGGTAATCAAGCCGGTGGTGCTTATCGACTGAAAAGAAGGCAGGCCACCTCGAAAGGGGCCTGCTTGATCATCAATGGGGGAGAACCCCTTTGCGGATGATGATGCATCCATACTTTACTATTGAACCGGAGACCACTACTGCGTAGGCTCGCTTTGCTCGTTCATAAAAGTCTTGCCGTGCAATTTTCTGGATTTTTGGTGTCTGTGGCCAGTATGTATCCAAGACTGCCTGGAACGACTGCTCTACTATGGGATCTGCACTATCTCCTTCTGAGGGTTGCATCATCACTACTGGGTCTTTGACATAATCATCGGGATTCATCAGACGAAAGATACCGTCTAGCAGGTCTTCCACTTTGATACCGTCCGCTCTGATACAACGAGAAGAACGGGTATCACCGGGGTAGAAGGCATCGACTATGACAATTTCGTCACCGTGACCCATTCTATCGAGTGCTTCCAGTAGTTCTGGACCAATGTAAGGGGAAATTCCAATTAGCATAAGGCTACTCCTTTTTCTCTTACCTCAGACAAGGTAGGTTTATATTGTAAGTGTAAAACCAATTTAGATAGATGTCA
>CAZJMG010000058.1:0-15146 GCA_964547185.1 uncultured Sphaerochaeta sp.
AGGACTCGCCTGTCAATACTACCTCAAGATCCAAATGTTGCTTCATTGCTCCTCCATATGATGTATCGCTCTACCGCCTGCGCGTTGTAGATGTGTTATATCCAACATACAATCAGTACAATTTCTTAAAAGAACCCCATCCATTGCACAATGCTCACTACCACTTGCAAGAGAGGCCCGCTTTCTGTAATCGTGAAAGAGCTGTCCTCGATCAAGATCTTCCCTTAACCAAGCTGAGTCATCTTCCTTGATTGATTCCGGCCAAGTAACCTGTACATCCCGAAGAATCAGGTTTCTCACATTGTCACAGACAAAGACGGCCCGTTCTGAACGGGTATGGGGATTGTCGTTTGACATTTGACTGCTCTTACTGGAAGGTACGCTTACTTTTGGATCTTCCACCTGCAGGTACATCAGCTGGATATTGTTGATCTGCACCTGTTCAATACAAGCGCCGTCCTTCGCAGTGAGCAGGCATCGACCTCTTGTAACTGCTGAGATGTGTGAGATTTGGATATTCCTGATCTTCCCAAGCTTCCCATCGGACCGTCCATGGCTTTGGATATCCAGATAGATGGGACGCTCCAAAGGTATGTCTGTCATGTTCGATCCTACTATTCCATCGATGGTCACGTTTTCTACAACAGAGGCATCCCAAAGTTCTATCTGGATGAGACGAAGAGCTCGTTTCACGACTAGATTACGCACACATATATTTCTTATCGGATGTACCACCTCCGCGCCTATGCCGAACGCCGCACAGTGGGTCTCGATGATGCAATCCGATACGATGATGTTTTCACTGCTTTGGGCATCCTCAGTGGCTTTAATGATGATCGCATCATCACCTCCTCTGATATTGCATTGCGATATCATGACATCCCTGCAGCCGTTGATATCCAACCCATCTGTGTTGGGTCCATACAAATCATTCTTGATCTGGATATGCCGTATGGTTGCTTGCTCGCAACATCTCATGTGAACTGTCCAACCTGCAGAGTTCACAAGGGTAATGTCTTCAATTGAGATCTGAGAACAGTGGTCAAAGAAAACCAGAGGTGAGATCCTCTGCTTTTTTGCACGTTTGAAGGGACTGTCTTCTTCCCTCGTCTTTTCCAATGCAAGATGGCTTGTTTTCTTGTTTTGCAGGCGCAAATCCCGAAGCGAACTGTCCCAGAACGCAAGGGCAGAGCCATCAATGGTCCCCGGCCCCAGCAATGCAATATCGTGGGCATCCTGAGCAAAAATCAGGCTTCTATGATTATAGTCGGTTCCCTTTTTGCAAGGGCGCCTTTGCTCAACCTGCGGATACTGCTCATAGTCAGGATACGCCACAAGCACCGCCCCTCGGCTGAGATACAAGGATACTGATGAGTACAATACCAAGGTAGCAATATGATACCGACCGGGGGGAATGAGTACACAATTACCCCCGACCATCTGAGAAGCCTGTAGTATTGCGTCTTGTATGGCTTGCGTATTGCAGCGCATGATGGATACAAGTTCTGCATCACCAGTTGTTTTCGTCTCTTGCTCAGATATTAGGTTTTCGGGGATACAGGGGTGAGTAAACATGCAACAAACCTCATTATCGTTTTATAGTCAGGCCCCCTGATGGGGGCCTGATTCTGCATTCCAGTGAAATCCGTTATTATTTAGCCAAGCTCTTGTACCAAGCATCGGCCTCAGCCTTGATCTGCTTTCCACCTTGTCTATTCCAAATTGCAACAAACTCATCAAAGTCACTTACCGGACGTGCTCCGCTGATGATTGCTGTGTAATACTGGTCTCTGAGTTTTTCCAAATCAGTACGATAGAGTCTCTCTGAGGGGACAGATACCAACAATTCATTGCGGTAGCCTGGGAACGAGTAGTACTTTTCTGCAAACTCATAGGCAAGCGGGTTGTCTCTTCGTGCAAATGCAAGATCCTCAACCAGATACAGCACCTTGATTCCTTCATCCAGATAGGTTGTTCTGGTATTGAACTTCCCAACAGCAGTCACTGCTTGTGACTTCTCATCACGCACCCAGTGTTCGCCCTCTCGACCAAACATGGCAAGCAGATAGTTGTCGTAGTTGGTAATCTGGTCTTCAGCAATCTGCAACAATTTGATCAACTGCTCATCGGTGGTCTCTGCGCTGAATACGGTCAGACCTGCGGCTCCAACACCTACGGGATAGAGCCAGGTTCCGGCATCACCCTTAGGACCGGTGACTGCCTGTCCATAGGCAATTCGTGCATTGGGTCTCAGTTTCTTGAACTCTGCAAAAACCTGTCCACCTGGATATCCTTCATAAAGCGTATCGGGGGCCCAGTGATAGTAGTGGCCGAGACCGGTGAAACCGATTCTTTCATTGAAGAAGTCCGTGGAGATAGCCCAGTAGCCACCTTTGTTCTCACCAATGACATACTCAGGATCGATCAGGCCATCTTTGTACCACTTTTGGAGAAGCGCAAGAGCATCTTTCATGCCAGGCAGTACTGCTGCATGCTGCAATCCTCCTTGACCGTCTTCCAGCCAGAGGGAGTACTGCGGCCATGGTCCCCAAGGGATACCGCCAAAGGCACCGAAGATCATGTCAAGGCCGCTTTTCCCCAGTGCGTAGGTGTCTTTCTTTCCGCTTCTGTTGGGGTCCTTGTTTACAAAGGCATAGAAGGCTTCTTCAGCTTCCGCCAAGGTCTCAGGAACTTTATCGATGCCGACATTTTCCAGCCAATCCTTTCTCCAAATGGCATTCAAGGGAAAGTCATTGCTTGCCTTCTCCTTGGTAATCCCATAGAGCTCTCCATCGATGAGCAGATATTTAAAGTAAGGCTTCTGCTTTTCATAGAGTGTCGGAGCATACTTTTGCATCATGTCCAAAGGAATCGACCGAAGCACTCCCTGTTCAGCAAACTGCGCGTACTGAAGCATATTGCCATCAAGCATGAAGGCATTGGGTGTCTCCCCTGAAGATATTTTCAGACCGAGCATCTGGTTGTACTGACTGCGTTCAATATTGACATAATTGAGCTTGATGCCATACAACGTTTCCAAATCCTTGATAATCGGTGCATCTGCTCTAGGTGGAACATCTGCCAGAATTGAGTAGGTGAACTCTACAATTCCATCAGATACAGACGGAGCTGCCACTTCACTTCTTCCAGCACCAAATACGAATGACGTACTGACGAGAATCATTATCATACATAATGAAACCACTTTTTTCATACTTATTACCTCCTGCTATTTTTCATGGAACCAACGGTTCCAAAAATACACTATTCTTTCACAGACCCTACGATGATTCCTTTCACAAAGTATTTTTGCAAGAACGGATAGGAACACACGATGGGAAGTGTCGATACTATGATGGTTGTTGCCTTGATCATATCTGGGTTGGCAACCGTATTTGCATCATCCATCGAAAGGCTCATTGCTGAAGCCGTTCCTTCGATGACAATTCTTCGCAAGATCAATTGCAAGACCTGTTTACTCTGACTCTGGATGTAGATCATTGCATCAAACCAGGAGTTCCAATGCCAGACAGCAGTCCAGAGCACTACGGTAGCAATGATGGGTATGGAAATCGGAACGATGATTTTGAACAGTATTGTGAAATAGGATGCACCATCAATCTTTGCAGCCTCTTCCAAGGAGTCCGGAATCGTCATCAAGAAATTACGCATGACAATAAGAGCAAACGTGTCCACCAACCTTGGAAGAATGAGCGCAAGACGGCTATCGATGAGACCAAGGGACCGGACTACGATATAATTGGGTATCAAGCCTCCGTTGAAAAACATCGTAAACACCACAAAGAAGGTTATGACCTTTTTAAAGGGAAGCGCTTTCTTGGACAAAGGATAGGCCATCAGTAAAGTGATGATCAGGGTACTGAAAACTCCCAAACCTACTCGGACCAAGGTGTTGCTGAACCCAATCCACAAGGCTTTATTGTTGAATACAATCTGATAGTTTTTCAGCGTAAAACTTTGCGGTAAAAGGCCCAGTCCAAGTTTAGTGACCCCACTGAAGGATACAGACAACACATTGAGCATTGGATAGAGCATAATGATCAAGATTCCCAACATGATGGCTGTATTGATTATGTCAAATAGACCGATTTTTCTTACATGCATTGTAGCCACTCCTTACCAGATACCGTACTCATTCATACTCTTCGCAACCCGGTTGGTTCCAAATACGAAGACTAGGGCGATGATGTTCTTAAACAGATCGACTGCTGCTGCATAGCTGTAGTTCATCATTTCCAAACCTTGCCTGTATACATAGGTGGAGATTACATCCGCCGTCTCATAGACCGCTGGGTTATAGAGATTGAAGATCTGGTCAAAGTCATCCTTGATGATCTGCCCTGCTGCCAATATCAGCATGACCGTAATGACGGGTGTCAAGGAAGGAAGAGTGATGCGCCACATTCTTTGGAATCTGTTTGCTCCATCAATCATGGCAGCTTCATAGAGTTCAGGAGAGATGCCGGTTATAGCAGCCAAATACACTATTGAGTTCCATCCCATCGATTTCCATACATAGGTCGAAACCAACACAATCCTGAACGGCTTGGGTTCTGTCATGAACCGTATAGGCTCTCCACCAAAAAACCTGATTATCTCGTTGATGGGGCCATAGATTGAGAAAATCTGGAAAAACATGCCTCCCAATACAATCCAGGAAAGGAAGTGAGGGAGATACGATACCGTCTGCACGGTCTTTTTGATTTTCGTAAAACGGATTTCATTGATGAGGATGGCAAACAGAATCGGGATGGGAAATCCTATGACCAATTTTAGAAGACCAAGTACCAAAGTGTTCCCAAATACTTCATAGAAGGAGGGATTATCAAACATCAACCTAAAATGAGCCAGACCCACCCAAGGACTTCCTAAAAAGCCTCTTCTGAAACTGAAGTTCTTAAAAGCAATAATGATTCCATAGATGGGAACATAGTGGAATATGATGTAGTACAGTATCCCAGGAACGAGCATGAGCAATAATTGCTCGTACCCTTTTAAGCTTTTATAGTGTAATTTTTTTGTATGTAGCAGTGTCTGTTTCATTGACCACCTCGTTGTGAATTACCTTTATAGTACCTTCATATAAGGAGTTGTATATCGTAATATTTTTTCTCCATGGTAATTTTTTAGGAACTTGAGGTATAAGGAACATCATTTTTTGAAATCGTCCTGCTTTTTCCAAGTCGATGCTCTTTCAACCATCAACAGGGTTCAAACGCTTTGACTCCCCTGCCTCATGAAAATCATAAGCCGTATTTAATGAAAGAGACCCAGATAAATCCGGGTCTCTTTCATGCAGTAATTTCATAGTATTCTTAGAGGTTGTACCCAATTTTTTTTACCTGTTTCCTAAATTCCTCTACCTGATTACCATAGTTGCTGTCATCTATTACATTCTCGGTCTCATGAGGGTCCTTGTTCAGGTCAAACAAGACCTCCGGCATCTCTTTCTTTGACTCATGGTAGTACCATTGGTACTTCAATGTTCCTTTTTTTATCATCACATTCTCAAATCCTTGTTGCAAAAAGAACGAGAAGGCTTCATCCGGCCAGTTTGGATCATTTCCTTTTGCAAGATTGACCAGTGATCTACCATCGAGACCTTGTGGTATCTCCAAGCCTGCCAACTCACAAAGGGTGGGAAAGAGGTCGATGCTGCTGATATTCTCTGTTACTACGGTGCCCTGTGGTAAATACTTGGGAGCTCTTATGATGAATGGAACCTTTACAGAACCTTCAAAGAATTTTTGTTTTTCCCAGATGCCATGCTCACCTAATTGGTCTCCATGATCGGACAGATAGACAATGATCCAATCATCCAAATCCTCCCCTGCGTGTTTCAAGGAGTCAAGCACTTGTCCAAAGTGAGCATCCATTCCCTCAACCATGCCATAATATGCGGCTCTGGCCCGTCTGACTGTTCGTTGGGAGATATCCTTGCCGGCTTGCAACGGTACATTCGGCCAAGGGCTTGTTCCCAAGAATGGATGGTCAAACGGTTCTTCAACGGCAAAGGACTCCACCCTGTTTACATAATAGGAGAAACGCTCTTCACTGCAGAAATAGGGATAATGAGGATCATGCAGACCAACATACATAAGCGTAGGATGTTCTCGATCATGCCGGTCATACCATGTCCCATTGAAATGATCATCCACCCATAACGAGGCTCCTTGGACTGAAAGCACATCCTGACCTCTGGTTCTTCCGACTCCTGCTCTTAACAGCTCTTTTGCGTCAGACCACTTCTTCGTGCCTTCGTAGTTGAGGCTGTCATAATCGTCATGCTCTGCTTTATAGAAGTCTTGTGCCTTGTTTTCTATATGGTGATAGCAAACATCCCCTACAGGACGGCTTTGCCAGCCTACCAGCTGGTCATATCCTTGCAGATGCATCTTTCCAAATCCGACGGTGCGATAGCCATAGCGTCCAAATTGTGTTGCATAGGTGGGATATTTATAATCCAAGCCCTTCCACCCTTCACAATTGCAAGTTTTCGGATATTGTCCTGCCATGATGCATTGCCTTGCTGGAACACATATGGGGCTGGGGGTATATGCATTGGAAAACACCACACCAGTTTCTGCCATCCAATCCAAGGTAGGGGTGCGAACGACCTTATCCCCTGCAAACCCTGCAACATCTGATCGATGTTCATCACTCATAAGAATCAGCACATGAGGTTTTTTATTCATAACTCCTCCTTCCTCAATGGTACAGGAGCGAGGGTGAGAAATATATTGGAAGATTTTTCATGGATGGGATTAACTTGCTGAAAAAAATAATGTCCGGCCTGTCGGGGGCCGGACAAATAGGATACTGGCCAACTATCAGGCCTTATAAACAGGAAGATCCTGATAGGAGGTATGAAGTAAGTGGTGAGCCTTCTCACTCAGTGGCTTCTCGAGGAACTCCTCGTACAACTTGTGAATTGACTCATTGTGGTGTGAACAACGGACTTTGCTATTCTTATCATCTGCATAGAGACCTGCAGAACGTTCGACGCGAAGTTCATCATTTGCACCGTAAGGCTGACCACCTCCAGCAATACAACCACCGCGGCATGCCATCACTTCTATGAACTCGTAAGGAGCCTGCTTTCCTTCTGCCTTGGCTGCACGGATCTCGTCCATAACTTCCTTGACATGGGTTAAGCCATGAATGACTGCCACTCGAATCGGGGTGCCATCAAAATCTACGGCCCCTTTCTTTACCTCGGAAAGTCCTCGTACGGACTCGACCTCAATATGTTCGAGTTCTTTGCCGGTTACTACATGGTAGGCAGTACGTACTGCTGCTTCCATTACGCCGCCGGTTGCACCGAAGATGGTACCAGCTCCGGAGTATTCTCCGATGGGGCTGTCAGCCTCTTCTTCCTCGAGATGGAGGAAATCGATGCCGCTTGATTTGATCAGACGAGCAAACTCGCGGGTGGTTAACACAAGATCAACATCCTGATAACCACTTGAGTGCATGTGCTCATCGCGAATTGCCTCATATTTCTTTGCAGTACAAGGCATGATGGCTACGGTATAGAGCTTTGCAGGGTCAACACCCATCTTCTGTGCAGTATACGTCTTTTCAATGGCACCAACCATTTGCATCGGACTCTTTGCACTGGAGACATGATCAAGCAAATCGGGATAGTACTTCTCTACATAATCTACCCAGGCAGGACAACACGAGGTCATCTGTGGAAGAGCTCCACCCTTTGTCAGGCGTGCAACCAATTCGCTGCCCTCTTCCATGATGGTAAGGTCAGCACCGAAGTTGGTGTCATGCACTGCAACAGCACCGAGTCTGCGGATGGCAGAATAGATTTTCTTCGTCGTAACGGTTCCAGCAGGAAGACCGAAAGACTCGGAAAGACCAACACGGATGGAAGGAGCGATCTGCACGACCACCTGCTTGTTCGGGTCCTTGACTGCACTGCGGAAGCTATCGGTCTCATCTTTCTCGTAGATGGCACCGACGGGGCAGTGAGCAGCACATTGTCCACAGCGAACACAGGGGCTGTCCTCGAGCTGAAGCATGGCAGCTGGAGCCATTACAGTACCGTCGCCTCGGCCGATGAACTCAAGGGCGAATACACCCTGCATATCCTGACAGACCTGTACGCAACGACCGCACTTGATACACTTCTCAGGATCGAGAACGATGGAAGCTGAAGAGGTATCCTTCGGTCGATCACTGATGCGGGATTCAAACGGCTGTTCCCTGATACCAAACTCAACAGCAAGATCCTGCAATTCACATTCTCCATTGCGGATACAGGTCAAGCAACTGGAGGGGTGATTAGAGAGAATCAATTCAAGGATTGTTTTTCTAACTTCGAACAACTCGGCATCATGCGTAATGACACTCAAGTTCTCACTTACCGGGGCAGCACAAGCACGGATGATCTTCGCACTTCCCTCCTGCTTCACGATACACAGACCACAGGAGCCAAAGGGCTTGAGGTCATCGTGGTAGCAAAGGGTTGGGATCTTCACTCCAGCCTTCTTTGCTGCATTCAATACGGTTGTTCCCTCTTCAACCTCGACAGGGATTCCGTTTATTTTAACATGTACGATACTCAATTGTTTCCTCCTGTACGATCCTAGTGGATTTCGACGGCGCCGAACTTACAAGTCTCCATACAGACACCACACTTGATACAGACAGACTGGTCAATGATGTGGACTTGCTTTCGTTCACCAGTGATTGCAGCGACCGGGCACTTACGTGCACAGGCGGTACATCCGATACACTTCTCTGCATTGATTGTGTACTTGACCAATTTCTTACAAGTGCCGCTTGGGCAGCTCTTGTCAACAATGTGGGCAAGATACTCGTCCTTGAAGTGCTTGATCGTAGAGAGGACCGGATTGGGGGCTGTCTGCCCCAACGCACAGAGAGAACCTTTCTTCATGGCTTCGCCGATGGTCTCAAGTGTCTCGAAGTCCTTCATTGTGCCATTTCCTATGGTAATCTTCTCCAAGATATTGCAAAGTGATTTTCCACCAATTCTACAAGGAGCACATTTTCCACAAGATTCATCGACAGTGAAATTCAGATAGAACTTTGCCACGTCGACGATACAGTCATCCTCGTCCATGACAATCATACCGCCACTACCCATCATCGAGCCGATGCGTACAAGGGAGCCAAAATCGATGGGTGTGTCCAAGTCATCTTCTGTGATAACGCCGCCAGAGGGGCCGCCAGTCTGAACTGCCTTGAATTTCTTGTTGTTGGCAATACCACCACCGATATCGTAGATGATTTCGCGCAAGGTGGTCCCCATTGGAACTTCAACCAAACCGGAGTTGCGGATTTTGCCGGTGAGTGCAAAAACCTTGGTACCCTTACTGTCTGCAGTACCAATCTTGTTGAACCAGTTGCCACCCTTGGTGATGATTACAGGGATATTCGCCCAGGTCTCAACGTTGTTGATGACAGTCGGCTTGCCCCAAAGTCCTTTTACAGCTGGGAAGGGGGGACGGGGAGTAGGCATACCTCTATGACCTTCGATTGAGTGCAATAAGGCTGTTTCCTCACCACATACAAAAGCACCGGCTCCGAGACGGATCTCGATATCAAAATCAAATCCACTTCCAAGAATGTTGCTGCCGAGCAAACCATACTCTCGAGCCTGCTTCATTGCAATCTCAAGACGGTGAATGGCCAAAGGATACTCTGCTCTGATATAGATGAAGCCTTTATTTGCCCCGATGGTTTTACCACAGATGGTCATGGCCTCAAGTACTGAATGCGGATCTCCTTCAAGAGTGGAGCGGTCCATGTAAGCACCCGGGTCGCCTTCGTCAGCATTACAGACGACATACTTGGTATCGTTCGCTGCCTGTCGAGAGAAGTTCCATTTCATCCAGGTGGGGAAGCCTGCACCGCCACGACCGCGCAGTCCGGCAGTCTTCAGCTCTTCAATGATATCCTCACCGGTCATCTCAAAAAGAGCCTTCTCCAGTGCCTGATATCCTTCTCGAGCAATGTACTCGTCAATGTTCTCCGGATCGATGAATCCACAGTTGCGCAGTACAATTCTGAACTGCTTCTGGTAGAACTTGATGTCTTCCACCTTGGCGTGTTTACGACTCGATTCCTTGTCATACAGCAATCGAGCAACTTCACGGCCTTTGATGACATGTTCACTGACAAGCTCTTTTGCATCCTCAGGCTTTACCTTTACATAGAAGGAGTCCTCAGGAAGAATCTTGACAATGGGGCCTTGCTCACAGAAGCCAAAACAACCTGTCTTGACTATTTGTACTTCATCAGCAACTCCCTGTGCCTTACATTCCTCTATCAGGTTCTGGTAAATCTGGTCTGCACGGCTGGATTCACAAGCAGTTCCTCCACAGACCAAAATATAGTTTCTGAACGCCATTATTTACCCCCATCCTTCTTGATGATGTCAGCTGCAGGACGATCGAACATATGGTCGGTCACCAACTGCTTGCCAATGATGTGCTGCTCAACAATCTTGCGAGCGGTTGCAGCATCCACTTTTCCATATATCACATCAGGCATGCCTGGAACGATAACCTCGATGGTTGGTTCCACATAACACAGGCCCATGCATCCGGTCTGGGTGACCGAAACATTATCAATATGCTTTTCTTCAAGAACTTCAAGAAAGGCATCCAGCACAGGCTTTGCTCCAGCGGCGATACCGCAGGTTCCCATGCCAATAATGATGCGAGAGTCCTTGCCCTCGATATCACGTTTTTGCAGTTCGTTCTGCTTTTTGTCTCTGAGCCTTCTCAGCTCCTCTAGTGTCATTTTTGCCATGTTCACATCTCCTGTTGTTTGGACTGCGGCGAATCTATTTGCATATGCAGAGCAATTACTGATCGTAGTTGCAGGACATCCTCTTCTTGGCTGGCGATGTATTGTCTGAGCAAGCTCAACGTTCCGCTGGTGTCCATCGGCCCCAAGATATCCTGAAGCTCATCCTTATCCAGCGTATACATGCCACTTCCTTTTTCACTCTCAACACTCCTCTGTATCACCAATGATCTGGACAGGGGGTGGGATAGAAGCGCCACGAAAACTGATGTCAAATCCCCTATAGGGGGAGCATCGAGGTGTTCCAAGTTGAATGAAAAAACAACCCGGGTACCTTTGCCAACTTCCGATTCCAGGTTGAAGGTTCCCTCACAAGCATCTGTTGCTTGATAGAGAAAGGGTAAACCCAAGCCAACCTTTCTTTTTTTGTGCTTTATTCCATCGGTATAAAAGGGATCAAGCACACGTCTCTGAGTTTCTGCATCCATTCCTTTGCCATTGTCTTGAACTGAACAATAGAGAATGTTAGATGTTTCCTGTACAACCAGTTCAACCTGAGAACTCTCAGCTTCAAACGAGTTTTGTACGATATCCAAAAGGAAATCACCTACGCAGATATGCATGAAAACGCCTTACGGTCCTATTTGAACTTTGCAATGATTCCGGCGACCTGGTCTTTGGTGACCTTACCGAAAACTTCTCCACCGACAGTCATTACCGGAGCAAGTCCGCAACAACCTACACATCGAACAGCTTCCAAGGAGAATGTGCCGTCATCGGTAACACCTCCAACTTCCAGCTTCAACTGCTTGCACAGCTCATCGATGAGTGCCTGACCACCTTTAAGATAACAGGCTGTACCCATGCACACTTGAATGTTGTGCTTTCCGGGCTTGGTCAGCTTGAAGAAGTGGTAAAATGACACGACTCCCCAGATGGTAGCTAGCGGTACATCAAGAAGCTCAGCCACCTTATCGGCTGCTTCACGGCTGATATAGCCGTGCTCTTGTTGTACCCTGTGCAGTACCATGATGAGATTACCCTGCTTGGTCTTCCATTCCTTGATGAATGCTACCAGTTCGGGTGAGAACGTAATTCCGTTAGTTTCCGACATGTAACCTCCAGTACCCAAATAAACGTTGCGACTATCCTATCACTTTTTACAGTGGTTTGTACATAACATTTCCTCTTTTAATAGCAATCGCGGTAGCAAGACTCAATTTTTTTTCACAATATATTGACCTGTATTGTATTTTAATGTACATTATTTCACATAACTAGGAGAGTTAGCCATGAACAATGACCAACTAATACGAATCACCCGTTACTTCAGATCACTTAATCGGCTCAAAACTATCGGACTTGAGAAAGTGTTTGCACACAATCTTGCTGATGCTGCTGGTGTTTCAGCTGCTATTGTGCGTAAGGATTTCTCACAATTAGGCATTCACGGCCAAAAAAGAGGTGGCTATGAGATCCATGACTTGCTCGATTCTCTTGGAAGCATCTTAGGCAAAGGAGATAGCCAGAACTGCATCATCGTCGGTTGCGGCAGAATCGGGAAAGCCTTGATGCATTACAATGGATTCGAACCGGATGGAATTCGTATCGTCGCAGGATTTGACAGCGACCCCTTGGTATATAGTGATGCCTCTCATCCAGTGCCCATCTACCCTATCAGCAGAATAGATGAGGTTGTTGAGGCGCTTGATGTTACTGCTGGAATCATCACTGTCCCTGAGCAGGCCGCTGCCGACAGTTTTGACCGTCTCATCAAGGCAGGGGTCATGGGCATCCTGAATTTCAGCCCGATCACCCTCAAAGCCCAGACGCTTGAGGACGGGCGTACACCCGTAGTTCACAACATCAACATTGCGCTGGAGTTGGAACAGATTTTTTATGAACTAAAATTCCCAAAGAGTTGACGTCATCTGCACTTAAGGGTCAGCATCACCGGAAGGTGGTCGCTGACCCCACTTTTTAAGGCCAGATTCCATGCATCCGGTCTTCCGTCGCTTGCGAGCGTACGAGAGGGAGCACAAATGCAGAACGCATCAAACTCCCATCCCCTGCGGTCATAAATCTTGTCATTGCCCAATATCTGGTCATACCTATGCCACTTTCCATCCCAGTTGCAAGAACCTTCATGATCAAAGGTCAGCTCCTGATCGAGGTAAGGAGCATACCAAAGCCGTGGCCCAAGCAGGTGCTTGTTGCCTGTTATCCCCAGCGAACCATTTTCGATCAACGCCGGGGCGCGAGGGTGGGTATAGTCAACCAACGCAGTAGGAACTCCCCCACTATGCCATATGGTATCAGGATTTTCATTGAAGTCACCGCAAAGGAGCAGCAATGCATCATTTTGATGTTGCAAGGGTTCTCGCAGGGCTTTGATCTGCAAAAGACGTTGAGCTTCCGTTTCGAAAAAATCACCTTTTTGACTCTTTGCATGCAAGGCAAAGATGATTATGGATGAGCGGATCGTTTCGATTTCCACTTCCAATACACTACGGAATTGCTGCCCTCCATGCACTACACAATTTGTTATTGGATGCCTGCTTACTACCGCCACGGCAATGGCAGACCCCTCATCCTTGCTGCACGCATACCAACGGTATCCTCTTCTTTTCAGATGGAAGGTAAGCAAGTCTTCTATGACGTTCGCACCTTCCACTTCCTGGAACACCAATACATCAGGATAGGACAGAGCAGGATCGAGCACTACGGAGGAGAGTGTACGTAGTCGTTGCCGGTAGGAACTCAGGTTCCAAAGTTTTGGATCCTTGTACTCTGGATATTCATCACCATCGATGTTGGCATCAAAGAGATTCTGTACATTATAGGAGACCACTCGAAACGTATGCTCATCAGAAGGGAGGTCACAACTGCAGCTTGTAGCTAAAACCAATGAAAGCAATATGAGAATCAACATACATCCTAAGAGATGTCATGCACATAATTGCTTCAGCTTTTTGCGTTCTTTCCAAGTGAATAGCTGAAATACAGCATTGCAACGGCATCCTGGATATCGAACCTTTTTATATCCATTTCCTTGGCACGGAGCAATCCAATCTTTAGGTTTTCAAAGCACTTGTCATGGGAAACGTCACAGCTTTCCAATATTTCAATACAGATGCTACGCAGAATATCCCACCTCTGTTGGGCAAAACAGGAAATGATTTCTGAATAGTATTGGTCAACCTGATTCAGATCTCTCGCCTCTGTCAAGAAAGGAGAGAGGAAGTCTTTCGGGACACCAAGATTCATTTGTTCATACAACTGCGAAAGCCTTGGCGAACCAAACTTCAAAAAGGATGCCAGGACAGCATATCGTGTCTGTCGGAAGGTTGCACTGCGTCCTTGTTCGATGGAGATGAAGAATTCCTGATAAAAGCTCCCTTGCTTGTCCATGAATCGTTTGGCGATCAGATAGTCAATAATCTCGTCGATGTGTTTTGCTGCATGGCTCAGTTCATTGACCAGAGGCAGGTATTCAGCACTCTCTGTGATTCTGGATAGACTCTTGCTGGCCATCGATCGTACAGAGGCCCAGCGACCATGCATCATCAAATGAACCAAGGCCTCTCTCGCTCTCTCTTCCTTGCGGTATGAACCCAAAGCTGCGATTGCATCCAGCTGCACATAAGAATCATCATCCTTGGCAACTTTTATCAAATCATCGAGCAATGTTTTTCTTGGGCGGTCCCCAAGGGTCCTGACAGCTTCAAGTTTGTCAGAGGAAAACGGACTGGCGAGCATTTGCCTCAATTCACTGGTTGCAAAGTTGTTGAAGTTACCCCCAAGAGAGAGCATCAAAAATCTGCGTTTTGCCGGGTCTGTGGTCCTTTCCAGCTTTTCAATCATCGACACAGCCCTCAACCCATGCATCGAGAAAATGACCTGGGCCGCTGCTTGTGAGGAATAGGCACCAATCTCCTTCAACCTCGTCGCAACAAGGATCTCAATGCTGGTCAGTACAATGGCAAAGAGGAACACGAATGTATAGCCATTGCCAACAGTCTGGTTGCCTACCACAAACAGCGTTCTCGCTACATTGCCAAAATCAGCAAGAAGACCGCTGATAATTCCTACACAGAATGCCACAATGGCTATGACGAAGTTCACCATCGAGTTGAAGGCAACTGATTCATCGTCAGGCATGACCTGGGCAACGAGCCTGAAGACGAGCAAGCTTACCAAGGCTACAAAAAAGTTGGTAAAGAACCCCAGGATGAAAAACCACACAGGATGAACCGATGGGGTGATCAAGACCCATACCATAAAAAAGAATAGGGAAAAAATTGTGGAGAACAAGACCAAGGGCCGCGATCCGAGGC
>CAZJMG010000059.1:0-14965 GCA_964547185.1 uncultured Sphaerochaeta sp.
CCTTTACTTCCTTGGCTTTCCCTCTCTGTAAAAATTCGGAAAGTGCTTTCATGTCTACCATATCATTTCCTCCCTCTATGGTTGTCAAATCAATTGCTTGCTCCACGAAACACTTTTGCTGCAACAACCAAGGTTTCCTGACTCGCGCATCAACCTCCCCTACACCTTCCCAGTTTCCCAGTGGCTCATCGCAGGATCGTCAACGCTTACAGTGACGGGCTCGCGGAGGAATCTCACCTCACTTCCCTTGAAATCGTTGCCTAGATATTCTAGGGTAAGGATAGACCAAGAAATGAGAGCCATCTGTAATTTTTTTACTAATTTTTGTAAAATATTATGCTTTACTAAAGAATTATAGTACGACGTAAAAGTAGTGTAAGAAACCGCCTAAGTCGTATCCTCCAAGGTCGATTGTTCTCGATAATGCTTACGAATAGAGCGAATAGCTTGAGCATTTATTGCACTATACCCAGTATCCTTGGAGGCAAAGACCAGGTCGGAGAATCAGTGGAATATCTTTGACAGCCAAAGAGGATCCCCTCATACGTTGTGTAGCAACCAATCTCACTCTGGCAACGATACCTGATCTTCAGGAGCATCTTCCTGAAGTGCTGCACAAGAGAACAAGGATACGAGCTCAATGGCATTACCACTGACAAAGAAAATCATACCGAGGAGCTCATCCATGATGCTCTATGCCGGATTACTCCTGTAAAAACATAATATGTTCAACATACCGTTCTTGAAAAGCCATCGATGTCGACAACTCGATATAGTGGGTACGTTGACGGATCTGTTCAACCTCTTTGGATGCTTTCTGCTGCATAAGAACAGCTAAGGCACCCTTGCCGGCAGCATTACCCACAGCTACGATTTTATCCCGATCGATAGGAGGAAACAGGCCAATTCGTTGGGCGTGCAGTATGTCGATATAAGAACCAAAACCACCGGCAATCAAGATAGCATCTAAATCTGAGGGCTCTAAATGAGCCTCCATCAGAAGGATATCGACACCGGCTGCAATCGCTGCCTTCGCTAGTTGAACTTCACGTACATCACGACTACTAAAGGCTACCGTATCGGTGATCTTCAATGCAATTCCATCGGGACTATCGACAAGATATCTTTCAGCATCAGCATGATCACTATCCATTGCTCCTGTCTCATCAACTAAGCCGAGGTCCAGCAGCAAAGCCATGATATCGATGATTGCTGAACCACAGATACCTTTTGCGTTCTTGCCCCCGAGGGTGGTATGACTGACCTGTCCATGCTCTGAGACCCAGACACGGTCGACAGCACCAGGGATTGCACCCATGCCCTGACGAATCGAAGCTCCCTCAAAGGCAGGCCCTGCAGCTGAAGAACAACTATGCAACTGTTGACCATCCCACAGAACAATCTCACCATTGGTACCAATATCGATATAGAGCACGGGCTTTTTAGGTCTCATCACCGATGAAGCTTGAACACCAACGGTAATATCGGAACCCACATAGGCTGAAACGGCACCAGGAAGTAGTAATTGTGCATCCCCCACCGTCTTAAAACCAACATCCTTCGCTACCATCGATTTTGCCTCGGTAAAAGCTGGTGTGAAGGGAGCACAGGCGATACCAGCAGGATCGGCACCCACGAGAAGATGAATCATCGTAGTATTTCCCACAGCAACAATCGTTTTAAGATGCTCAATAGCAATAAAATGATGAGTGAGCAATCCCGCTATCATGGCGTCAAGTTGTGCAACAATAGATTGATGAAGTGTTGTAAGACCATTCTCGTGTTCACCAGCATACTGAATTCGGCTGATGACATCTCCTCCATAGGCCCGTTGACGGTTCATAGCTGAGCGGTGGTCTATTACTTGGTGAGTATCGAGTCGAACAAGATAGACCACCACGGTAGTGGTACCAATATCTATCGCACATCCATACACCTCATCCTCGTAGGCATCATCGTGTTCACTAGTACTCTGACCTCTTGCAAAGGTTGCCACCACCTGGGCATCCTCTTCGGTATTGAGCAAGTTGATGGTAAGATTGCACATAGGCCCTACCTTCATCCTGCAGGCAAGACGGAGCCCCGCATCGAGTTGATCGGGTGTGAGCAAACGCCGCTCATCCTCATCAATCGGCGACGTATCATCACCGATGATTTGCACTAGGCATTTACCACAAAGTCCATTACCACCACAGGGACTTGAAATCTCAGAAATACCGGCGTCCATGAGTAGCTCAAGGAGGGTTCGGTCAGTTTTGCAGGCAATAGACAACGATTGTGTCTGGGTATTCACGATAAGAGTGCCACTTTTTTCCATGCTCTACATCCTATCATACTTACGAATAGGTTTCCTAGTTTTATGCTAAAGGCAGGGGCTCCCATCGGACAGAGAAACCAGGTAAGAGATTCGCATTATCCTTACAAAAAGGATCTGGGAATACCTGTTCATCAATACTGAGATTAGAGCGATGCCATAAGGCTCTTCACAAGTATCAAGCACTTGGGGATGTCGCCCAGAATAGGGACAAGACATATACACTGGGCACAAGGCAAATAGTTTTTAATTTTTTGCAAACTTTTCCGTTTTAACTTTCAATATTTTGTAAACTTATTTTAGCCTATGTAAAAATCTCCCATGAAATGACTGTTTATGGGAGATTATCCTTATTGGTAGGAGAGAGCGAATTATAGGTATCTATGCGATATTCATTCCAATTTCGGAATATTTTATACCTTTTTATTTATGGTTCAGATAGAGCAACCGGCTCTGATATTCAGAAATACTTGATAAAGACAATGATATGCGAAGATATCTACCAACGATTACCATTGGGGTGGATGGACCACCCCAATGCTTGAGTTTCGTTATGACAAGTTCACTTTCTCGTTTGTTCTGCTTGACTCATAGGAGGCAAGAGCTATCTCCAAGGCCTTCAGACCATCGTATCCGGTAACCAAGGGGGTTTTTCCTGTTTTGCATACTTCGACAAAATCCTGTATGAGCCCTTCATCCCCTGCTTCATTGAATATAATATCTTCGAAGCATTGATTACTCTGGTCATCTAGATGCAAAACTTGCCCAAAGGCTTTGAGCTCGATCATCCCCAAGGTCCCAATGATCTGCATATCAACCTGTGCCCAGATGGGATAATTGGTATGATGAGCCCAAGAACAATCAATTGTGGCAAAGACATTGTTTTTCAATTCGATCATCACCAAGCCGGTATCATCAATGCCCTTATGGTGCAAAAGCTCTCCGCTCTCACAGAATACACTCTCTATTTCCGAGCCTGTGAACCAACGTATCAAATCACCCAGATGAACCGTATGGTCCATGACGGCCCCACCGCCGGAGAGCTCTGGATCGATGAACCATCCACCAGGAATTTTACCATGATTGATGGATGTAATGCAGAGGATGTCCCCGATTTCGCCATCTTCAATCTTTTTCTTTGCAGCAATAACATTGGGATTGAAGCGCATCGGGAAAGCATTCATGATTTGCACTTTTTGGTCCTGTGCTGCCTTAAGCATGGCCTTTGCATCCTTGATTGTCGTGGCAAAAGGTTTTTCAACCAGGATATGAATGCCTTTTTCAGCTGCTGCAATACTAACCTTTGCGTGGTCACGGTTATTCGTACAAATAATGACCCCATCCAGGCCTTGCTCGAACAAGGCTTCGTAGGTGGGATAGTATTGAGTCTGAAAACGAGAAGCCATCGAGGACCCTCTCTCTGCATCGGTATCAGCAATACCCACCAACAGGACTTCAGGATACTGTAAGAGCTCCTGGGTATAGCTGAAGGCATGCATATGTTCAAAACTGACAACCCCTATTCTCAGATTTTTCATAGCTGCCCCTCCTTGATATGCACCACCCTGCCTGTCATAGCCGACTCTTTGACAGCCAATGCCAGTTGTAACGCACAGAAAGCGTCCTCTCCTGAAACTGGGGGCTCTTGATTCTTTCGTACCGCATCAAGGAAGGCTGAAAGCTCCAAACGATAGGGATTGAGCTCATCACTGAGAGGATTATCATAGGTTACAAGAGAACCGACCTCACTCGTTCGTTGTGTCCTGAGAGGACAATCGCGGGAAGAGTCGTAACAAAGCTGACCATCGGTACCTACCAATTCGAATGTGGTCCTGAACTCCGAACCCTTAGGCAAGGCCCAGCTTGCCTCGACATGTGCCATGGCCCCACTTTTAAAACGCAAGATGGCGAGGCTATGCATCTGTGAGGGATGCATGGTTCCCAAACTTTTTGCATATACCCTCTCGACCGGTCCGAAATTACGCAGCAACCAGTCATAGTCGTGGATGGCCAGATCAACCTCGGGTCCCCCACTCTTTTTTACATCCTGATACCAATTTTCCCAGCTCCAACCAGGAAAAGCTTGGTTGCGGGTAGTGCGAAGGAGACAAGGGTCACCAATCTTTCCTGCTTTGATTTGTTGTACAGCCATTGCATATTGAGGGAAAAATCGCAGGACATGCCCAACCGAAAACTTGACCTGAAATTCCTTGGCTTTTGTAATCATCAGTGCAGCATCCTCGATATTCAGGGCAATCGGTTTCTCACAAAAAACATGCTTTCCTGACTGCATTGCCATGATGGCATACCGAGGGTGGAGATAGGTTGGAAGACAAATATCCAAGACATCATACGAAAGTTCTTCACTCATAGCCTCAAAAGAGGTATAGGAAGAACAGCCGAGAAATGATGATAAGGCATCGGCTTTATCCTTGCGGATGTCACAAACCGCTACAACCTTTACATCGATGAGAGATGCATAGGCGTGGGCATGGGTACGACCCATGGTGCCGCAGCCTAATAACGCAACACAAATCATACTGTGTGCTCCTTTTATAGTATTAGTTGGAGAAGGAGGAAATCTCCATGCGCTCACCATCAGCAAGACGGGAAGCCTCTGCAGCAAAAGCCATGTAGTGACTCTGCAGTGAAGTTTGCACAGTGGTTTCTCCATTGATATTGTTCTCGTGTACCAAACGAACAAAATCAGCAACAAAGCGCTCATCACTGCCTGAGTGTCCAGCTCGTGTTGTCTCGATCTCAATGGTTTTCGTATCACGAGAGGAAAAATTCTGGATGGTGATGATTCCTTTTTCCATATCCCCTATCAATTCAGCCTCGGTTCCCATGAGCCTGAGGGCTCGATGTGTGCTCATAGTAAAGCCACTCATGGTAAAGGTGGCAATTACATTGTTCGCAAAGGTAGCATTCACTGTCTGATGATCTACCACATTGTTGTCACAGTGGTAGACACAACGACCCCAGGGTCCTTCCTGCAAGGCTTTGAGACGACCTTCGACAGAAAGATCGGTGGTTATTACATTCACCGGCCATGCAGTGTTGCTTCCTAGATAAATTTTTTGCGCGGCATAGGGACACGATTCGATATGAGGACAAGTATCTGTACAGCGAAGAGGAGCATCCTGCGGGGCATTCTCCTTGGTAAAGTGATACAGGCCTCCATAGGAACTTAAAGAGGTACATTCCGATCCTGCCAGGTACAGCAGGATATCCATATCATGACAGCTCTTTGCAAGAATCATGGGAGCTGAGGTTTTGCTATTATTCCAGTGGCCTCGCACAAAACTGTGCGACATATGAATATGGCCTACACATTCATCAAGCTCAATACCGATGAGCTTACCAATCTCTCCTTGATCGATCAATTTCTTGACCCTGGTGAAAAAGGGAGAATACCGAAGGACATGGGAGATGACAAAGACTTTAGAAAAATCCTGAGCAGCCTGTGCTATGTTTCGGCTGTGCTCAAGGGTGGTTACAATGGGTTTCTCACAGAGAATATGATACTGCTTCTCAATTGAAGCGAGAATGGCATCATGATGCAATGAATCTTGAATTGCTATGATTACGGCATCTATGGGAAGTTTTGTTGCAAACAGGTCATGCCAATCCGATACTGCATAGGATTCTTCTATGGCATGTTCATGCACTATGTGTGCGCGTTTCACAGCATTAGGTTCAGCCACCGCCACAATCTTCATATCTTGTGGATGTGCCTTTGCATATGCCGCATACACATGGGTGCCCCTACTTCCTGCTCCTAGCAGTGCTACACGAATAGGCTTCATACAATTCCTCCTGATTATTATGGTTGCACTGCACAAACAGTGCAACCAAATACTTGTTCAGTTATTTATTGATTTCTGCGTTGATGATTCTTTCAACCTCAGCCAAACCGTTTCCTAAAGTTGGTTGCATAAAGACTTTGTCCATCTCGTTGTTCAGCAAGGTATATAAAGGTCCTGCATTCTTACCCGAGATCGGCAGAGGATAGCCATAATTGACAGTATCGACGATATACTTGGTATCAAGATGACTATATTCCTTGAAGAACAACTCTGCACCACCCTTATAACAAGGAGCCCAAACACTGGAGAGCAAGGTCGCATGACGTTCACTGGCGAGGTAGGTCATGAATTTGACCACTTCTTCAGGATACTTGGTCTTAGCTGATGCTACATAGCCGAGATTGTGGTAGATGCTTGCACGTTGCTTCTGCATTGGCAGAGGAGCAATACCCAAATCGGGTCCCAAAATTTCTGCAAATTGCTTGAGAATACCGGTATGGCTGGTAACCATGGCTACCATACCCGACTGGAACATGGTGGCTTTGGTGATTTCACGCATCTCACTTACCTTCGGTGAGTAGCCATACTTGTAGATCAAATCGAGCAAGAACTGAGAAGCTTCCCTGCCTTCTTCAGTATTTATCACAAGCTCCATGCGGTCTTCGCTATAGAGGGTTCCCCCGTTTTGCAGAATGAAGTTGGAAGCTCCACTTTGCATGTCGGGATCGGCAATGGTACCATATTGAATGGTTGTTCCCTTATCCTTGATAGTCAATTTTGCACTCGCATTGAAGTAGTCGTCCCAGGTCCAACTCTCATCAGGATAGGACAAATTAGCTTTGTCAAACATTGCTTTGTTGTAATAGAGTATAACCGAGTCAAAGAATATGGGAACACCATACCGATCATTGTTATGCATGAATGGTTCATAGTAGATCGAATTGAAGTTCTCAAATTTCAATTGATCCTTATAGGGCTCGAGGTTCATGACCAATCCGGTAGGTAGATAGGAAACAGCATTCGGGTGATTGAGCCAGAAGATATCGGGTCCAGTTCCGGTAGGAAGGGCCATCTGCAGTTTTGTCCAGTAATCGGACCAAGGCATGATCGACATATTCACCTTAATTCCTGCATTCTGAGCCTCGAACTCGGCAATCATCTGTTTGTAGACTTCTTCACCATTCTGGTCCCAATACCAAAAATTGATGGTTTTGGTTTCCTGTGTTTGAGCTTCGGTGGAACCTGCTGCAAACAAACCATTGATCGACAAGGCAATCAGCAGCAAAGCTACCAATACGGTTTTTAGATCCTTTTTCATACAATCCTCCTGTATAATTTCAATCCGAATCATTGCCGGATATGAATCCTATTATTCCTTGATACCCGATAAGGCGATACCTTCTATGAAATACCGTTGGCTGATGATAAAAACCACAACCATGGGAAGGGACACCACCACTGCAGCGGTAAGCAGCAGGTTATCCTTGGTAAGGTGCTGGCCTTGCAGATTGGCAACTGCTATGGACAGGGTATATTTCTCTGTAGAGTTGATCACAACCAAAGGCCAGAGGAAGTCGTTCCAGCTGAATACCAGGCACATGATGCCGGTCGCAAGCAAGGCACTGTGACAAAGCGGCAACAAAATCGAATAGAAAATCCTGAAGTGTCCAGCTCCGTCAAGATAGGCTGACTCATCGAGTGATCGCGGCAGACTCATGATCTGCTGACGCATGTAGAAAGTGGTGGTAACACTTGGGATGCTGGGGATGATGATTCCCAAATATGAATCAAACAGACCCAGGTCGAGAATAAGTTTATATCGAGGCATGAGAATCATCTGTATGGGAATCATCAAGGCCAAAAGCAAGGAAACGAATATCACATTCTTGAAGGGGAATTTTATACGGGCAAAAGCATAGGCGGCCAAGGAGGATAAAAAGAGCTGAGGAAAGGTAATGCCTATGGTATTGATAATATTATTCTTGTAATAAGAAAGAAAGTTGAGCCGACCAAAGAGTTCTTTATAGTTCTCAAAATAGGTAAAACTCTCTGGGAAGAACACCACGGGAATCTGTACTGTTTCCCGATAGGTCTTGAAGGAAGAGACCACAATCCAGAAGAAGGGAACCAAGGCAATGAGTGAAAAAAGAAAAAGAAAGAAGAAACTAACACTGATGCCCTTTTTAAAATATCTGTTTTTCATTCGCTTACCCCTCAGCTGTAGTGCACCCAGTGCTTCTGTCCGACATTCTGTAAAATCGTGATAGTAAGTACGATTACAGAGAAGATGATTGCTTCTGCTGAGGCATATCCCATTTCCAAGTAGGTGAATCCACGCTCGTAAATACCAAAGGCCATCGTGCGAATGTTCTCTCGTACAATGACATTGCTTTTTCCGAAGACAAAGATATAGTCGAACATCTTGAAACTGTTGATGATGGAAAGAACCAGACAGAAGAACAACTGCGGGGTTACCAAAGGAAAGGTGATATGGATGAACTTAACCCACCATGATCCTCCGTCTATATCACAGGCTTCATAGTACTGAGTGCTGATGTTCTGCAATCCAGCAAGGAGAATGACGGTAAAATACCCGATGCTTGCCCAGAGGGTGACCAATACGATCACAAATCTTGTCAATAAGGCATTGCTGAACCAAGCTATCTGCGGAAGGTTCATCAGCTTGAACAAGCCATTGATAAGACCGTAGCGGGAATTGAACACAATCATGAAGATTTGGGCTGTAATAACAGGAAGAATCACATAGGGAAGGAAAAAGATTGTCCTGAAGGTTCCCTTGCCAAGTAAGTGTTTCTTATTCAATGCATTGGCCAAAAAGAGCGAGATGCCTACGGTAAGGGGTACCGATACAAGCACGAAGAACATCGTGTTCTTGAATTCCAGAAAGATGGTTGGATCGGCAAACAATCTTTGGTAGTTCTCCAAACCTATGAATTGGGGCGAACTGAGGTGGTTCCATTTGGTGAAGGAGATGAATACTGAATGAACCATGGGATAGATAAAGAAAATATAGAGGCCCAAGACCGTTGGGGCAATGAAGAGATAAGCCCACATCCAATCTGTATGCTTTCGTTGCAGTTGCATGGTCAGCTCCTTAGGTAAGCATCGTTGTTACAAGGAAAGCATAGGAGACATTTCTTCATTTGTCAAACTTTTTTGTTCGATTGTCGAACATTTTTGTTTTCTTACCCCTTTTTACTCTACCAACTATTCACGAATTGAGTTATTCTTAGGCTATGAGCAAAAACACAGAGACTTCTTCCAACCTTGCCATTCACACCATCATAAAATTGGTGTGGAACGAAAAAACGATTACCCGGGCTGAGCTCAGCAGGTTAAGCGGGTTTTCACGCAGCACGATAACGGCCAACGTCGATACGCTGCTGGAAGATGGTGTTTTGGTCGAACAACCCTTAGAAGGCCAAGAGAAATCCAACAGCAAACGAAAATGTGTGTCCATTAACCAGAACAGAGGAATCTTCGTCGGCATCGAATTGGATGCTGACTGCTGTGCAGTAGGGGCTTGCGATATCATGGGAACGTTATTGCATGAGCAATGCATCGCTCTGGACTATATTGATGGGCCTGAAGCCATCCTCAAACAAATCTCCTATGCTATCAAGAGCTCGCAGAAAGCCCTATCCGGTCGCAATACAACCATTCTGGGCATCGGGGTTGGCCTGCCCTCCCCTGTCGATTTTGAAGGCGGGTATGCTGTACATCCGGCTTTCATGCCCGGCTGGCATCGCTACCCAGTAGGTCCAAAGCTTTCCAAACTCTATGGATGCCCTGTGTTTGTCGATAATGAAGTGAATACCATGGCTTTTGGAGAGGCCTTTCTCTCAGAGCAATATCGAGGCAATGACATATTGTTCATCAAGCTTGGAGTCGGCATTGGCGCAGGGCTGATCATGCAAGGCTCGATCTACCGTGGCAACAGCGGAATGAGTGGCAATATCGGTCATATGCGGGTTGATGGCAGCACAGTACAGTGCAAGTGTGGAAAGATTGGTTGCCTTGAAGCCCTTGCAGGGGGAGGAGCACTGCTCAAACAAGCAGAGCAACTAGCCCAAAACAAGCAGAATACCTTTTTACAGAAGGTGTTCGAACAGAGAGGGTATATTGAATTATCCGATTTGAAGGAAGCCATCAAGCGCCATGACAGCAAGGTCATCCAGATGGTAGAGGAAAGTGCCCACACCATCGGCTCGATGGTTGGCAGCCTTGTTGTATTCTATGACCCGAAGGCTGTGGTGCTTGCAGGAAGCTTATGCGAATTGGGGTTACAGTATGTCGATTCCATCCGAAGAAGCATCATCAATGAGGCAACGCCCTGGATCAAGAGTGATTTCGATGTGAATGTGACCAAGTTCGGTGATAGCATCGGAGTCATAGGATCGGCAATGCTCTGTATCAGCAACCTCATTCACAATGGAGCCTTCGTCAACGAGGGGTAGAGGCTCACAGGAAGGAAACCTCAATTTCTCAGCCATCTGCTTGAAATACAAAACGACCTCTGCATCTAATCACCTTGTTCCCTGTTGCTTGGGTAGTCTTCCTGGATAATCATACTCATCTTGCATAATTCCCATTTCCAACAGAGAACAAGGAGGGGTCTCCCCCTCCCTGATATAAACAATATTGATGCCGTGTTGCTCCTATTTGGACTTTCCGAGGTAGGCAAACTTGATCTCTTCGTTTTCAAGCAATTCTTTGCCTGGACCTGAGAGAGTGATGTTTCCCGTCTCCATGACATAGCCGGTATGGGCGGTTCGAAGCGCCACGTTCGCATTCTGTTCTATGAGCAGTACGGTGACTCCGGCTTCGTTGATGCGTTTGATGATGGTAAAGATATCCTTCACCACCAAAGGGGCAAGTCCAAGGGAGGGCTCATCCATCATGACCATCTTTGGGTTTGCCATCAAGGCACGACCGACTGCAAGCATCTGCTGCTCTCCTCCACTGAGGGTGCCGGCTAGCTGCCAGTGCCGTTCCTTCAAGCGGGGAAAGAGTTCATAGACTCGCTCGATGTTCTGCTGTTCATGTACCCGGTCTTGCAAATAGCCGCCGATCTTCAGGTTCTCCAATGTGGTGAGATTGGGAAACACTCTTCTCCCTTCGGGAACGAGCACCAGTCCCATTTCTACAATTTTACGGGTGTCCATGCCATTGAGCTTCACACCATTGTAGGTGATGGTACCTCCTGCGGTCGGGACCAAGCCCATGATGGAGCGCAGGGTGGTTGATTTCCCAGCTCCATTGGCACCTATAAGGGTGACAATTTTCCCTTCATTCACCGAAAAAGTAATCCCGTTGAGGGCTACGATACCGCCATAGGTGACTTTCAAATCCTGTATTTCTAATATACTCATGCTTCATCAACTCCCAAGTATGCCCTGATGACTGCCGGGTCGTTCTGTACCTCTGCAGGGGTGCCCCGTGCAATGGTTTTTCCATAGTCAAGGACATAGATTGTGTCAGAGACCTCCATGACCAAGTTCATGTGGTGCTCGATCAAGAAGATGGTCAGGTTGAACGAGTCCTTGATCTCAATGATGAATTGTGACAGTTCCTCGGTCTCCTTGGGGTTCATTCCTGCAGCCGGCTCATCAAGCAAGAGCAGTTTTGGTCCGGTTGCCAAGGCCCGGGCAATTTCCAGGCGTCTTTGCTTGCCGTATGGCAACGAGGATGATTTCTCGTTGCGGCTATCAAGGAGCCCTACCCGCTCCAAGAGAGCCTCGGTATCCTGATGCATCTGCGCTTCTTCCTGCTTGTTGATCCTAAACGTAGAGCTAAAGAGCCCTGCCTTGATGTGGCAGTGCTTGGCTATCAGGACATTCTCAAAGACCGAGAGGTCCTTGAACAACCTGATATTCTGAAAGGTCCTGGCCATCCCGAGGCGGGTGATCTTATCAGGGGTGTTGATCACCTGATGCTCAAACGCCTTTTTATAAGTTCCGTTGTACAGCTTCTTCATCTTCGAACGCGGATAGTTCTCTCCGATGACCATGTCGGAGAAGCTCACCCTGCCATTGGTCGGTTGATAGCCTCCGGTAATGACGTTGAAGGCAGTAGTCTTGCCTGCGCCATTGGGGCCGATGAGGGCAGTAATCTTGTCTTTGGGAATCTCGATGTTCAGGTCATCAACGGCAACGACACCGCCAAACTGCATCGTTATATGTTCTGTTTTCAGCAGTATGTCGCTCATGTTCGACCTCCTTCTTCCTTGTTCTTTCGTTTCAAGCGTCCTATAATCCTATCCCAACTGAATTCATTCGTCCCCATGATGCCTCGTCGGTAGATAAGGACGACAATCATAAGGAGAATGGAAAATATGACCATTCTGAATCCTGTTCTGAAGAGAGGGACCTCGAAGGAGCCGATAAAAAGCGGTTGGTCGAAGAAGCGTAGCCACCACTCTTTTGCTGCAGTGACGAGGAACGCGCTGAGAACCGAGCCAGTGACACTTCCGATGCCTCCAATTACAACAATGAGGAGGATGTCGTAGGTCAGGGTGATGGAGAAGGTTTTTGCCTCGATGGAGCGCATGTACATGGCCAGAAGGCCACCTGCGACGGCGCTGAAAAATGAGCTGATGATGAAGCTCATCGATTTGTGCTTGAACAGGTTGATACCCATCGCTTCTGCAGCAATCTCATCCTCCCTGATCGCCTTGAATGCACGGCCATATGAGCTGTTGATCAGGAGCACCATTACTACGATGCAGATAGCAACCACAATAAAGGGGGTGATAAGAGAGGGAATGGCCCCCCAGAGCATGGGTGGGAAGTTAGGAATCTTGTTCAGGCCGTAGGAGCCGTTGGTAATCTGGTCGAACTGAGGTGATGAGAAGATGGCCCTCACTATTTCAGAGAGGCCCAAGGTGGCAATGGCCAGGTAATCGCTCTTCAGCCTCAGAACCGCTACGCCCACTATGGCTGCTGCAAACGCTGCCAGCAATCCTCCGAGAAGCAATGCTATGAAGGGGAAGACAATCTGGATGAACTCAGGTGATTGGGCGACCATCATCTTGAATGCCCTGATCGCCGGGTGTACGCCGTTCATGTAATACACGCCATCAAGGTTCTGTACCGGGATCAAGAGGATGGCCGTGGTGTATGCCCCGATGGACATAAAGCCGGCTTGTCCAAGACTGAACAGTCCGGTAAAGCCATTGAGCAGGTTCATCGAAACGGCAACGAGTGCAAGAATGACGCCTTTCTGAAGGACTGAGACCAACATGCCGTTTTGCATGCGATTGGCGTTCAGCCAATAGAGGAAGATCATCAACAGCACTACCGTAATGAGGGAATAGAGATGGTTTTTCTTTATGTTCATCATACTTTCTCCACCGTCTTTTCGCCGAACAATCCGGTCGGTCGTACCAAGAGCATCACAATCAACAAGAAGAACGTGAACGCATCCGAGAAGGTTGAATAGCCAAGGGCGACAAGCAACGTCTCGACGATGCCGATGAAGAACCCTCCTACCACTGCCCCGGGGATGTTTCCGATGCCTCCGAAGACGGCGGCAACGAAGCACTTGAGCCCGGGCAGGGTTCCGCTGAACGGAGTTACCGACATGCGGTCGGTAAAATACAGTATGGACCCTACGCCTGCGAGCAACGAGCCGATGGCGAAGGTCACGGAGATGACACGGTTGATGTTGATACCCATGAGTTTCGCCGTCTCAAAGTCCTTGCTGACAGCTCTCATGGCCATGCCGGTTTTGGTCTTGTTTACCAAGATCATCAGTATGACTACCAAAACAATGGTAAGTACCGGGGTAAGGATGGTTACGAAGGAGGCGCTGAGCTCTCCCATCTGGTAAATCCTCTTCAAGAAAGGAATCTCCGGGTAGCCGCGAGGAATCGCGGTGAAAAGATAGGTTGAGAGATTCTGCAGCAGGTAGGAGACACCGATGGCGCTGATCATGATGGACATTCTCGGAGCACTGCGCAACGGCTTGTACGCCATGCGTTCTATGCCGATGCCCATCACCGTGGTGACCAGTAGCGTGACGACAATCGCGACCGGCCAAGGAAACGAGGCGAGCGAGAAAATCATGAAGTAACCGGCCATCATGAAGATATCGCCATGGGCGAAGTTGATCAACCGAAGGATACCGTATACCAACGTATAGCCTATGGCTATCAAGGCGTACGCACCTCCTAGGGATATCCCTGTCAGCCCATGCTGCAGGATTGTAGTCATACTCATCAGTAAATCTCCACGCGAACCATAAGAATAAGGATGGGCCAGGAGGGAATTCCTTCCTGGCTCTTGTTACACAGCAAGAAAGAGCTGGGACAAAAGCCCACCTCTCTCTTTACTATAATCGGTAATCAGATAACGCTTACCGTCTTGAGGAACTTAAACTGGCCGTTCTCAACAACCTTGATGAACGCCATGTCTTTGTCTGCATCACCATTGGCGTCAAACACGATTCGTCCGGTTACACCTTCTACGTCAACACCAACCAACGCATTGCGAATCGCAGGTCCTTTGGTGGAGTTTGCCTTCTCAATCGCCTGAAGGGCTGTGAGGTAAGCATCGTACCCGAGCGCAGACACTGCTGGAATAATGTCCGGCTGTCTGTTCTCAACAAGGTACTTCTTGAAGCCTTCGATGAACTTTGCCGCTTCTGCGGTTGCAGGATCAGCATCGTCGAAGAACGTAGAGAGAACCACGCCCTCAGCACTGAGGCCGGCATTCTCTATGATCGAAGAGTTTTCCCACGTATCACCTGCCATAATCTTTGCAGTGATGCCCAACTCGCGAGCCTGCTTGATGATCAAGGGGGCTGTCGCAATGGACGACGG
>CAZJMG010000060.1:0-14870 GCA_964547185.1 uncultured Sphaerochaeta sp.
GTACTGTTTGTTGCTGCAGGAATCACCAAGATCAAGATGGAGCAGTTGATAAAAGCGATAATCCCCTTCTTTATTGGAATGGTAGGGCTTTTGGTTCTCTTGATTATCTTCCCACAGCTTATAACATACCTTCCCTATCTTCTCATTCCGGTTAAATAAAGGAATCTGCTATGCTGTACTGTGCTGAACAACAATTAGAGGGAGACATATCCCTTAGTCAACTTGATTCTATCATCGGGCAGGTGGTTGGAGCTCTTTCTGCTGAAAGAACGCTGAAAAAAGTTCTGATCATTCCTCCCGATTATACCAGGTTTCACTCTCGGTCTGGTGAAATTGCCAGCAAGATCTATGAACTGCTCGGCGATGCCGTCACTATGGTTCTTCCTGCGTTGGGAACTCACTATAAGATGACTGATGAAGAGAAAACTTCCATGTTTAAAGGCATTCCTCTTTCCTTGATTCATGATCATGACCATAAGAATGAAGTTGTTCACCTCGGTACTATCGACAGTGAGGAAGTTGCAAAGATATCAAAGGGAGCTGTTTCCTTTGATTGGCCGATAGAGGTGAATCGGCTTTTGGTTGAGGAGCCTTGGGATCTGATTATCTCCATCGGGCAGGTGGTTCCCCATGAAGTAGCTGGGATGTCCAACTATACCAAAAATACATTGGTAGGCGTCGGTGGCAAAGAGTGTATCGATAAGAGTCATTTTGTCGGGGCTATTTGCAATATGGAAACGATTATGGGTCAAATTCATAATCCTGTGCGTGATCTGCTCAATCTTGGGTCTGCTCGATTCCTTTCCCACTTGCCAATCGTATATATCCAGACAGTAGTGGCTCCGGATATGAAGGGAGGTACCGTTTTGAAGGGGGTCTTTGCCTCTGATGACGAGCAAAGCTATGAAAGAGCTGCCGCCCTTGCACAAAAGGCGAATATCTTCTTGCTTGATCGATGCCCTAAAAAGGTGGTTGTCTTGCTTGATGAACACGAATATAAAAGCACTTGGGTGGGAAATAAGAGTATCTATCGTTCTCGGCTAGCCTTGGCTGATGAAGGAGAACTGATTATCTTGGCTCCTGGCCTTCATACCTTTGGCGAAAACCCCTCAGCAGATTCTTTCGTCCGAACCTATGGGTATAAAGGAACCGAGTACATCAAGCAATGTATAGCAAACGACCCTGAGCTGGCGAACAATCTCGGTTCTGCAAGCCACTTGATCCATGGATCAACGGAAGGTCGGTTCTCTATTACCTACTGTCCTGGACATCTCAGTAAAGAGGAGATTGAACAGGTCGGGTTTTCTTACGGTTCTCTTGAAGAGTATACTAGGAGATACAAGCCTGAGACACTTTGTGACGGTTGGAATGTTGTAGATGGAGAAGAGATCTTCTACATATCAAATCCAGGGCTCGGATTGTGGGCATATAAAGAGAAATTCGAAGCTAATTAAAACTTGATAAGCTACACGGTGGGGGTATACAGATGAAACTACTGGCATTGGAGATCAGCACGAGTTCGCACAAGGCCCAATACTATGATACCCTCACCGGATATTCTCGTGTTCTTTCTGCTCGCAATGATGCTCAAGCGGACATCGATGAGCTTTGTCAGCAGGTACTATTGCTTGGTCGAAAGGTTGCTGATAATAACTCTGTCGATCGTATTACGACAGCAGGGACTTGGCATAGTTTGGTCGTTTGTGACGCGCACCATAACCCGGTGATGCCCCTTTCCGACTGGACGGATATTCCCAGCCGTTCTTTATGTGAGGTTCTGAGAAAAGACGATTCATTTGTCGATTCGTACTATTTGCAAAGTGGTGCGATGGTGAATGCCATTTATCCGTTTTTTACCTTGCTTAAGCTTCAGAAAGAGGGAGCTTTGTCATCTCATCATCGGGTCAGTTCCCTTGCTTCCTATCTGCATTATCGGCTGACAGGAGCGTGGAAAGAGACATCTTCCATGCTCAGCGGTATGGGGTTGCTCTCTACCGAGAAAGAAGAAATTCATCAGTTGGCAAAGGCTCTGCCTTGTACCATCGCTCCCATCGTAGCCCCCGATTGTGTCAGTCTTCTTTCTGCAGAAGCAAGCAGGCTCCTCGGTCAGCAAGCCGGTGTTGCCGTGCTGCCTCCTTTTCCTGATGGAGCACTCAATCAGGTCGGTTCGCAGGCGGAAGACGGACAAGTCATGACACTTTCGATGGGTACCAGTGCTGCTATGCGCCTTTCAATACCGGAGCCTTGGTTTTCTCCGACAAGAAGCACTTGGTTGTATCGGTCTCCAACCTCGTATCTTCTTGGAGCGGCAACCAGCGGTTGTACCAATTGTGTCGACTGGTATAAGAACCTAGCCTTTGCAAACGATGTGTCCTATGCAATGATTGAACAACCGCTTAAACATGAGACAGAAATACCCATCTTTCTTCCGTTCATCGCAGGTGAGCGATGCCCTGGTTGGATCGATACTCGTCAGTCGAGTTTTCATGATCTTTCTGCTTCTACCTCTGCTTCTGAGATGTATCAGGCGGTTTTATCTGGTGTTGTGGCAAATTTGTATCAGTGCTTTGAACAAATGCTGAAAAGTTCTCAAGAGATAAAGACCATCAGGCTTTCCGGAGGAGTCCTACAGTCTCCATTCTGGAAGCACATGTGCTGCAACTACTTCGGCTTTCCGATGGAGGAGGATACACAAGCCCAGGCATCCTTGTTCGGTGCTTTGGTGCTTGGCGCTCGCAGTGCAGGGGAGGACCTGTTTAAAACACATGCTGTAAAAAGAAATACTTTGCAGCCAGATCTTGAATTACACGCACGCTATCAAGAGCACTATAAACGGTACCTTTACTGGTACTCAAAGACAAAATAAACCACAGGTAGGATATATATGAGTTCATTCCGCGTTTTGGTGACTGCTCGTTCTTTTGGAAGCTCTGACGATAAGGCTTTAACCTTGTTGAAAGAGCATGGGTGTGAGGTTCTTCATCTTAAAGCTACAGCTGACAACAGCCTTCAAGAACAACTTGCACAGCACATTGCACAGGCAGACGGCATTATCGCAGGTCTTGAGGAGTATGATAGTCTGCTTCTTGACAGTGCAAAAAAATTGAAAGTCATCTCACGATATGGAGTTGGGTATGACGCAATCGACGTCGCTCATGCTGCGAAAAAGAACATACTGGTTACCATAACTCCTGGGGCAAACGGTTCTTCTGTTGCAGACTTTGCGATGGCCTTGATGCTTGGTGCAGTCCGTCATGTGCCTTTTTTAAATGAACACACAAAAAAAGGGGATTTTGTACGTCCTGTTGGTGGGGAAATGTATAACAAGACACTCGGTGTCATCGGGACAGGACGCATCGGCGCAGGAGTAGTCAAACGCGCCAGCGGGTTTGAAATGACGATCTTGTGCCATGACATCTACGAAAACGAGGAACTGAAAAACAGCTATAACGCTATCTATGTCGATTTCGATACCTTGGTCAGGGAAAGCGACTTCATCTCGATCCACACGCCACTGACAGAACAAACCTATCATCTTTTCAACGCAGAAGTCTTTGACCGTATGAAGCCTCATTCTGTGCTGGTCAACACTGCCCGAGGGGGCATCATCGATGAAGAGGCGCTCGCAAAAGCCTTGCAAGATCACAAGCTCGGAGGAGCCGCGTTGGATGAGACAGAATTGAAACCAAGTCCTCTGGTCAATGTGGATTCGTGTATCCTTACTCCCCACTGTGGTGCCTGCACCCGTGAAGCCTCTTCTGCCATGAGTGTAATGGCAGCTCAGAACCTTCTGGATGTGCTTGAACTTGGTACTTGCGAGTATAGTGTTTAAATTACGCACTTGTCTTATGCAATACGTATAATTTTCAGTATAACAGTGTCAACGTCGCAACCAAGATACGATATAGACATAGCACTGAAGCCCTGCCTTTATTATGTGATGCCTATACAGTCAAGTCGGGATTCTGCGTTGGTTATATTTCATTTTTCTGCAGAGAATTTCGAACGGAATACATGAAAATACATGTTCATACTGTGGTAAGGATGCTGGATCAATACAGGAGATTGACGTCGAGATTTCTGAACCCTATGGAGGAACCTCTGCATGTATCCATTGATTGATGATGTTGCGGACAAGAAATTTGAACAACAGGAAGCGAGAAAAAGCTTCTTGAAAATGCTATACATGAACTGGTGACGATTCGCATTGAACAGTCAGAGTTTGAAGTATCAAAAAGTAACCGGATGTTCATTCTTATCTGTATTTCGCTGGTCTGTAATTGTTCAATTAGTGTATCATAGTGGGAAAAGGAGCCTTTTCTCGTCATGATTTCATCCCAAGAACCTTCTTCAGCTTTTCTCGAGCTAAAGGCAATCAGCAAGACCTATCATATTTCCAAGTCATGCTCTGTCCAAGCTGTGACTTCAGTCTCTTGTAAGATATCCGAAGGGGAGTTTGTTGCTCTTATCGGACCCTCCGGCTGTGGGAAGAGTACCTTGTTGCGAATCATAGCAGGATTCCTTAAACCCACCGAGGGAGATGTCTTGCTTGAGGGAAAAACCATTACCAGTCTTGGGCCACAGGATCGTAGCATCCCCATGGTGTTTCAGAATTATGCGTTGTTTCCCCATTTCAATGTGTTTGAGAATATTGCCTATGGGCTCAGGGCTCGAAATCTTTCAGAGGACATTATTGGTCATGATGTGGCGATGATGTGCCAGATGCTCAACCTCGTTGGGGTAGAGAACCGGTTTCCCGATGAACTCTCTGACGGCCAGCAACAGCGTGTCGCACTCGCACGGGCTCTGGTTCTCAAGCCAAAGATTCTCTTGTTTGACGAACCTCTCTCCAATCTTGATGCTCGACTACGTATCCAGACTCGGGCACAAATAAAGAGAATTCAGGCAACGCTCAACATAACTGTCTTATATGTGACGCACGACCAACAGGAAGCGCTCAGCATTCCTGACCGTGTCATCGTCATGAACAAGGGTAAGATAGTACAAGAAGGAAAACCCCGAGACGTCTACAATCATCCAAAAACGCCTTTTGTTGCCGACTTCATTGGAAATTCCAACTTTTATGACGTCTGTGTCACCCAAGTCGGTCTTGAAACTGTGCAGATAGCCATGCAAGATCTGGAATTTGAAGTACCACTCGAAAATTGTGAACACCATCCGGTCAAGGATGAGTTGCTGTTACTCTCGATTAACCCCATTACCGTTGGAATTGCATCTTCTGCTGACAAGGTAGGAAAAAATCAGTACTTAGGGATTGTAGAGCAGAGTCTGTTCAACGGGCAGGCTATTGAATACACCGTTTCATTTGGCGACGTAAGCCTGCGTTTGATGCAACCTAACGTTATGGGAGACGCCACCCAGTTCGTCAATACATCAAAAGTGGTACTGACCTTCAACCCAGAGAGTTTTCACTTATTTAGGATGCAGGAGTAAGTAGAATGTATAATTTGGAGCGCTTCATAAAAAACCAATCAGTTATACGTAACCTTTTCTGGCTTTTCCTTATAGGTGTATCCTTATATTTCGTTTCTTTCTATATACAGGAAGAATACATAGTACTTTCCCTCTTCTTGCTATTCTGTACGCTTTACCCGACGATGGGAGAGAAGCGGATCGTTCTGGATGCATTGTCTGCATTGTTCGTTCCTCTGGTGTTGTCCGTAGGACGATTTTACTCAGGCTCTTCCCTCTCCTTTCTTTCTGTCGGGCTGATATTGCTTTCAGGATCTCTTTTAGGGATGTTGACAAAATATAGAACGATATTTGACAAGCGAGTAAAAACAGCCATTACCCAAGAAGCTCATCAACAGATGTTGGCAACCCTTGCTCACGAGATCAGGACTCCTCTCACCATCATGCAAACGACCGAGCAAGTGCTGATGGAACAAATCCCCGGACCGTTGAATGAGCGACAGAAGAAGTTCATGGAGTCAATTTTCATCAATACACAACGATTGATTACCTTTTCAGAAAACATGCTCACGCTCTTGAAGGTGGAGCGTAACTGGCAGCCGGATCTTTCCAAATCGATAGATTTAAGAATCTTGATTCGTCAGGTAATGGAAACAATGCAGCCAATGCTCCTGATAAAGAACCAACAGGTCAAATACGCATTCCCTTCACTGCTTTCCAGACCCAGGGCTGATGAGGCTTGGATTCGCCAAGTTTTGATCAACCTGGTACATAACGCATCAAAGCATACTGACGAAGGGGGGACCATCCAGATTTCCGTAACCCAGGATGATAAACAGGTTGTAGTGACGGTGACTGATACCGGACATGGTCTTCTGGGTGATGAGCGGGAGACCTTGTTCAAGGAGTTTTATCAGGAAAGTCAAGACCAGCAAGCATATCAGGATGGATTTGGATTAGGCCTGTCCATCGTAAGAGCCATAATAGAACGGCATCATGGCAACGTATACATAACCAGCACCAAGGAGCTGGGTACCATGGTCTCGTTCAACTTGCCGGCGGAGGCTATAGAATGAAAGAGAAGATTTTGGTGGTCGATGATGAACGTGACATCCAGGATGTGCTTGGCTTTGTGTTGGATGATGCCGGTTATGAGGTAAAGACCACCGGTCGGGGAGACGAGGCTCTTCTGCTCTCAAAACAGTGGCACCCCGATCTGGTGATTCTCGACATTGGTCTTCCTGGACTCAACGGTTTGCAAGTCTGTCCTCGCTTAGTGGAAATGAACATTCCTGTTATTGTTCTCAGTTCTCATGATCGTGACGACCAGATAATCGAAGGACTTGAGGTCGGAGCAGAGGATTATGTGTCCAAGCCATTCAATCTCAAGGAATTGCTTCTGAGAATTGAAAAAATTCTACGCAGAACAAAGTTGTCAGACTCCAAGACGCACCTTATCATCATCGGAGGTTTGCACATAGATACGCATGCAAGTACAGTCACCAGAGAAGGTGAGCTCATTACTGTAACTCCCACTGAGTACAAGATTGTTGAGTTTCTTGCAAAGCATGCTCATACTCCGGTTTCCATCGAATCCTTGTTGCAGGGAGTATGGAATGCAGAACAATGGATACAGGGGCCTGAGATGGTGAAAGTCAATATCAGTCGGCTGCGGAAAAAACTTGAAAAAGACCCCTCCAATCCAAGATATCTCCTGAATCGATGGGGCTATGGGTATCTTTTAACTGACTCATCACTGGATGAGCGATGATATTGTTACGGTTTTGTAACTTGCAGAGTTCCTGTCTTGGGCTGAAACTATACGAGCTTGCTGGAACAATCTGGTAAGTGTTTGAGTTCTGATTAAGGGAGGAACGTTATGAAAAAACTACAAAATGTAGTAGCTCTGCTTGTGTTGCTCGCCCTGTGCATGGGGCCCGTCTTTTCTGCCGGAGCGCAAGAATCGCAAACCAAAAAAGCAGGTGGAACAGTGAATGTCTATTCCATCATGCCTGAGAAGTATGCCACAAAGATTTTCGAAGAGTTTACCAAGGATACCGGCATCAGGGTGAACTTTGTTCGCCTTTCCTCAGGTGAGGCTTTGGCAAGAATCATTGCTGAAAAAGCCAACCCTCAGGTAGACGCCCTTTGGGGTGGTCCTGCTGATACCTATGCAGCTGGAATTCTGGAAGGTGTATTTGATAAGTACGTTCCCTCTGAAGCGGACAAGATTCCTGCACAGTTCAAGTCAGCAGACGGGTACTGGACTGGCATTGGTGTTATTCCTCTTACCTTTTTGAGCAATGCAACATTTCTCAAGGACAAGGGCCTGACTCCTCCAACCAGTTGGAACGACCTGCTCAATCCTGCCTATAGAAACACTCTGCAAATGGCCGATGCCCGTACCAGCGGCACTGCCACTGAGCGTATCTATTCCTTGATCATGGTTATGGGTGAGGATGAAGCATATGCTTACCAGAAAAAGCTTCACCAGAACATCCAGCTCTACACTAAGGGCGGAGCCGGTGGTGCCATGCCGATTGCAACTGGACAGGCTGCGTCTGGAGTCTTCTACATTGTTGATGCTCTTGATATCTTGCAGCAAGGATATGATTTGGTCATTTCCTATCCAGTGGAAGGTGTAACCTATGGTGTTGAGGGCTCGGGACTCATCAGAGGAGCCAAGAACCCTGAAGGAGCAAAAGCACTCATGGATTGGGCTTCTTCAAAGAGACTCGGAGAGGTCATGGTAGCCAACCAGATCAACTACATCCCTACCAGACCTGATGTGACGGTAACCAACCCCGCTTTGGACATGTCCAAGGTTACCTTGCTCGAGGCTGACGTAAATTGGAAGGGTGAGAATCGAAGTCGTTTGGTCGAGCGCTGGATTGAAGAAGTTATTCAGCAGTAGTCAGTAGAGTTCTGCAGACAGGAAGGGATCGTCTGCTCTAGACGATCCCTTTATAAAACCGCTATCAAAAGGAATATTTCATGCATGGTACAATGAAACGCAAGTCAATTGCCAAAACCGATCCTGCGCTTTTCTTTGCCCTGATCACTGTTTGGCTCTCGTTTGCTGTCTTTATATTTCTTCCTCTGGTCCGTCTATTATTGACTACTTTTATTGTCGATGGGACTGTTTCCTTGGCCAACATGAAGAAGGTGTTGGGTACTAGTTATAATATTAAAGCGCTGTATGGCAGCTTGATACTTGCTACCTCAGTCAGTATTGCAGGAACCTTTCTTGGGTATCTATTTGCCTTGGCTGTTACCCGGACCAACCTGCCTAAAGTGTTGAAAGCCTTGCTGGGAGGAGTCACCATCCTTCCTCTTATCTCACCTCCTTTTACAAGCAGTATTTCTCTTACCCTGGCCTTGGGGCCGAATGGGATGCTCCTGAAAGCCTTTGGAATTTCCGACTTCTCGATTTATGGATTCCTAGGAACCTGGCTTTCTGAGACACTGACCTATTTCCCGGTCGCCTTCATGGTAATAGCAGCAATACTCAACACCATGAGTGCGACACTTGACGATGCAGCGCTCTCCTTAGGTGCTTCTCGTTGGAGAATGTTCAAGACCATTACAATTCCGCTCTCGATGCCCGGCATCGGGAATTCCATTCTGCTTCTATTCGGAGCGAGCTTGGCTGATTTTGCCACACCCCTCATCCTGGGCGGCCATGCTTTTCCGGTGCTTCCCACAGAGGCATATCTCATGATCACCGGTATGTTTGATCTCCGTGGTGGAGCAACCCTGTCCTTCTTGCTGTTGGTTCCCGCCATGCTGGTATTTTTTCTTCAGCGTATGCTTTTGGGCAAGAAGAGCTTCGTGTCTGTTACCGGTAAGAATGGAGCAAGAACTGAGTTTGCAAAACTTCCGACTGCTTTGACTATATTCATTGCCTTGATTTGTTCTCTTGTTGTCGTGTTCATTCTTTACTTGTACGCAATCATCCTTTGGGGCTCTTTTGTTAAGGTGTGGAGTGTGAACAACTCGTTCACCCTTGAGCACTATAGGTATGTGTTCAGACATGGGCAGAAAGCTATCTCCGACACCCTCTTGATCGCAGTGCTCTCTACAGTCATTGGGTCGGTGTTGGCAGTGGTAATCGGCTATGTTGCCCAGCGTAAGCAGTTTGTTGGCAAGCGGTTCTTTGAGTTCAGCAGTTTGCTCAACTATGCACTTCCTGGTACGGTTGTCGGTATTGCGTACATCATCGCTTTCAATCAGCGTCCGATATTGCTTACCGGAACTCTGAGCATTTTGGTTGCCGCCTACGTATTTCGCTACTATGCAACCGGTATTCGATCAGTTGTAGCCTCGCTTGAGCAAATTGATCCAGCACTTGAGGAAGCTTCTCTCAGCTTGGGCGCGAGTTCTGTGCGAACGTTTACCCATGTGACAATTCCCTTGATCATCCCGGCGGTGCTTGCAGGTATGCGCTACCTGTTCATCCACTGTATGACAGCCATCAGTGCAACCATATTCCTTGTATCTGTACGCTGGACCCTGTTGACGACAAGAATTCTGGAGAGCATGACTGAGTTGCAGTTCTCCCAGGCGTGTGCCTTCTCGATGATCCTGATCGTAATCGTCTTCATTGCAGATGCAATTATGTTGTATTTGATGAAGCTGTCCACCTCCAAATTCCATAAATCCCAGGAGATATCCTATGAAAAAGTCGGTGCTTGAACTATCAGAAGTATCAAAAGTATTCCAAAAGGGGCGGGAAACCGTCCGTGCAGTTGATTCGGTTAATCTCATGGTTGAAGAAGGAGAGTTGATCACCTTCCTTGGACCTTCCGGTTGTGGAAAGACGACTACGCTGCGCATGGTTGCAGGCTTCGAGCTTCCTACAGGTGGACACATCACCATCGAAGGGGAGGATGTCACCAACACTCCGGTGAACAAACGAGGGATCGGGTTTGTATTCCAAAACTATGCACTATTCCCCCATATGAGTGTTTTCAACAACGTTGCTTACGGGTTGAAATCGAGAGGAGAGAAGGATGAGGATATCAAACCAAAGGTGATCAAGGCCCTGAAGCTTGTAGGGTTGGAAAATACCGAGAATCGCTATCCCAGTCAGCTCTCAGGTGGCGAACAACAGCGCGTAGCTTTGGCGAGAGTCATCGTGATGGAGCCCAAGCTTCTGCTGATGGATGAGCCGCTCTCAAACCTTGACGCCAAGCTCAGACTGCATATGCGTACAGAAATCCGCAAACTCCAAAAGAAATTGGGGATAACCTGCATGTACGTTACTCACGATCAGAGCGAAGCTCTCACCATGGCAGATAGAATTGTGGTTATGAACAAGGGTAAGGTGGAGCAGATCGGGACACCGTTTGAAATCTACAGTAATCCACAGTCCTTGTTTGTCGCAGACTTCATCGGGCATGCAAACATAGTAAGGCTAGAGATAGCGGCAATAGAAGATGATTTCTTGGTCGTTGCAGTCCCTGGCGGCGATAGCTATAGAGCAAGAGCCTTGAAGCCGGATAAGTACCAAAAGACGGATAGCATCTACAGCGTTGGGAAAAATGCTGCTCTGATTATTCGTCCTGAAAACATCAAGGTGGAAAAGACAAGCAGCAACCCCGGTCGATTTCCTGCACAGGTGGTTTCTTCAATCTTTGTAGGAAGTCATATCGAGTATGAGTTGAAGTTGATGAACAATACCGTGATCAAGGCATCAGTACCTTATCTTAATGGAATGGAAATCTATGGGGAAGGTAGTGCTGTTCAGGTTCTTTTTGACGAATCCAATTCCGCATTTCTTCCTGTTTGACGTTTCAGGTACCTGCAGAACAAGTGCTTCAATGCATCCAATCTGCAGGTATTTCTTTGTTTGATCGCTATAAAGGTTTTTGATAAGAACCAATAAATGGTTACTCGAGTAACCAATAGATCAGAATAACGGTGGGTGCAGTATACAAAATAACAAATACTCCCTCTGCAATTGAAAGACCCAATACGCATGATTTGTAAGCAAGAGTTGCCAATGTTTCCTAGTATTGAGCGTTTCTATATTCCAAAGATTGAACAAGTGGATTACGTGAATGGAGGGGAGTTTACTGATAGACCCTCCTTCTCTGGTTGTTTGACTCTCTTTATTAGAAAGAGCAGTTACTTCAAAACATGGCTTTGAGGAGCCAGTTTCTCTTTGCAATCTTTTCCCCATTCATCGACTTTTCCCAAAATGAAAAAATAACTCTTGACAGATGATGGAATGTGGCTTGATAATTCATTCAATGAATGAAAAAAGGAGTAGTACATGAAACGATTCGTCTTGTTCTCGCTTGTTCTCGCACTGGCATCCACAGTTGTGTTTGCTGCAGGAGCTAAGGAATCGACTGCTGATGGAACGGTGACTCTTACCGCTTACATGCAGATTGATCCCGCAAACAAACAGTATGAGGGGCACAATGCTGTCATGGCAGCTTTCGCAGAAAAGTATCCTCACATAAAACTCGATATTGAATATGCATCGGGAGAGGCTTTCCATCAAAAGTTTCAATCGATGGCCGCTTCAAAGAGAGTTCCAGACCTTTTTACCTGTTATGGCGGTGCACGTACTGCATATGTGACAGAAACAGGCCTTGCTCTGGATATCTCTCCCTATCTTGACGATACCTTCAAGGCGCAGTTTGCTTCGGCGACCTGGCTGCCTCAAGGCTCGGCGGGTGTCCTGTATATGATCCCCCCGTCCTTTGCTGTTTGTCATAACGTGTACGTGAATACCGATCTTCTCAAGAAGCTTGGTCTCTCGTATCCTGAAACATTTGATGAGCTGGTGGCACAAGTCCCAGTTATTCGTGCGGCAGGCTATTATCCTATGAGCATGGGTAATAAGGATCCTTGGGTGGTGAACTCATGGTTGCTCGGTACTTTCATTGAACGTTTCGGTGGTCGTGAATGGATTCTCAAGGCGGCAAGAGGAGAGGCTTCTTTTACTGATGAACCGTTTGTCAATGCATTGAAAGTCATCCAGACAATGAGCGAGAAAGGACTCTTTTCCCCAGGGGTGAACCAAATGTCCAACTCAGAAGCTGACCAGGAATTCTATCAGCAAAAATCTGTCTACCTCATTGATGCTGCATGGAGAACCAGTGCAATGGACAGTCAGCTTCCTGTAGCACAGCGAGAGGCGATTGCAATGAGGGTTTTCCCGGCTTTGCCAGGTGAAAAATATCACAACACCAGTAGTGCAGTAGCTTCTGAAGGCTTTGGTATTGCAAAGACTTTGGAAAAAGATAAAGCCAAACTCGATGCAGCGCTGACCTTCATCAAGTTCTACGCTGGTGAAGAGGGTGCAACCTTACGCGCCCAGTATGGTGGAGTTCCTTCTTACAACCTTGATATGGATGCAATTGAATTGGATATCATGCAGAAGAAGTTCATCGAATTCAGCGCACTCTATCCCATGGGATATGTGTTCGACTCAATCATGGACGGCGAGGGTGTCAATCGTTTGAACTCCGATCTTCAGGCAATGATGATGGGTAGCACAAATCCTCAGGATATTGCTGCAAGATATGAAGCTTGGGTGGCGAACAACGATTCCAACCGCTTCTAAGAGCATCTGAAATCAATACCGTACCGGTAACCATGTTCTTACCGGTACGTTTTTTCTGAGGAAGGAGGTATTTCGTATGCCCAGACTGAATAAACGAACCAGCTATTACGCTCTATTGCTGCCCGCATTGATCATCTATCTGGCAATCATCATATTTCCCATCTTTATGAGTTTGGGCTTGTCCTTTACAGAGTGGAGAAGATTTCGGATGGTAGGGTTCAACGGTATCGACAACTATATCCAGATCCTCTCTGATCCTGTTTTTCATCGATCTTTATGGAATAATGTCCAAATCATGTTGATCAGTGTGCTTGGGCAGATTCCTTTAGGAATCCTTCTCGCCTACTTGTTGCATCGTAAATGGGTGAAAGGAACCAAATTCTTTGAATTTATGATTTTCCTGCCGATAACCATCAGTTCTGTAGTGATTGCCCTTCTTTGGAACAGGGTGTTCAGCCCGGTAGGTATTTACACTACGTTTGTCCGTATGGCCACCAATAATCCAGACTATATCGTCAGAATATTTGAAAGCGAAAAATACGCCATGATTCCGGTGTTGGTCGTGTTGCTTTGGCAGCATACCAGTCTGTATATGGTTATCTTTCTTGCAAACCTGCAACGTATTCCAAGTTCGGTGTTCGAGGCAGCCTTGATCGATGGAGCAAAGGAATCTACGACGATTTTTAAAATTGTGTTGCCTGCCCTCAGTCCAGTAATTTTTACATGCTCGGTTCTTGCAATCTCAGGAAGTTTGAAGAGTTTCGACCTTGTCTATGCAATGACAGCCGGAGGCCCTGTCAACTACACCTATGTAATGGCCCTCTATTTATATCAACACACCTTCACCTTCCATAACTATGGAAAAGGAAGTGCCGTCTCGATCGTTATTGTCATACTGAGCGTCGGCCTGATATCTCTTGTTCGGGCAATTTATGGCAAGGCACAGAAGAAATTTGAGTAGGAGCGTATCATGAGTCGACGTGACCAGACGATTAATGCAAAATGGACCGCAATTAGTTACATATTTTTAATACTGTTTACACTTATTACCATCATGCCGGTGGTTTGGATGCTCTATTCTTCTTTTAAGCCTATGGGAGAAATCATGTTGCATCCTTTGCGTCTTCCAAAAGCCCCCACCTTGGACAACTACAGAAAGGCTTTTCAATATGGTAATTTGATTGTTTCATTTCTCAATAGTGTGTTTTATAGTGCGACGGCTACGGTAAGTACTGTTTTTCTTGCTTTGGCCGGGGGGTTCGCTCTCACAAAATTCGGGTACACCAGCAGCAAGGTTTACTTCAGCCTTTTTACTCTCGGGTTGTTGATAACCGTTAACTCGGTCATCACTCCTCTGTTCATCATGGAAACCAAGGTAGGCTTGTACAATACGCGCCTTGGTGTAATCTTGCCGTACATCGCTTTCGGTCTTCCGATGGCAATATTGCTTTCCACAAGCTATGTAAGGGGTATACCTGATGCTCTGATTGAAGCGGCTGTCATAGATGGTGCAGGGTATATTCAGATTTTCTTCAAGATAATTCTTATTGTCTCCACTCCTGTGCTTGCTACCATGGCAATTCTCAACTTCTTGGGAAACTGGAATGAGTTTCTCATGGTTTTCACGCTTACCAGCGGAGAGAATATGCGCAGTCTTCCAGTTGCGATCAATAGCTTTGCTGGAAGATTGAATGAAGACTACGGATTGCAGTTTGCTGCTTTGGTAGTCGGAACGATTCCCATGTTCGTTTTGTATCTTGTAGCTCATGAATCGGTGATAAAGGGTTTTGGAGAAGGGGCTTTGAAAGAATAAACCGAGTCAGTTTACCAACACAGGCTCATAAGATAGTGATAGTAT
>CAZJMG010000061.1:0-13487 GCA_964547185.1 uncultured Sphaerochaeta sp.
GGTATTCGGGTAGTCCAGTATCTGATTGAGCAACAGATTTGCCTGATCAACCATCCGCCCAGTGGCAAACGGCCAATAGGATCCTACACCCTCGCTACTCATACCTTCGGTATCAGTAATGCTTGGATTGTCGTGTCCTCGCGGCGCAACCAGTCTCCATAGCCAAGCAACGGCAGGGGGGAGAATGTGCATAAGGCCGATGATACCATACGTGGGATGTTCTTTTGAGCATGGTGGCGTACGCACCCCAAAACTTCGGATGTCCACCTCGACAGGTTCGTTGATGATATTCGGAGCAAACCTCCGAGGCATGATGACTCTAGGGTTTGGGCACGGTTTGCCAGGAGCATCCAAGACATGTTCCCATATGAGGCAGGTCGATCCTGGAACCGTGTCATAATTCAGAAATATCAACGATTCCTCCGGATGTACACAGAGCTCCTCAAGATAAGGGTCGGTACCATATTTGGTTATATGATTCGTCCTGAGAAACCACCCATCCTCGGCATCACAGACCACGATTTTCCCACTCCCATTTTGCAATGCAGGATGACACAAGGCCATATCATCGGTCACAGGTTTCAGTTCACAGGGTTCAATCAGATTGAGATAGCTTTTCTCTTGTGTTCGGATGTTTTGGCTAAGAATAATGTTACCATCCAACTCCCGATGAATCTTCTCGATCATCTCGCTCTTTCCGCCACCACTGGCACCCTCATGCATGATAGTCAGGATATTGTCATAAGGCGTTACTATCCTAACTGTCGAACCATGGGCTGTTACCCATCCTTCTTTTTCTCCGATATGTAAAAGCACACCGTACACGCCTTTCTTCGCACTTGGTCCAGGATAGAGATTGTAGGCAAACATTTCATACACGTTCTCCAACCTGTTGTGCACAACCATCTGCTTTCCATCGAAATGAGTGTGTCGAAACGTCGGCGCAAGATAGATAATGGCTTTGGGTGTGAACCCATCGGGGATTTCGCTTGCAGGTATGAATCCTTGCAAATCTGCCAACCCACCAGCAAAGAAACCTGCGTTGCTTGGGGCTACCAACAAGGAGGAACATCCCATTTCCTGACTCCCTGCAAAAAAGGGCATCAAGATAAGGTCTGTCTCACCAAGCCAGTCAAAGGTAGCTTGCCTCAGCGATGAAAAATCGGTTCCAAACTTTTCTGAATAGCGAAGCTTATCTGTAGCTCCCTCATCGGCTATCAACATACAATCGGGGTCTCTACGTCTCATATAGGTGTCTTTGTAATTGACGACAGCGCCGTTTTTACACCGTGAGACAGTCACCTCTACGATACGGCCTTTGTTTGGAACCTCGTATGCAACCTCAAAGTTGTCACACCCTTTTCCGCCCATGGCAATTTCCAGCAACTCTGCCCTGCTTTCGGGTATAATCACTTCTCTTTTCTTTGCCAGCACTGCCTGCAGCTCTTGTGGCAACACCATCTTTCCCATCGCTTTGTTCATTATATTCCTCCTCTCAACAGACTTGAGACGACCAATGTTCCCACTGATTCGATGCATGCTGTCCGTTATGAGATTTTGCTGTATCTCTCCCTGATGACGATCAACAGGGATCCAATTCCACTTTCAAATGCTCAATGCCCAAAAAAAACAAAAATCCAGCATCCTTCGGCTTTCACCGAAAAACACTGGATTACTTCGTGACTGGTTTTACAACCCTTCTCTATGTCTTCCAAGAGAATCCAAGGATTCTCCTCTCACTTTTCAAATCGTAAAAAAATTATCTCAAAAAGGATTTCTCAAAATCTTCCACCAAGGTAATGATGATAATCTTCTCTCCTGTACGGGTACTCACATCGGAGTGGATACTCGCAATACCGACATCAATCACATTTGTTATTTGCTTTTCAAAATACTCACGAGCACTTTCAAACAAGCTAGTCCTAACTTGTTTCAGCAACTCAACTCCCTGACTACTCTCCGCCAGTTTTTTTTCACCCTGACTTAGAAAGCCCTTGAGCCGAATAATTATCAAATCCTGACAAATAATCGTCTTGATCTCTTTAGGACCGCGTCCCATATAAGAAATCTCGAAGGCACTAACAGCTTCACTCAATTTTGCCTCTGTCTGTCCCTTGGTCAATCTATTTTCCCCTCTATGATATCGCTACAATATATATAATCGCACTCTTAGTCAATGAAAGTAGTAGGTTTTTGCTGTAGTCCCACAAAAAATCAAGGGATGGGAGGCAATATGACCCAAGCATTGATAATACCTAATAGAGAATGATTTCTTATGTACTCTTCTTGTACCTCATATCTTGCTTCAAAGTGTTGCAAGAGAGACACAGTTCCTTCCGTTATGTTTACTCTGATACAACAGAGTATCTACCAAATTGATAATCACGTCTTTTTCAGCATCGCTCTGAACCAAGAGAGCTCCTATGGAAACAGTTACACTGATGGCCTGACCTTCACGTTTCAAGGAAGATTGTTCAACGAGCATCCTCATCCGGTTTGCTATCGAGTTCACCTGCTCCAAACTTGTTGCATTGAAAACTGCAAGGAACTCTTCACCGCCCCATCGACTTACAAGATCTTCGCTGCGGACGGCACTGGCAAGGCTCTTTGCGGTCATCTGCAGAACCTTGTCCCCAATGTCATGTCCATAGGTGTCGTTGACTTTCTTAAAGCAATCAATGTCTGCCATTGCAACGGCAAAAGGAACCTGAAACAACTGCCATTCAGATATCTTTCTTGAAAGATATGCTGAGGCACTGCGACGATTCGCCAGTTGCGTCAGCTGGTCTGTCATCGCAAGAATCTTTAGATTTTGAAGCTCCATTTTCAATTTTAGGGAAGTGTTATCGTCAGAGAAAAGCTCCAAAGCACCAATGCACTGGCCATTATCATATAAAGGAAATGTACGAACAAAAACCTTGACGCGATGACCCTCTTTATGATGGAGATACACTGATGCCTCATTGTGCTTTCCGGTGACGATGCTATCGTGCAAGGGGCAACCACCCAAACAGAGTTTGGTTCCCTCTTCATCAACATGATTGAGAATATTATCATAGCAATACCGAGAGAGAACTTCAGAGGCGCTGAATCCCGTTATAATCTGGGCATAATCATTGAAGAAGGTAATCTTACGATTGATATCTACAAAGTACACCCCTTCTTTCACATGCTTGAGAATTTCTCGAAACATAGTGGGTTTTTCAAAAGGCATAGCCGTACACTCCAAACATGATAATGAATTGAAGATTGACACCTACCTTCACTTATGTCAACACAACTGTATAATCATAAAATTTCATTTTTTTATCACATTATTTCAGTTTATGATTTTTCTAGACAATTAAACAAACCAATGATACAGTAAAATGAGAATTACCTTAGTTTAGAACACGCAGAAGGAGCCACTTATGAAAAAACAAACACTGCTTATCAGCATGCTGCTACTTACAGCATTGCTGTTCGGCAATGCAATTGCTGAAAGCCAGACAATCGCAGACCCCACAAACAAAGAGTATTTGGAGTATTACTACTCTATCAAACTTCCAGAATCATCAGTTGACAAAGTAACGTTCGGTTCTGCACTCTCTCAGATTACCGGAAAGCAGGTACATCTCAATTCAAATAGTGAGGTGTTCAAAGCCATCATTGCCGCCACGGATCTTACTGAGCTTGCTCACACATACACCACAGAAAAAGCATTATCACGACTACAGCATCATGGCATTACAGCAGAAATCCCCTCGAATATGCTCGCCTATGTTGCATGCGCCTTAGATGCACACCTCATAGAGGCAACAGTTGCAAACAGGGTTCTGAAGACAGACAAGCTGGACAGCTACATCGCTATAGATCTTCTCATGAGCATCGCCAATGCGAATGGACTAGCAAGAAACTACATCGGTAAAGTGAGTGACAAAGATATTCTTATGCGAATATCGAATGCATTCAACAGTTTTACCCTGTTCTCTGATGGCTACTTGGATGAAATCGGAGCAATTGCCGTTCAGCAAAGAGCTTCAACAGGCTACAATCTCAAAAAAAATACGAATTCAGCCCAATTCCTACCCTCTCGTACCATCCAATATGGACACAGCAACTATTCGCATCTGAAGCAGTTGACGATTTTGCTCAACAGCGAGGGAATCGATGCAAAACTCCAGATCGAACCAAAGGTCTCCATATATGAATACCTGCTTGACTGGGGTCCGGTCCCTTCTCCAAGTCCATATTACATGGTTCTTGAGTTCGGACAAGATTTCTATCTTGCCTATGCCGTTGAGTACGATGCAAAGTTTGAGTTTGATTCAGTAGATGACTTGATGAGATTCGACCAAATCATCAACACCTTTGCAAAGAAGAATGATGCAAACCAAGCCAAAGACAGTACTGTTTCCCTGCTCAAAGGATCCTGGTGGCAGCCCTTGTACAGTACGACCTTCCTCGCAGATAATGAAGCCTATCAGGAAATTGTCGATTGCGTACTCGAAAGCGATGGATATTCCATCCATCCCTTCTCTTTGCTTGAGAACAAACAAAACCTCATCGACACCTTGGAAAATCTCAGTGGATTGACAGTCCTTCCACGACCGCTCTTCGTCAACAACGCCTTTTATCGCTACCTCACTGGTTCTGATTACCAATAAACACTCTTTTCGGACAGGCAGTACCATACTGCCTGTCCTCAATCCCGAAATGAGGAAAACGCCATGATTCCCTATGTTCGTCAAAATCAGATCTACTCCTACATTAAAATGAAGCAGATAGCATATATTGAGGATCTGATTGCCCTGACAAATGTTTCATTACCGACAGTACGACGTGATTTGAAAAAATTACAAGATGATGGAAAAATCATCCTTCTTAATGGGGGGGGTGTCAGGCTCAGTGAAGAAGCAGAACAATCAGTGGTCAATCGGCTTGAGGTAAACTCGGAAGAGAAATACCTGATCTGCAGCAAAGCAGCAAGCTATATCCAAAATAATGAGTTCATCTATCTCGGACCAGGAACAACAGAAAACTACCTCATTGGATTTCTTGGAGGCAAGAATATTACAGTGGTTACCAATGGGATTTTTCATATACCAAAGCTCTTGGAGCACAAGATCAAGACTTTGGTCATTGGAGGCCAACTGGATCAAAACTATGGCATAACCCATGGGCCAGAAGTTTTTCAAGAGATTGACCGTATGAACTTTACCACGATAGTAATCGGGGCAAGCGCAATCAACGACCAAGGGACTGCGTCGTTCGACCGTGCTGTCTCGGTAATAAACAAACGGGTCATCGAGCGGGCAAAAAACAAAATCCTCATCGCTGATTCGACGAAATTTAAGGCATTTTCTCCCTATGTATTTGGTAAACTGGAAGATTTCAATCAAATCATTACCACTGCACAGGCACAGATCAATCTTTCATATACTAACAACATAGTAATTGCTGATCATTCGGCATTATAAGATAAGGAACCATTGTATCGATGAACAAAGCAATCATAACGGGAACAGGAGCAGAGTCACTAGCCGGTGTAAACGAGTATAAAAGGATTCAAACCGAGTATGGAGCGGTAGAAACATATCGTCTGATACATAAAAACGAAGAAATTCTCATACTTCCAAGACACGGGAAATCACACGACACGCCACCGCATACAATCAACTATCACGCACAGATGGCAGCCCTTAAACAAGAAGGAATCAAGTACATCTATGCTCTGGCCACCAGTGGCTCCATTGACAGTTCGATTCCTGTTGGATCGATGGTTGTAGTGGATGACTTTCTTGATTTTACAACTACACGAAGCAAAACCTTCTTTGATGGATCTGATAAAAAGGTAGCTCATACCGATATGAGTGATCCATATTGCAAAAACCTTCGCTTGAAAATCATCGCAGCTGCACGAGAGCGAAAAATAGCTCTTCATACCCAAGGGGTGTACGTGTGCACAGACGGACCCCGCTTTGAAGGAAAATCCGAGATCGCCATGTTCAAGAAACTCGGTGGAACGGTGGTGGGGATGACCGGCATTCCGGAGGTGTTTCTCGCCAAAGAGCTGGGAATGTGCTATGCCTGCATCGCGTTGATATCGAACATGGCCTGCGGCATTGAAGGTGGAAGCCTTGCACAAATAGATCATAAAAACATGGTAAAACAAACTAAAGACACAGCCATTTCTCTCATTCTTGATGTATTTGAATCAAAAAGTCTTAACCAAGATTATTGTGACTGCAATTCTGCAGTCCTCTATCTCTAGAACAACAGACAAGGAGTCAACTATATGCCTACCACAATTCCAGTCAGCTTACAGAAGAACCCATTGAAGCTGCTTTTGCTCGATCAGACGAAACTGCCAAAGCAAGAACTGATTCTCAAGCTTGATGATCGAGATGATATCTATGAAGCGATAAAAAAACTCAGGGTGAGAGGAGCCCCTGCAATCGGTATAGCTGCAGCTTATGGTTTGTATGTATGCCTGGCAAGCAAATCCTACTCAAGTGTTGAAGCTATGGCCGAAGAGTTTCGCTCCTTGAAGACATTCTTCGCGCAAAGCAGGCCGACTGCTGTTAACCTTTTCTGGGCGCTCGAGAGAATGGAGCAAAGATTGGAAGAAGAGCTTAAAAAAGAGTCTTGTGACCAAGGAGCAATCCTTGATGCCCTCCTAAAAGAAAGTACAGCGATCTTTGAAGAAGACCAAGCGATGAGCAAGGCAATCGGCGAGCATGGATTGACCCTTTTTGACCAGAGCAAAACCTGGGGTGTGATGACCCATTGCAACGCAGGAGGTCTTGCCACCAGCGGGTACGGGACAGCCTTGGCTCCTCTGTATCTTGGACATGAAAAAGGGTACCGTTTTTCCGTCTATGCGAATGAAACAAGGCCCTTGCTACAGGGCAGTCGGCTTACTTCATACGAGTTGTTACAAGCTGGATTGGACGTCACCGTATTGTGTGACAACATGGCTTCATTGGTCATGAAAGAAGGTAAAATTGATGCAGTAATCGTCGGGGCAGATCGTATTGCAGCCAACGGGGATACTGCAAACAAGATAGGAACCTCTGCGGTGGCCATCCTTGCGAAAGAGTATAAAATCCCTTTTTACGTAGCAGCACCTACCTCAACGTTTGATGCCAAGACACTAAAAGGAAGTGATATTATCATTGAACAGAGGGATAAGGATGAGGTCATCAATGGCTTTAACCACCAAACAGCGCCTACAGAGGTGAAGGTGTATAATCCGGCCTTTGATGTGACTGATGCCAAATACATTACTGCCATCATCACAGAAAAAGGCATCATCCATATGCCGAATCAAGAAAAAATCTTGGAACATCTCAATCAATAGTCAAACTTTATTGGTAAAAAAGTCTGGTATCAACTATAATGATACAGGCTATGTCATACGTAAGGAGAATGTCATGAAGAAAGTAGTAAGTATTTTTGCAATGGTTCTTGTAGCAAGCCTGCTCTTTTCAGCAGGTAGTGCAGAGAGAAAAACAGACGTTGCCGCCGGCTTGAATATTGCCATTATCACCACACCATCAGGTGTTGATGACGGTTCATTCAACCAAGACAACTACAATGGGATTGTTGCATTTGTCAACAAGAATCCAGGAGCTAAAGTAACTGCAATCCGTGAACCCAGCGGAGACGTTGCAGCAGCGTTGAAGGCAGCTGCAGATGTAGTGGCGGAATACGACGTACTGGTATGTACCGGATTCCAATTTGCCGGCATCGGTCAGTTGGCCATTGATAATCCAGATACAAAATTCATCCTTGTTGACACCTATCCAACCGATGCCCAGGGTAACACTGTTGAACTTGACAATGTCTATGCCATGACGTTTGCAGAACAGGAGTCAGGGTTCTTTGCAGGCGTAGCAGCTGCATTGGAAACCAAGTCCAACAAAGTTGCCGTGGTCAATGGGGTAGCCTATCCTTCAAACGTCAACTATCAGTATGGCTTTGAGACCGGTGTACATTATGCCAACAAGAAGCTTGGAACCAATGTACAGATTGTTTCTCTGCCTTCACGTGCAGGAACCGATGTAACAGGAGCCAATGTAGGCGGAAACTATGCAGGTTCTTTTGCTGATGAAGCAACCGGAAAGGTCATCGGACAGCAATTATTCGCACAGGGAGTAGACATTATCTTTGTAGCTGCAGGAGCAACAGGAAACGGAGTGTTTACAGCAGCGAAAGAGAGCGGTGGACGGTTGATGGTCATCGGATGTGACGTTGACCAATGGGACGATGGAACAGTAGGCAGCAACAACATCATTCTCACCAGCGTTCTCAAAGTGATGAGCTTAAACGTTGAGAGAGCCTTGAACAAAATTCAGGATGGTTCTTTCAAGGGTGCGAACATGTTGCTTAAGGCTGATACTGATTCAACCGGTTTTGTGAAGGCAGAAGGTCGCAACCAGTTGTCAGCAAATACTATCGCAAAGCTTAATGAAGCGTATGCACTGGTCCAGAAAGGCGCCATCGTTCCTGCTTCCAACTTCGGTGGATTCAAACCAGCTGAAACAAAGTTCAATTAATTTGTAAATGTAAAGATGCACCCATGTTGGTCTCATAAGCATGGGTGCATCTTTCTTAAGAGGCAAACCGACGTGGAAAATCTTGTAGAATTTCGAAATATCACAAAACGATTTCCCGGAATCGTTGCAAATGATGACATCAGCCTGTCAGTCAAGAAAGGAGAAATCCTTGCTATTCTTGGAGAAAACGGGGCCGGTAAATCTACTCTCATGAGCATGCTTTTCGGAATGTACACCCCTGATGAAGGGGATATATATATCCGAGGGAAGAAAGAGTCGATCACCAGTCCTTTGGTCGCAAACGCCCTGAACATCGGAATGGTCCATCAGCACTTCATGCTTGTAGAAAACCAGACGATTACAGAAAACATCATCATGGGCATAGAACAAACAAAACGTCGGTTCGGGCTCTTTCCTGTAGTCGACCTTGAACAGGCGCACACAAAAGTGCAGCAGTTGTCCAAACTGTATCAACTCGAAGTAAATCCTCGTGACCTCATAGAAGAGGTACCAGTATCCACGCGGCAAAGAGTTGAAATTTTAAAAATGCTCTATAGGGATGCTGAAATTCTCATTTTTGATGAACCTACAGCCGTCTTGACACCACAAGAAATAGAATCATTGCTCAAGATTATCAAGAATCTCAGAGAGAGCGGCAAAACAATCATCCTCATCACTCATAAACTTGATGAAATCAAGAAAATTGCTGATCGATGTGCCATTCTTTGCAAAGGAAAGTTGGTCGACGTACTCAAGGTAGCCGATACTTCTGTACAACACATGTCGGCCTTGATGGTTGGTCGTGACGTATCCTTTACAGTAAAGAAACAGGAACACACGTATACAGAACGAGTCCTGCTCGTTGAGAACATCAGTGTAGTCTCGCAAGATAATATCACCTTGGTGGACGCTGTGAGCTTTGCTGTCCATAAAGGGGAAGTGCTCGCGATAGCAGGAGTTTCGGGAAACGGACAAGTAGAGATTGCTGATGCCATAGCTGGACTTATTCCCATCAAAGAGGGCCGTATACTCCTTGAGGAGACTGATATTACCAATCTATCAGTACGAAAACGAATAGAGGCAGGCATTGGATACATCCCTGAGGACCGTCACTCTGTTGGGCTGATTCTCGACTTTTCCCTTAAAGAAAACCTATGTCTTAAACAATACTATGAAGAGCCGTACAGCAATAAACGAGGAATACTGCAAGAGCAGGCAATGGTGGAGCTGGGAAAAACTCTGATAGAAGCATTTGATATCAGAACCAGCAAAGGCAATGACACACTCGTACGCAGCATGAGCGGAGGCAACCAACAGAAAGCCATCATTGCTCGGGAGATACACCTCAATTCAAAACTGATCATGTTCGTGCAACCCACTCGGGGGCTTGATGTAGGAGCAATTGAATCCATTCACAAGCGCATCAACACACTACGCAACGAAGGCAAGGCCATCTTGTTGGTTTCGCTTGAACTTGATGAGGTCATGCAGCTTGCTGATACCATTTTGGTCATGTACAACGGCAAGGTACAAACGATTAAAAAGGCAAAAGACCTGACAAAGCTTGAAGTCGGTGAATATATGATGGGGGTGCATGTTGAACACAACTAGTCTGCCCAAGCGGGTATTTATCTTGTGTTGCGGGAAAGGGAAACACCAGTTGCTGCGCACGTCGTTGTTTTGTATTTTTTTAAGTCTGCTTGCGGGGACCCTCCTGCTCTTGATATTGGGAAAAAATCCGCTTGAAGCGTACAAGAGCATCTTGCAAGGCGCAGGCATTCTTGCCAAACCTCGTTATGCAGGAAGAAAAAGCCAGTTGACTGATTTCATGAGCTTGCTCAATTATACCACCCCTATGATTTTTGCAGCTTTATCGGTGGCTGTAGCACTGAAGTGCGGGATCTTCAACATTTGTGTATCCGGCATCATGGTCTTCTCAGGGTTCATGGCTACCGTGTTGTTCGGCTATTCAAGCCTCAACCCTTTGCTTGCCAAAATCCTTGTTGTTTTTTCAGGAATCCTCTTCGGTGCGCTGATAGGAGTGCTGATCGGATATTTGAAACATAGATTCAACATGAACGAGGTCGTTGTAGCCATCATGCTCAACTACATTATCAGCTATGTGGTAAGCTTCTTCATTCAGACTCGTTACATTGATCCAATCACCCGTCAATCAGTCGCAGTCTCCCAAAATGCACGGCTGACACTTTTCAATCATCCGGTGGGGAACCTGAACATGGAAATCCCCTTGGTCTTTCCCTTGGCGTTGATTGCGGTATTCGTCATCAAGTTTGTTCTTGACAAGACACGCTTTGGTTTTGAACTGAAGGCTGTGGGAAGCAATAATAAAGCCAGCAAATATGCTGGTATCAATGTAGGGCGTGCTGTGGTTTTCACAATGATCATCAGTGGCGCTCTGGCGGGTTTGGCAGGAGTCTCGTACTACCTTGGAAGCAATGCATCCATCCAGCCCAGGGTGCTTCCTTCTCTAGGCTTTGATGCCATTGCTGTAGCCTTACTCGGAAACAGCAGTGCGATAGGCAGCTTTTTTGCTTCTCTCTTGGTGATGATTTTTGACTGTGGCACTACATACATGTCTTCCCGTTTGCAAGTACTGAGGGAGATTGCCGCGTTGATCACCAGTATACTGTTGCTCTTCAGTGCCATCGGCATTTTCTTCAGAACACTTGCCGATCGAATGCAACGCGAAATCGAGGAGGTTTGAACGTATGGATACCATCATTGTCGAAGGACTGTCTTTCTCGCTTCCGTTGTTCATTATTGCAATCGGAGGCATCTACAGTGAGGGAAGCGGCGTAACCAATCTTGCCTTGGAGGGGTTGCTTGGGTTTGGAGCCTTCTTTGGAGGACTCAGCTATGCGTTATTGAGTAGAAATTTTGCAGGAGATCCCGCTGTCCTCATTTATGCATCACTGGCTTTTGCCATGATCGGCGGAGGCACTCTTGCACTGCTGCATGCGCTGATGTGCATCAAGTTCAAGGCGAACCAGGTCATCAGTGGTGTCGTCATCAACATGCTCAGTGTTGCGTTGACAGCCTTTTTGGCAAATCAGATCAATGCTTCTGTTTTTGGGCAACCCTCAAACAAGTTCTTATTGGAAGTATTTCCTCGTTCCACAATTCCTTTACTCTCTCAAATACCCGTTTTAGGAGCAGCGTTTACGAATTTCTATACCTTTGAACTCATTATCATCGCTGTCGCCCTATTTATGGCTTACCTCTTGTACAAAACACCTACCGGCATGCATATCAGAGCCTGTGGAGACAATCCACACGCCCTTGCAGCGGCAGGGGGAAACGTACAGAAAGTACGGTTTTGGGCGGTTATAACCAGTGGGGCGCTGGCAGGCTTGGGAGGGATGTGCTTTGCTTACTCAATTTCCACCACATTCTCCCCTAATATCTACATGGGTTTTGGTTATCTGGCTATAGCTGCATACATCTTCGGATCATGGAAGATTGGACCGACGTTTTTGGCTTGCATCCTGTTTGGATTTGCCCGAAGTGCAGGATACGTATTGGTGCAAAAACTGAGTCTCCCATCCTCCTATGGGGACCTTGTATTGACGCTTCCGTACATCGTAACCTTGGTCTTGTTGCTCTTTTTCTCCTCCTCCAATAAACCACCTCGGGCATTGGGTGAGGTCTATGACCAGGCTAAACGTTAAGGTCTCTGATCATATTCGCCGTATTCACAACCCACAGTATGTACGGCGATATGATCGATGAGCGTCTTTTCTCCCTTTTCTTTCTTGTACAGCATCAGTTCCCCTTCACCGGTGCCTCCGTTGAAAAGCTTGTTGTGGCGTTTCACCCCGTCGGGCGCCTCATAGTTGATCAAAAGCATTTCATCACGCCTGCATCGCACGACAAGCGACATGATAGACGTTCTATTTTCTGCCAAAACATTCCAAATACAGAGCCTCTCCTCTTCTTTGAATGAAAACTCTATATGAGGCTTGGTCCAGAATTTTGAAAAATTATACTCATACTCTTTTCCTTCGTAATAAAGACTTCCCAAAAGCTTTCTCCCCACAGACTTGCCCAGTACTTTCGGATTACCCCCGCCTATGACGAAAGCAGAGTCCTGCAATTGTTTGTGACTAATCATGCTGGTCATATTGCAACTGTTAAGCCAAAGCCATGGGGAGGTGAAATCACGTCCCCAATTCTTATCTGCATATCCCCAACTATTTTCTTGTTGTACAACATAGCATTGCCCGTCAAGAACAACCTCTCCACTATAAAGGGTTTTCATTCCTTCAACATGCCAGAACATCTCAAAGATATTGAGCCGCCTGAAACATCTTGACGCGCCATACCCTACATTGAATGGTATTTTTTTCTCAACGTGCAAATCCCAGGACATGGTCCCCGCATCAGCCATATACTCTGGATGTGCAGCCATATCTGTCGATGTGAGGTTGCAGTATCCCTTTACGCGCGTCTCAGAGAGGAAACATTCACCGACGGAGAGCTCAAGTCTGTCTTTCGCTATCTTAAGATCAGAAATTGCATAGAAATTATGGATTTGCCTTGCATCGTCACCCCAACAGCCCACCTTTATCATTACATATGAGGGACGTCTTCCTTTCTTCTGGTTTTCATGCAACTGCCCCAATACAGGCTGCTTTTGGCCAAGTGCAGGATTGCATACATAGTATTCGACAAAGAATTGTTTTGGCTGCCTCGTTTGTGCATGAAAGGCTGTAAAACTATGCCACCACCAATCATATCCTCGCATCGCCAGTGGACCTTTGAGCATATACAGATTTCTCGATTTGTCGCTTTTCATGTCAATAACTCCTTATAAAACATAGCGTTATAAACAAGTATAGGAAGGAAATACAAAATTGGCAAACACTTTTCTTTCTGCAAATAACTTTGTAACCAATACAAGGAATCTATCCAAATCATGAAACTTTT
>CAZJMG010000062.1:0-11410 GCA_964547185.1 uncultured Sphaerochaeta sp.
TCGTAAACACGATTTTTAAGCTGAACAAAAGCTACAACTTTTTTCACTGCCTATTTTATTCTGGTTGTTTTCATGAGAACATCTCTCACGGTTTTCAGATGAGGGGTAAACCCTACCCCTCATTCAATAGCGTACAAGTCATACACACAAGGACTCAAAGGACTCCTTCAAGCGGGAGAACTCAGGATCCTTGGTATTGAGGAATAACCCGATTTGATCAAGAGAATACTCTCGCTCTATCGTACAGGGGCCTTCGATGGTCTCTTGAGTAAAGAGGTCGTACCAAAGGCCCTCGGGGATGAGGACGGAACGACGTGTTTGTCCCTCAAGCAGAATCGGGGCGATCAAGAGAGAAGAGCCGAGAAGATACTGGTCTTCTACATCACTATAGAGAGAGCCGTACTCATAAAACAGAGGTCTCATCATCGGCTGGAGCTTCTGTTCGGACACTTGAGCCTCCCTGACAAGATACCATTGCAAGGCGTTGCGCATGATGCTGTAGCGTTTGCAGATATCAAGCAAGTCTTCTGAGTATCTTGCCCCCATATGCCATGGACTGCGGTCGTTGATCAGATCCTCACTTTTGAGAAGTTCAGAAAACTGTCCTCCCACCGGCTCTGAGTGCCACTGCATGAGAGGAACCAATGAACCAAGCTCATAGCTTCTGATGTACAGTTCCTTTGAGGGCATCGGACCGGCAAAGCCGGCAATATCGAAGCCCCACCAGAAAATTCCCGAGATTGCAGAGCTCAAACCGGCCTTCAATACCGCCTGCAGTTCCGACCACTCTGAAAGCTGGTCACCGGCCCAATACAACATCGACCGTTGAGCGCCAAGATAGCCAGCCCTGCTGAACGTAACCCGCTTTTGTCCAATGAATTCTTGATAGGCATCAACATAACTCTGAGGATATCGATTACGCATCTTTTTTCCGGTGGAACCGTCATAAAAGAGCACATCATCAAAGAGAATGCACTCTCCACCATCGGTCTTGAACCCCGAAACCCCCATGTCGAGCAAGTACTGCCGTTTTGAGAACCACCAAGCTCTCGTCTGTGGGTTGGTGAAGTCCGGCACCATCGAACCGGCGAACCAATGACCTTCGGGGATTGTGTATGGCGTGCCATCCGTGTTCAACACGGCAAGATTATGCTCTCGTATGTAGGCAAGATCCTGTTCATGTCGCTCATCATGCCTGCCCGCTTCCAAAGCCTTGAACACAGGACATTGCCACAAAAGAAGATGCACCCCTCTTTCGTGCATCGTCTGTATCAGCTTCTTCGGATCAGGCCACAGAGACGGTTCCTCGTTGAAGGTATAGAACGTCGACTCATCACTCCAGGCTTCCACTACCAATACAGAAATAGGAAACCCATGCATAGAAGCTGCATCCAAGGCCTCCAATACATCGTGTTCACTGTGCCAGCGATTCGCACTCGCCCACTCTCCAAACACCCATGCAGGAGGAAGAGCAACCCCTCCAAGGTACGAGAGTAATTTCGCAAGCGTCTGCTTCGGTGTCCCGACGGCGATTACAAGCGTATCATCGGGGGAGAACTCGCCTTGCACAGCAAGTTCTATAGTACCCTTCTGCTCTTTGCTCTCGCTGGTAAAGACATGATCGGTCTGCACCAAGAGAGCCAGTTCATCCGATACAAGTATGGGCTGAGGGAGATAGGTCTGCGACCCTTGATGCGTAAAAACTTCCTTCACCTCGTTTTTTCTGCTGTGGTTGAGAATTGCAACCCGGTCAAAATGCTCACCGGCACCCCAAAGATGAGCACCCTTGAACTGAAGGTGCAACCCGCTTGTATCTTCTTTCAGCACAAAATTGGATGGACAAGCATCCAAAAAAATTGTTTTCATCCTTTCACTCCTCCAATTTGAAGACCACTGGCGAAATACCGCTGAGCACCAATATAGATGATCAAAAGCGGGATGACAGAAATCAAGGATCCTGCCATCAAGAGGTCGTACGAAGTTTTGAACTGCCCTGAAAGGGCGTTGAGTATGATGGGAAGCGTATAATTTTTAGGGCTCGTCATGAGCACCAAGGGCAAAAGATAATCATTCCAAGCCTCCATCGCGATGATGATCGCCAATGTGGCAAGTGCAGTCTTACACAGAGGCAGGAAAATCGTGATAAAGGACCTGAACAGTGAAGCCCCGTCGATCGCTGCAGCGTCAAGGTAGGCATCGCTGATGTTCATCATCTGCTGACGGAGCATGAACACCGCAAAAGCCTTGAATGAGTAGGGAAGAATCAGGGCAAACAAGGTATCAACCAAACCCAGGTCGTTCATGATCAGATACAGGGGGATGAAAAGAACATGACTAGGAAGCATCATCGAGGCGAGAAAGATCATGAAGAGGACACCACTGCCCTTGAAACGAATCTTTGAGAAAGCAAAGGCTGCCATGGAGGAGGAAAGAATCGCCACCACCACTGCCGAGGCGGTCACCACCAACGAATTGCCGATTGAGCGAAGCATTCCGGTAAGGGCAAAGAGCTTCTCATAAGCTTGGAGCGTAGGATTCTTGGGAACCCACTCTATCGGCACAGCCAACAGAGCGCCACCGCTCTTAAGTGAGGTAGAGATCATCCAAAGAAAAGGAACGACGGCAACAACGCCCAAGCAAATTGCGACCAGGTGATAGAAGGCTGTTTTTATTGCATTCTTATACGTCATAACGCACCCACCTTTTCTCACCCCGCTTCTGGATGTACGTACAGAAGAGAATAATCACGAAGAGAATCCAGGAATATGCTGAGGCATACCCCATCTTCCCGTATCGAAACGCATACTTGTAGATTCTCTCAACCATAACCATCGTCGCACCATTCGGCCCGGCGTTTCCGTCCTTGGTCATGACCATGACCTGAGGAAAGAGCTGAAAAGCATTGATCATCGAGAGCATCGAGACATAAAAGAGCACCGAGGAGAGTAGCGGCAACGTAATGTGCATGAACGATTGGACCTTTGACGCCCCATCAATATGAGCCGCTTCATAATACTGTGTGTTGATACTCTTCAATCCACCGAACAAGATCATCGCATAAAAACCCATGTCTTTCCAAATTGACGCCAAGACGATGGAAGGCATTGCCCAGATTTCGCTTTGCAACCACATCGGCCCTTGAATCCCGAAAAGCTCAAGCGCATTGTTGATCGGACCATATACCGGGCTGAGAAGCCATTTCCATATCAACGAACCGGCAACCCAGCTGGTAAGCACAGGAAGGTAGTAAACAACCCGATAGACATTGGCCCCTTTCTTCGGTGCGTTGATGATCAAGGCACACGTCATGGAAAGGATGAGCATCAAAGGAAGATACAGAGCGATAAAATACAGATTGTGGGACAAGGCTCGGTAAAACTCCCCATCTGAAAGAATAGCCTTTGCATTATCCAAACCTACGAAATTCTTTGCAACAAACTTCAAAAACCCATCAGTCAGGCTGACTCTGGACATACCCGACCAGCTGGTAACACTCAAGAAGAGCGATATGACTATCGGAAGTATGGCGAAAAGAAGGGCACCAAAGAGGCTTGGAAGAAGATAGGGAAGCGCAACTCTGATTCCCCTTCTGCCCTGGATACTCATAAAAACCTCCCAGGCATGGCCTGTTCGGCCATGCCTCAAATTCGACTAGAGAGAAATCTTGGCTTCAAGTTCTTTCTGACATGCATCAAGGGCTGCCTTGGCACTCATTCTTCCAAAGGCTATCTGATCGAGGTAGCTTTGGATGATCGCCTGCATCTGAGCCTGTTGAGCACTCACCGGCGGGGTTACCAGATAGTCAAGCGAGGCGAAGACCGCTTGTCTGTTCTCAGGAGGAGTGATGGAAAGATAGCTTTCGATGATCTCAGGATATGTTACAGGAGGAAGCTCCCAAGAAGCTTCAACTCTGAGCTTCGTCGCTTCTTTGCTTCCTGCAAGGAACCGCGCAAGAGAGGCCGATTCAGACGGATACTTGCTCGTTGCACTTACGACGTACGAGTTGGAGAAGAAGTGTGTTGCCTTCTGAACATTGCCCGGCTCGATGGCGATGTCCCACTCAAAGGGGCAGTTTGCAGTAAAGTCACCAAAGGCCCAAATGCCGGTTACCAACATACCCAGACGACCACTCTTGAAGAGGTCCCAATCACCCATGCCCGCCATGTCCGCTTCGGTAGGCATGATCTTCGAATCAGTCTGCCAACCTGCCATAAGGGACGCTGCCTCTACGTTTTGAGGAAGGTTGACGGTGAACGCAGTTCTTTCAGCATTCATCAGAGAGCCGCCGTTCTGTGCAGCACCTTTGTAGAATTCATGGAACGACAAGGGCCTATAGAAACCCCAAATATTCTTGTCTAAGGCCATGATCTTCTTCGAGGCAGCTTCTACGTCCTTCCATGTCCATTCAGAGGTGGGATAAGCCAGGTCAGCCCTATCAAAAAGGGCCTTGTTATAGAAGAGCACTACATTGCTGAAGGAGTTCGGTACGCCATATTGTACACCCTGATAATTAAAGGCATTGAGTGCCGTCTTGTTGAACCCGCTGGTATCACCAAGCAGCTTCGTCACATCAGCAAGGGCTCCTTCGCTTGCATAGGCTACAAAGTTCTCGTAGTTGAGCTCAAACACATCCGCTGCATTGCCGCCAACCACCTTGCTTTGAAGCTGGGTGAAATAGTCATCGTACCCGATGGTCTGCAACTGAACCTTGATGGTGGGATTCTGTTTTTCAAACTCAGCAATCATGTTCTTCAAAGCTGCTCCTGAAAGTGTCGCCTCTGAACCGGAAAACTGTTCCAGCTTCAAGGTAACAGTGCCAAGGGTAGTCTCTTTTGATCCTGCCGAAAATGCAGGGAGCATCACGAGAATCAGAACAAGAGCGAGTGAGAGTACGTTTCTCGTTGTTTTCATTACAACAAACCTCCTAATACAGACATTCTCTTGTATTGTCTGTACAAACCACTTCGAACTCACTACAATTGGATTTGCAGTGATACACCAGTATGACTCATTTCGATGATCCGAAGCCCCGCACGGCTTCGGATTATCAATCTAACACCACGCTACGAACCGATTCCCGCTGCACGAGAGAAACCGGCAATACAATATTCGAGCAAGTTCCCTTCCCTTCTATGGCATCAATAACCAACTGGGCTGCGATACGCGCTTTGCTGTCTACATCCTGACGAACCGTGGTAAGTGCAGGTTCCATGTTGCTAGCCAAAAAGCCATCGTCGAAGCCAACCACTGAAATATCCCTCGGCACCTTCAGGCCTCCTTTCTTCAATCCCTTGATCAGGCCGAAGGCCAAAATATCTGCCGTGGCAAAGACAGCGGAGGGTCTATCGGAGGATGAGGATAAGGCCAGACCCAACTCAAAGCCATACTCATAGGAAATCGTACCCGAATATACGAGTCTGCCATCAAGCGGCAACCCATGACTTGCAAGAGCACGTTCATAGCCCTTGTAGCGCTCGGTGTTGACGCCCTCCTTGGTAAGGTAACCGCTTGCAAAGCCAATATTGCTGTGTCCCATCCCGATCAAGTACTTGGTTGCAAGAAACCCACCGTTCTCATCATCTATGGTCACCGAACTAAGATCCTTGTCCATGCCATAGGAGTCGACCAGAACTGCAGGGATTCCATTCTTCTTCAGACCCTTGATGTCCGACTCAAGCTCAACGCCGACGATTACAATCCCGTCAAGACTTCGTTTTCTTGCCACATCCAGATAGCTCTCTTCGGCCGAGGTTCCACTGATGAGGATGTTGTACCCCTTCTTTCTCGCCTCATACTCGAAGTTTGAGAGGAACGTCCCATAAAACGCATTGGAGAACATCAGCTTCGTCTCCTGCTCGGTCTGGGGAATCAACAGTCCAAGCAAATGTGAGTGCTTGGAGGCCAAGGCTCTCGCCCCAAGGTTGGGCACATAGCCCAGCCGCTTGATGGCTTCTTCCACTTTCTTGACGGTTTGCGGGGCAATGACTTGGTCTGAACGTTTATTGATGATGTAGGAGACCGTCGCTGTCGAAACTCCAGCTTCCCGAGCAATATCCTTCATATTTGTTCGTTTTGTGGCCATGCATTACCTCACTTATGCGTTTAAGTATCGTGCTCATTCACGCATTTGTCAATGAAATCTTTTCCAAACAATGAGAGTCTTTCGTACACATCACCCGATAACGCTCACCTTTGTAGACAACCTTGCACGACAGCTCTTGCCACGAGTTTGGCAAGCAAGGATTGACGGAAACATCCTTACCGAAGCGCAAGCCCATCACGCCCATCAAGATTGCCTGCAGCGAAGCACCAAGGGCCCCGACGTGCACGCCCTCATCGGTGGTGTTCTCCATCAACTCCTCCAGGTCGAGAAACAGAGACTGTCGTAGATACTGCTCTGCTTTCTCTTTGAATCCTAAATTATAGGCGATCAAGGAGTGCATCGCCCAACTCAAGGTTGAATCATGACTGGTTATCGGTTCATAGAGCGCCCAAGCATTGAGCGCCTGGCGCTTGGTGAAATACTCAGGCAACAACAGAAAAAGCAACAAGACGTCGGGCTGCTTGACCACCTTGTACCGTTGCAGGCGGTCGAAACAGATCGTATGGTACAACGCCCGAAACCCTTGTTTATGCTCTTTCAAGTCGAAGCTCTCCTGCAACTCAAACAAATCATCCTCCAGATAGGTCCCTGCCTGCTCGCTGTACGGGATGACTGCTTTGGCGCAAATGGCCTCAAACAGGTTGCGCTCTGCTACATCGAGTACAAAATACCCTTTTTTTTCTGCATCAAGCGCCAGCTTGATGGTATGCAGAGCCATCGCGGTAGTAAAACTGTTGTTTTTCGTCACACCACCGTACTCGTTCGGTCCTTTGACGAAGAGCATTTCATACCGGTCGGTCTGCTCGACATAGGTACATCTCGATGCCCAGAAACGAGCCGTTTGCAGGTATATCTCACTGAGCACTTCACGCTCAAACCGATAGTCTTCAGTTGCGAGTACATACTGATGCATCGCCCAGACGATATCGGCAGTAACGTGTACTTCACACTTGCCGGTATCCCACGATTCACACTGCTCAGAGCCGTCAAGAGAGCTCATCCATGGATATCGTGCCCCCTTCAGGTTCAAGGACGCAGCATTTGCCAACGCTTGCTCGAAAGTCTGGACACGGTAGGATAAGATGTTCTTGGCTATCGACGGATTGGTATAGAGATAGTAGGGAAGTATGAAAATCTCAGTATCCCAGAAGTAACAGCCTTTATACCGACCATGGGTAAGACCTCGCGCTCCGATCGAGCAACCGTTTTCCGGTTCGTTCTGCTTGAGCATGAAGAGCGCCCAACGAATGGCACATTGGTCTTTTTCAGGTCCTTTGAGGACGATGTCGTGCTCGCTGTAGAAGATTTTGAGATCTTCTTCGGTTTCTGCCAAAAGCTGGGCAAAACAGTAATCGTCTCGTCGCACGCCTTCCAGGCTGACCACCGATTCCAAAACGAAGGACTCCCCCTCTTTCAGCATCGTTTCATAGTACTTATGCTCGTCAACCTCGCTTCCCGCAACAGAACACGCAAAGCGTTTGGCATAGGAAACCTCAAGACTGCCGTGCACGGTACTTCCACGCATGAGCTGAGTTCCTTCTTCCCACACAAAGAGACACTGCTTCAGCAATACAAGACGTTCTTCATTACGGACAGTCTGATCATCATTGATGGGTAGATTCTGTACCGAAGCGTCAATTGCATCATCAGCAAACAAGGAGAGTCTTCTTTTTGCCTTGAGGGTGAACCGATGACCGACTGCGTCCTTATTCCTGAAAGAAACAACCCTCTCATAGCTGGCGGTGAAGTTCTCAGTGTCCCAGAATCGTGTTACAAGCCCACGCTCCATGTCCAGCACCTGCTTGCTGCCGGCGGCACACAACCGTTGTGAATCAACGGCTATCTCAAGACGCAAGGCGTCGGGTAGGTTCACCATATCGGTGATATTGCCCTTGATGTACTCAAACCCCCGAGCCTTGTAGACTCCGTGGTTCTCACTCGTATACCTGTCGCCGCACAACGTCGCACGCAAGCCGAATCTTCCATTGCCTTGGTAGAAGATGCTGTGACAGAATGCTTCATTCTGATCTGAAATCTCTGTTTCTATCTGATAAGGCCGATAGATGTTATGTTTTCCACGTTCCACGTGCTTTCATCTCCTCGATGAGGACATACGCAAGATATCCAGCACAGGTGGCAAAAGCCTGCCCTGTGGTAGCATACCCTGTGTGTTCATCAATGCTTTCACAGGCGATGCCATGGTCCATCGGTGCATCCAGAAGCTTTTGGATTGCAGTTTCTGAGTGCATGGTCCTGACTTCGTTCGCCAGACTCAATATCCAGGGATGAGGTGCATGCGGACACCCTATCGCAGCAAAGGTTGTTCCTGCGAATGAATACTCATATGCAGGGTCGGTTATGGTAGCGACGGTATTGCGGTATATTTCATCTGAGAAAGAACCTATGCCAAAGAGTGGGAGCAGCAGAAGGCTTCCAGGTGGTTCATCATAGATGTCATAATTCCCCTTCTCGTCGGTTGACCAAATGTATTGTTTTTTATTCTGATGCTCCTTGACCAGGTGCTTTTCGATTGCTTGTTTCACATAATCCTGCTTCTGGACCCACTGACCTCTTCTCCCCCTCCAATTCCATGAGGCCAATATTGCATAGACGGCATGCACCAAAGCATTGTTATAGGTAAGCAGGGGATAGACATGCATATCATCAGTGGGTTGCAGAAAGGTTTTATAGAGCCCTGTCGTTGTTTTCTCTTTTTCCAACTTGCAGATGATCAGATCAATGAGTGAAGCAACGTTTGCATCCTCCAAGATAGGCTGGGCTGTCTTTCGGTAGTAGGCATCGATGGCGAGAATGGGTGCACAAAGTTCATCAAGCTCAAAGCCTGCCTCCAGTATAGTTCCATCAATATATCTACTATGGATGCCGACATTCCTTTTCTGCCTGGTAGCGACATGCTCAAGCATCGCCCTTGCGAGTTCCTGGTCAACTTCCAAGATGGCAGGGAACGCCCACAACAATGAGTCTCGGTCCCAATAAGCTGCGCTGACGTAGTAGCGAGGGCTTCTGCTGGTCACCAGAACAAGCTCTTCGCTGTCAATCGTCTTTCCTGTCGCATAATGAATGGCAAAGAGCAGATTACGAAAAAGCGTTTCATCCATCTTTGCATCACCGGTGTGCTTGATGATTGAATCGAGGTAGGAGGTTTGTTCTGTATACAGTGCCGCTACACCTTGACGGGAGAACTCCCGTGCACAGGTGACCGCTGAGACTTCCTCATACCCCACGCCCCAGTAGAGCGCAAACTGCTTCTGTGCGCAAGCGTCCACAGAGAATGTTGCTTCCATGGTAAAGGAGATTGAACTTCCACCACTATAGGTCCAAGTACTTGGTTCTGAACTGATCGGGGCGAGCGCAAGAACAGGAAAAGCACTGCGGATGTCAAAACAGGGACAATCAGACCAGGTTGTCCGATAGGCATGCATGCTCCCTTCAAACCTTTTACTCTCATTGACCGTATGCAGCACCTCAGCAATAGAACCACAGAGATGAACAGCAGCCTTAAGGGGCTGCTCACCCGTATTGTGGACAGTCAGGACCTGTACGAACCCTTTTTGGTCCTTTGGAGAGAGTACCTGATACGTTGCTTGATACGCAGGAGTTTCACTTGTAAAGGTGGGAATCCAATAGCGATCTAAGGAGGCAAGCGAGAAGACGGCTTCTGCATCATCAACAGAAAGCCCAAGGTGCAAGAAGGGCTCTTCCTTTCCACGGAATTCAATCATGCCACGATGTGCCATCGAGAGCACATTGATGCTGAGTATGTCAGCATTCTCTTCTATCTCTGCAATCGCGATGTATTCATTACCGGTACAGATCATGTATATCTCCTACTTATGCGTTTAAGTTATTATGAAAGGAGATTCTTGATTCTGTCAAGGAGAAAATTGAAGCTAGCTAGCCTACCTGGATTCTCTCAAATTCATACTGTATTGTCTTGATATCATACACCGTGGTTTTCTTACATTCAAATAGCGTTTCATCAAAGATAGCCAGATTGAAGCCCTCTTTATTCATTGTACTATTGAATTGAATTCCATCGAACCCTAAGCTCTTTATAAAATCACTAATGTACTGAGTTGGTAGGTAATCAAGTTGACTGTCATGGCGTCTTAAAGGTTTTGCAATTTCTTGGGCAATCATTCTCAAAGCCTCTAAATTAATCGCATGCATCACAAAATCAATATCTACTGCTGAATTCGCAACAAACGGACTAATTTTGTCAATCTGTGCCAAATCAATGACCTCAATATCTTTTTTAAGCTTGAATTCTCCTATAGTGACGTAGTCATAAACTCCAGCTCGAATTTCATACAAGGTTGTCGCAATTCTGTCAGATAAATACAATCTGCTGACGCCTCTAGAATTTGCTCGCCCAGCTGAAGCGATTTCAGACGGAGGAGCTCCCATTTCTCCAATCGGAACACCAGTGGTATTTGGACAAAATCGAGCTCTATAGAAGGTGGCACCTTTACTAAGCTTTATCTTCACACAATAGAGAAATTGTTTGAGAATATCCTTATGGATGTAATCCGTATGAAATCTATTGCTTTGCTTGATCTCTTTTACAAAGTCCTTCCATTTAAAAGTTTTCAACAACGAGTTCTGCAATAGATAAGATTGATCATTGCTCTCTAGAATTCCTACTGGTGCTTCAAATAGAGCAGGATCTTCGCTGTATCTCTCTTGACATATGGACATAATCAACATCTGAATCACATCGCGAGGAACTGAAAAAATACCCCAATCATCTGCTAGGAAGTCATACAGCTGCTTAATGCTTTCCTTTGGAAATGTTGCCGGCAACTCACTTTCCGGAGTATAAGCATCCAATAACCCATCAAATAGCTGTGTGATGGAGGGATCCTCTGAAATTTCATATACTAAAGTATTCGAATGACCACAAAAATCGCAGTCTCCCTTTGTTTTCTTGCTCTCGATGATTGAGCGGATTTCGATGTCTGAAAAACAGTCTATACAACACTTCATTTACAATGTCCATCAAGAAACTTGCCCATCAATTCAAAATGATGCATTATCGATAACTTCTTCAAACTACCCAGTCCAGGATATGTCTGAGAATTCATATGATCCAATAGTGTACGAAGCCCTAACGTCATCGGCTCGCACCCCTGAGACTCACACCAATCTCCAATTTTTGTAACCGCTTCATAGAATTTTTTTGCTGGGTTTTTAATCCCATCATTAGAGTCAGATACAAAATGCTTGATTCTTGAGGCAATTTCAAAATTCCAATTTGATTCATAAAAATACATCAAGATATGCATT
>CAZJMG010000063.1:0-10863 GCA_964547185.1 uncultured Sphaerochaeta sp.
AAAAAGAATAGGGAAAAAATTGTGGAGAACAAGACCAAGGGCCGCGATCCGAGGCGGTCGGAGAAGTGTTTGCTTATATAGCTTGCTGCCATGACAGAGATTCCAAGCACCACAGAATATACTACGACCAACGAGCTCGAAAGACCCAGTTCAATCCGTAAAAAGGGTGTTGTCAAGGCAAAGACAACAGCGACGGCTGTTGCAAGCCAGCGCAAAAAGAGGCGCCTTCTGAAAGACTCTTGCGCCATCGCTTCCTTGAGCAAGACAAGGACGGTGCGTCCTTTCTTGTACTCGATGGTACTGCGCGAGGGGATGCGTGACATTTCATGGGAAGCAAAAAAGTTTACAAAGACACCGAGTATCTGGAGCACGACAAGGCCGAATACTCCGCTGAAGCGTTGCACCCCAAGCACCAAGGCAGTGAGACACCGAATAACCAAGGATGAGCTTTGGTAGGCGACATTGACATTGGCCACCACTTTTCCTCGATTGGAGACACTGCTGATATTCTTCAGGGTGGAATCATTCAAGGCTATTCCCACCATGCGGAATATGTTGAACAGGGTATAGACCAACAGCAGAAGCAATACGGCGATATTGCCGGTTACAAAGAAGAGTCCGAGATATCCGAAGCAGACCACCCCGCGTAAAACCCAGACCAGGGACTGTACCTTGATCTGGTTTCGGCCTTTGAATATTTGAGGTACAAAGGGCAGGATGATACCTGCAATGAATGCGGCTGATGAGATGTAGCCCAAGGCAATATTGCCCGCTCCAAAATGGATGGCAAGCAAGTAGACGATGGTATCGCCAAGCAGGCTGTAGGCTACTCCGTTGTACAGCTCTTGACGGTACATATGCTTGCGACCGACCTTTTTTTCCGCCTCACTGAGGTATTTGGTCTTTGCCATGTGTACTTACAGATCACTCCTTTGGGTGACAATCCGATCGACCAAGCCGTAATTGAGGGCTTCATTTGCTGACAACCAGTGATCACGTTCGGTATCTTCACGTACTTCTTCCAACGTTTTTCCTGTCTCTTGGGCAATCAGGGCATCGAGTTTCTGCCGAAGCTTCTCAAGATGCTGGGCATGAATCTCAATATCAGTGGCTACTCCGCGCATGCCGCTCATCGGTTGGTGGATGAGATATGTTGAGTTTGGCAGGGCCAAGCGTCTCTCTTTGGGGACAGCGAGCAAGACCAAAGCGGCGGCACTGGCCACCAAGCCCATGCCGATCATGGTGACTTCCGCATTGATGAAGCGCGCCATGTCAAAGATGGCGTATCCTGCATCGACGTCCCCTCCGGGGCTGTTGATGAAAATCTTTATCGGCTCGTTGCTTTCGTCTTCGAGAATAAGCATCTGCTTGATGACAGCTTCAGCACTATCCTTGTTGATCTCACCTGAGAGCAGGATGCTTCTTGTCTTCAAAAGCTTTTCTTGTATTTGTGGATCTGGATTTACAGGTTTCTTTTCTTCTTGTTGTGGCATACAAAAGCCCCTCTTTGCTACGTTTTTGGTGTATGGCACCATTTGCAGTATACACAGATACTCAGGACTGTGCAAAGGCATATGCCGCTAAAGAGACAAGCAAATGTATAATTGTTATTAATATGGGCAGGCAAGGCATTCAGTAGGCACAAAAGGCTTTGAACGCTATACTGCAAATCAGGAGAATAGAATATGAAATGTGCCACTGTTGCCATCATCGGCCGTCCTTCATCAGGGAAGAGCACCCTGCTCAACACAATTTGCGAGATGAAGGTATCAATTACTGCATCAACACCCCAAACCACCCGCAACGCGATCAGGGGAATATATACCGATAAACGTGGGCAGCTGATTTTCACCGATACTCCAGGTTTTCATCTCAGCGAGAAGACCCTGAACAAAAGACTGCAGGAGACCGCCCTCAAGAGCCTTGAGGAGAGTGATGTCGTTCTCTATATGATCGACCCCAAGCGTAGCGCCGGTGAAGAGGAGTTGGCTTTGGTCTCTCACGTTGCCAAACTGAAGACTCCGGTTGTGTGTGTAATCAACAAAGCCGATATCATCAGGGACTCCGAGGAGAAAGAAACCCGAGCTTTTCTTGCAGAACATCTTGAAAACAGCACAGTGCTCAAGGCCTCAGCCAAGGTGGATGAGGGCGTCGATGAAATCCTCATCGAGCTGTTCAAGCACGCTCCCGAAGGAGAATTGCTCTATCCTGAAGATGCCTATACCGACCAGAACCTTGAATTTCGCATCAGCGAGATCATCCGCGAGAAAGCAATCAACCTTGTAAGTGAAGAAATCCCTCACGCCATCTACGTGACCATTGAGGACATTGAACATTCTGAAGAAACAAACTCCATTTGGGTACGTGCGGCAATCATCGTGGAGCGCGAAACCCAAAAGGGCATTGTCGTGGGCAAGGGAGGGGCAAACATCACCAAGATTCGAAAGGGCTCTGAGCCCGAGATCCGACAAATCTTCCCGGGCAAGAAGCTCCGACTCGACCTCAGGGTGAAAGCCCAGGACAAATGGAGAAACAACTCCGTCGTCCTGGACAGGATTCTTCGTTAGCGAAATAAAACATCTCTTAGGCTTCAACAATCTTGGAGTGAACTGGCAAAAGCTTCCATCATCAAGGCGGCTACTGCTGCACCTGGATCAAGCAAAGCTCTGGAGGCCTCCCCTCTTGTTGCAGCCCGACCATGAACAGCGAGCATACCTTGTGTCGATTCAAATCCATCTTGCGCTGCAACAGCCCCTGCTGCAGCAATATTCTTAGCATCAAGACCTGAGGCAACAGCCTCTTTCATAGCCACAATGGAAGGATATAGACCGTCTAGGAAGGTCTTCTCTCCTACTTTTGCCTTCCCTCGGTTACTCACTCCATCAAAAAACGACTCAAAAAGCGCGACGTACTCTTCTTTCTGGACAGATGTCTTTCCTTTAAACGTCTTTCCCACCTGCATCAAGCCGCTAGCCATGAGGGTTCCCATGGTAGAAGGTACTGCTACAGACATTGCTTTGCCTGCTGTATAAAAGAGTTTGCCCACATCCTTTTCATCGCTCTGTTTGATGCTTTCATAAGCAGCCTTGAATCCATCAGACATCGTAAGGCCCAGATCTCCATCCCCTACAACACTGTCAAGATCAATCAAACGTTCCCTGTTAGCAGCCATCAATGAGGATGCATTTGCAAGAAAATTTTTTACTTCCATGATGCTATCCTCCTAAAGCTGTACAAAAAATGGAGTCTGTGCTGGAGCATCCAGATAGGTTTTCAACTCTTCATCCAACTTTAGCAAGGAGATGGAAAGTCCGGCCATTTCCAAGGATGTTGCATATTCACCAACATAAAATCGATGAACCTTGATCCCCAATGAAGAGAGATGCTCATTGATTTTTCTGACCACAATATATTGCTCGTCTACAGGGGTAGCTCCCAGTCCATTTACCAAGACAGCAACTTCATCACCTTTTTTATAGGGTAAATCAGAGACTATCTGATCAAGCATCTCTACAGTGATTTCGTCTGCCGTCTCCAGTTTTCCTCGGCGGATTCCGGTCTCTCCGTGGATTCCCATTCCAATTTCCATCTCATCGTCCCCGAGTGAAAATCCTGGTTTCCCTACTCGTGGTACTATGCATGGAGTAAGAGCCACACCCATGGTCCTTACATTATCGGATGCCTTTTGTGCAATACGTTTCACCTCATCAAGGCAGAGCATTGCATCTGCTGCCCCTCCTGCACATTTATACACGAACACAATGCCGGCCACCCCGCGTCGGGTACTCTTTTGTCCAGGTGCTGAAGGTCCTGCCGAGGCAACATCATCTGCACCAACTACGCTTTCGACACGAATATCGTCTTCAAAATCAGCCATTTCGGCAGCCATATCAAAATTGAAAATGTCACCATTGTAGTTTCCGTATATATAGAGAACACCGGCTCCTGAATCAATGTATTTGGTAACTGCATGCATTTGTTCTGAACTGGGTGATTGAAAAACATCTCCCACGCTACAACCATCGAGCATTCCCTTTCCGACATACCCAAGAAAGAGAGGAAGATGTCCACTCCCACCTCCGGTAGCAATTCCAACCTTTCCTGTTTTCTTGTTGGCCGTCACCAAGCATCGAACATCATTGTTGGTATAGGTAATGAGATCTGGATGAGCAATATACAAGCCTTCCAACATCTCGTTCACATAATTCTCAGGCTGGTTCAGTATCTTCTTCATTTAATTTCCTCCGAATAATTTACAATCATGTATTGGTCTATTTCATAGTGAACAAGCTCACAGTCAGTCTTATACGTTCGCTCGGGCAACCCGATAAGCAGATGTGTGTCACCGTCTTGCACAGCAAAGGGAGCCAAATGCCAGACGCCCACTCGAAGAGTCACCATAGTCCCTTTAGGAACTAAAAATGCTTCTGTCAACTCAGGGACTGGATCCACCGACGGCGGTGCGACATGGATGATTACATCACCATCGAGGGGGACTAGTAATTCAGTGGCATACGAATGGCTTTCAGCTGAATCAATGATATTGGCATCCTGTTTGGTGCATACCAAGGCGCTAAAGGCCACAGACTGCCCACTCGGAGCCGGAAAAAGAACTCGATCGTGATAAAAATCTCCTAAACTGTATCCAGCAGGATTCATTAAATCGTAGAAATCCCCGTAGCTGCAAAAAGTCTCCTTCTGCAATTTTTTAACTTTCAGTTCCCTCATCCCAACACCCCTTTTATCGTCTCTCTTTTCTATCGATTAGTTTAGAAATCAGCATGATTGCAATCAGAATCAGACCCCACACGAAAGTCTTCACAAAACTATTGATCCGCAATATGTTGAATGCACTTGAAATCATCTGCAATACGATAACTGCAAGGGAAACTCCCAATATGTTCCCTTTTCCTCCACTTGGATCAGTTCCTCCAAGAACAACAATCAACAAGGTAAGCAACGTGTATGACTTTCCATAATCCGATTTGGCGGAATTATAGTGCGAAGAAATAAGGATTCCCCCAATCGACCCCATCAATCCACTGATTAAATAGGTATAAATAGTTACTTTTAAGTTATTGATTCCAGAGTATTTTGCAGCTACCTCGTTGGTTCCCATGAAAGAGACATGGCTGCCGTAAACGGTTGAGCGCATCAGATACCCTACGGCTATCGCTACCGCAAGAAAAACAAAGACTGGATTTGGTATTCCTGCTATGAGGCTACCATTTGCAATTTCACCATATCGTTCCGGCAAGCCAGTTATTGCCGGACCTTTGGTAATAGCCAAGCCTAATCCTGAATAAAGCTGCAATCCACAAAGGGTTACCAACATGGCTGGAATTTTGAGGTACCCAATCAAGAATCCATTGAATACACCACAAGCAGCTCCGATGGCCAAAGCTCCTAGTATGCCTAGAACTATGGAAAGGACAGAATCCCCCATCTGCAACATTATTACCGCTGCAACAATACTTGAGAGATTCGCAATCCCCACCAGAGAGAGGTCTATGCCGCCACTGATCATAGCAATCATCATCCCAAAAGACAAAATCCCGAACTCAGGAAACTGCACTGCCATCCCTTTCAAGTTTGCCGGTCGCAAAAATGCCCGAGGAGAAAGGATGGTCATTGCTATGAAAATTGATAGTGCAAGCAACATAAGTATGAGGTTGTTTTTACGTTCTTTACCACGTAGAAGAGAATGTAGTACGTTCATTGTTTTACCCTATACCTTTGAGCTGTTCGCTACACGTTTTGCCCTGATGGAAGTAATTCCTGTCCCCAGTACAATGATTAGCCCGACAACAAATGATTGAAAATGTGTAGGAACTCCAACCATGATTAGGTTGTTCTGGACTATTGCGATGAGCAACACTCCCAGAAGTGTTCCAAACACAGTTCCATGACCTCCAGTAATTCTAGTGCCTCCGACAACCACTGCTGCAATGACCATCATCTCAGATCCCATGAGGTTCTGAGGACTACCCTGACGCATTAATATGGTAAAGGTGACCCCGCCGACAGATGCTAAGAAACCAGCAACCATGTAAATAAAGAACTGGATTCGAATTACATTGAACCCGGCTATTCTCGCAGCAAATCGATCGCCTCCGATAGCATAAATACCCCGTCCCAGCATGGTATGATGCAACAAAAGATAAGCAAGTACCAATAATATCAGGGGAATGAGAATCAACGAGGTCATCTGAAAGGTGATGCCTCCTGAGTTCGTGAAGGAAAATAAAAAACTTCTGCTTAGCTGATCAACTCCCTCAGGAATGTTTGAATACTCCCTTGTTCCCAGAAAAGCCAAGGTTGCACCATTGGCAACACTACTTACACCCAGTGTTGCGATCAGAGCCGGCAGTTCCATCTTTGCGATGAGAAAGGCATTCCCCAATCCAAAACAAACACCCATAAGGCCGGCTACAGCGTAAAAAAAGAATACACTGTCGATGTCAAAAGATAGCATGAGCCGCAAAGTGGCATAGGATGAAAAGCAAGCGATTGCAGGAAAAGAAACATCTATACCTCCCGAAACTATAACCATCATTTGCAGCACTGCAAAAATGAGAGTTATCAACATAGCTCGAGATAGCGTAATCACCGTAGAAAACTCCCTGAAAGCAGGATTTATAATACCGATAGCCATCGAAAGAGCAACGATTGTGTAAGCAACTATTGCTTCATTCGTGGTTGCTAGTTTTGCAATATTTGAACGCATACTAATTCTCCAAAGAATTTCCGTGAAGAAGACTTGCCAGCTCTTCCTCTCTCAATGTGTTGGTCATAATCACTCCTGATGATAATCCCCCCTCCATTACAACCAGCTTATTGCAGTTGTAATAGAGTTCACTAAGGTCATCTGAAATTATTATTACCCCTACTCCTGCATGTGCAAATTCGTGAAGAATTTTGTGTATGTCAGACTTGGATCCTATATCTACACCAACAGTCGGACCGTTGAGTATGAGTATGGAAGGGTTGATATTCATCCATTTAGCAATGACCATTTTTTGGGCGTTACCTCCTGACAAGGTCCTGATCGGCGCTTTTGAGTCTGAGGCAACACATCCGATTCGCCGAATCCATTCCCAAGTAACTTCATCCATCTTTGCTTCATCCAAACGCCCTTTTACAAAGTATTTTTCAATGGAGGCGGCAACTGTGTTGTCCATGATTGACCTCGTTAGGAACAATCCTTGTGTCAGTCGATCTTCAGGGACATACCCAATCCTATGCGTTGTTGCATCTTGTATGGAACGAATATTGATAGGTTTGCCATTCAAAAATATGGAACCCTCTTCACTCGGATGAATGCCGAACAAGGCATCCCCGATTTCTCCTCTCCCAGAACCAAGCAAACCAGTTATCCCTAATACATCGCCTTTTTCCAAGGTGAAGGATACATCTTTAAAAGCTCCTTCCCGTCCCAGACTCTTTACTTCAAGAATTACTTCAGAGGACGGTTCTGGAATGTACAGGTTATCGACAATCTCCCTACCGGTCATACAATGGACAAATCTTGAACGAGTAAACTCTTTCAATGGCCCTGTTGCCACATTTTCTCCATTCCTCAATATTGTCAACCGGTCAGCGATTTCATAAATTTCATCCAGCTTATGATTTACAATCACGATGGCCATTCCTTTGGCCTTGAGTTTCCTAAGAATATCATAGAGCATCGAGACTTCATGATGAGTCAAAGCTGTTGTAGGCTCATCAAGAATCAGCAATTTTGCGTCGTTCATGATTGCCCGGCAAATAGCGACCATTTGCCGATTGGAAACAGATAATCTTTCCACTAAAATATCTGGATCCATGTGTGCACCAATTTTTGACATAGCTTCCACTGCCAAAGTGCGTGCAGCCTTCCAGTTCATACGTTTCTTACCTTGCATCAAGGCAGAATTCATAGCAATATTTTCAGCTACCGTGAGATTGGGAAAGATGGCAAAGTCCTGATAAATTACCTGGATTCCCCTTTTTATCGAAGCAATCGGAGTAAGCTTTTTTTCCTCTAAACCATTGATGAAAATGGTGCCGCTTGTGGCTTGGTGCGCTCCTGATACAATTTTAATCAATGTCGACTTACCGCACCCATTCTCTCCTGCTAGACAATGTATTTCGCCAGTATTCACCTCAAAATCAACATTACGTAACGCTTTTACACCACCAAAGTTCTTGCATATGCCTTCCATCCGCAAAAAACTCGTACTCATACACCCCCCACTTCACCTACATGAAAACCATCAGTATCGCTTGGGATGTTTCCATCCCAAGCTCATCATTCACAGAAAAAGTCATCTATCTTAGAAAGCGTATGCAGGGTCATCAACATTGTCTTTTGTCACATCAATCCAAGCTTGTCCATAGAATACTTTTCCATCAAGAGTAAGATTCTCATAACCTGGAACTCCAAGATCAAGACCGGTTCCCACATCCTCTCCATCGAGCACTCGTACAGCGAGTTCAACCATTGCCTTTCCAGCAAGTGCAGGATCCCAGAAGGAGATCATTTCAATTGTTCCGTTCTTTACGTATTTTCCAGCAACAGAAACCAAGGAAGTACCGGCAATCTTGACCTTTCCAGCAAGACCGAGCTCTTCAACTGCAAGGGCTGCGCCTGCTACATCAGGCATTGCTGAGCCTTGAATGGCTGCAATATTCGGGTTGGCTGTTAGAACTTCCTTTATTTTATTATAGGCAGTTGATTGATTATCCGCTGTTTCAATCTTATCGCCATACTGTCTCATCTGTGGAAACTTTTGAATCTGCAACTCTTTTGCAGCATCTACCCACTGATTGTGTGATTCACTGGTAAGAGAGCCAACAGTAAAGACATATTCACCTTTTCCGCCGGTTACTTTACCCAATGTTTCCATAAAATGACGGCCGTATTCTGCATTGTCGAAGGCTTCAATATCGTAATCGATATTAGTCATGCCTGAGGCCTCATGTGAAATGACAACAATACCTGCATCCCTTGCTTTTTTAAGAACTGGCTCAAGTGCACTGGTTGAGAACGGGACGACACAAATTGCATCTACTCCTTGAGCAATCAAATCTTCGATTGCTTGGGCCTGCAAGGCTCCATCACCTTCCGAGGGACCGGTATAGAACGCGTCGACACCAGTTGCTTTTGCATACTCTTTTACGCCTACTTCCATTCTCTGAAACCATGCGATGCTTGTAAGCTTGGGCACCACAGCAATACGATAGCCACTTTTTGAAGAAGCCGAAGCTTCTCTGGATCCGGCAGCAAATGCCATACTCGAGGCGAGCATAAGCAACACCAACGCAAAAATCAATGCCTTTTTCATAACAATCCTCCTAAACATAATTACTGAACATTTAGTAATATTCATGTATTTATATATAGTAAAACACTGATTTGTTTAGTTGTCAAATGGTATTTAATTCTTTTTTTATCACTAGTCTTTACAATTTATAAGGAGGTGAAATAGATTTGACAAAGAATGAATCCTATCGTATTATACTAAACAAGATTTATTTTGTTTAGTACCACAATACCAGTGATACTAGACGCATAATAGTAAGTATAAATATTAATTAAGAGAGGATTACCAACTTTGACGATTCGTGAAATAGCCAAGATTGCCAATGTATCACCAGCAGCAATATCATTGGTAATCAACAACAAGCCAGGAATAAGCGATAGCAAGCGCAAAGAGATTTTAGCGCTACTTGACAAACTAAACTACACAAAAGCAAAGAGAGGTAAGGATACACAGCAAGCCTCTCGTTCGCTGTTGTTTCTAAAATATATTAAGACTGGGTTTCTCGTTGAAGAAAATGCAGGTTTCATTTCCAAGATTTTGGATGCAGTGGAACAAGAATGCAGCAAACTTAACTATACTTTACGTATCCAAGTTGAGAAAAACAGTCTTGCCTCAGCCATCAATGCACTTGACTTTTCTACTCTCGACGGCCTGCTTGTCATAGGGACCGAGATAGATTCTGCAGAATACAACGTGCTTAACAAGATAAAAGTACCCTATGTGGTCATCGACAACTCGATGCCAAATTGTTCCTGTCATTCTATTACCATGGCCAACGAGGAAATGGTTCATAAAGCTGTTACACTTCTGGCCAGTCTAGGGGAAGGACCTATCGGATATATTCACAGTTTATTCGAAGCTCAGAATTTTACCGAGCGATCCAATGGATTTTTTGAAAGCGTCAAAAAGGTAGGGCGTGAAACAAGAAAAGAGTACACGTATCTCCTTGAGCCAACACTCAAGGGTTCGTACGTAGGTATGCAAGAGTATATCAAAAATGGAGCAACATTTCCTTCGCTAATTTTTGCGGACAATGACACCCTGGCAATCGGAAGTATGCGGGCGCTTTCTGAAGCTGGGTACAAAATTCCTCAGGACATTCAGATTGTCGGATTTGATGATATATACCTAAGTGCAACAAGCGCACCACCGCTTACAACACTGCATGTACAGCGTACCATGATTGGCTGCCAGGCAGTTCGCTTGCTGCACGAAGTGATCGAGATGGGAAGCGCGGGGACTATCAAGATAAAAATCGGTAGTGATATCATCTTTAGGGAAAGCACAAACACTGCCCGGTAATACTGCACAAGGAATCTATGGTCCAATGATCAGGCTTGCAGCATTCTTCTAGAACTTTGCAAAGGCTGCTAAATGTATAGAATATGCGGTGTCGATTTTTACAATACTTTTTTTCGAAAAACGGGAGCGCAGTTCAACTAGATTTAGTACCAGGACAACTTGGTTGTCCTGGACAGGATTCTTCGTTAGCGGATGAAGTTAGTGGAGAGCTTCGGCTCTTTCTGTGGCTTTTGCACAGAGTCTTTGGCTGCGTCGA
>CAZJMG010000064.1:0-10643 GCA_964547185.1 uncultured Sphaerochaeta sp.
ATATAATCCTGCTATCAAAGATACCAGTTCTGGTTTGTCTGATATTCCACAATAATGTGCCAGAGCCTGCTTGACTGAATAGTACGAAAGATAATCTTGAATTTCCACTGCAGCGGCATCGTCATTATTGGCATACAGGAACGCTGAAGCTATGGCAACCGACAAATAATATGGATATATGCCTTCTTCTCGACAGATGAGTGCAGGTCCTATAAGTCTATCGTTTTTAGCTAGTTTTCTTTTTGGGTCAGCTCCAACTCTTGCGATGGTATCCCCAAGAATCGGATTTGACATGTTCTCAATGACTTGTTGGTTCCACTGAGCCATCTCTTCTTCACTGAATCCAAACCGAGCAATCAGGGCAGATCCAATCTCTTTGAGGGCTCCATGTACGATGGTCATGATGGCTTTCTCTTGCAACGCTTGTGCAATGGTAAGATGCCCATATACATTACCGGTATAGGCAAACACAGCGTGTACCATATTATAGGTATACATTTTGCGCACTTCTTCAGCGTGGATGTTCTTTGAGAAGCGCAGTCCCGGAACTGACGGATATTCTGTCAAGAATGCACTTCCATCAACAGTCAATTCTTCATACCCATTGGTCATTATTACCAAGGGGTCTTCCTCGATCATCTCAGGTTTCGGCGGGACTGCCATCCTGATCACCAAGGATTCGATCAGTGCAACTTGGGTGGAAAAATACTTCTTTCCCTCTGATGATAAATGTTTTTCGATATACGAGGCGAGAATCGGGGCAGGATGATGAATATTGGCACATATGATGATTTGTAAGGGAGGAGCCTCTTCATACTCTTTTCGTTGCTCCAAGTGAGCTGCAATCTGCCTTGCCGTTGAGTCAAAAGCATTGGGAAAAAGAGAGAGTGCCATCAATGATGTCCCAAGCAGAGCTTTTTGGACTTCTTCCTTTTCATCAGTATGCAACACAGTAAAATCTGAAATAATGCGCTTGTTCTGCTGCGTCTCTGATTTTAGGTGATACAGGGTATAGCTGTTTTGTACTCTCATTTGTTCAACAAGATCTTTATTTACATCAACAAAAACAAGTTTATATCCAGCCTCATCGAAAAGATCGCCAATGAAGCCTCTCTCTATTTTTCCTGCTCCCCATATTACCATTTGTTTGTTCGCCTTCATTCCCTGTGCCTCATAAGTGTTTAGTTTTCAGGGGGTATGGCAGTGTATGCTGCCATACCCATCAAGAATCAGATTATTAATTCCAAACCATCGTTTCCTTGAACGTTTTGTAGTTCTCAGGAGTGACGATGATCTCTCCGGTGTCGATTATCTCGGGGACTGTCTCGCCCTTGATTACCTTGTACAAGTATTCGACGCTCAATCTTCCCATTGCTTCGAAGTCCTGACCGACTGCAACATCGACGGCTCCACGATCGAAATAGCTCAACATGGGCAAGAAAGCATCCATGGTAACGATGGTCTTATTCGGTCTCTCTCTCCAAGCGAGCAGGTTGCTCAATGAATTAGGAGGTGCAAAGAAGGGCCATCCGCCAACGAAGAACCAAGAGTCAAGATTGGGGTTCGCTGCAGTATATTGCTCTACCTGGGTGATGGCTACATTCAAATCATCCCGGCAAGAAAGAACAGTTGAAATTACAATATCGGTACCTGCAATGGCATCCTTGAAACCGTCCATTCTTTGTTCAAGATTATACTGACCCAAATTTCCTGTCAGCAAAGCCACAGTTCCTTTCCCACCGGTCAGCTCGATAAGATATTCGCCACAGAGTTTTCCACAGTTGTAATTCTGGGTTCCTGCGTAAAAAGATCTCTTGCTGTTCGGGGAATCGGCATCAAATGTGCTTACTGCAATGCCATTTGCAACGGCTTTATCAATTACAGCTCTCAAGGCATCGGGATCGTTACAACTCAGAGCGATTCCATCAACACCTTTTGCGATCAAATCCTCAATGAGCTGTACCTGGGAAGGAGCATCTGCTACAACAGCTGCCTCCCAAAGCAGTGTTACACCAAGTTCTTTAGCCGCTGCTCTTGCACCTCGTTCTGTTGCCAAGAAAACCGGGTTTCCGAGTTGCTGAGGCACCACCGCAATAACTATCTCTTTTTCTGTTGTTTCTCTAGCTCCTTGAGCTGTGAGCACTGCTGTTGCACTGAACAACACCAAGACAGTCATTACCACGATCATCCATTTCTTCATAGAATCCTCCTATTTTTTCCAAGGTTAAATACCTAGGATTTTGCACATTATTTCTTTCTCAGCTGATCAACAGTCACTGCTATGATAATCACACAGCCGATTACTATTTGTTGCCAGTAGGCAGATACACTGAGAAGCACCAATGCATTATTCAAAACTCCCATTATTGCAGCACCGATGAGCATGCCGCTCATGGTTCCTCTACCACCGCTCAAGCTGGCTCCACCAATGATGACTGCAGCTACAGCGTCCATCTCATACCCTGTACCTGCAACAGCCTGGCCTACACCAAGTCTGCTGGCGGTAATAATTCCTGCAAACCCCGCCAAGGTTCCAGAAAGGCAATATACGGTAAGCTTCAATCGATCAACATTGACACCGGAAACACGGGTGGCTTCCTCGTTTCCCCCCAAGGCATAGACTCGTCTCCCGAAAACTGTTCGTTTGAGTAAGATGGTGAACAGTAGTATTAAAACCAGCATGAGAATTACCGGGATTGGAATTATTCCAAAATACCCCTGGCCCAAGACCAAAAACTTTTCAGGTAAGAAGATAATGGGATATCCCCGAGTAAGCACAAAGCAAGTTCCACGGGCAATGCTGAGCATTCCAAGTGTAGCAATGAAGGGAGGAAGCTTTACCTTTGTGATCATCAATCCATTGATCAATCCCACCAATGCTGCTACAGCTAGTCCTACGAAAATCGAAACGACTATTCCCATTCCCCATTTGGTCATGGCCATGGTGGATATGACTCCAGCCAATCCAAATACAGAACCGATTGAAAGGTCAATTCCACCGGTAATGATAACCATGCACTCACCAATGGCCATGATTGCTATATAGGAAAAGGCTCTGGCAACGGAGAATAGATTCGAAGAATTGAGAAACTTTGGGGAAGCAAACGCCAACGCAACGCACATGCCAAGCAATATACAGAAAATACTGAAATTTTGGTTTCCTACAATTGTTTTGAAAACAGAAACCTTTTGTTGTGGTTTCTCAATAGCTACATCACTTTTCACAAGCAGCCTCCTTCCTATTTGCTATTGCCAGTGACATTATGCGTTCCTGACACGCTTCTTCCTTTGACAGCTCTCCACTGATTCGGCCTTCATTCATAACAATGATTCTGTCACTCATCCCGAGTACTTCCGGCATATCAGAAGAAATGAGAATGATTGCCAACCCTTGTTGGGCCAATTCACTGATCAGACGGTGCACTTCTTTCTTTGCCCCAACATCAATTCCCCTAGTCGGTTCGTCCATGATAAGAATTCTTGGTTTTGTCATCAGCCATTTGGCAATGACCACTTTCTGCTGGTTACCACCGCTGAGATTCTTGATTATTTGGTTCTGATGCGGAGTCTTGATACTGAACCTATCGATAAAGGTGTCCACTTCATCACGTTCGCGCTTATCATCGACAAACAATCCCTTGCACAGGCGTTGAAGATAGGAAATGGTCATGTTTTCCTTGACGCTCATTCCCAAGATCAAGCCAGTAGTCTTTCTGTCTTCTGGGACAAACCCAATCCCATACTGTACTGCCTGTTTTGGAGATCTTATATCGACAACTTCATTATCTATGCGTATGGTTCCTGAGCTTTTTTCATCGATGCCGAAAATCGCTCTCATGACCTCGGTTCTTCCTGACCCGACAAGGCCTCCAAATCCAAGGATTTCTCCTTTTCTGACAGAGAACGAGATATCTTTGAGAAACATCTTTGTAGATAGATTCGATATCTCTAGAACAACATCACCGATCTTCGCCTCTTCTTTGACAATCAGGAATCCGATTTCCCTGCCAACCATCCTGGTGACTATTTCCTTTTCAGTAATGGCATCCCCATAGAGTTTCTCAATCATTTTTCCGTCACGCATGACACAAACACTCTGGGCAACTGCAAACACTTCATTCAAGCGGTGTGAAATGAAGATTATGCTCACTCCTTGTTTGCTCAATGACGTAATGATTCCCAATAGGATTTCCACTTCTGTGTCGCTTAGAGATGAAGTCGGTTCATCCATGACTATCAATTTTGCATTGAAAGAGAGGGCTTTTGCCACTTCCACCATCTGCTGTTGGGCAATTGATAAATCCTGAACCAGTGTGTTCGGATGAAGATCAAGACCGATTCTTTTCAAAAGAAGAGCTGATTGCTTTTCCATCTCTTCAGAATCAATGAAAAGGCCTTTTCTTTTTTCCACCCCAAGAAAAATGTTCTCTGCTATTGAGAGGTTGCCGATAACATTCAATTCTTGGTGGATAATACTGATTCCTGCGTCTCTCGCTGCTTGAGGGGTGTTGATTTCAACATTCTTCCCTGCTACTTCTATAGTCCCAGAGTCCATATGAAGGACTCCGGATAGAATTTTCATCAGGGTTGACTTCCCAGCTCCATTCTCCCCGAGAAGACCCATCACTTCACCTTTTTCAACTTCGATGGATACATCATCAAGGGCCTTTACGCCAGGAAATCGTTTATTGATATGCAACATCCTAAGATAGGGTGTATTCATATGTTCAGTCCTGAAGAAGTAGATTTATTACATACATTTCCAAAGATTCATAATCGCGTTTTTCAACACACGCTTGTTGATATGCATAATCGAATTTCAGTGCTTTTCGCTCAAGTTTCTCAACGATTGCAATGCTGTTCTTCAGATGCTGATAACTAGTTTCAACTCTTTGTGTGCGCATGGGCTTTACATCCAGACCTACATATTCACCCTTGGATCCGAACTTGTTCTCTACCAACACCTTGATCTGGTTGAACGCCTGACGGAGATTCTCAGCACCAAAAGTCTTATCCTGGTCATACTTCATGCCATTCTGATCATTGAGATGCACTCCAAACAATTTGCCAAAACGCATTGCAAAAGAAATTTCATTTGCAGGATCAATACCGGCAAGAATTGCATGTGCAGACTCCAATAAGCCGCCGACCCGGCTGGGATCGATTGTTGCATTACTTACAGCCATGACATGGCCCATGGTGGGGCAGAAGCTTCTGTCGATGGGTTCATTGGGTTTGGGCTCTATGAAGATCTTTTTAGTTGCGTCATACTCTAGGATGCTATTGATTGAAGAAATGATTCTGTTTATTCCTTCAATTGCACTTTTGCTTTCAGCACACAAGGTACCTTCCCTGGCAAACCAAAGACCAATCAAATCACATCCCAACTCATTGGCAATATCTACACTTCTGAATGCTCTATAGAGTGCAAACTCCCTATCTGCTTCAGAATTTGAAGTAAAGGCACCATCGACAGTTCTTGCGTCTTCCCAAAGTCTTGGTGCAACAAACTCTGCCTTCAATCCATACGTATCGAGCAATTCCTTCACTTCCCTAGCCTTGCTCTTTATTTCATCAGGTGATAGTTCATTCATGTCGGGAACTACATCATCATCATGAAATTGAACCCCTTCAATTCCAATGTTCTTGAATTCTTTGCATTTGTCTTCCAAGGAAATTGACTGGCGAACATTAGGTCCAAAGGCATCCCCGCCTTCACTGACATTCCATGGACCGGCTGAAAATTTAAACATCGACATTGTTGCGTCTCCTTTACTGTAGGTATGTACAGAGTAAGGCACAAAAGTTATATCTGTCAAATGTTATTTTTAACTTTTAATATTTATGTATTTTGATTTGTATTGCTTTTTGAAAAAATGTATACTATAAATATATGTAAATACCTCATTACTGAACACTTGATTAAGTATTTTACTAATTGCTGTATATATGTTTATTTATTATAAATATCATTTTTTATATATACCTTAATATGATGCAATATTGGAGAGTCATATGAACGACGCAATTCTTTGTTTGGATATCGGAACCAGTGGTCTCAAAGCTGGAGTCGTGGACTCAGAGCTTGCAATTCGATTCAGCAACTTTTCCAAAACGGGGATATTTGACAACACCTTCGATCTCGATGACTGTCTGGCTACCCTCTGCAAACTGGTATCTGAGCTTTCCTTACTGGCGAAGGCTCAACACATCGACATCTGTGCAATCAACGTATCGGGGCAGATGGGAGGAATAATTGGACTGAAAAGAGATGGAATGGCCACTACACCATTCGACAGCGGTGTCGATCTTGAGTCTGAGTGTTTCAATGAAAAACTTCATGCAATCCTGGGAGATTCGGTTATATCAACAACCTGCGGATCGCCCAGAAATACTGCCAAGATTCTAAGATGGAAAGAGATGTACCCGCAGGTGTATAAACAAACCGATATTTTTCTTCCACTGCATTCACTTATATTAGCGAAGCTTACGCAGAGCAGTCCTAATGAAATTCCAATAGATCATACCATGCTTGCCTTTTTTGGTAATGAGGATGCAAAGACTCTTAGCTGGTCAAAAGATCTGACTGAAGCCTTGGCTCTGGACCTTGAAAAATTCCCAAACATCTGTACTCCTTGCACCCAAATCGGAGTTCTTTCATCCTCAGCTGCAAAGAACATGGCCTTGCGTGGAGGAATTCCTGTCTTTGCGGGTCTGGGCGATCAACCAGCAGGACTCGCGGGTGCTGATTTTACGCAATCAGATAATCTGTTTGCAGTTCTGGGAAGCACTACACTGCTCTTCGGGGGATATCAAGATTTCCAACCTGACCCAAACAGAAGAATCAAGTTCATTCCCTCGATAGCGGGGGACAAGCAGTATCCTTTCACGTACATCAACGGGGCTGGACTCATCCTTCCCTGGTTTACCAACCTTACCAGCGAGTCCACTCTTGAGGACCAACACCTGCTTCGACTCACAAAAGAGGCTGAAAGGATTCCTCCTGGATCAGACAATCTCTTGTTCCTTCCCTATTTTGGAGGCAGTCAATGTCCCTACGACTCGCTTAGCAGAGGAAGCTGGCACGGCCTTTCCTTTACCCATACGAAAGCTCACCTCTTTCGATCAATCCTGGAATCAATCGCATATGGATATGCGATTGACATACACTACTTGCAGGAGCAGCTACACATCAAGCCTGAATCGATTGCATGCACGGGAGGAGGTTCAAAAAATCGTCTATGGACTCAGATCATCGCTGACTGTACCAACCTCACAGTACAAACCCAGCAATCTTACCACTGTACGCTCAAAGGTTCTGCAATACCCGCATTGGTAGGACTGGGACTGAAAAACCTTCCCATAACAGAACATAAACCAGATATCGAGGCGTCCAATACCCCGAACGCTGCGCACAACACCCATTATGCACCATATAAAAGCTTATACGAGCAGGCTGCTACGCTTCCCTCTTTTGAGCTTAACACCAGACTCAGCAAGCTTGACTATCATAGTTGAGAATGGCCTCCGCTGTTTCCTTGTCAATAAACAGATCGGTAATTATCCTTGAGCTCAGGACACTTACAATTGCCTGTTTCTTTGGAAGGCCGCCTGCCACAGCGATTCTCTTAGGGATTTTATACAACAGCTCTATGGGGATGCTCACCAAAGAGTCCTCCAAGAACGTAGTGATGAACTCTCCTTTCTCATTGAAGCAATGACCTAAAACATCCCCGACAGCACCTAATTGTCTGATTTTCTCAATCTGCTCTTTGTTCAGGGATTCGGCAAAGAACGTTCCGGATTCTATCGCTCCTATACCGAAATAGGCTTCATCACACTGTTCCCACAGAGAATAGATACCTTTTTGCTGTATCTCATTTTTCAATATCATATCTTTCATTGCCGGATCTTCAACAATCGCATATGAGGTTACAAAAGCCCCCTCTGCTGAGAGTCTTCTGCAGGTTTCCTGTGTAATGGAAAAGGGATTTCCGCTGTTTACCTGAGTCAATCCTCCCATCAACTGAACAACTTTGACTTGTTTTGTCGTAAGCATCGGGATATGTTCTGCAACTTTTCCGACCGTATTCCCCACCCCCATGCCAAACACCTTACCATTGGGCCTGGCGGTGGTGAGATAGTACGCGGCAACACTTCCTAAAAAGGTGCAAAGATCTGAATTTTTCTTCTGCTTCGAGCTAACAACATAGGCATTTTTCAGACCATATTTTTTCTCAAGTTGTCTGCAAAGGGGGGCATCGAGCTGAAAGGGGAGATGCACCTTGGTCTCTACTATATGTGCGGTTTTCGCTTTCTGCATCATTCTGGAAACATTCATCTTTGAGGTGTTCAGGTATTTTGCAATTTCCTGTTGCGACATGTCGTGATTGTAGTAAAGATCTACTATCAGCTCGGTGGTATATTCAAACATAGAGACCTCAGCTTTATTATGTATATTTGTAACACTTTTTATTATTCACTACATTTACTATTCTTGTCAACATTGAATATGTGAGAGTAGTGCGTATACAAACAGAACAGGCTCAAAATCCTACGATCCTGAGCCCGATGTGTGGTGGTGTTCTCTGTTATTGCAACAGTTGCTGAACAGAGAGATTCTCTTTCTCAATATCCTTGAAGTACTTGAACGTGTTGAGCTTGAGTTCTCCACAGGCAGCCTCATCACAAACAACGATAGCCTTCGGATGCAACTGCAGGGCACTGCAGGTCCAGCTCTGGCTTACGCCTCCCTCTACTGTCGCAGCAAGTGCGCGTGCCTTCGCATGGCCGTTGACCAATACAATCACCTGACGGCTGTCTGTCACTGTTTTCACGCCAACAGTCAAAGCTAAAGAAGGTACCTTGGTCAGGTCATTGTCAAAGAACCTGCTGTTCATGACCTTGGTATCATAGGTAAGGCTCTTCACTCGTGTTTTGCTTGATAGTGAAGAAAAGGGTTCATTGAAGGCGATGTGTCCGTCAGACCCGATACCACCAAGGAAGAGTTCAATACCGCCATAGGATGCAATGGCGTCTTCATAGGCATTGCATTCAGCTTCAAGATCTTCTGCCTGCCCATTGAGGATGTGCACGTTCTCTTTCTTGATATCTATATGGTTGAAAAAATTCTTCCACATGAAGGTGTAATAGCTTTGTTCATGGTTGCGATCAAGACCGACATACTCATCCATGTTGAAGGTGACCACATTGGCAAAAGAGACATACCCTTCCCTATTGAGCCTGATCAATTCTGCATAGGTCCCAAGCGGGGAAGATCCGGTAGGAAGCCCCAGTACAAAAGGTCTGTTTGGGCTAGGATCGAAGGTTTTTATTTGACTGGCAATATACCGTGCTGCCCACAATGACAGATTATCATAATCGTCTTGAATGATTACTCGCATAGCTCTCTCCTTGTTCGCTCATCATAGACTGAAAGGCATGAAGAGACAACTGCTACCGAGCGCCTTGGATGATTCCCCCAGCAATAATCGTATCGTCTTGGTACAATACCAAAGATTGTCCGGCTGTAGCAGCCTTCACCTCGTCCTGAAAGACAACAGTAATCGATCCGTCTTCATTCTGTGTAGCCACAGCCTCAGTAGGATACCCTGTGGATCGTATCTTCGCTTGTACCGATACTTCTCCTTCCAGCCTTTGCACTCCACTAAAAACCACATCGGACGCAAACACCGTTGTTTGCATGGTTTGCTCAACGTAGCCGACCACCACCTCATTGCTTTCAGCGTTCAAGGCAAGAACGTACAAAGGTCTTTCTGCTGCAATTCCCAAACCTTTTCTTTGTCCGATAGTGTAATTCCATATGCCTTCATGGGTCCCTAAGACCGTGCCATCCTTGCTGACTATGTTTCCTTTCTTACTTTCTACATCAAGAAGATCAGCATAGCTGCCATCATAAAAATCCTGGCTCTCATCTTGGTATTTTGTATGAAACCCCTGCTCTACATCAATTGCACGAACCTCTTCCTTGGTCATGCTTCCTAGAGGAAACAGGGTCCTCTTCAGCTGTTCTTGACTGAGTCTATAGAGGAAGTACGATTGGTCTTTCTTGATATCGGTTGCTTTTGCAACGGCGTAATGACCATGATGCTCTACAATTTTGGCATAATGACCTGTAGCAAACATGTCAAAGACGAGTCCGCTTTGCGTGGCATAGTCCACCATAGCTCCGAATTTGATCTTTGCATTGCACCAAATGCAGGGATTAGGAGTTCTCCCATCCATGTACTCTGCTTTGAAATTTGCTAACACTTCCTGTTCAAAAAGGTCGCTGAGCTCAAGAACGGTGTGCTCAATCCCGATTTTATTGCAAATTTCCTTGATAGCCTTGATGTCTTCCGTTTTATCCGGAGCGAAGCAACTGCTTGAGTTTGAGGGTCGACTCAGATGTGAGCGTTTATTCCAGATGGTCATGGTAACGCCAAGTACTTCATGCCCCATCTGTTTCAGCAGATACGCAGCCACTGAAGAATCGATACCACCACTCATACCGACAAGAACTCTCATACATCCTCCTGCTTTGCCTCATAATATAATGAAACCGCCCTGGAATCCAAGGCGGTTTCTGAAAGCGAGAGTGACGGGACTCGAACCCGCGATCTACGGCGTGACAGGCCGTCGCG
>CAZJMG010000065.1:0-10188 GCA_964547185.1 uncultured Sphaerochaeta sp.
TATATCATTTTAATACAGCTTTTCCTAACAGGCTTCAAGTGCGAAGTTTGAGTCAAGAACCTTAGTACCTTAGAGACGGAGGGTTTATGCCAAAGAAAGTAAATATATATCGTTGTCCCATCTGTCAATCGGCAGTCGAACTCATCGATGATGGAGGGCACTCCCTCTTTTGCTGCAATGAGCCTATGCAGCTTTTGCAACCAAATAACCAAATAGATGATTTCCACACTCCGGTTCTCACACATCGAAATGGGTTGTTGTATGTGAAGGTCGGGACCAAGGCACATCCACAAAGCGAAGAACATCGTATCAGTTACATTCTGCTTGTCACCAAACAAAATGTAAGACGCCAGGATATCAAGAAAAACGCTCCAGCTACTGCAGTGTTTACAGACAAAGATCATGGAGATGTATATGCATACTGCAACATTCACGGATTGTTCAAAACCTCATTCTGATACGTTGCTTGTCGTTATCGACATGCAAAATGACTTTGTACACGGAACTCTTGGTTCTGTAGAGGCACAGGCCATCGTAGATGCGGTGGTACAAAAGATACAATCGCATAAAGGTCCGATCGTCTATACACTCGATACACACCATTCTGACTATCTGCAAACGCAAGAAGGGAAGCATCTACCTATAGAGCATTGCATCAAGGGCAAAAAAGGCCACGAATTGATTGATGAGCTCAAGGTGTTGCTTGCGCTCTCTCCATGTTTTGAGAAGCCTACATTCGGATCACTTGAGCTGGCACAAGCCATCGCCAACGATGAATCTTTGTCGAAGGTTGAGCTCATCGGCCTTTGCACAGACATCTGTGTGGTTTCCAATGCTCTCTTGATCAAGGCCCTCAGTCCTGAGCTGCACATTTGTGTTGATGCAAAGTGTTGCGCAGGAACAACCCAAGAGAACCATCTTGCTGCATTGAAAACCATGAACAGTTGTCAAATAGAAGTTTTTTAGTTTCTCAATCATAGACAAACAACGCATAGGCCTAGTAGGATACGGGATACAGACATCTATATAGGAGGCTGCTCATGGAACAGGCCTTGTCGTATGTTCTGGTAACACCCTACACCGTTGCAAAAAGTAGGACCGGTGGAGTGCTTTCCAGACTACTATCGCGGATTTCACTAGAGCTAATTGGAGTACAAATGATTGCTATGGACCAGCAAATCGCAAATGATTTTGCTGCCATCATTCGTACGCGAAACAGAAATGAAGGATTCAATATCTCTCAATTGCTGGCAAGCTATATTGAACAGAGCATGAGTCCCACAGGGGATGTTCCCCATCGGTCCCTCTTGCTGGTATTCAGGGGTGAAAACCCAACAAAACAGCTTTCAGAAGTGGTTGGCACGTTTCAGAAAGAAACAGCAAGTGTAGAAACGGTTACCGGGATGTCGATCAGAGACACCTACGCCGATCTTATTTTTGCAGATGAAAATGAGATTGAGATAACCTACTTTGAACCTGCGGCCATCACAGCGCAAAGCCAAACCGAGGCTGATGAGTCCTTGAAGCTGTTTGCCTCTTGGTTGCCCAATCAGAGCAACATCATAGTCAACAGACCTCCAGAGTACTATCAGAACGTGGAAAGAACACTGGTCATCATCAAGCCGGACAACTGGAAGTATGCTTCGAGTCGGCCAGGGATGATCATCGACATGTTCAGTCGCAGTGGTTTGAGAATTGTCGGTATCAAGGTTCTAAAAATGTCCGTTGCCCAAGCTTTACAGTTCTATGGCCCCACCAAGGATGGATTGAAAGCAAAATTGGCTCCTATCTACGGAATGCAGGCAAGAGAATTGATTGAACATGAATTCAATGTTCGTCTTGAACAATCTTTGGAACAAGTCCTTACCAATACGTTTGGCGACATGTACTCAGAGGAGCAATTCGAAAGAATTGTAGAGTTCATGGCAGGCATCAAGCCCAGCGATTGCAAAGCAGAGGATCTTGAAAACCCAGGCTTGGTTAAGTGCATGGTTCTTGTCTACGAAGGAGTGGATGCGGTGCAAAAGATCCGTACCATCTTGGGAGCTACTGACCCGAACAAGGCTGCTGCCGGAACAATACGAAGAGAATTCGGATCAAACATCCGCGTCAATGCAGCGCATGCTTCAGACTCCATCGAAAGTTCCGCTCGAGAAATAGGCATCCTTAAAATGCACGAAAACAATATCCACTCCCAGTTGAGTGCCTATGTTTCCTCTCTCTAGCAATCGCTTCTCACCCATCAAAGATCTGTGATGAGTAGCATCTTGGGCAACCTCAAAGGTCCCAAGGTACGAACCATCCGTACTACGCATTGCGTAGTACTGGATGTGGACGAATTTTCCCCGTAATGTAAGATAAAATTCTTCATTATCCCTTCTACCCTCCTTAAAAGAGCTCAAGATTGCCTCAAAAGCGGCAACGCTCTTCGGAGGATGGCAGTACTCTACCAAACGTAAAACCATTTCAGGACATCAATCAAATCCGAAGAAAAAACTTCATCCTTCTGCTATCCATGGCATACCATCCTACTGCAAGAGTGATGTATCACTTGAGTACAGACAAGAGCTGCGCTACAGTAGTTGTGAGAGGAGATGTGCCCAATGAAAATCCACAAGGAAGCTGTCAGATTTGGCTTATTGCTCACACCAGTAGGTATTGCATGCGCAATCTACCTTTCTCTGACGAACATTCAAATGGCACTGAATATGGGAATTGAACCGTCTAAACCACTCATATTTATAGCATCCATAGTGCAAATTGCGCTGATCTATACCTTGTTGCTTAGTTATCTTGGATACCAACTTGCACAAAAGGTCGGTTTGATGAAACCTCTTGGGCTGAACAGCAACACCTTCAAACCTATCTTGCTGCTCAGCTTGTTTGCAGCTTTAGTGATGCTCAGTGACTATTTTCTTTTCGCCCCATACATACCACAGGTTCTTTCTCGCTATGAGAGAGAATCATTTACACTTTCAGCCTTGATTTTCAGCATGCTCTATGGAGGAGTCATTGAGGAAATCATGTTGCGCCTTTTCTTTCTCTCTTTGTTGGTTGTGATCCTTGACCTGCTCTTCAAACGTACAAAGCAAGGTCTTCCAATTCCCTCCTTCTACTATTGCTTATGCAATGCCGTCTCAGCATTGTTCTTTGCACTAGGACATCTTCCAGCAACCCAGGCCGCGTTCGGAGAACTATCATTTTTAATAATTCTACGGACATTGGTTCTCAATGGAGCATTGGGGTATCTGTTTGGCTGGATATTCATTACATTTGGAATCCAATGGGCGATGCTGACCCATGCCCTGACTCATCTTTTCAGTCAAGCATTCCTCCTTTTATTCATCCTGTAGACTATGGATATTCTAGCACTCATCCTAAGCTTACTGCCCCTTCTCTGTTTCTCGTTGTTCATCCAAGTGAAGGAAGAAAGAAGCACAAGCAGTTTCATTAGTGAACAACTTCTCAAACTCAGGATCAAACAGAGTCTTGTGCCTGTGAGCAGGAGCCTAGCACAGTTCGAAGAACGAAACAGCAAACCCTACACGCTTCCCAAAGGACTGAGTGTTCTCATTGATTATACGCAAACATCTTTCAAAGGAATGCCGGTCTATACACTTGGCAAAAACAATGCGGAGAAAGTGGTTCTGTATTTTCATGGAGGAGCATATGTCGAACAACCTTTGCTCGCGCATTGGATTTTTCTTGAACGTCTGGTCAAGTTGACTGATTGCCAGATCATCGTACCGATTTACCCCAAAGCACCTACGCATACGGTGCTCGATGTCATGCCGCTGCTTCTTGATTTATACCAGAGCCTACAACATCATGACATTGTGCTCATGGGAGATTCTGCCGGAGGCGGCTTGGCACTCAGTCTGGCACAACTGCTCAATACAAAAGCATTATCGATGCCTGACTCACTGATTTTAATATCACCATGGCTCGATATCAGCATGTCCAACAAGGCTATTGGATATCTACAAAAACGCGACCCAATGCTTGATATGCAGATGCTCAAAATCTGTGCTGACGCCTACAGGGGTTCTGTCTCATCCAAAGACCCTCTGGTCAGTCCTTTGTATGGATCTTTGAAGAACCTATGTCCTATCACTCTTTTTGTCGGAACCCATGAGCTGTTTCTCTCTGAAGCAAGACTTCTTCAAAATAGAGCTAAAGAAGACGGTGCTACATTGGAGTACCACGAAAAAAAAAGGATGAATCACGATTATGTCCTTTTCCCGATTCCAGAAGCCGCACGGGCGAGAATGATAATCGCCCAACACATAAAAGGAGAACACACATGAAAAAACCAGCGCTTATTCTCATAGGTTTTCTTATTCTACTGCTTTGCACATCCTGTCTTGCCAGGGAAGTCGGCTTTACCAACCAAAATCCAGGCTTCTTATTAGGCATTTGGCATGGATGGATAGCTCCCTTTGCACTGATAGCCAGACTTTTTGATCCTTCTGTACGCATTTATGATGCAAGCAATAGTGGATGGTGGTATGAATTTGGGTTTTATATTGCCATCATCAGTGGATTCGGAACCCTTTCATTGTTCAGAAAGAGGAATACCTCTAAGAACCATCGCTAAGCAATTTTTCATACTCAGACACTGATATGGGTTGACTGTAATAATATCCTTGCACTACATCACAACCCAGCTCTGCAAGCATGTTGACCTGCTTCTGTGTCTCTACGCCTTCTGCGACCGTTGTAATATGCAAGGCTTTCGCCATCGCGATGATATGCTTGACCACTTGCATGCCCCGATTGTCTTCGTCGACGCCGGTCAAGAAGCCCTGATCCATCTTGATTACATCAATCTGTACATCCTTGAGCATGGAAAGCGAGGAATACCCTGAGCCAAAATCATCCAAGGAAACAAGAAAATCATTATTTCTCAGGGTTGCCAAAACTTCTGAAAGGTGTTTGGTGTCGTGTAGAAACAGGCTCTCGGTAAGCTCAAACTCCATCAAGGAGTGAGGAACCTCATACCGATCAACCAAGGAAACGAGGTTTTTCTCATACGCAATGTCAAGAAGGTGGGATCGTGATTGGTTAATGGAAATCGGGAAAAGGGGTTTCCCTTGCTGTTTCCATCTGAGGAAAAGCTTGCAGACTTCTTCCAAAACAAACATATCGAGGATGACCAACAGATTGTGCTTTTCAAGCATTGGAATGAATTGGTTCGGAGTGAGAAGCCCCTTTTTCGGATGATTCCACCGGACCAAGGCCTCTGCACCAACAAGGCGCTTGGTGTGCAGGCTGTACTTCGGCTGCAGCATGATAAAAAACTGTCCGTTCTCTCGGGCTGTATGAAATATTTTCTCCAACTCGCTGTCTTCAAGCAAATCTTTCTTCAGTGCATCTTCATAATATACATATCCAGAACCTTGCCGTTCCTTAAGAGCGGAGAGCGCAAACAAAGCATTGTCAATTGCCGGTGCGATTGTTGTCTGTCTTCCTTCAATCAAGGACACGCCCAAGGCAACATCCAACTGGAAGGGAGAGGCTCCTGGAAAAGAGAATCGTTTTATTTCTTCAATTATAGACTCAAGTCGGTTTTGCAATACATCCATGGACCGATAGGCACAGAGGAGTATAAACTTGTCTCCGGTAAGCCGGGCGCAAAGACCGTCCTTGCTAGCATACCTAGGGAGCACTTTGGCACAATATATCAGCAGGGAATCACCAAACTCATAGCCAAAATGGTCATTGATGAGCTTTAGTTTGCGTATGTCGAGCACGATGACTGCATATGGGGTCCTGGCCCTCTGCAAAAGAGTGATGGAGGAGGAGAGAAAATGGTTCTTGTTCGGCAATTTTGTCAATTCATCCACATATGCCAAGTACACCAATGATTTCTCATATTGCCTATCTTTTTTCAGCAAGTACAATAGCAGTATCAGAAGAATCAAGATCACCAATACAGCAAGTGAAACTGAGGACTGGAGCACTGTCAGGTAGATATTTTCAAGTAATTTTGCCTCATGAAACAGCACCAAGACGCCATACCCATTTTCCATCACGACAATGGTGATGTACGACAGTCCTTGTTGTATGGTCTTGAGCGTTGTGTTACCCAAGGCATCGGCCACGAGAGATGCAGGCAAAGACGGGGACGATCCATCATGGGGGAACTGCCACAACACCGAATAATGAGAATCCAACCAGAATAGGTTCTGATTACCGCTCAATACTGAGCAATCGAGCAATTGATAATAGTTGCGGGCAGGCACTCGAAGCTCTAGATACACCTGCTCTTTGCTTTTTAGTTCTGTAGCAACACTATGGACGACATACTCCCCTTCTTTCCTGAAAGGAGGAACCTCTTTCTGCCCAATGTGCAGAGAAAGGAGAGGATTTTTAAAGCTTTGAATTATTTGGACACTTTCATTCATATCATGATGTTGCAAAGTGGCACCAAGAATTTTCAAGTTGCTCAGATCATGACGCAATTCATATACGAGTGTGCTCGCACAAACGACTGTTCTTTGCTGATTCTGCATCATCTTCTCTTCAGTAAGCAATCGTTCAACTCGGTTGTAAAAATGGGAAAAAGCAAAACCAATGAGCAGAAAGAGCAGTACACTGATAGACAAAATTTGCAACACCACCCGAGTGCGCCGTTTTGAATGGCTGCCAAGAACAAGTGGAGAGCTCTCTTGTTGCGAGTTCTGCGACGTTTCCATTATACTCCTGTCTCTATTGAGAATATGTTCAGTATACTGTAATAGTTTCAGGAATCAAGCGATTCTCCAAATTTTTCATCGCTCTGCTTGCACCGAACAGAGCATTCTCCTATAGTACGCTACATGATTACCTCGTCATTCTTTCAGATGCTTCCTATTTTGCTTGTAACCCTGGGTGGATATTTGCTGTGTTCCATCAAACCCATCAATATTGAGGATTTGGTAAGGATTGTTGCTGATTTTTTTCTTCCTGCCCTCATTTTCATCTCAATTGTAGAAAGCAGTTTATCTTCAGACATTATTGCAGACATTGCCTTCTCTTCAGCATTGGTTTTCTTTCTGCTCCTTGCTCTTGCATTCATATGGGCCAAGCTAAGCAAGTCAGAAATACAGTCAACGGTTCCTCCCCTGGTTTTTATGAATTCTGGATTTCTGGGAATTCCTCTCATGAAACTCTATGGGGGAATACCAATGATGAATCTCATTCTGATATTTGATCAGGTGCAAGGTATTTTCATGTTTACCTTGGGAATTCTCATCATAACCAAGGGCCTGAAAAGAGGAAATGCCTTCAGTATTTTACGTTCTCCCATTCTCATTGCTGTCGCTCTTGGTTTCTTGGTAAAAGCACTTCCCATCACAGTGCCTATGGCTCTGGTTCACACGCTCTCTTTTGCTGGTGAGGCAGCATCTCCTTTGGCTGCTTTCAGCCTTGGTGTTTCACTGAAAAACACTAAAATAACGTTCAGCTTCAAGCTCGTAAGCGCCCTTTTGCTGCGGTTCTTCGGAGGCCTTGGCGTCGGCTTTCTGGTCTCACACCTTCTTGGTTTGCAAGGACCCTCGCACACAGTGGTGGTGGTCGCCTCCGCCCTTCCCTCTGCTGTCTTTACCAGTGTTCTTCCTCTTCGCTGGGGTCTTTCGAATCAATTTGCAAGCTCCATGGTTCTCTTGTCCACCTTGCTCGGGGTTGTTACCATACCCATATCCTTTGCACTTGCAGGCATTCTGATTTAAACTGGAAGGACAAGGAGCAAACCATGCGTATAGTCACCACGATTCTTTTGTTTGCAATACTCACCACCAGTGTTGGGGCTCAACCCCTTTTTGAAGCAAAACCTACCGCTCTTAATGCACAACAGAGAGCGCAGGAGTATGCACTGGCTGTGCAGAATTTCAGTGATGCTCTCTTTTTCAGCAATGATGTACGTGATGAAAACATGATGATTTCCCCACTCTCGGCGTTGCTTGCATTGGGGATGACAGCAAACGGGGCTGCAGGGCAAACACAGCAGGAAATGCTCAGCGTTCTTGCCGGACCAAAACTCAGCCTACAGGATTTCAACGCAGCAAACCAAGCGTTCTTGAAGACAGTCAAGAGTGACAAGACAGATGTACTACGCATTGCCAACAGCCTTTGGGCCAACGAACTCATCGAGCTTCAAAAGCCGTTCATGAAGACGACGAAGGAACAATACTTCGCCCAAGCCACCAACCTTGATTTTTCTAACCCCGAAAGTGTAGAGATTATCAACAATTGGGTCAGCGAAGCTACCAGGGCAGCAATACCGACAATCATTGATAGCGTCGAACCTTCCACGCTCCTTTATTTGATCAATGCCATCACATTCAAGGATGATTGGCTGACAGCATTTGAAAAGAATCACACAAGAGAGCGGATCTTCCACACAAAAGATGGAGAGATCGAGGCTAGGTTCCTGCATCAGGAAGCCTCATTCGACGTCCTTCTCTTAGAGGATGCCTCTGTACTGATGCTACCGTACAAGAACCCGGATTACCTCATGGTTGCTGTACTTCCAAAGCCCGGTCTCGCCATCGATTCATTCTTGTCTGACAGAAAGCATGATTCGCTTACTCGTTTTCTGCTGCAAAGCATCGAAACCGCAGAAAAACAGTACATAGAGCTGGCATTGCCTGCTTTTGAAAGCAGCTATAAGACCAGCTTGGTTGAAAACCTGAAGCGTATGGGCATGCAGTACTGTTTCGATGCTTCTCTTTCTGATTTTTCAAACATGCAAGGATCGATAGGAAAGCAAGTGGTCATCGATGACGTTTTACAGAAAACCTATATCAAGGTGGACGAACAAGGCACCGAGGCGGCTGCGGTTACAGCTGTAATCATGAAAGTCACCTCGATTATGACACCTCCTTCAATCTCCCTCATTTTTGACCGTCCGTTCTTCTATGCAATCATCGACCAGAAAGAACAAATTCCTCTTTTCATGGGAGTATTGGACCATCCCAAGCTCGCTGAATTTTAGTTGAGATATGCCCCTCTGTACGATACACTCTCTTCATCAGAGGGGGCATACCATCAACACACTTACAAAACGAATCAAGCTGGGTTTTGGAATCGGGGACCTTGGCGGAAATCTCTTCTTTACCATCATAGGGTTTTACCTGCTCTTCTACTTCACCGATGTATTGGGATTGCTTCCCGCGCTTGCAGGAACGGCCTTGATGATCGGAAAAATATGGGATGCAGTAACAGACCCTTTCACTGGTTATATATCCGACCGGACAACCTGCCGCTTTGGAAGAAGAAGACCGTACATGGCAGTTGGCTCAATCATCAGCTTTATCTGCATGGCTTTGATCTTCACCCCGGTCACTTTTTCGAGTCAAACAAGACTCTTCATCTATGTAACCTTTCTTTATTGCCTACTCAATACCGCCTATACACTGGTCAATATTCCCTATGCTGCGCTCTTGCCCGAATTGACGGACGATTACAACCAAAGAACGGTACTCACTGCCTATAGGATGAGTTTTGCAGTCATCGGCACGTTCTTCGGAGCAGCCTTGGTGATGCCGATCATCGGCTTGTTCGGCACACAAGCCAGAGGCTGGTCAATGATGGGAACCTTCATGGGAGCAGTCATGCTTTTTTCCACCATGGCAACAGTGTGGGCTATCAAGGAACCGGAGCGAAGTACATCGATCAAGCACGAGAGCTTTTTTTCCACATTCACAGAAGTACTTAGTGATAAAGTATTTCTTTCTGCACTGCTTCCCTGGACATTTTTCATTACCGGAACATCCATGGTTCAAGGAGCTTTGGTCTACTATTTCAGCTATATATTCGGCAACGAAGGTCTCTTTCAGATTGCCTTAGTTGCGTTGCTCTTTTTCAGTTTGCTCTGCATCCCTCTATGGGTGAAGGTTGCAAACCGCATCGGGAAAAAGCTTTGTTATACCATTGGAATGGCCATCATGAGCCTGGGGATCCTTCTCTTCAGTCTTTTAGGACAGACATTAGGACCTGTATTTGGAGTAGCTATCATGGCATTTTCCGGTATAGGGCTGTCCACCCACTATGTCATGCCCCATGCCATCCTGCCCGATATTGTAGAACATGATGCTATTACTCGGAACAAGGGAAGAGCAGAAGGGGTCTTCTCCAGCCTTTGGACCTTCTCAAGCAAACTAGGACAGGCATTTGCACTGGCTTTGAACGGATGGATACTTGCAA
>CAZJMG010000066.1:0-9711 GCA_964547185.1 uncultured Sphaerochaeta sp.
AGGAGAAAAAAATGAAAAAGTTATTGGTTCTCTCCCTTTCTTTGTTGCTTACTGTAGGGTTGCTTTTTGCTGCCGGTTCTTCAGAAAAGCAAGCTCCTACGTTCAAAGGACAGAACGTTCGTGTAGTAATCGGTTCCACCGCCACCGGTGGTGATTCCTATCTAATCGCAGAAACGGTCAGTCGGTATCTTGGACCTGCTCTCGGAGCAAACCTGAAGGTCGATGCTGTAGGTGCTGCTCGCGCCCTTGATGCAATGCAGACATCCAAAGCAGATGGAAACACCATCATGATGTTCCACGATATGACTTACCTTGGCATTTCCTTTGGTGCATACGACGACATCTATGCTCTTGAGAACATGACCGTCGGTCCTCGCATCGCTCAGAATCCCGGCTCTGCCTGGGGAGCTTCAAAGAACGCTCCATATGACAGTCTTGCGCAGGTTCCTGAATATTTGAAGAATAACCCGAATGCAGTGGTCCGCATGGCTTGTGAGGCTGGTGGAGTCTCCCATATCAGTTTCATCGTTTACTGGCAGTGGGTCATGGATACCTATGGTGCTGATATCGCCGATAGAATCCGTGTAGTAATCGGTGGTTCAACCGGTGACAAGTTGCAGATGCTCTGGGACGGAAATGCCGACATCATCTTTGCCGACTATACCAGCTTGCTGCAATATACACAGACCAACGATCCAAGACTGGCAATGAAGTTCGTGGGACTTCTTGACAACATCGACGGCGTGAGCGCAACCAGCTATGCTGATCAGGGCATTACCCTTGACGGAAAAGAGTTCCGCTTCTCCAAGGATTTCTTGATTTATCTGCCGAAGAACTTCCCTGCTGATTTGGTAGCTGAGTTGGATGAGGCTATGAAGAAGGTTAACGCTGATCCCAACCTGATCGCCGATCTGGCTAAGATGACCTATCGCCCAGGTAAGTATCTTACAGCTCAAGAGAGCAAGGAATTCATCTTTGCAAAGCGTGACAGCCTGCAGAGTTTGATCGACAGAGCTCCTTCCTTGGATGATCTGGTTCTGTAATTTTTGCTGAAAATTTTTTAAATGACTGCAGGGCGTTGTCCTGCAGTCAGTCTATGAGGAGAAACCTATGCCGAGAATCACTTACAGGCTTTCCACATCCCACTGGATATTTCCCCCCATAATCATGGGAATCTTGGCCTTTCTTGCCATCATCATGCTGCTGGAACGGGCCTATACGTGTAAGAAGCAGAACAAGCCCTTCTTTAATTTCAAGGATTATCATTTTTTTGAGAAAAATTGGGACAAAGTTCGTCTTCCTGGTACGTTGTTGCTGTTGGTGCTCTATTTCCCAGCAATGAACCTCATTGGGTTTCTTCCTGCTTCGATAATTTTCATTTTTCTACTCAACGTCTTGTTTGTAGGTCTCAACCAGCTTGCCTCTATTCCTGTAGCTTTCAAGACAAAACAGTTTTGGTCCAACCATGACTTCAGGTCGTTGCTGATCTCCCTGATTATCTCAGTTGTATCCTCGACGCTCATCTGGTTTTTATTCGGACGGATGTTCAAGATCACCCTGCCCTAATGAAGGAGAAACGCAATGGAAGTATTTAGTTTTGGAATTATACATCTTGTCATGTCGTTCGTCGGTGTGGTGATCGGGATCATCTTTGGATCTTTGCCGGGAATGACTGCAACAATGGCGATTGCCATCTTTTTACCCTTGACCTACGCCTATGATCTAATCACCAGTCTGTTTCTGTTGCTTGGTCTCTATGTCGGGGGAATCTCCGGTGGTTTGATTCCTGCCATTTTGATCAACATCCCCGGTACTCCTTCCTCCATCTGTACCGGTTTTGACGGTTTTCCGATGGCCAAGCGTGGAGAAGGCCTCAGGGCTCTGCGCATCGGCATCACTGCCAGTTTGGTTGGTGGCTTGATCAGTCTTGTCTGTTTGTGGTTCTTTACTCCCCCTCTTGCCCGAGTTGCCATCAACTTTTCGGCAATCGAGAAATTCTTGATCATCGTCTTTGCCTTGACTATCATCGCGGCCTTGAGCAAAGGGAGCATGATCAAGGGGGTGTTCGCTGGTTTCATGGGTGTTTTCATATCGCTCATAGGGCAGTTTGCCGACAACAATAGGATGCGCATGGTTCCTGACTTGTTTAGAGTCGACCTGCGTATGGGGTTCAATCTCCTGCCTGTTCTGATTGGTCTTTTCGCCTTGGTCCAGATCTTCCAGGAAGCTGAGAAGGGTATGAAGGAGGAGCATCAACAGATCGATATGAACCACCAGACAAAGAAGTTCAGTTTCAAGGACTTCAAAGGTCAAACCTTCAATCTGATCCGCTCGGGTATCATCGGAACGTTTGTCGGGGTACTTCCTGGTGTCGGAGGTTCTGCAGCTTCTTTGCTTTCTTACTCTCAGGCAAAGAGCATGAGCAAGCATCCTGAGAAATTCGGTACTGGTTGTGTTGATGGCTTGGTGGCCAGCGAAGGGGCAAACAACGGTCTTACCGGTGGTGCCTTGATTCCATTGCTTTCTTTGGGTATTCCCGGTGACAGCACCACCGCGGTTCTCATCGGAGCATTCATGCTGCAAGGAATCCAGGTGGGTCCGCTGTTCATAACGAACAACCCGGCTATCTGGAATACCATCCTGGTTGCGATGGGTATTGCCAACCTGTTCATGTATATCGTGATGTTCTATCCGATCAAGCACATCGTGAAGGTGATCAACTTCCCCAAGACGAGGATTTATCCAGTGATCATCCTGCTTTGTACGGTTGGAAGCTATGCAACCCAAAACGGCAATATGTTTGACGTCTGGGCGATGCTGTTCTTTGGTTTGGTCGGCTACGTGCTCGCCAAGTTCAAGTTCAGTATTCCTTCCTTCCTCATCGGCTTTATTCTTGGACGTGATTTGGAAAAGTACTTCGTTGACTCAATCAAGGGTTCCGGGGGCGATTTGATGACGTTCTTCAACCGCCCTATCGGCAATGTCATCTGGGTTTTGATCGTCATCTCTCTTCTCTACTCCTTCTACGATGAGCATAGGACTAAGAAACAAGCAAGAAAGGATGCAAAGAGATGAACACTCGTCTGATTCAGATTGATTCACAGGATACGGTGGCAATCGTTACGGAAGCCGCCAAGAAGGGTGAGGTAATCGATTCTGTCACCTTGCTTTCCGATATTCCCCAAGGGCATAAGGTAGCCTTGCGGGATATGAAGAAGGGTGATGCGGTCATCCGGTATGCTGTTGTCCTTGGTTATCTGGTTGAAGATGTGAGAAGAGGTTCCTGGATCAATGAGAACTCTCTTATATTGCCTGAGCAGCCCAGTTTATCTACTTTGACATTTGAAAACCCGCAACCTGTTAAGCTTCCTCATCCCAAGCGAACGACCTTTGAAGGGTTTGAAAATACTCATACAAGCTACGCAGGGACGCGCAACATCTTGGCGATTACCACCACGGTGCAGTGTGTCAGTGGGGTAGTCGATCAGGTGATCGCACGTATCAAGAGTGAGCTGCTGCCTAAGTACCCTTACGTTGACGGGGTGGTTGCCATCAACCACGCCTACGGCTGTGGGGTAGCGATCAACGCTCCCGATGCCGTAATCCCCATTCGATCAATCCGAAACACGATCAAGAACCCAAACTTTGGTGGTCAGATCATGGTTGTGGGGCTCGGCTGCGAAAAACTTACCGTTGACAAACTGCTGACTGAAGAAGAGAACACCAAGGAGAATGTCATTATCTTGCAACAGTACCCAGGGTACGCTGCAATGATGGACGCTCTTCTAAACATGGCAGAGGCTAAGCTGAAGGTGCTCAACACCCGCCGGCGTACAACCTTGCCTCTCTCAAAGCTGTGCGTCGGTCTTCAGTGTGGAGGCAGTGATGCCTTCAGTGGCGTCACCGCCAATCCCAGTGCTGGCTACGCTAGTGACTTATTGGTCAGCGGTGGGGCGACCGTGATGTTCAGTGAGGTAACCGAGGTCCGCGACGGGGTGCATCTGCTTGCTCAACGTTGTGCATCAAGGGAAGTTTTGGATAAGTTGGTCTATGAAATCGATTGGTATGATAGATATCTGGCCAAGGGGAGTGTTGACCGCAGCGCAAACCCAACTCCGGGCAACAAGATGGGAGGACTCTCAAACATCGTGGAAAAAGCAATGGGGTCGATTGTCAAAAGCGGCAAGGCCCCGATTGTTGAAGTCCTCGGTCCTGGGGAGATTCCCACAAAAAAAGGCCTCATCTTTGCAGCCACCCCTGCAAGTGACATCGTTTGCGGACCATCCCAGCTTGCCAGCGGTATCGCCGTGCAGGTCTTTATGACCGGACGAGGCACTCCTTACGGCTTGGCGGAGGCTCCTGTGATCAAGGTGTGTTCCCGCAATGCCATGAAAGAACAGTGGCAAGATCTCATCGACTTCGATGCCGGGCTTATCGCTACAAAAGAGGAGACGGTTGGGCAAGCTGGTGAGCGCCTGTTCAATCTCATCCTTGATGTGGCAAGTGGAACAAAGCCGTACGCAGAGCAGTTCGGGCTGACAAACTTCCTCTGTTACTTCAACCCGGCTCCCATTACATAATTATGACATTCTGTTGCAAAGGCCCCTTTCTTTGAGAGGGGTTTTTGTATGGGTATGCTAATCATCAGTCGTTGGTATTCAGCGGTATTGGGTTGCTGCTCACAAGACTGTTGAGAAAGTTCTCGTTCCCACTTTGAAAAGAACGAATATTTGAGTGTATTGATTCAGGTGCAGTCTTGTAGTCGGAAAGTTTGAAGATTTCCGGTAATTTGATTACCAGTTTGGCGGTTTCTTCAACAACCCTTGAGAGGTGTTGAGTTTCAATCCTCATGACATCATCACGATTTTTTCTTTCGGCTGCATCAACCAACGCTGTATGATTCATCACAATTGCATTGCGGGTGCCGGTGATTTTTAACGCAGAGAGAAGACGGATCCTGTGATCGTTGGGGGAGTTGGTCTGGATGATTTCCCAGCAGTCTTGCATTCCGATCGCTTCAAATATCACCCGGTGGAATAGATCATCATAGGTAATGAAGTCAACATAGGCACCTGCTTCCCAAGCAGACACTTGTTTTTCTATGAGCTCCCTCATCTTTTCTATGTGCTCGGGAGAATTGTTCAGGGCAAATTCAGAGGAAGCCGCTTTCTCTAAACTGGTTCTCAAAAATCGTTCGGTCGTCACTTTTGCTAAATCGATAAGAGATACTCTTGAGCCACTTTTGGGGAAGGTTTCAATTAAATTGTCATTTGCAAGTCTGAGAAGTGCGTCGCGTATAGGAGAACGACTCATGCCCAACTCCTGTGCAAGCGATGTCGTGCTCAGTCCTCTGCCAGGTTTATAGGCAAGTCCCAAGATTCTTGATTTGATGAGGTTGTATGCTTTCTCTGAAGCGGTCAAATTTTGATCTCGGTTTTCCATCGGGTATTCCTTCTGATAATTAAATTGTGGGAGAGTTCTTATGAGAAAATGATCCATACTGTTCTGTCAGTTAGGCGGAATTGGCAATAATTAGTATATATGAACACCTCTCAGATGACAACTATGCATAAGTATGGAGAAAATTCCTTATGCAGGGAAGCTGTTTGGCTGAGAGAGTGGTTTTAATACTAACATGTAAGTAAATACAAAGAAATATGCATATATTTACTGAATATTGTCGAGTTGAAAGGAATGAAAAAAAGGATTAAATTGATATAATATATACTATAAGATACTCCCTTAAATAGGAATATAAACCCCTCTGTAATAAATGTAAGTTTATGCTTGACAGCATCCACAAGTATGCTAGTATGTATGTATGCTTCGAATCTGAAAAGCAGAGTCCTTGTTTTAGAGTTAATTAGGAAAGGTGTATAATGAAAGTTTTGCAAGTTGCAAAGCCGCATGAGGTTTTGATTATTGATAAGGAAGTACGTGCCCTTGAGGCAGGGGAAGTGTTGGTTGATGTCAAGCGTGTCGGCATCTGTGGCTCTGATTTGCTCATTTATAACGGAGACAACCCGTTTACCATCTATCCAAGAGTCATCGGTCACGAGATAGCGGGAATTGTTGCTCAGGTTGCAGTTGATGTTTCTGATTTTGCAGTGGGAGATCGTGTTTGCATCGACCCTGTTCTCAACTGTGGAGTGTGTGATGCATGCAGACGAGGCCATCCGAATGTTTGTTCAAGCTTGCAGGTCATGGGAGTTCATACAGATGGGGGGTTTGCTTCACAGTTTATAGTTCCTGCCAAAAACCTTTATAAGGTACCTGAACATTTGAGCTGGGAAACAGCTGTCTTGGTCGAGCCTTTTTCCATCGGTTCAAACATCTGTGAAAGAACACGTATTACGAAAGGCGATAGGGTACTGATAGTTGGCAGTGGTGTAATCGGCAACACCGTACTTATGACGGCAAGGATGCTGGGTGCTGAGGTCATTGTGTGTGATATCCTTGACGAGAAGCTTGAGACGGCCAAAGCTTTAGGCTCGTGCGCTACCATTAATAGTGCAAAGTCCGACATCAAGGAAGAGGTAATGCGTATCACCGACGGCGATGGTGTTACCGTGGTGGTTGATGCTGCAAGTATACCCTCTTTGTTCTTGACTCTCCTGGAATGCCTTGCTCCTGGTGGACGTATGGGGATTCTTGGTTTTTCAAAAAAAGAATCTGTTGTCAACCAATTCGAGATAACTAGAAAAGAAATAACCATCATCGGTTCAAGACTGAATAATCGTAGATTTCCGTACGTGATTGATTCTTTTGCAAAGGGTTTATTGAATCCTGAGGTTTTGCTTGAGGGAGTGCATCCATTTACAGAGGCAGAGACCATTATTCAAAAGCTCGCTGCTTCTGGGATGAATGGAGGAAAGACGGTAATCAGTTTTCCGTAATGAGATTTCGAAAAAAAAGATAAGCGTATGTTAAGCTTCGGCTTTATCATAAAAACAAGTATTTGGAGGATTGTATGAAAAAAGCGTTATTGGTAGTCTCGATGGCTATCTTGTCACTGTCTCTGGTTTTTGCTGCAGGCGGTAAGGAAGAAGGTCCAAAAAAAGGTCAGTATGTGATCAAGACAGGTATTGGCTATAATGACCAGTCATTACAGTATAAGACTTTGGAATTCATGAAGGCCCATCTTGAAGCTGCTACTGATGGTGTTGTGACCATGCAGTTGTATCACTCAAGTACCCTCGGTGACGACCTAGCTATTCTTGAAGGTCTTCAGCTTGGAACTGTAGAGATGTTCTGTGGAACAATTGGACCTGCTTCTCAGTGGTCAAATGCTGTTAAATTGTTTGACCTTCCCTTCCTTTTCACTTCCTATGCAGAGGTTGATGCTCTTCTTGATGGTCCTGTAGGTCAGGAAGTCCTTGATTCTCTCAAGCCCGCCGGTATGATCGGTGTTGGATATTGGGAAAATGGATTCAGACAGCTGACAAACAGCAAGCGTGCAGTTCGAACTCCTGGCGATATCGTTGGCCTGAAATTGAGAACCATGCCTACACCCGTTCCTCTGGCAACGTTCAGATTGCTTGGAGCAAACCCCACCCCGATGAATTTTGGTGAAGTATTTACCGCAATGCAGCAGGGTGTTGTTGATGGACAGGAGAATCCTTGGGAAACCATCCTTGCAAACAAGTTCTATGAAGTACAGAAGTATGCAACTAACACCGGACACGTCTATTCTCCCTTCGGCGTAATTTTCTCTCAGAAGTTCTGGGATAGGCTACCTGCAGAGTATCAGACGGCCGTACGGGAAGCAGTTTTTGCCGCTCGTGACTTCAATAGAACCAGCGCACGCGAGTCAGAGCAGAAGATCATTGCTGAGTTGAGCAAGTATATGGAAATCACTATTCTAACTCCTGAAGAAATTAAACCCTTCCAGGAACTGACAAGACCTGTATACGATCAATTCGCACAAGAAATTGGTCCAGAACTGGTTCAGAAGGCTATTGATTTCCTAGCAAATTTGTAAAAGGAGTCATTTGGACAGCCAAGGCTTACTTGGCTGTCCGAATAATGTATGTATGGAAAAACTTGGAATCGTTAGAGATAGCATTAAGCAAATGTACAGATGGTTCATGATTCTTGTAACTTTTTCGCTATTTATCATTGTAGCGTATAATATTACAAGAAGATATGTATTCAACAACTCCATTGCTTGGGCCGATGAGCTGGCTAGGTTCTTGTTTATCTGGGTGAACCTCTTGGGAATGATCAGTGTATTTCAGAACAATGAACTGGTGGGTCTTGATATTTTAACTCGTGTCATCATCAAGAAAACAAAACATGGAAAACTGATACTTTTAACCATTGAATTCATTGCAGTTGGCGTAGTACTGGGCTTTTTAACGTACTATAGCCTTGAGTTTCTTAGTGTAATGAGGCATGTGTCGGCAACTTTGGCATTACCCATGAAGCTGGTCTATTCGGTATTGCCCTTTTCGATGATGTGCATGTTCATCGGGAATTGCATCAAATTCATCGCATCAATTCGTGAGAGTAGGGTAAAATAGATGTTTTTTATATTTTTAGGTGTCTTGTTTGTAAGTATTTTGCTTGGTATTCCAATTGTTTTTGGTATGGCAATCGCAAACCTGGTCATGCTGAGGATTATGGATTTCCCCATGGTCAGCTATGCGCAGAAGCTGTTTAATGGAATGGATAGTTTTGCCTTGCTTGCTGTTCCTTTTTATATGTTCGTGGGAGAAGTGATGAACCGCGGCGGAATTGCAAAGCGCCTTATGGTTTTCTCTGATACCCTGGTTGGGCATATCAAGGGTGGTTTGGGACATGTGAACATCCTTTCGAGCATGTTTTTTGGTGGAATATCGGGAAGTGCTATTGCCGATACTGCCGCAATCGGAGGCTTGCTTATTCCTACCATGGAAGAAGAAGGCTATGATCCAGCTTATTCAGCAGCCGTAACCGCCTCGTCTTCTGTTATTGGAATCATCATTCCTCCTAGCATCCCTTTCATCCTATATGGAGTAACTACCAGCACCTCTATCTCAAGAATGTTTATAGGGGGCATCATCCCGGGTATCCTTGCTGGTTTGATACTGATGTTTGTCACACTTCTTACCGTTAACAAACACAAGATTGACAAGAACAGTGGTCAGAAAAGACATTTTATCTTGAGGAACGTGTTTACTTCACTGAAGGAGGCTTGGGCAGCTCTTATTATTCCGTTCATAATTGTTGTAGGTATTCTTGCAGGTATTTTTACTGCAACAGAGGCTGGTGTCGTTGCAGCGATAATGGCTTTGTTGTTGGGTTTATTCGTCTTCAAAGAACTGAAAATCAAGGATTTGCCACAGGTCATTTTCAACACAAGTAAGACAACCGCATCGGTGCTCTTTCTGTGTGGTAATGCCTCGGTCACGGCATACCTTCTGACTTTGGCCCAAGTTCCTCAGGAGCTGGCGATTATGTTTGGTTCTTTGAGCGACAATCCAATGGTCATCATCATTGTTGCAAACATCCTTCTCTTATTGGTTGGTTTCGTCATGGACATAACCCCTGCAATTCTCATTCTTGGACCGGTGTTGCTGCCAGTGATGACAAACTTTGGAGTCGATCCTGTTTTCTGGGGTGTTATTATGTGTGTAAATCTTGGAATTGGGTTGATAACGCCTCCGGTAGGTACCGTACTGTTTGTTGCTGCAGGAATCACCAAGATCAAGATGGAGCAGTTGATAAAAG
>CAZJMG010000067.1:0-9665 GCA_964547185.1 uncultured Sphaerochaeta sp.
TTGCCGGATTGACTTCAGAGTACTAGGTTTTTTGAGAAACGACGGAAGTCAGGTAGCATCAATACTTCCTGCTTCCAATATACAAATTGGAAAAGCAAGAGAGCGTAACAACATATTCGAGGTGCCGTTTTCCATACATCAAGAGCTCTCTCTGTATGGCACTTTTGTATGGACAAAAAATGAAGAAGGCCAATTCGTTTTGCTTAGTTTATCTATAAACCAAAGAGAAATTTGAAGGGAGCGATAAGCTCCTATCTTGTATCATTGCTTCGTGATGACCAAGGTATAATTGCCTGCATCAGTACTTTGAAACACATGCTCCTCTACAGAATCAGGTCTGTTGCTATGAAAGTACTGCATCAGAAGAGAAAAGTCAGCATCCAAATCTTCAAGGTTGAGCGTAATGCTGCGTTCATGAGGTTTTAGTACGATCTGTACATTTTCCATATCTGCTTGATCGAGAAGGGGGCCTTCCCAGTGGTTTTTATCTGGGTTGATCGGAGCGGTCTTGCTGTACACTCCGCAGCTTGAAAGCAGCAGAAAAGATGCACTGACCAGATACACATACAAGTGCAGTCGTATCTTTCTCCCCACCTTCATCGAAACCCCTCCTTTGAAATGGACCTCTCTCAATTGTATAACAAGCAACGTGTGAAATGATTACATACTTTTTTCAATATTGCAATCATTCTTGACTTATGCATTCTGCACAGCAAGTGGAATCTGGTAATCTGCCCAGCGTCCGTCCAGAGTAAACACAATATCAACATCACAGAAGCGGGAGTACGTATGTAGTGCTTGTACCATCTTGAGACGGATGGTATCCAATTCCGATACGGATTGTTCTCTCCAAAGATATATATGAATGACGATCATGAGGCTCCTGCCTCGTGCCGAAGCGTAGACCTCAGAGCTACGAAATCCATGAGTGCGTACAAAGCGACCTACGATTTTTTCCAAGTCTGTTTGGATGGATTTTGACGGGGCAGCTCCCAATAACTGTCGACTGTAATGGACGATGTCCTTGATGAGCATAGGAGAGAGACAAAAAAGGAACAACAAAGTCAATGCAGGGTCTATATATACTGCAAGATACGCATAAGATGTTTGGTTGATAAGGAATATCGATGCAATGGCCAGCACTGAGGCCAGGCTAAGAGCCGTATCTAAAAACCAAGCTTTGCTCTCAGAACGCAAGGTAGGACTCTTGAGCTTCTTTGCAAGATGAGCAAGCGCAATCCAGACGAGCGCACAAACAACCAACGAGATTGCAGAAACCGTGAGGGCCGTACCATGTTCGATAGTATAGCCGCCGCGAAACATGGCGAGCGTACTGATACAAGCGATGGTGAACACCATGCTCAGCAGTGCAAAAGATCGAAGGACGAGGAAAAATGGTTCAAAAGCCCCACATCCGAAAGGAAATCGTTTATCATCCCCCTCTTTGAAAAGTCGTGAGACGATACGCATCGATCCCAAGATGAAGAGACTCTGTATCATTGAATAGAGTCCATCTAGAAGCATTGAGTTTGCGTTTGCGATAATTGATACGACAATGCCCAGCACACCAAAGCTGAGACAGATAAGAGTCGTCACCCGTAAAGCCGTAAGTTCTTTTTGTTTGTTGCTCATACTGAAATTCGGTTGCAAGCATGGCGTTCTTTCGCCCTGGACCACCGTTTATGGTCCTACGTATAGGACAGATACAGAGTATCAAATCAGGTGATATGCTTCTTACCTTTATAAAATTATAGCATGAGAGCAATATCTCAAACAAGGTGTAGAAAAAACGCTAAAATGGTTGTGAACAATACACTTGTATGCTATATTAAAAATCGTTATTAATAAGCATAAAATATTGAGAGGTGACCATGGCAAAGTCAGTAAGAATCACAGTACTCGTCCTCCTTGCCCTAAGTATAGTGTTTTTAAATTCCTGCAAAAAAGAAGAGCCTCCTGTTGCAGAGGTTGAGGCAGTATCAGCCGCGACAGATTATACTCAGATAGTGTCCTTTGCTGTAGCTGTCGAGCAAAGGGCATTGCGGGATAAGGTATTCGGTGCGGGGACGGTGCAAGGACAACAAGAAGTTGTGGTCAAGGCTAGGACAAGCGGAGAGATCAAGTCGATTAGCGCCTCTCTCGGAGCTAGGCTGCAAGCCGGTGATGAGCTTGTACTGTTGGATGACACCGTCGCCACCTTCAGTCTTAGTCAATTGGAGAAGCAGTTTGAGAATGCTCAAAAGGAACTGGTTGTCAACGAACAGTTGTATAACCGAGGTGCAATCAGTCTTTCTGCATTGAATCAATCAAGATCAGCGTTGTCCGGTCTTTCGGCTCAGTTGGAAAACGCCAGAACATCTCTTGCAAACACCCGAATCATCACCCCCATACAAGGAAGCATCGCTGAATTGTCAAAACTGGTCGTAGGTGATCTAGTTCAGGCAGGTACACAGATAGCAAGGATTGTGGATCTTGAAAAGCTGAGGATCACCCTCAGCGTAGGGCAGTCACAGCTTTTTCTGATTAGAAATGGTGCGAAGGCCTTAGTAACAGTCAAGACTCCAACTGAAGTCATTGAAATTGAGGGAAAGGTTGCAGCTATCAGCGCCTCCAGTGACAGCAGGACCGGAAGCTGGGTCGTTCAAGTGGATTTTGAAAACCCAAGACAAGATGTATTGAAAGCCGGAATTACTGCAGAAGTCACTATCTTCAATGACCAGGCTCCTGTGCTCACCTTGGTCCCAAACCAAGCTATGGTTTTTAGAAACAATAAGACTTATGTTTTCGTTGCCGAAGGAGCAACTGCTAAAATGGTGGAAGTGGTCATAGTCGACCAATATGGCGATAAGACAGCTGTAGATCCTGTTGATGACTATGATTTTACAGGAAAGAAAGTACTTTTAAGTGCTCTCTCTCGACTCTATGACGGCAGTCGGATCAATATAACTGAATAGGAGGAGCCTTTTATGCAAGATGATTATAATAGTTTCTCCATTGGTAAGTTCTCTGTCTCCAAGCCGGTGCTCGTCAACATTCTCATGGTCACGATTTTAGCCTTGGGTGTTTTCAGCTTGATCAGCTTGCCCCAGGAGCAATTTGCTGAAGTCCCCTTTTATTGGGTCAATGTCATAGTACCGTATCCAGGGGTAAGTGCTGAGGATATGGAAGCTTCTGTTACCATTCCTGTCGAAAACGCCTTTTTTGGGATGGATCGGCTCAAACAGATAAGCTCTACTACCAGCGAAGGTCTCTCTGTGGTACGCGTTGAGTTTGATGATGGCATCGATGACCAACTCTTTAAGTCTTTGTTTCAGGATGCCCAGACCAGATTTTCCCAAGTAAACCTCCCTGAAGGTATTCTGACTCCGCTTGTTGATGACTTTTCTTCCTCTGATTTCCTTCCAGTCATCGAAGTGGTTATCAGCGGTAATCTCTCGTATCAACAACTGCGTGAACAAGCTTTGAGTTTACAGAACAAAATTCTGTCTGTTCGTGACGTCAAGGATGTTGAAATCATCGGTCTTCCCGAGCGTCAGATTCAGGTAAATCTCGATCCCGTGATGCTCTCTTCTCTTGGCTTGACAGTCAATGAAGTGGTGCGTTCCATCAGTGAACAAAATCGTTTATTGCCCAGTGGCACCTTGACCACACAATCACGTGAATACCTGCTTCGAACCTTGGGTAGTGTTCGAGAGGTGCAAGATTTGGATTCGGTCATCGTCCGTAGATCAAATACGAATGAAGGCATAGTGCGGGTTCGGGATGTAGCAAGGGTTATCGACGGTTTTGAGGCGAATACACCGATCAGCAGATTTAATGCAAACAACTCTGTCAGTCTTAGGATCACCAAGGTTGTCAGAGGCAACTCTGTTGCAATCGTCAATGCTGTACGGGATATCGTCGAGCAGGAACAAGAACAGAGTATAGCGGATCTTACTCTGTTCAATGATTCGACCGTACAAATAGCCTCGAGTTTGTCTGTATTATCCACCAATGCCTTGATGGGCTTGGTTCTTCTGGTGATAATACTCTCGTTGTTTATCGGGGCGCGAAACGCACTCATTACAGCCTTGGGTATTCCGGTCACGTTTGCTCTTACCTTTTTGGTTCTCGACTTACTCGGGGAAACGATAAATACCAATACACTTTTTGGTCTTGTCCTTGTACTTGGCCTGATTGTTGACCATGGTATCGTAATCGTAGAAAACTCTTTTAGGTTGCAGAGTTTGGGTTTGAAACGCCACGAAGCAGCGATCAAAGGTGTCAACGAGGTGATTTGGCCCATCGTGGCTGCGACGGGTACCACTGTAGCGGCATTCCTGCCTTTGATGATTATTCCAGGCACTATAGGAAAATTCCTCAGAGTAATTCCTCTGACCGTAACCATCGCCTTGATTGTGAGCACTGTTGAAGCAATCTTCTTTTTACCCAGCCATTATGCTGAATGGGGTCCGAGAGATACGCAAAAGAAGCAGAAAAAGGAGCGGAAAAAAATCTTCGTTCCTATCGTGAATCGGTATACAAAACTGCTTGCTGTCCTCTATACCAAAAAGTTGCTGTTCTTGCTCCTTGCCCTTGTGCTTACAATAGGAATTTTCTCCTTGGTTGGAACCCTGCGCCAAGATTTGTTCAGTGCAGAAGATTACAGTTACTTCAATATTGAGATAACCACTCCTCTGGGCTCGACTTTGCGTCATACAAATGATGTTGTCCAGGCTTTTGAGGCTGTTTTGGTACCAAAGATAGGAAATGGAGAGGTCTTGTCCATCAGCAGCAAGATAGGAAGTGGCAGCAGTGGTTCAAGAAACACCACCCAAGCACAAATTACCATTGACCTAGCTGAAAAAGACCAAGGAAGGGTGAGAAGCATTGAAGAAATCATCGATGAGGTCAAAAAAGAGACTTACTACATCAGTGGAGCAGAACAGGTTCTCTTTACCAAAGCCCAGACAGGACCTCCTACCTCTGCAGATTTCAGCTTCCGTCTCAGCGGTGATGCATACCAACCCATCATCGATGCTGCTTCCGTACTGGCTAACACCTTATCTTCAATAGAGAACGTTGCGAATGTCCAGAGCGACTTTGTTGCAGGTAATCCTGTCTTGCGTGTTGAGGTGAACCAAGACCAGGCAAGTCGATTGGGTATTTCCGTCTCAGCGATTGCAAATCATCTCAGAGCTCGTTTTGAAGGAGTCCGTGTAGGAACCTTCTTCTTGGAGAATGAGGAAATTGATATCGTGGTACGTTTCGGAGGAACGGGTCCCCAGCGATTCGAGGACTTGGAGCAGATCTTGATACCCACCGATGACGGTCGTTTGATTCCTCTCTCCAGTGTTGCTCAAATCAGGTCAGAGAATCCCATCGGCTCCATTCGTAGGGTGGAAGGCAAACGTGAGATCACCATTACAGCTGATGCTCTTGGGGACATAGACCAAAGAGAGGTCAATGCACAGATGCGTCAACTGTGGGATTCTGAACTCTCATCTCGCTATCCTTCGGTGGAATTCTCCGTTGGTGGAGAGTTTGCAGATTTTTCAAATCTCCTGATTGATATACTCAGGGTCTTCATCCTTGGAATCTTTTTGATGTATCTGATTCTGGGCACTCAGTTCAACAGTTACAGTCAGCCGTTCTTGATATTGCTCTCAGTGCCTTTTGCCTTCATCGGCGTGGTGCTCTACTTGTTCGTAAGTGGAACGCCTCTCTCCACAACGGTCATCTATTCTGCAGTCGCCCTAGCCGGTATTGCAGTTAATGACGCTATTGTACTTATCAGCTTCATCAACGATAGGAGAAAGGAAGGAATACTCGTCAAGGATGCGGTCATTGAAGCAGCTTCAACACGGGTACGGCCAATCCTGCTGACCAGTCTTACCACGATTGCCGGACTGTTTCCTACTGCGATCGGAATAGGCGGCTACTCGGTGGTTTGGTCTCCGATGGCGAGTACCATCATGGTTGGTCTAGTATTTTCCACCCTCAGTGCCTTGTTTATTCTTCCCTTGCTGTACGGTCTCTTATATGACCGAAAATCCAGGAGATCTGCATGAAAGCAAAACTATCATATCTTTTGACCATACTCTTGGTAGCTGGTTCTCTCTTTGCTTCCTATCCAAATTTGGATGCTATTGATGAGGAATACGACTTTAATCCTTCCTTTTCCTCCGTACCGCTCGATACGTTTCTTGCTGAATGGAATAGGAGCCTGGAAGGGGTAACCCTACAACGTTTGTACTCAGAGTTGCCTGCCAGGCTTGCTTCTTTTAATGCTGATCTTGCCCAACTTGAGAGCGTTGTACAACTGCAGCAAGCCCAACTTGATTTCAGTCTTGCCCAGGCAAAGACCCGTCTTTCGCTGCAGGCCACTCCCTACTCCTATTCCGATACGACAGTATTTTCTGCAGGTAATGAAATAAGGACGAAAAGACATTCCTTCTCTGTATCAAGCAGCCTTGCTCAAGCCTTGCCTACTGCCGGGTCCGTCTCCGTTACAGCAAGTCAGAGCAGTGCCTATAGTATAAATATGACTCCAAGCAATGAAGCTTGGTCTCATACCCCCCAGATATCTGTCCAGTTGCAGCAACCGTTATGGATCGGCGAGCGCATCATCGACGCTTCCTATCAGAAAGCTCAGCTTGAAAAGCAGCAACTCTCACTCAACACAGCAAATCTTTCAAAAGATGCACTCAAAGAGGCCCTGATTATACAGAACCTGAGCTTGATCAACCTCAATCAAGCCTTGAAGGAAGCGCGTTTTATCCTGCAAGGCAGAGCGGCATTGGCTGCTTCCAATCTAAAGATAGCAGAGTCTGATTTTGAGGCAGGCCTTATCAGCAGGCAATCGTTGGAACGAACTAAACTGGGGTATTACCAGATTCTTTCCACGCTCAACGGTGTACAACGAGAGCTTGACGAGCTGCAGATCACCATGGGAACTGTTTGGGAGGGAACCTTGCCTGATCAGATTGTTCTCTCAGATCTTGATCCTTTTTCCTTAGCTTCTCTTTTTGATGATCCTCAGTTGCTCGGTAAGTACTTGATCTCTGATCCTACCTATCAGCAAGCGTTAAAGGAGTTGAGCAAGGCTATGATAGATGGGCGCTTCTCGGAGCTGTCTGATGCGGTTCAGCTCTCTCTATCGTTGCAGCTCTCCCCATTTTATACTCCCACAGCAAACAGCTCTTTTTTCAACTCGTTTGATGAGATGTTTCGCTCCTCACATCCTGTTGTTTCATTTTCCATCGGGCTGAGTGCCTCTGACCTGTTTCGCCGTACCTCTTCCTTTAGAAGCGAGACAAGCCGTATAGCCATAGAACAGGCAAATCTCTCTATTACCAAGGCTCGTGAAGAAGCTGAGACAGCTTTGAGAGCCATGCGTACACAACTGCAAGGGTACTTGCTCGACCTTTTGGTACAACTTGAGGACTATACGTTGGTGCAGATGCAATGGGAGACGGAGCAAATCCGTTTTGATGCCAAGCTGGTCGATCAGAATGCCTTGAAAGCTAAGCAATTGGATTGGTATCAAGCGGCCTTTGACGTGCTGCAGACACTCAGAAATATTGAACTACTGCAATTGAGAATGCAAGGCCGGCAGTTAATGTAAGCGTTGTTTCTTTTGTGATGCCTTATGTGTATACATAGCATCATCAGCTACATTATAGGCTTGTGTAAGGGATACTCCCTGTGCGATGTCGCTTTGAGCAAATCCATAAGCGACATCGATTGCATGAGCCAATGATTCATTGAGGCTTAGAAGGTTTTTGCGAAATTCCTCAATGAGCAGGCCTATATCTCTTTGTATCGGAAGTAGGACGCAAAACTCATCACCTCCTATTCTATACACTTTCCCATATCTCAGAAACGTCGTATTCAGAAGCGACGCCAAGGTAGAAAGAGACGCATCTCCTTCTTGATGTCCCCAGGAGTCATTGGTTTGTTTGAGGTTGTTTACATCGCACATAAAAATGGTTGCATCCCTCTTTGATGCTTGCAGGGCATGCATATCCTGTTCGAACGCGATGCGATTTCTCACCTTTGTCTGTACGTCGAAGGCAAAACGACACTCCTGCATGATGACGTAATACAAGAGCAACGATATGGCCATGGTGCTGAAGATGTATGAGTATGAAAAAGTAACCAATTGCAAGACTGTTGCCGCAATCGGCAATGTATATACCGCGCTTAAAAGTCCTCTGGAAGGACATAAGTCATTCTTTTGGGAGAATATTCGAGCAATGACTAAAAGAAAGTAGTACGCAGATACCAACGTGATAATGAAGAAGAAGGGACCTCTTGTATAGAGGTTTTCCTCGGTGATGGAAAAAAGCCATCCAGTTTGGACTGAAAGCGTGCTCAATACTATGTTGCTGAATAAGGGGATTAAAAACAATATCAGTTTTTTCCTGGTGAGTTTTGAAAATCCAAGATACAACAACAGCAGTACTGGGACCAACGGGGTAAGAGAGAACTCCAGAACATAGCAGAGCATATGCAACACGAATGCTAGAATCTGGAGTTTCCCACTTAAAAAATAATTCGCTATTTCTGATAATAGCAACACAATGACAATACCTGCCGCGCCTATGTAATACCTGTTCTCTGGTGCACGTACAATATGGCGCTTTGCCAGATATATGGTGAAAAGCAGGGGCAATAGGCTGAAGATGTTCACAACCACTGGAGATAGCACCTATTCCTCCTTAACAGAGAGGCTGCCTTTATTGTAAAGGGGAGTTCGTACAATAGCTAGATATGTAATACAAAAGCTAGCAGATTTTTACTGTTGCCACTTCACTCCGGCAGAGAATGTCATGCTGGCAATGTTGTTTTTAGTATAGGGCTCTATGGCATCAGTCCATGTTTTATTGATATTTTCACTTGATCCCTTCGCCGTACCGCCGAAGAACCGGGTATTGCCAAAGAGACTTACTCCATCCTTCAAAGCCCAAGACATCCTCAGCGATGCATCCAAAATAGAGCCTTCAAACTCAAAGTCAGCACCATTTATGATTGCTGAGCTTGCCCAAATGCCAGCAATATCAGCACTGAGGGTGAGTCCAAAGTCAAAGCTGTATTCACTGTAAATTGCTATGGCGGGAACCAAACCAACGTTTTGGCTGACAAAAAGCTCTGAGCCATCGACCTGCTTGAACTGGATTGATGCGTTACGGATTTGAAGAGCCAGCCCCAAGCCTAGGTATGCCTGCTCGTAGTTGCCCAGTAGGTCATAGGTATAGGTCATCCTGTAGAAGGGGAAGCTGTAGGTAAGTTCCATGGGAGTATCTTCTGAAAATTTTGTGGTTCCAATATCAACATCTTCTTGAAAGAAGACAGCTGTTTGCAGCAACAGAGGCTGGTAGGTAAACCAAAGCCTATGGTTCTCAGCTATCGTTGCTCCTATGCTGTAACGACTGAAGGGGTAGAGGTTGTTCTGGCCACCTTGCTTGATGAAGTCAAAGTCATCACCGCCGGTGCCATTCTGATAGGTATGATGCAACAAGGCAATAGTCCCTTGCTCCGTTTCTGCAAAGACAGAGAATGATACAGAAAAGAGTGAGCCGCTCAACAATGCAAAAAGCAGAAAAAAGGCCGTGATTTTTTTCATAGTTCCTCCTATAAAAAGTCAACAGTAAAGTTAGGAAACTGCTAACCTTTGTTTGTTT
>CAZJMG010000068.1:0-8720 GCA_964547185.1 uncultured Sphaerochaeta sp.
GGGCCACCACGACGGCGGTCGCCCTTTGTCGTATCGCTTCAGTGAAGACCTCCCTTGGATGCACCAATGTTCTGTTTACCAACCCGATAGAGCAAACATCGACCGACAGAACTTCGTGTGCACCGTTGAGACAGACGCTTAGAAAATGTTCCTGCATCCTTGTGGCATAATGCCTGACTAGGGGATAGATATCACCCGGGCTGGAAATCTGTCTGCGTTTAGCGGGCAATCTTCTTCTGCCCAGTTCTAAAGCAGCGGTTATCAAGGTGGCTTTCGCCATTCCAAGCCCAGAAACGGCAAGCAGATCATCGTTGCTGACCTGACCCTTCTTATCGAGCAACTCCATCAGTTCTTTTGCGATGGAGGTGACAGAACGATCTCTGTTGCCACTGCCGATCAGAATGGAAAAGAGCTCTTGGTCGCTTAAAGACTCAGCACCCTGCTTGATCAATCGTTCACGAGGCCGGTCACAGACCGCCAGTTCTTTGATGCGTAATTCTGTTGGTTGTTGAATGAGGTATTTCATACTCAACTAAGACAGAACCAGTGCTGTTTTGCTTGAAAAAGTGTGCATCACAGCAGCTTGATGCACACAAACACTATTGCGTACTTCTTATCAACAGAGTCTTGTCAAATGCCCCAGCCATTGATCAGGAATATCATCAAAACTCATGATATTGATGGATGCAGTACTTTGCGTCAACTCTATTGCGACATTGGAATCGAGTTTCCACATCGCTCCGGTAAGAGGATCGACGATGACCATTCCGAGAAAGCCTCCGAGTAAAATATTACCCCAGTACCATCCGTCCAGGGAGCTGGTCAAATTATAGACAGATTCATCATAGCCCTCTTTTTCAAACGTGATGGTGTAGGAAGCTTTCTTGAAGAACCCGTTTCCTGCATCAAGATTGACCACAGCCGGAGTGATCCCCTTGTAAACCGTTTTGTTGTTCGCATCAACAATGGTGATTTTTGCACAATTTGGTTCGCTACTGATTACGACCGGATAATTATCATCGCTGGCAATAGATGCACAGCTAGTGAGACCTGCAATCATGACGATTGCAAGTACGACGAGCTTCATTTTTTTCATAGTGGCTCTCCTTGTATAGTATGAAATGTGCGTAAGCAAGCAAAACAAGAACAACGGCAAAGAAGATCCTCTTGCTGCTGAAAGAGAAAAAGAGTGTAGAAAGATTCTTGCCTAGAGTCGTTTTGCATGAGGTGTTTCATACTTAACTAAGAGCGCAAAGGCTCTGGTTTGCTTGAGTCTTGAACCCAAGCTGTGGTACAACTTCAGATATGCAACAGAAGTCGTACCGTATTGGAGAACTAGCGAAGAAGTGCAAGGTGACCGTTCGTACCATCAGGTACTATGAATCTTTAGGACTTCTAAAAACCAACCATCGATCAGATGGAGGGCAGCGTTATTATACTGATGCGGATGTAGTGTATCTGAATCGAATATCAGAGTTGAAGGAACTCGATTTTACCCTCAGTGAAATCAGAACCATCATACTCATGGGCAGCGAAGACGCTACTGGAGAAAAGCGAAGGAATGAGTTGTTGAAACAGTATCGCAGTAAACTGAGCGACGCTCTTGCTCGACAAGCTGAGATACAAAAGCGAATCAGTGACCTGAGCTGGCATATCCATCAGCTTGAAACCAATGATGATTTTCAGCAATGCCCCGGACTCATGTGCAAACAATGCAATTTTGCCGATCGTTGCCGCTTCAAAGAACTCTCGTAAGCAGATATTCACCAATAAGATATGCCTGTCTTACCGCCTGTTGTTTCAATCCTGACGGAAGATTTCTGTTGAAGAACATGCATTCATAGGTCAGCTCCCCACGATACCCGATTGCCTTCAATGCATTGAGAACAGAATCCCAATCGATAGTGCCATAGAAGGGAAGAAGGTGTTCATCAAGGGTGCCATGATTGTCAGCAATATGGGTCGCAACAAGCAAAGATCCCATCTTTCTGATGTCCTGTACCATATCGTGTTTGCACAAGTGGGCGTGTCCAGTATCATAACAGATACCTGCATATTGAGAAGCAAAACCCTTGACTATAGCGATTAAGTCATCAATTTCGGTTATCTCATCCGTCTCGTTGAGATTCTCAAACGCAAGGATGATGTTTCTTTTTTCAGCCTCGTTCACGAAAGCTCTATACTCGCATAGATTCTGTTCAACCCCACCTTTGGTAGGATGAACCACCAGAATGGGTATTCCCAGATAGAGGCAGATATCCATTGATCTGATAAGCAAATCCTCAAGAATCCTGCCGTCCCGGGAATAGGGCGCATGAGCTTGATTGTACTTCAAGCGGTGCTGGACTGACAGCTGCTTCAGTCTGTTGGCATAAGCCTTCCAGTTTTCCGTATGAAGTATACTGGTTGGATTAAGCATCTCACATAGGTTTATATCGAGAAAGCGAAAGCCCTCTTTTGCATAGAGGGCTATCAGGTGGATCATCTCAGTCTTTGATCCATCAGGATTAAAACTGATTAGATTGGTACTGGTGGCAATTCTCATTGGCCTTGCATCCTCAGATATTCAGCAAAATACCCATTGATTTCAGCTTCCAAAGCTCTACTTGTTTCCTCGGGGCTCCTGTTTTCAGTAAGCATCTTCAAAATTCCGGTTTGGAACGCATAATAAATCTGATAAGCACTGGGCACCCAGATACCCTGCAACTGCGGGTTGCTCTGCATCAGTTGATCAATAGCAACCTTGAAGAGAGGATTCTTGGCAATGTGCTCTTCAAAAGCAGGCAGGCTGTAGGTGTCACGATGGATAGGGAAATACCCTGTTGCGATGTGCCATGCGAGTTGTTGCTCTCCACTACTGGCAAACTTGACAAACTCCCATGCTGCATCTCGATTGCCCGACCCATTGTCAAACGCCCAGATTGCCCCTCCTCCGACATTCACCCCGCCGGTTGCATGTTCATCAACCATCGGGAAATTGGCAACTCCTACCTCGAAACGGTCGCCGACCATCGATAGAATGGTGGTAAGGTTGCTCGTCGAGGCTACAATCATCGCAGTCCTTCCACTGGCAAACGCCCCGTTTCGGTCGCTGGTAAGATTCTCTAGAGCCCCGGTATCATATAAAGCCTTCCATTTGGTGAGGAAGTTCACCATTGTGCCGTTTTCATGGAACAGGACCCTCGTAGGATTGCCTGCATGCCCGTTCTCCTGGTCTGTAATATAGCTGAGGTGGTTTTGCTGACCAAGCCAAGCGATCAGCTCATAGGTGGTAGGAACATTGGCGAATCCTGAGCGGATGACATTCCCTCTAGCGTCCTTCTGCACCAAAGCTTGTGCCGTTACGGCCAATTCATCCAGCGTTCTCGGAGCTCTTGCGATACCTCCTTGATCAAACGCAGTCTTGTTGTAATAGAGCAAAATCGTAGAACTGTTGAAAGGCATGGCGATCATCTTGTCTTTATAGGTGACAGAGAGTCTAGCCGCCTCAAGAATTGCGTCAAGGTCGTACCCATCTGACAAGGCAAGATCTTCCATCGGAATGAGTGCATCAACATCACGAATATCCAGAACCGCTGCCCCATCGAGCTGGGCCAAGTCAGGAAGGTCTCTTCTCGAATCTGATTGAAGAATTGCTTTTGCTTTGGTAAGCACATCATTTGCCTTGCCTTGGTAGACAGCCTCAACACGGATGTTCTTCTCTACCCCGACTGTGCTGTTGAAGGCCTGCACCATCGCTTGGGTTGCTTGTCCTGCAAGTCCACTGTTTGGATGCCACCAGGTTACTGTTCGTACAGGATCGGGTTTTATTTCTCTCTGTCCTGCTGCGAATAACACCGTTGTCAAGCTGATCAGAATAATCATAACACTGAATAACCGTTTCATACATTATCTCCCTGTAAAGCGTGTGCTCACGCTTTCTTGTATTGGTTTGTGCATTAGAATAAAAGCCACTAAAACAGGTGTCATCAACACCGTGATGGCTGCAAACTGTGGCCCATAATCGAAATTTTCACTGAATCCAAGCATTGTTAGGCCTACTTGGATGGTTCTCATTGAAGCCTTGTTGGTAACCAGCAACGGCCAAAGATAGTCATTGAAGATGGTGCTGAAACTGTGGATGGCCAAGGTCACCACCACAGCCTTGCTGATGGGTATCAAGAGCAGGGTCAAGAAGCGGGTGTCGGAACACCCTTCTATGATTGCTGCTTCCCGATACTCTCCGCTTACTGTTTTGAAATATTGGCGGAGCATGAAGATATGAGCAGGGGCAAGCAAAGATGTGCTGATGATTCCCAAATACGTATCGGTCAAACGAAGAGCCCTTATGGTAGTATAGTTGGCCAACAAAAGGGTGTCTGAAGGCAACAGCATCGTAGCAACAATAAGGATAAAGAGAATATCTCTTCCCTTGAAATTGAAAAAAGTGAATGTATAGGCTGCAGTGATGCTGATCGTCATCCTGAGCATCATTCCAAGGCTGGCGGTAATCAAGGAGTTCAGTAAAAACTGCTCAAGATTAGTCTCTCGAAATGCCCGGATGTAGTTCTCAAACGTTGGCTGAGACGGTAGTAGTCGAGCCGGGATTGCCGTAAAGTCAGCCCAGCTGAAAAAAGATGCGCTGAGAGAGTAGGCTATAGGGAAGACGATTATGAGTGAGAGGATGGTGGCTAGGATCGCTTTCAATGATTTCATTGGTAGTAGACCCTCCTGCGTTCAATCTGAAGCAAAGCGAGCAACAACAGGAACGTCAGAAAAAACACAACCGTCGCAATGGCAGAACCCATTGCATAATTGCCACTCTTGAATCCCTCAAGGTACATTTGGTAGACCAGCGTCTGTGTCGACCGGAAAGGGCCTCCTTCGGTAAGTATCAAGACCGGCGAGGAAATGAGCATCGCATCCTTGATGTTTGTCGCAAGAACGAAGACTAGGGTGGGTGCGATAAGCGGAAGTTGCAGATATTTGAAAAGTTGCAAGGGATTTGCTCCTTCCAAAGTAGCCACCTCTACGAGGTTTGCTGGAATATTTCTTAATGCAGCATGCAAAAGGAGAAATTTTATTCCGATATCCAGGTAAACGCCTGCAATGACAAGCAAGGCCATAGCCGCATTAGGATTATTGAACCACTCTACGCTGATGCCCAAGAGTTGATTTACGATACCGATAAAGGGGTTGAAAATCATCTTAAGAATCATCATTGCGCTGGACAGTCCCACAGCCATCGGAAGAAAAAAGCAGATTTGGTTGAGCGTGGCCAGTTTGCCCTCCCTATGGGAAAGCAACGCAGCGCTAAGGCAAATGAACACGTTTACCGGCACGAAGTAGAGCGTGAATCGAAGGGTATTGGACAAGCTTGTCTGGAAACTCTCATTGACAAACAACCTCCTGAAATTGTCCAGGCCAACGAACGCGATTCTCTGTCCGTTGATTGAAACGGTATACAAGCTATTGAGCAAGGTAATGACGAAGGGTCGGTATGCAAACAAGCCTGCGAGAAAGAGCGCAGGAAGAATCAAAAGATATGGTTTGAGCGAGTGTTTCCAATGTCTATTCATAATGGGTTATCCCTTGCAGATACTACTCTCAAATGTTGTAAGTCTCAAGGGTTTTTAAGGCTTAATTACTGTATTAGGAAAGAAATATCTTACGTAAAGATACATTACGTCAGCTTTTTGAAAGAAAAAGCTGACGTTCAATTCAACAAAGGAAGGTTTCAGATATTGCTAAAACCGTTTTTGGATACCCACCACCAACTGAAGATCATAAGCGTACGAATCGTATGATTTGCTCGGTCTGTCATAGACTCGTTTCCCAATCCAATGTGCTTGGCTGTAGAGTGACAATCCCTCGATGGAGGTGGTGTAGTCAGCACCAAGACCGATGATCAGGCGTTCTGAAATTCTATCGCCTGATGGGGCTGGTCCATTAATGGTTGGAATCTTACTATTATCATTGCTCGGATTATGAGCATCCAAATATGTCAGCTCTCCTTGTCTGTGTATGGTTACAGAGCCTTCCAACCGAAGTGTGTTCGGCAAAATATAGGTGCCCCTAGCCATCAGAATCTGACTATCCGAACCATAGCGATGGCCTAAATAGTCAATAATATACGCATTGATATGTCCTTGATGTTTCATAAGGTCTCTTGCAACAAGGAAGTCTACGCCTTCCCTTCGATAGAAGTCAGGATCGATACAGGCATACTCCATATCGGCAATCCAATATCCGTTTTTATCTTGCCATGCATAAGAAATGCCAGCCAAGTAGGCCAACGCATTCGCTGTCGGGGCTTGTTCAGAAGGTAATTGAAATTGATCCATCGCAAATTGACCATGCAAGGAGATGCCAGGAGCAAGAGCAAAATCTACTTCAATATGTGCAATGGCATTTACTGAATCAGGGTTGAAAATGTTGTGGTAGATATAGGTTGGATCAGCGTACTGAAGAGGAAAATCCTTGGAAAGGGCCATGATGTTTTCAGAGATGGAAAGTCGTGCCCAGTTAGACATTCTAAACTCAAAGCGATGCCCGATAAAGGCTCTACTGCCCCTCTTAGCAACAGTAAAATCAGGGAAGAAAAGGTACATCAATTGCAATTTGGCTGCATCGCTGAAGAAGGAAGCACTTGCATAGGTGTGATTTGAAATATGATCACCGATTACCAAGTTGCCACTCATGCCTCTTCCCCAGCTGACACGTCCTCTTCCCAGACTCAAGGTCCACCAATCGCCGGCAAACGTCATTTGCGAATGCCTGGGGAAGTCAGCTTCAAGGTCCTTGTTTGAAGTTAGGATATTCGTGTTGAAAAGAGAACGATACAGATAAGCATTATCAAGATAGACTGCTGCATTATTATCCAACACTACGCCGATGCCATAGCTAGGGATTGGTGTTGCAGTGTTTTCATCATGCTTATCTGAATAGCCTGCTACTTGTGCCTGGAGACTTGTCTCAAAGAGGAATGATGAACCCCATTCCATGCTCAAGGTGAGATCGAGCATCGGCTTTCGATCGTCATAGCTGTAAACCCAATTAGAAAAGGACGTAAAATCTGTATTGTTGGTATGAATGTATGATTCTAATGCGATAGTGGGCGTAATTCGATAGGAGAATTGTGAAGAGGAGTGAGAGGTCTTTCGTTGTAGAAGACGTTGTTCTATCTGGTCTCGTAATGCACTGTGTTTAGTGTTGGAAGGAATGCTGTTTAAAATCTGAACAGCTTCATACGTATTCCAAGGTCTAGAGGCAGAGGGCAAAGCCTGTCCACTGAGTTGATATAGTAAATCCAGTTCTTCATAGATGGGAGAATGCAACGGGATTTGTCCAGGGAAGTAGCTAGCATATACAGTGCTTAGTATTCCTAGAAACAAAGCAAGAAAAAGAAAGCGGGTTTTCATACACGGTATCCTATTTCAGATAATTATTGTCCTTACTCTAAAACATAGAGGGAGAAAAGAGAAGCTTCAGCTATGATGATACGTTAATAAACCTGATGAGCGTTGAAAAGGATTTTCCACAGAGGCTTCATTTACTCAGTATATGCTATCTGACGCCATAAGGATGATTCTGTATGGTCATGAGAATAAACTTGTTTCTTCCTTTGCTGATTGATCAGCTCGATATGCATAGCTCTCTATGGAAAAGAGTGTATCTGCTTTGATGAAGACACACTCTTTTATACTGGCAAATAATTGCTTGGGATTTCACCTTCCTTAGCTATGTGATGGACGATACGGTCGTAATACCATCAATGAGCGTAAAAGTTTGGTTGTTTCGATTGTGTACAGACCCTTTCTACGCACCTCTCCTCTAGGGCGGGAGGTGATTTTTGTCAAGGCAGTACTGCAGAAGGCTCGGAAGATAGCGTCACTAAGTCGTGCAATATACTCGTCCAAAGGATAGTTTACTGCTATGAAAGGAAAAATTTTACAGACTTCAAGTGCTAGGGAGCGAACCAATACAGGCTTGTCAGGAAGGTTGAGCAATATCCACATTATACTGTTGAGGGAGGTATATCCAACAAAGCTGCCCTCTTCAAAGATATCCAAGAAGATATCCTCAAACACCCCGACGACTCCTTCGTCTGCAACCATCTGCTCGTATTTATAATCCGTAAGGACGTTGAACGTATCCTCAAACTCCTTGGAATCCTCAATCAAGAAGACCGCTGATTCGTACAGGTCATTTGAGAAGTTTCGTCGCATGGCAGGGGGAGGGATGGGAACTCCTTCCAACTCGAACTGCTTGTCAGCCTCATCAACTGTGAAATTGTTCATTTTGGCTTTTTCTTCAAATTGTCTGACGAAGTCCATCGCCATCTCATAATCAATACCTATCTCCTTCGATACTTTCTTGATATCCAGAGTATGACCCTCGTTATAGGCCGCGGTATACTGACTGAAGAAGGTATTGATCTTTTTTATCAACTCTTGATTATCCGAAAACGATTCTTCCTTCTCCTCCTCTTTAAACAGGAAGGGGGTCCAAGGAAGCTCATAGCCCTCCTCTTCAAGCGTGAATGCAAGAGAGAGCGAGTATACTGCATCAACTTCCAATTCTGGGTAACCCATCAGCTCGGATACAATACTGAAGGCTTTCTCATTGAAAGCGCTGAGCAGATAATGATCTTGCATCTTTATCACACGAATATTGCTCATGCCAAGTTTTTCAAAGAGCTCTGGGAAGTCCCACGCTTCTTTGACTGCATCGGGGGCTTT
>CAZJMG010000069.1:0-8661 GCA_964547185.1 uncultured Sphaerochaeta sp.
CCTTCAGACAGAGCCTCAGTAACCACCTACTGACTTTTTATCATTCCTCCTAAGATATGAAAAAATCCATACCATTCGCATCAATCATATTTGCACGTGCTTGCCAACAGCACGTGCCATGTCAACTTTAGCAATTATCTCACTTTTCTTGAGAAACATTCCCTCTTTCTCCATAGCTTTCATGAGGGTTTGCAACGTCTTCATCGACCTGATGCCCCCTTTGGTAATGAAAGCCATACAGCGCTTTCCGCTTATCGTTCCTGCACTCTTGAGAAACGTTGCGACGGTGTTGGGTATCTTGCCACCAAAGAAAGTCGTGTTTTCAGTACCGATGATCAAATAGTCATAGTAGGAGACAATTTTTCCGCTCTCAAGAGACATATCAAAGACATCAACCATATGACCTTGGGCACCAATACCTTCAGCGAGGGCTTTGGCAATTAATTTCATCTTTTCATTGCCCTTTGTTGCCGGTGCGTAAAGAACACACACTTTCATAGAGACACTCCCTTGAAACAGCTACCGACCGCACTTCTGCGGCCGGTAGTCGATAGTGATAATACAGCTACCGTCCTAGTTGGCGGACGACGGCTCAGTACCTGTCGCCTCATTTGTCACCCACCAATTGGTCGTCTGCTGAACTTGTTGAGTGGTTACGGAGTCGAGCAGTGCATCCTGAGATGGTGTCTTGTTGATAAAGGCGACAACAAGAGCCAGTACCAAAAACAACACCGCAAGCATTCCAGTGGCCTTGGTAACGACACTACTAGTGTGAGAACCGAAGGCAGTATTGCTGCCACCACCAAAAATACCGCCCAATCCTTCGCTTTGCTCGTCTTGTACAGCGACAAGGAAGATTAAAAGAAGGCTGACTATCACGAATAAGACCAACAGAATAATGCTCAAAACACCCATTTTCTCTACTCCGGTTATTTACTTATCGAAGGCAACAATAGGAAGGAACTGCTCCACAGAAAGAGAAGCGCCACCAACCAAGGCACCATCGATATGCTCCTTTGACATCAAGGCTTTCACATTCGAAGCCTTCACTGAACCACCATACTGTATAATGAGCTCTTCTGCAACACCCTTAGTGTAGAGTTTTTCTATGAGTTTTCGGATAAATGCATGTGCATCGTCAGCATCTTCGGGAGTAGCCGTCTTGCCGGTACCAATTGCCCAAACAGGCTCATATGCCAAAGTGATATGGGCCATATCTTCAGCACTGACACCCTTCAAACCTTCTGTAACCTGTCTGGTCAGCACTTCTTCGAGCTTGCCAGCCTCTCTTTCCTCAAGAGTTTCACCAATGCACAAATCGACATCCATGCCCTGAGCAAGAGCAAGCAATACTTTTTTGTTGATGAACTGGTCAGTTTCTCCATAGAGGCTGCGTCTTTCACTATGCCCCAGGATTACATTGGTTACACCAAGATCTTTGAGCATGAGTGCACTTACCTCACCGGTAAAAGCGCCACTGAGATTGTCACTCATGTTCTGTGCTGCAACAATGATTGAAGAACCCTTAAGAGCTTCAACTACAGCGGGGATGGTAACAAAAGGAGGAGCAACCATTACCTTGGTATCCAATCCTTTGACAGCTTCAGCAAGCTCCTTTGCAAAGGCAACACCTTCGCTAGGAGTCATATTCATTTTCCAGTTTCCTGCAATATAGGCTTTTCTCATCTTATTTCTCCAATGCCTTGATACCGGGAAGCACCTTACCCTCGAGGAACTCAAGAGAAGCACCACCGCCGGTACTGACGTGACTGATTTTGTCAGCCAGATTGAACTTGTTGATTGCAGCAACTGAATCACCACCACCAACGACAGTAATGGCATCACTTTCACTCAGTGCTTTTGCCACCGTAAGAGTACCCTCTGCAAATGCATCAAACTCAAACACACCCATCGGACCGTTCCATACAACGCTCTTCGCACTCTTAAGTGCATCAACAATCAAGGCGATGGTATTCTTGCCGATATCCATACCGATTAAATCAGCAGGAATATCAGTAGTATCTATAGCAACCGCTTCTGTATCTTCCTTGAACTGTGCACCGCAAAGGTGGTCTACCGGAAGAATTACAGAAACACCCTTCTCTTTTGCCTTTGCAAGGAAAGAAGCTGCTACATCCTTGTATTCTTCTTCAACGAGGCTCTTTCCGATGGAATAGCCCTGAACAGAAAGGAAGGTATACGCCATACCGCCACCGATGACAATGGTATCACAAGTACGGACAAGACTCTCAAGAACACTTATCTTGCTGGATACCTTTGAACCGCCAATGATAGCGACAAAAGGCTTCTCTGGACTGTCCAAAAGAGGTGCCATGAACTTCACTTCTTTCTCGATCAGGAAACCAGCATAGGAAGGAAGATAGTGAGCTACTCCTTCAGTAGAAGCATGAGCGCGGTGAGCAGTACCAAAGGCGTCGTTTACATACACGTCACCAAAGGAAGCCAAACTCTTTGCAAATTCCGGATCGTTCTTCTCTTCTTCAGCATAAAAACGTACATTCTCCAAGAGTAAAACATCACCAGCTTTGAGCTTGGAAACCTGCATTTCCACCTCAGGACCAATCACATCGGGTGCAAGAAGCACCTCTTTTGCGAGCAATTCTGAGAAACGCTTCGCAATTGGGGCCATCGAAAATTCTGGATTTTTCTTTCCTTTCGGTCGGCCGAAGTGACTCATCACGATAACAGCAGCTCCCTTGTCAAGCAAATAGGTAAGGGTGGGAAGAGCCGCCTTGATACGGGTATCGTCAGTTACAACGCCATCTTTGATGGGAACATTAAAATCAACACGAACCAATGCTTTCTTATTGGAGAAATCACACTCCAAGATAGTATTCAGTTTCATATCTTTCCTCTTTTGTTCAGTAGTGCCTAGCAAGGAAATCAGGCCTGTTGTACAGGCCTGACTCCATCTAGCAACAATTGTTATTTCACCAACTTCTTTGCAAGGTCAACAACACGATTGGAATATCCCATCTCGTTGTCATACCAGCTGATAACCTTGAACATCTTTTCGCCGATCTTCATGGTCAATGCAGCATCAAAAATTGAAGAATGGGTATTGGCAACGATGTCACGACTTACGATTGGGTCTTCAGTGTACTCAAGTACTCCCTTCATCGCGCCATCAGCAGCGGCCTTGACAGCTGCGTTCACTTCAGCAACAGTTGCATCCTTGCCCAAGGTAACAACCAAGTCAACAACAGAACCGGTTGGGGTGGGAACGCGCATTGCCATACCGTTGAGCTTGCCCTTCAACTCAGGAATAACTTCACTTACAGCCTTGGCTGCTCCAGTGGTGGTAGGAATGATGGAAAGAGCGCCGGCTCTTGCTCTTCTGAGGTCCTTATGAGGCTGGTCAAGCATGACCTGGTCGTTGGTATAAGCGTGGACAGTGGTCATCAAACCTTCAACGATGCCGAAGTTGTCATTGAGAACCTTTGCAACAGGAGCCAAACAGTTTGTTGTGCAGGAAGCGTTTGAATATGCAAGCAAGCTATGATCGATAGCATCGTCGTTTACACCGCATACGATGGTCTGGTCAATCTTGTCCTTGGCAGGAACAGTAAGAATGACTTTCTTTGCACCAGCCTTGATGTGATCCTTATAACCACCCTTCGGGCTCTCTGCTGCAGTGAATACACCAGTGGACTCAATAGCTACATCCACCCCAAGCTCACCCCAAGGAAGTTCAGCAGGATTGCGAAGAGCATACACAGGAATAGTTTTGCCGTCAACGACAATAGCGTTCTCAGCGACTTCAACGCTCTTGGAATATACTCCATAAGTAGAGTCGTATTTCAGAAGATGGGCGAGAGTCTTGGGATCGGTAAGGTCATTGATTCCTACGATCTCGATATTCTTATCCTCAAATGCGATCTTGAAGACGTTGCGTCCGATTCTTCCGAAACCATTAATTGCAATTTTCATTGTTTGTTTCCTCCGGGAATTCTTTTTGTGTATCGATATTAATATACTGTTTTCCCTAAGCAAGGGTCAACGCATATACTTATGATTTAACAACCAATTTCAGCTGGTTGATCTTATGCCCGTCGATATCCTCTACCGTAAAGATAGCCTCATCATCCTCTATGGACTCATCCTTCAAGGGTATCCTTCCGAACAATTCAAAGACATAGCCACCCACTGTTTCGAAATCATCCTCAGAAAGATGAATACCGACAGCTTCATTCACCTCTTCAATCGAAGTACGTGCATCAACTACGTAGGTAGTATCGTCAAGTTTGCATACCCCATCATCCTCATCGTCATCAAATTCATCCTGAATATCTCCGACGATTACCTCAAGGACATCCTCCATGCACACAATCCCACTCACACCACCATATTCATCGATGGCAATGGCAATATGTACCTTTCGAAGCTTGAATTCTCTGAGCAAATCATCAAGATGCTTGCTCTCAGGAATAAAATACGGTTTGCGCATCAGTGTTTTTACATTGAATTCATTGGATATTCCCTGCCTGAGAATATCCTTTACATACAAAACACCTACAATGTTATCAATTGTCTGCTCATATACGGGATATCGGGAATAACCCTGTTCTTGGATTATGGGATACAACTCCTCAAGGACTATATCACTACTGATGAACTGTACATCAACTCTCGGGACCATTATCTCTTTGACTGTCTTGTCCCTCAATTCCTTGATGCCTTCAATCATAGTCTGTCGTTCTTCAGAAACGACCTTGGCCTTCTCTTCCCGCTCCCCTTTTTCGACATGTTTCTTAAACAAGTCTTTCCATGGCAAGCTCAACGTTTGCTCCCCCTCACTTGCAGCAGAAGCTGTTCCTGTTGTTGCAACATGGGCTCATCAATATTGTTTGTTGCATGATCTTCACCGAGAAGATGCAACAAGCCATGAATGAGTACCCGGAACAACTCTTCATCTGGTTCTACACTAAAGGATAGTGCGTTTCTTTTCAAGGTATCCAGTGAAATCACCATGTCACCAAGAATAGAAATTTCGCCAGGCTGTCCATCATCAAATCCTGAATCCAGTTCCGGCCATAAAAAATCTTGGATATCATCTTGTTGCACAAAAGAGAGAATATCAGTAGGTTCATCCTTATCCCTGTATTCCTTGTTCAATTGTTGCATGGTATCATCGCTGACGAATCTCACTGAACACTCACAGCTGTCTTGATCCAACTTCTCAAGAACCTGCTCGAGCACCCCTACCACCGTCTGCTCAGGGGCGATCTCCCTCATATCATCACTATCATAGGAAACATCAATACAGTATGTTCTCATCACACTCACCCCTGTCTTGGATTCAGTTCGTTAGGATACTCAATACGATGATGGTCTCGTCCGATCAAAGTTTGAATGAAGGCGTCTTCTATATGGTCAAGGTCAGTCAATGAAAGTTGCGACTGCTGCAACTGCTGCCTCTCAATCTTCCCCATGATGATTGAGTGAACAAGCTTCTGAAATTTGGAATGACTAGGCTTTTTAACCGTCCTGCTTGCAGCCTCTACGCAATCGGCAAGCATCACAATCGCAGACTCGGCAAAAGTAGGAGGTACTCCATTATAGCGGTAATCATCGATGTTTACCTCGATACCAGCCTCCATAGCCTGTGTTTTTGCCTCATTATAAAAGAATTGAATGACGTCATTTCCATGATGCTGAGAGATGATATCGAGGACTTCCTGAGGAAGACCAGCCTCCCTTCCCTTTTCAAGACCAAGCTTTACATGGCTTTTAATGATAGCAACGGAAAGACTGGGCTTGATGTCGTCATGCTTATTCTCTGTTCCTTGGTTTTCAATAAAGTATTCTGGATGATCAGCCTTACCAACATCATGGAACAAACCACCAACTCGAGCAAGCATGGCGTTCGCACCTATAGCTCGAGCACCTTGATAGGCAAGGTCAGAGACGTTTCTACTATGATTGTATGTTCCTTGCGCTACGGTGCTGAGCCTGTCAAGCAAGGGGCTGTCGGAAAAAGCCAACTCACGAAGACGATACGCAGTAGGGATGTTGAACAATCGCTCACACAACGGGACAAAAGCCTGAACAAGGACCATGGTTACGGTAATATTCAATATCATGGCACCGGCAAGCGGCAGTACTGCATCAAAGGGCAGTGTTATGATGGTGTGTAAAGCCAAGGCAGCAAAACAACTGACCACGCAGGCAAAAAACCAATTGTACAAATCTTCGAGCCTTCTTAATGAGTATTGGAAGAAGTAGAGACAAATGCCGCTGACAGTAAGAGTGAAGAAAAATGTCATGGAAGAAGCCTGAGGCATCAAGGAAACATAACAGGAAAGCAAGAAGGCATTTACCAAACCAAGCCGTTTCTTACTAGTAATATGGGCAGTAAACAGAGGGGCAAACAATACAGGAAGGTACGTATCGAGGAAGACTGAGCCGTCTCTACGAACAAGAGATGTAATCAGCAATAAAGCTATCAAAGACAGGATTGTTGAGAAAAGCATCAAATTCAAATAGAGATATAATCGCTTTTCCTGATGAAGAAAATGAGAAAACACATACAGGCACACCATGGTGGCCAACAAGATAAAAAGTGCCCGTCCTATCAACTCCAACGCAGAAAATCCTTCGCTGCGTGTACCGATTCTTCGTAGCACTTCAAGCTGCTCAGCAGTGATGACAGTATCTTTTGCAATGAGCCTCTCACCTCTTTCTATGGTGACAACCTGCAAAGGCACCTTGCTTTCAGCTTCCTGCTGCAATGCAAGGGTCTTCAGCCGTTCATACCTGACATTCTCCACCAATAAGAGATCGAGAATATCGGTGATTAAAACACTATTGAGGGAGAACCGTTCGTCACTATACTGATCAAGTTGCTTTTTAACAGAACGCTCAAGAGTCTCTTTGGTGACAATCTGATCAAAAGAGAGCAGCTGGTCACCCTTATCATGCAGCGTATCGCTTACAACCAAGGTATCATAGCCTAATTGAACCAATGCAGAAATTTCAACCTCTGAGAAAATGCCTTGCAATAAGAGAACATCTGCAATTTCCTTCAGAACCTGCTCATGATACAGACGAACATCCTCACTCATGGCGGCAAAACGACTGAACACACTTCTTCTATCTACTAGAGCGTGCTTGGCAAGAAACGTTTCCGTATTCCCAGAATTTCCTTCATAGAACAAGGAGAAAAAATCTTCGATGCGAGAGAGATTCTTCGTAGACGCAAGCAAGGAGTAAGCAAATCTCGGCTCTACAGATTTCCGCTGTTTCTCTACAAGCATGCGAGTACTGTTCTCATCAATATATTGAAAACTCGCAGGAGCAAAGAAATCTTCATTCGCCAGTTGCCCCGCTGTATACATTCGAGTAATGTCCCTGACATTCCCCATGCTGGTCCGATTACTCAACACAGGAACCAACATTGCAAGTAAAACAGTCAATACCATTAAAAGCAGTGAAAGCTGACGCTGAGTTTTGGTAGAAACCGCCTTGTTGGCTGATCGTTTTTTCATTGCCTATCCTTTTGCTTTGGAACACTGTCCACATCATAGGCATCGATGATACGCTGAACTATTTTTGAACGAACCACATCCCTTGAGTCAAAACGTATAAATTGCAGACCTGGGATGTCGTCAAGGATATGCATGGCATGGATGAGCCCGCTCTCCTTATTCCTAGGAAGATCTATCTGACTGATATCTCCGGTAATAATTGCCTTGGAATTTTCCCCCAGGCGAGTAAGAAACATTTTCATCTGCTCTTTTGTAGTATTTTGCGCCTCATCCAAAATGACAACAGCATTGGTAAGCGATCTTCCTCGCATGTAGGCAAGTGGAGCGATTTCTATCGAACCGGACTCTTCCAGCCGCCTGATATTCTGCACGCTCAACATCGCTTCCATTGCATCGTACAAGGGCCTGAGATATGGATTGATTTTTTGTGCCAAATCACCTGGAAGAAATCCAAGATTTTCACCTGCCTCAACAATAGGACGGGTAAGTATCAACTTATGTCGCTTGCCACAAAGCAGCTGGCTCAAGGCATATGCAACCGCAAGAAAGGTCTTCCCTGTACCTGCAGGACCAACGCCAAACACAATTTGACTTGCTTCCATACTCTTAATGTAGGCTTCTTGACGTGCGCTTTTCGGATATGCATACCTGTTATGCACCATGATGCAAGTCTTTTCACTCTCTTCAATATCCAATATCTGCTGAAGAGGCTGATCACTCTTAAGACTTTGGAACTCCATGAAAATTTCAACTTCACTAAAATAATGTTGATGTATTGAGCATTGTTTCAATCTTTCAAGCAAAGAGATGAACCTATTACCGACCAGCTCATCCTTGCTCAAGCACGTGAGCATAGTACCTTTAGCAAATAAATCACAACCAAGGAGAGCTTCCATATAGGGCAGATTCCGGTCATTGATGCCGAGTACTCGCTGCATCTGCTCCTCGTCGGGAAAAACCACACTTCTATCCATGCATAATCCTATGTTGTACTGGTGCGCATCCACGTAGAATCGGGACGCTTCCAGGTCTCCTCCACATCCAATTCGGGTATTGTAATCCATTTCAAAAAAACGGAAAAGGTAGGAACCCAAGCATATTGGTTGTTCGATAATACAACACTTCCCGTGTATTTACAATTCAAGGACCAATC
>CAZJMG010000070.1:0-8571 GCA_964547185.1 uncultured Sphaerochaeta sp.
CCTTTACCCTCTATAAATGCAACACCATGATGAAAGCAAGGCTGTCGGATTGAGGCCGATATTGTGGTATTCATACATTATTACTAAAGAACTGTGAGAACCTATGCTATTCTGTATCTACCTTATAAAAGGGGAGGATCATCAGATAATGAAGAAAATTGTTTTGCTGTTGCTTGTTTTGTTGGTTGCTACCACCTTGGTTGCTCAGACCACCGGTAGTGGAAGTGTTAAACTGACTGCTGCGTATGGCAGTGGCATTGAAGCGAAGCTTGATACTGCTTATCAGCTTAAGATTCCGATGTTGGTTCAGGATGGACCACTCTTCAGTGGCAATAATCTGAAATTGAAAGCAAACTTGGGAGTTTCTCCCATAGCAGGTACTTTTACCTTTGATGCTGTGTTAACCCCGATTGCAGTAGCTGAAATCAGCCTCGGTGGAAGTATTGGTACCGGTTGGGATTTTAATTTCCTGGGTCTGGAACTCGAGGGGTTGAAGCTAGGGTCTCCGTTAACTTCAAACAAGCTTGAAGGGTTCTACTACATGGGCCGGCTCGGTGCTGCGTTCCAGTTTGATACTGGTGCTGTCTTCAGTGGTGATTGGATGAGCGTTGTCATTCGCACCTACCATGAATTGAACTACAAAGCCTACAGTGAAGCTGGTGCAGATGTCGCATGGGAGTTTGAGAATGCTGGCTCCATGGTCAACGGGTTCAACTACAAAGGCGAGTATATCGTAGGATACCAGATGCCCTTGATGGTGAACTTTGTAGGTGCCCAGTTGGAGACCTATGCATACAATCTCCTTGATGGGCCCACCGGCCTTTTCTATGACGTAGGGGCACTGGTGAACACCCAGATTACTGATCAATTCTCTGTGCTGGCTGTTGTGCAGTTTACCAATTACAAAATGGATGACGATAGGGTGATAACAAAACAGGATTTCGGTTTTAAGAGAGTTGCCGTTATTGCCTCGTATGCCTTTTAGAAATCACTGGTAATAAGATCATGTGTGACACACCCCAAATTCTTAAGAATTTGGGGTGATGCTTTTTCCTTGGCACGAAAAACCACTAATAAGGCTCTTTCGTTCCTATATCAGGAACATAATTTGACTATTGTTCTTAACTCAAGAACGTATGACATGTATCTTTCCACCCTTCATAGATCATCACCATGGCCAACGTATCGAGTTCACAATACTTGAGCAGCGCTTGTTGTATTTCATTTCGTTCGTAGTCAGACATCTCTTCAAACTGCATCCTTGCATAGGCTGTGAGAGCTGCTCCTCCTTCTCGCAGTTCATCTTCAGAGCTTAAGATTGTCATGTCTTTTTCTGAGACATCCTGGAACATTTTTGGCAGAAGCTTGTACGGGTCTATAACGTGTCCGTTTTCAATCTTGACCCATTGCCAGTTGTTAAAATTATGGCTCTTGATACCACCTTGAGCACCGTAGATTGGTTGAGAATACTTTTCTTTCAGAAAGCTTGAACTGTTCAGGATAGCGGGAAGCACCTGTTTGATCGAGTTCGATCCGTTGGTTGCAGGGTCATAGTAATACCGCTTTACAATCTCGCACATGTCCACCATATTCCGCTCTCCAATCCATTGCTCGGAAGCCTTATTCGTTGATTTGGTAATGGTCTTGAGGAAACTGCACAGATCTTCTTTGTCAGAAATACTCCTCTGATCATCTTGCAGCTGTTGATAGATGATATTCAGATAGGTGTTTTCATGAGCCGCGTAGCGAAAAATAGTTCCACTATCACCCTCTAGTTGGATTTTAAGGGCCCGAACAAAGTCATAATTTGGAAATACGCCTTGCTCCGTATTGAGGTATTGTCCTGCATGCTCAACGGTTCCATCCTCATGTACGAGGTGATGTGAAAACTGGAAGGCAACCCCTTCGTAGGGTCTTCGACCTGCATTGAACGGAATTGCCGCCATAGTGGTCTCAAAATCTATGAAATGAAGAGGAAAAACCCAGCTGTTCATCTCCCTTGAAAGATTTGCTGTATCCACCCAAGGCGAGTTGTCACCCTTTTTTACCTTCTCTATCTGCAGCCATTGGCGTTGGCTTGACGATAGCCCTGGTTTGTCATCGGACTTAGGCAGTATGTTACTTTCTGCGATGTCGGCCATCTTGATGACACCTGCCTCGATAAGAGAGTTCTTTCCCCTAAAGGCCCAGACATCCAAGACAGTGGGGTCGGAAAAATCCTCTTCATCCCAACCAAGTTGTTCTTTCCAACACTCTTTTTTACCACTTAATAATCCTGACTTTTCTTCATGCTCAGTTGTGTAAAACTCGCATTTTGCACACTTGGACGAGATGGGTGAAGCAATTTTCCTGTCTGCTGCATACTGCCTGGCAAACAGAGCAGCTCGCTCAGAAAAGCTCAACGTAGAGTCTGAAGCACCGTCGGTTCCATTGAAAATCATCCGACATTCATCATCGACATTCACTGTACACAAAATCGGTGGTGTTAGATCTTTTTCGGTGAGGCTCTCAGAGATACAAACTGACTTGCGTCCAGTGTCATCCTTGACCAATAGAAACTTCTGGTTAAGTCCATCAGTAGGACATCTTGCTGACTTGTCGGCAAGCATGAGATGTGCTGAAACCTCATACTCAGGATAGGCAAGCTGAATAACATGCTTTTGGAATGCTACATCATAGAGGTAGGAAGACCATTCAGACCTGATCGTACCACTCTTTGTGGTAAACGGATTGGATGCTTTTGAATCAAAAGACTTTGCTTTTACCTCATAGAGATGAAGTTTGTTGCCTTCTTTCACGAGGATGTCGGCACGAATAAAAAACGTATCGGTAGCAATGGCCGCTTCATAGATTGTGACAGTATCCAGCTGGAGCAATCCGTTGGTTTCAGAGAGTGCCTTTTCGTATTCCAAAGTCTTGATGTCATGACCCGCGGGGAAATAGCATTTTGCCAGTTCCCCGACTTGATACCCTCCATCAGCAAGGGCTAGAAGAAAGCTGTCCTCGAGGTTCTGGTTTGCATAGTTGCTTTTCCCTGTGTAAAAGAGTTTGGTAGGGCACTCTAGTGCCAACTTGAATCGTGATTTTGTCAGGTATCTGGTCTTTGCCACGGAATCCTCCGTTATTTCATCGGCGCTTGCCACGTTGAAGCGTCAATCTGTATGTGTGAGAAAATGGCGGTGAAGGACGACTCTGAGGGACTGCAGGCATATACCCCAAAGCTTACAGGTGCAGGGAGAATACTTTTAGGATCCATGCTCCCAAAATCGCGTGAGGTTTCTCCGAGAGCGCTCATATGGAAGACTCTCATCTGTGAGAAAACAAGACCATCGGTCGATTGTTCGGCAAGGAAGTCGGGTCCTCTTCTACTAAGTTTGTAGTACATGGTGTTTCTTGTTTGAATATCGGTAGTTGCCCAATCTGAATACCCTCCATTGGTGACGACACTGCCAAGACGTGAAAGAGTCTCCGTCTCAAACTCTGTAGATATCTTGCACCAGTTTTCATCATCGATGAACAAGATCAACCCACTTTGGTCATACAGCTGCTTGTAATTGGACTCAACCCGGCAGGAGATTGAAAAATCATCTGAGGAAGACCAGAGAAAACAGGGTGCATTCGCCGCTTGAAATCCATAAAACGTACGTTGCCAGAAATCCGTTTTTGGTTCTGTGACGATTGTTATCTGATCATCTTGCTTCAGGCAGCCTTTTGTTTTGTTAAGCCAACTTTTTTCATTCATCTTCGTAATCCCTCCATTTTTAGTTACAGTATACAGTACAGCGATTACAATTTGGAAATAAGGATGAATGTATTTGAGTATATGAACATACTTAGGTTGTACACTTTTGACTATTTGCCAATAACGCTGTATGTTATGACCTAGGATCATGCTCCGGTTCCTGTAGGCGCGGGAGTTTTACTTTATAAAAGCTAGTAATTGGAGGGAAGGATGAAAACAAATACACTTGCCAATGCAATTCGTATATTGAGCATGGATGGTGTGCAGAAAGCGAATTCAGGACACCCAGGGGCCCCGATGGGAATGGCCGATATTGCAGAAGTGTTGTGGCGCAAAACGATGGCGCACAACCCTAAGAATCCTCTCTGGGCAAATCGTGACCGTTTTGTACTCTCCAATGGTCACGCATCCATGTTGCTCTACTCACTGTTGCATCTTAGTGGATATGACCTTAGTTTGGATGACCTGAAGCAGTTCAGACAGTTGCACAGCCGTACCGCAGGACATCCTGAATATAAAATCACCCCGGGTGTTGAGACAACCACCGGTCCGTTGGGGCAGGGTATTGCCAATGCCGTCGGAATGGCGTTGGCTGAAAAGAGCCTTGCTGCTCAGTTCAATAAAGAGGGTTTTCCTGTCGTCGATCACTATACATACACCTTCCTCGGTGACGGATGTATGATGGAAGGCATCAGCCATGAGGTTGCTTCCCTTGCCGGTACCTGGAAATTAGGAAAACTAATTGCTGTATATGACGACAACGGTATTTCCATCGATGGAGAAGTCAAAGGTTGGCTTACCGACGATACGGCAAAGCGGTTTGAAGCATATGGATGGCAGGTGATTAGAAATGTAAACGGCCATGATTCTGACGCGATTCAGAAGGCGTTCGCAGCTGCAAAAGCTGACAAGACCAAGCCCTCGTTGATCATGTGTCGAACGACCATCGGCTTCGGATCACCCAACAAGGGTGGTAAGGAATCATGTCATGGAGCTCCGCTGGGTTCTGATGAGGTTGCTCTTGCCAGGAAGCAGTTGGGTTGGGAGTATGACCAGCCGTTCTTCGTACCTGAAGAAATCTATAAAGCTTGGGACCAGACAGATCGAGGAAGCAAGCTTGAAGAGAAGTGGAATGACCTTTTCTCCTCCTATGAGAAGGCATATCCCTCTGAGGCCGCAGAGCTACAAAGAAGGCTTGCCTCTGAGCTGCCCACCGATTGGGAAAGTTCCTTCGATGCTGTTATTAAACAGTGGCAAACTGAGAAGGTGAACGTTGCTAGTCGCAAGGCCAGCCAGATGGCCCTTGATGTACTCGGCCACTTGTTCTCTGAACTCATTGGAGGATCTGCCGACCTTGCCCCATCGAATCTCACCATGTACAAGGGCGTGGAGGTCTTTGAGCCAGAGTCCGGAAAGGGTCGATATCTCCACTTTGGTGTTCGAGAATTCGGTATGGCCGCCATCCTCAACGGTATCGCACTGCACGGCGGGTTCCTGCCTTATGGAGCTACCTTCCTCATGTTCATGGAATACGCACGCAACGCCCTGAGAATGGCTTCCTTGATGGGATTGAGAAACATCTACGTATTCACCCACGATTCCATCGGATTGGGAGAAGACGGCCCCACCCACCAGCCTGTAGAACAAATAGCGAGTCTGCGTACCACCCCCAACATGGTTACTTGGAGACCTTGCGACGCTGTCGAGACTGCAGTTGCGTACAAGAGTGCCATTAAGAGAACCGATGGTCCGACCTCTCTGTTGCTCAGCAGACAGAACCTAGCCCCTCAAGACCGCAGTGAACAGCAGCTGGCCTTGGTGGAGAAGGGCGCGTATGTCCTGTATGAGTCTTCTGCTAAACCCCAGGTGATTCTCATCGCCACCGGTAGCGAAGTTGCCTTGGCCATGGATGCTGCGAAGAAGCTTACAGAAGAAGGCAAGGCTGTACGTGTAGTATCAATGCCCTCTCCAGAAGTGTTCGAGAAGCAGGATGCAGCGTACAAAGCGTCAGTATTGCCCTCGGATGTGAAAGCTCGCGTTGCCGTAGAAGCTGCCATCACAGACTACTGGTACAAATATGTAGGCTTGGACGGTAAGATTATCGGCATGCATAGCTTTGGAGAGTCAGCACCTGCAGACCAGCTTTATACGTATTTCGGTATTACCACAGAGAAGGTATACGAAGCAGCAACTTCTCTTCTCTAGGCTATGGTCAGTACTATCTAACCCACTGCCCACGTTCAGAAATGGATGTGGGCAGTGATTTTCTCTTGCTCCATCTTGATGTTAGGGCTAGGATGCCTGTATGCATGTTTCGATAAACGAATGGCTGAACAAGCATGATGCCATAACAAGTGATACAATTTTCTACGATACTGAGAATAAATCGGTGTGTTATAGTTTGTCTCACGCCAATGTAATCATTGATTGTTTTCATTTTGATACGCAACTGTTGGATGTGTTTGATTACCGAACCTATACGAGTTTTCAAAACCGAATAATGCAGAAGGGCTTGCCAGTATATCGATTTCTCATCGAAGAGAATCCTACTGAGGTAGAAGCTTGGTTGACTGGCTCTGTCGAGTTTTCAAATACGTATACATTCAACAGGGATAGAAGTCTCAGTGTGGCAGATGCTTCAAGCCTGGAACATTTTTTTGAACAGCGTTTTTGTGAAGTGTATGGTTGTGATGCTATCAAATACTTACATCGTGAATTTCCTCTTCCTTCTCGAACAAAGACTTCCTATTCACTGGATTATGTGGTTCAGAAACTCAACGGAACCATGGTGGCCGTTGAAGAAAACGGAGTATCCTATCATCATCCGCTCTTGATAGGAAGAACTGCGTACAAAAGACAGATAGAAAAGCAAAACATATGCTCATTTCTAGGAATACCCCTCTATCGATTTACTTCTCTTGATTGTGCATATCCTGCTTTGGTAGATGAGCAAATTAGGTATATTTTTGGGGACAGTTCTACCTTTCGTCTTGCAGGACTCTCTTTGCAGCGTAGTTATAGACTATACGATCATCAAATCTTGGCATTGGAAGAGATTCAGAAGATTCGCTCTACAAGTCCTTCCCCTCATGCTGTGTTGCAAGTATTTCCTACTGCAACCGGTAAGTCAAAAATAGTTGAAGAGGATCTGATTGGATACTTAAGCAAGCATGCAGAGGCGAACGTACTCATTGTAGGACCTAGTCTCAGGATTGTTGAAGACTGGAAGCAAAGGATGTCTCAACTATGTATCAATACAAGCATTACGATAGGAACAGACATCGGATCACAGATTGTAATTGGAACCTATCATCTTTTATGGTCGCTTGCAAATAAAGTTGAATCTTCATATTTCTCTTATGTAGTATTTGATGAAGCGCACCATGCTGTTGCTCCTGTTATTCGCCGCAATCTCCAATTTTTTGAACCTGATTTCCTCATTGGACTGACTGCAACTCCAGAGCGGCTTGATGAAAAGCGCCTTGAGGAAGTATTTGGGACTTATCGCAGCAAGCTTGATCTTCAACAAGCAATAGAAAAACAGTTGATAGCCAATATTAGAGCATATCGAATTGAAACAAATCTGAGTCTTGCTCAAGTCCGTTTCAATGGTAAGGATTTTGTGAATGCAGATCTGGAAAGGGCTATTCATGTTGATTCAAGAAATCGTTTGGTTGCAGAGATTTTAAAACGCTACTTCGATGATGGGAAAAAGGGAATCATTTTCTGCATCAATGTTCGGCATGCCCAAGAAATGGCTCAGCTTTTACAAGACGTTGGTTTAAAAGCTGAAGCTGTGAGCGGAAAGACTAGAAATATGAAGAAGATAGTGGAATCATTTCGGTTCAAATCTTTGCAATTTCTGTGTAGTTGTGATTTGCTCAATGAAGGTTGGGATGTCCCTGAAATAGAGGTCCTTGTAATGGCTCGACCTACCATTTCGAAAGTGCTGTATTTGCAGCAATTGGGCAGAGGTTTGAGAAAGAGCAAGACTAAAAGAGAGCTGTTCGTCATCGATGTTGTCGACCAATATGGTTCCATAGCAAGGCCTTGGTCTGTTCATGCTCTCTTCAATGCTTCTTCCTATGTTCCGTTTGGCTTGATACATCGTCAGTATGAAGTCGGTGATATTGTTTCTGTGCTTGGGTTGCAAGAGACTGTACGGGCATTAGTCCCGGTAAATATTACGACTTTTGAGCGAAGCTATAAAGGGTATCTGGATGAAGAGCAAGCTGCGAGGGAGTTATACATCGGTACGTCGACACTGCATGCATGGGTACTGAACAAGAGTGTTTCTTCTGATCTTGTGTTGCCCTTTGGGGCAAGAAAAATTCATTACTTCAAACCAGAGACTATTGAGGAAATTCGTCATTTAAAAAAACTAGGAGTCCATAACAACGAAACACTATATGACGATTTTTTTGCCTTCATCGAGGAAAAAAACTATACATTCTCTTTCAAGATGGTTTTCTTGATGAGTCTGATCGAACATTGCGACAAGCAAGGTGAAGCAAACATCGAGAGAGTCTTGAAGTCTTATCGTTCATTTTACAAGAAGCGACTTGAAAACAATTTAGCTGTAGATCGTCCTTCTTGTATATACACAGATTCTTTTCTGGATGACTTGCCTGCTTTAAAAAGAAATATGCTGGCAAATCCTTTTGAGAAATTTGAACGCAAACGCTTTATTCAATATGTGAAGGACTTAGATATGCTTGGGTTTAATCCTTTGCTCTACAGTCGTCTTTCCAAGGATGATCTTGCCAAGGTTGTCGCCACGATGAAGCAACATCTTAAAGAATACTATAGCGAGTTGGGAGGGTTGCTAG
>CAZJMG010000071.1:0-7250 GCA_964547185.1 uncultured Sphaerochaeta sp.
CTGCCTGAAATATTGCAGAAATATTAGGTTCACTTATATTATCGAAAAGAGCCTTGCTAAATATGCAAGATATTCAGTAATTTGCTTGTTGTGCAGTACCTGTACACCATCAAATATGAGAAATCGTTCTGTATCAGTATGAGCAAGAAGACGCATCAAGAACCTGATTTGTACATCCTCAGGCCCCTCTATTTGAGGAATTTGGTCCAAAAGGGAACAGATCATGTCTTTCATACAGGAGAAAAATACTTTGGGATGGTTCTCTTCAGAAGAGAGCTGTACGTACACATGTTCATACGCGTGTGTGCAGATGAACTGTCTGACAGCAGTAGATTTGCCATACCCATGAGGCGCTTGTATGAGTGTTGCGGGGTATCTCAAGCAGTGGCAGAGGCTGTTCTCCACCCTGTTTCTCAGCAGATCTGCACCCTGCGAATGAGAAAACTTTTCTATTTTGGTGGCGACATACTCTTTCATATTTAAAAAAATATAGTCAGAAACCTCAACAAGGGCAATAAAGACGTACTGTACCACGACTGTACCTTCGTACAGTACCCTCGAGCGATAGGCGATGATATGGTACAGGCACAAATTACCAAACGTACATGGAGGTACACATGGAAAAGTTTAAACGCCCTCAGGATTGGGTGATTGCGGTCTTAGGATTGTATGCAGCACTCTCTCCTCTCTTTTATGCCTATTCAGGAGGAGCTTCTTTCAGCGTAATAGTCGCTATCGCGGTAACGGTCTGTGCTGTAATCGCTCTTGCAAACCCATCATCTAAACCAGTGCAATGGATTATTATTGTCGCGAGTGCCCTGTTGTTTATCGTGCCATGGATTTCAGGCATCGCCGGTTGGGCAGGATGGAATCTTCGCATCGGCGCAATTGTCATGATAATCCTCTCTGCAAAGACGATGTCAGCTATCGAGTAACATAGTTAGGGAGAGTTCTTCATCACCGGAGCTCTCCCTTTCTTGTTTAGTTTTTCATCAAATATGTATGCATCCCAAGAAGGGAAGCCTGATCGAGGTTCTTCTGCATGTCGTCAATGAACAGTACTGATTCAACGCTTACATTGCACTGCTGTAATGCATATTTGTAGATAGCCTCATCGGGCTTGCTGTGTCCGATAATCCCAGAAATCACCAACTCATCAAAATAGGAAGCCCACACTTGGCCTTTGACCAGATACTCATACGCCTCTTTTGCCATATTGCTCACCAAGGCGGTCTTTAGCCCTCTCTTGTGTACATCATGAACAAATTGAACCATCTTTACTCTGATATGGGAGAACCCTACCGTGTCGAGACAGAACAACAGATAGCGGGTGTCTTGCGTATTGACAGGACTCTGGCACTCTGAAAGCACAGTACTCCAATAGTCATCATACCCTAGCTTCCCAGAATCAAAATCCATCCGATGTTTCCACATCGATCGCTCGAAAGATTCTTGTGATACTTGTGCGACTTGTGATAATTGCTTGAGATTGGCCGGTGTTATGAAATCGGCCATCACACCGCCAAAGTCAAAAAACACGGCTTTGATACCCAGCTTGTCCAAGTCCATTGAAAAAAGATCATTCATGAGCTACCCCCAGATTGTGCTTGTAATGTGTATTGTTTCAATGATAGCAGAAAGGAAAGAGAAATCCCATCTGATTGTTTCTGAAGTCTTTGCTCTTTCATTTTTGCATATTACCCAGTAGAATTCTTCAATAGATGAGGACTATCAACCATGAGTGAAATAATCATAACTGAAGAAAATTTTGAACAAGAAGTACTGAAATCTGAATTGCCTGTATTGGTGGACTTCTGGGCACCTTGGTGTGGGCCGTGTAAGATGATCGGTCCTGCTGTAAGCCAGCTTGCACAAGCCTATGAGCATACCATCAAGGTTGCCAAAGTAAATGTGGATGAGGTCAGCTCTCTTGCAGACAAGTTTAATGTCAGTTCGATACCAACCTTGATGCTGTTTAAGCAGGGTGAGGTGGTTGATCAGCGTATGGGTGCTGCTTCATTCGCTGTAATCGAAGGATTCGTAAAGCAGCATATGTAACGTTTTTTCTATATATGGCGTAGCACCGAGTTTGCATAGCCGAATGTTGCTGCCTTTGTTGCACAGATATACCATTCGGCGTGACTGTTTGTATCACGCAAGCTGTCGCGACAGAAGGAACGTGTTGCTGTGCTGTTGGTGGAATCAATGCTCCCGTTGCAGCTGTTACTTTCCCAATGGCCCTGCTGATAAAGGGAATTGACCGAATCCTTCAAGGCTTTTGATCCGAATCCATCGTATGTTGAGGTGCTGTGGTTTCCCCACACTACAGCATCAAGCAACGTACTGCTGTGCTGAGGATTCTTTGCAAGAGACAGGCATCCATTATTCGACCCCAGTCCTGTTTGCAGCTCGGATTTGAGGTTCCCTTCTTCAAGGGCGCCCTCTGAGAAATTGATCACAAGATATGTTCCTCGTTCAACCCATCTGTCTGGCAGGATGATTCTGTCTGTCCATTCGTCTTTTGTGCCCGCGTACAGGGTAACTCCTGCAATATTTCCTCTACTTGTTGCAACCAATTCAACTCTGTCTGGATGTGTCTCATTTCCCTTGGTCGAGAATTCGTTGATAAGGAGTGTAGGGATGTGCTCGTTTTTTGCCCAAACACTTATTGAGAAGTATGTACTGTTGCCTCTGAGATCTCGAACACTTCCCTCAATTGTTTGAGCCTCTGAAAGTGCAATCGGATGATCTAAAGCGAGAGTAACCTGCTGATTATGCACCATTCTTGAGCGAATCGAGTTCTGTGGGCAAGTCAAAGAGACGAGATTGCCGTCAATCGGTTCGTTGAAGGTAAGTAAAACAGTTTGTGCTCCGATTGTTTCGATGTTGGTCAGAACCGGTGGTCTGCAGTCAACTTGATCAAAAAGATGATACACCTCTTCGTTTGGGAGGTTGCAGCTGATGATGAGGGAGATTGTGAGAATTATGATGCTTGTAAAGTACTTCATATGATCAAAGGTGACAAAAGCATTCTTTTGCTTCAATTGACAGTCCTGCCTTCAGATACTAGACTAAAACGCATTGTGGAGGCAAACAACAGATGTCCAAACTTTGGCAGAAAGACTATTCCTTGGATTCCTTGATGGAAGAGTTTACCGTGGGCAATGATTATATCATCGATCAAGAACTTGTAATTGCAGATGCACTGGCATCAATATCCCATGCTCGTGGGTTGCATGAAATCGGTATACTCGATAAAGCAGAACTGCAGATGTTGGAAGAGGGATTGAGACAGGTAATCAAACTCAGGCAGGAAGGTCTGTTCAACATTACTAAAGAGGATGAAGATTGTCATACTGCCATTGAAGGCTACCTGACCGAAACCCATGGTGAAGTGGGTAAAAAAATTCACACAGGAAGAAGCAGGAATGATCAAGTACAGACAGCACTGCGACTGTGGATGCGTGAATTCACCCTCAAACTTTGTAAGGCGACAGGGAATCTGAGTGAGGAACTGCTTGAGTTTGCACAGAGATATGAAAAAGTTCCGATGCCCGGCAGAACCCATATGCAAATTGCCATGCCCTCTTCAGTGGGTCTTTGGGCAGCTTCGTTTGCCGAAGAGTTGTATGACGAGGCTCAACATTTGATGCATCTTTCCTGGCTGCTTGACCAAAGTCCTCTTGGCTCGGCCGCGAGTTATGGAGTCCCTCTTGCTCTAGATAGGCAATACACTGCACAACAGATGGGCTTTACACGGGTGCAGAACAATGTGCTGTACGCAAACAACAGCCGTGGTAAGTTTGAGGCGATGTTGCTTGATGGTTGTGACTATATTGCCCTTACCCTGAGCAAGCTTGCCCAGGATTTAATATTGTTCACACTCCCTGAGTTTGGGTATTTTTCGTTACCGAAAACGCTCTGTACTGGATCCTCCATAATGCCGCAGAAGAAAAACCCTGATGGACTTGAACTCTCAAGAAGTCGTTCTGCAGTTGTCAGTTCTTGTGCCATGCGTGTAAAATCCATCATTCGAAGCCTCCCCTCAGGCTACAACAGGGATTTTCAGGATACTAAAGAGCCCCTCTTAGTCGGAGCCAAGGCCTCTTGGCAACTCGTGCAGATATTCATGCGGATGATTGACGGCCTTGAAGTACATCGAGATGCTTTAACAAAAGCTTGTACCTCGGAGCTCTATGCCACAGATGTGGTCCTTCAGCAAGTTGCCCAAGGAAAGAATTTCAGGGATACCTATAAGGAAGTGGGTTTGCATCTTGATGAGGTTGCAGTCTTTGATCCTGTAAAAACCATCGAAGAACGAAGTAGTATAGGTACTACTGGAAACCTCGGCTTGAATGAGGATTTAGTCTTCGTTTCTTTGTTGAAAAACGGGTGTGACGAAGTGCTTTGCAGCTATGAAAGCGCGTATAAGCACCTTTGTGGCATCGATGGAGTTGAGACGGTCTTGTTCTAACCGTTGTCATTGAGAGCGGTGCCCTGATTGCTAAAGAGCAACGCTCTTGCCTGTCCTTTTTTGCAACATTGGCGTATGTTTTACCGCTTGGTGATATGCCTCTGCGATATTGATGCAGTAATCACCAATATGTTCGAGATGCCGAATTTTCTCCAAGATCAAGAGTTCGACACGGACATCGGCCTTTCCTTCACTCAGTCTGTCTTGGACGGTCAAGCTAAGGCGGTTTCTCCAGCTATTGATCTGTTCCTCAAATTCATTTGCTTTCTGCATTTCTGATTTTGTCAACGTCTTGTCCATTCGGTCACGGATATAGTCCAGGAACTCTTGTACGAGATCTTGATAGGTACGTAAAGCCTTGTCTGTTTCCTGGTCGAAGGTCCAGCCGAAGTTGAACCTCCGCTGACTGAGCATGGTAAGGTTGTAACAACTGTCTGTCACAGACTCCAGCTCATCCATGACCCTTATAAGACAGTTTAGCGAGGATGCATTTGTGGGCGTCTGTGAGTCTTGCAACAGATGTACGCAGAAATCGGAGAGTTGCTCCTGCATCTGGTCTGCGTAATCCTCGTCTTTTTTCATCGCCTGTACATCAGACTCCATATTTGCCTGTGGGTTGTTGAACATTCCTCTGTATCGTGTAAGCATGTTGCAAGCAAGGTTGGACATTTTCCTGATTTCATCACGAATAGCAAGCATGTATATTTCTGGGCTGTCTATAAAGACCCCTCCGATATACTTGAAATGGTATGTGCCTTCATCATACTCGGCCTTAGGGGGTACCAAGCGCTCGATGAATCGTGAATACTGACGTACAAAGGGAAAGAACAAAATAGTATTGAGAATGTTGAACGTCGAGTGGAACATAGCGAGAAACAGGGGCAGCTGAGCTGCCAAGGATGGACCGGCGAGGTTGTAGATATTGCCAGGGGTAATCCAGTTGACAAACGAGAGCATGGGATGAAAGAGGACCAAGGCTATTAAGCTGCCGACTACGTTGAAAATGATATGTGCCCAAGCCGCTCTTTTTGCTGTAGTACTCGTTCCAATTGAAGCAAGATAGGCCGTTATCGTGGTTCCGATATTGGATCCTAAGATCATGGCAGCGCTGGCGGTCACCCCGAGCCATCCATTATATGCCATGGTAAGAGTCATGGCCATAGCCGCTGAGGATGACTGTACCACGATGGTGACAAAGGTGCCGATGAGGATACAGAGTAGATTCATCAGCAAAGTGTCGTTGTTTATGGTGGATAAAAACGCCAAAGCATCAACGTTGTCAGTAATATCCGGCATGGAATGAGACATGTAGTTCAAACCGAGGAATAATACACCAAAACCTAGCAGAATATCAGCAATTTCACGGGTCTTGTTTTTTTTGCTGAACATCATTGGAGCTGCAAACGCTATGGATACAAGGGCGAGTACTGTGATGTCGACTTTAAAGCCAAGTAAGGCAACCATCCATCCTGTGAAGGTGGTTCCAATATTTGCGCCGAGGATCACTCCGATAGCCTGGGTAAGCCCCATCAAGCTTGCATTCACAAAACTAACCACCATGACGGTGGTTGCTGAAGAGCTTTGTACAATGATAGTTATAAGAATACCGGTCATTATCGAAATGAACCGGTTTTTTGTCATGAGCTTGAGGATGGCCTTCATCTTGTCGCCAGCCGATTTCTGCAATCCTTCACTGAGCAGCTTGATGCCGAAAAGGAAGAGCCCTAGACTACCGACAATCTGGAAAAAGGTCACAATAGTTTTCATATCATCGTTAACGTACCAAGTTTATGCATGATTGGTAAAGTAGTGTGTAGCAATTATTCAACAAGATTAAGCTAAGTGTTGTCTGGGGGTAATCTCAACGCAAAATGGATTGAACTTTCATCCTCGTTGTTGTATGGTTCAGCCATGAGTATCATCAAACCCCATAAGCTTGGTATTGTTTCCGGCCCTGGCTCTGAGTACTTTACCGGTAAAGTGGTCAAGCATATGCGAAGATTATACCTTGAGCGGTACAACAAGCTTTCTTCTGCATTAGCAAAACGTCATGGAATGACTGAAGAAACAATTCTCAAGACTGTCACCTTGATGGATGACCTGAACAACAAGAGAATTCCGCGAAGCAAGTGTCCGACAAGTTTTCAATGTCCGGACTTTACAGTCAAAGTTAAGTATACCAAGTTCGCCAATGGTGAGGAAAAAGCTGAAATTCTTGATGCTGTCAGAGGGTTGAGGATATTCATCGTGTACGACCTGTCCAACATGGAACCGGTACGAGTGGCGGGTTCCGACGAGCCGGTGAGGCTTTCGGTGAACGATCATTTGATGTTCCTGTTGACAACCATCAATGCAATCCAGTTGTCCGGTGCCGAGAGTGTTACCCTGGTTTTGCCTACCTATCCTTATTCAAGACAACATAAGAAAGGAGCCAGAGAAGCTCTTACTGCTGCTATGTTTGGAAGGATTTGTGAGATGCTCGGAGTTGAGAGGATCATCACTTTGGATATCCACAGTCGGGAAATTGAGAACAGTTTTTCCAAGTTGCACCTGGAAAATCTGCACGGTTCTTATCAAACCTTGATAGCATTACACAAAGTAATAGATTTTAGTGATCCTGATCTTGTAGTGGTTTCGCCTGATACAGGGGCGATCAGCAGGAACAAGTTTTATGCGCAAGCACTGCACCGGCCCTTGGCCATGTTATATAAAGAGCGTGATTATTCCATCGTCAGCAAGGATGCCAAGAATTCCAACATCAAAAGCATCAATCTTC
>CAZJMG010000072.1:0-6865 GCA_964547185.1 uncultured Sphaerochaeta sp.
GTGGAGAGCTTCGGCTCTTTCTGTGGCTTTTGCACAGAGTCTTTGGCTGCGTCGATGCAGCTCAGTAGCCAAGCGAGGTTGGAGCCGAGGTTTCTCATCACCTGCAGGCCTTCCAGGTCTTGTTCCACTTCTGCCACTGTGTTTCCATGCACACTGTTCCAGTAGGTGGAGGAGACGACCGGCATACTGCTGATGGTGAAGTACTTGTTCATTTGGTCGAAAGATGCGCTTGCCCCTCCGCGTCGACAGCTGACCACAGCAGCGCCGGGCTTGAGAGCCACTTGTTTGTATATGACGCGGAACAATCGGTCCAAAAAGGCACTGCCTGCTCCTGCCATGCTTGCATAATGCACAGGCGATCCAAGGACCAATGCGTCTGCTGCAAGTGCTTTGTTGACTGCTTCGTTTACCTTGTCATCGTTAAACACACAAGAGAGGTGCTCGGCGCAGTACCCGCAGGCTGTACAGCCGTGCAGAGCATCCTTTCCAATCCATAGTATTTCATGAGAGATATTCCAAGCATCAAGGCTTTTTGATACTTCTTCCAAGGCTCGGTTTGTGCAACCTTTTTCATGGGGACTTGTGTTGATCATCAATACATGCATGGTTGTTCCTCCTTATATAAACGACAGGGAGCTGGATGAGAGCTCCCTGCAACCGTACATTCAAGCAAAAGTTAATATCGGCCGAGGATGGCTAGGACCTTTTCTTTGCCACAAGTTTTCAAGAAAGGACCCAGTTTTGGTCCACGATCCTTACCTATCATAATCCTGTAGACCAACTGGAAGAAGTCAGCGGGTTCAATGCCGTTGAGCTTTGCAGCGTCATAGAGGCGTGTGGTGTATTCCTTGTCCTCAATTTGATCCATTACCTCAACCACAGAGTACAGGTCTTTGATGGCTTTCTCTTGTACATCTTCAAGTTCTATTAAAGGATCCGATTCATTGCTGAGTCTATACTTGAAGTCTTCGGGGGCAAAGGTGGTGATCCAGTTCCATGCACAGCTGCAGCGTACGCGCAGACGATCTCTTTGGCTGTCGGTCATTTCACCGAGTGTGGCGATGGCTCGCTCGATGTCGCCTTCATGGAGCTGCAAGAGGTTGCACAGATGCCTGAACGGAATCTGATAACAAGGTTCACTGGGGATGTCTCCCACTTGGCTCAATTCATAGATGCGCTTCTCTTTTGCTTTCCTCTTCTCGTTCACTTGCTGCAAGCCGAAGTAGATGCGCTCACAGGTGTCGTAATCCTCGTAGATCTTCAGGACATCGAGGTCGAAGGAGATGGCAAACTCAGTATTGGGCCGGGTTCCGGCAAACATGTAGCGAGTTATTTCTGGAGTATATACCTCAAGGACATCGTACAGCGATACGACTTCTCCACTTGAAGAAGATATCTTGCCGCCTCTGCCTTTGATCGAGATGAAATCGTATTGGAAGGAGACGGGAGCCTCCCCTCCGAAGACCTTGACCATCTTCCTGGAGGTGTCAAAAGATCCTCCTTCGCTGTGGTGGTCCTTACCGGCGGGCTCGAAGTCCACACCTTCATAAGCCCAACGCATCGGCCAGTCGAGTCTCCACGGCAGCTTTGCACAACTTGTGGTGCGAAGATCGACGGTTTCTTCCTGATTGGTCTCATCGTCGCGGTAGGAGATGTTCCAATCGCCATCCCAACCGGTGATGGTTGTGGTATCCTTGTCGGTAAAGTTTGAGAAGACAGAGACAGGCCACCAATCTTCTTCAAGGGGTGCAGTTCTGAACTCATCGAGGATTTGGCGAATTTCTTCTCTCTTTTCCAACGCAGTTCTCATGCCTTGTGCATAGAGGCTGCTTCGATAGCGCTGGGCTTGGTACAGGTACTCGGGTTCAACGCCTACTGTGGGAAGAATCTTCTCTACGTCCTCTTCATTACCGCGGGCATAGTTGTCAGCACGTCCAAGAGTATCGGGAACCAACGTGATGGGTTTACGCAAATATGTTTCCAGCAACTCAGGCTGGGGCATGTTCTTTGGAACCTTGCGAAATACATCGTAGTCATCCCAGCTGTAAATGAACCGGACCTGTTTACCTTTGGCCCTGAGAGCTCTTACTACGAGCTCCACAGAGATAATTTCCCTGAAGTTTCCTATATGGACTGTGCCAGAAGGGGTGATACCGGAAGCGCATGTATACAGCTCCTTGTCCCCTTTCTCACGAATAATCTTGTCGGCGTATATATCCGCCCAATGTGTAGATACGTTCTGTTCGCTCATAGGGCTTGATTATAGTGAATCGTTTGCATCAGTTCAACTGTTGGTTGCCAAAACAAAGAGCGAGAGCGTATACTCTTGGGTATGAAACGATTGATGGCTTTAGCAATGGTGTTTGTGCTGTGTTCCCTCTTTGCCTTTGCGCAAGAGAGCGTTAAGGTTGAGCCGGGCTCAATTATCGAGAGAGGTATTGCTTCTTGGTACACCAGTGACAAGAGTGAGAGCTTGACGGCCAATGGAGAGATTTTTGATCCGAACAAGCTATCTGCAGCTCACAAGAGTCTGAAATTCGGGACGATTGTACGGGTGACAAACCTTGACAACGGTCGCAGTGTCGATGTGAGGATCAATGACCGAGGGCCCTATGTGGAGGGACGCATCATCGATCTTACCCCGGCTTCAGCGAGACAGCTGAATATGCTTACAAGCGGGATCGCCAATGTTGAACTGATGTTGATCTTTGAACCGGAGGTTCCCGAGTCAAAATACAATCGTGCTGGAGATACGGGTTGGTACCAAATACAGATTGGAGCGTACTCATCCCTGCTTACGGCCTATGCACAGTATGAACGGTTGTATAATGCCGGTCTCAAACCCTTTGCCGAGCAGATTCCCGACTCCAATGCAGTGCGCTTGAGCGTACGTTGGATTCCTGCCTATCAGCTCGATCGTACGGTCAAGGCACTGAGCGCTTTGGGGTTTTCCGAGAACAATATCCTAAAGAAGAGCGAGGTCAATCCGTACCGCTAGAAAACTGCTTGCCGTCCTGTTTGCACAGTTTCTTGGCGATGACCAGACCATCTTTAGCTGCAGTGGGAAGGCCGCCTCCAGGCGAGGTCCACTGCCCTATCATGGCAAAATTGCTCAGCCCTTCAAGGGTCTTGGGCAATTGTTTGCTCAAGGTTTCTTTGGTTGGGGCGAATCCTTCAAAGCTTCCTTGCCAATTGCCGGTATAGCGGATGACTGAGTGAGGTGTTGATACGTCCACCATTTCTAGCACTTCTTCAAGCGGCCCAATAATTTTTTCTACCCGCTTCAGTACTTGTTTCTCAAGATTTTTCTTTTCTTCTTTATACTGTTCTGGGTTTTGTTGTGCCAACTGTTCCCACTTCTCCCCTTCCCATGTGTTGATCATGACAGTTATGAGGGTTTTTCCTTTCGGGGCAAGAGTCGGGTCGTAGTGATAGACGTTAAGGTTGAACCGGTTATGCTTGCTTCCGTCGAATAGAACGATAGGGTCTTCGAAGTAAGGAGAGCTGGTATGTGGGAGATTGGAATAATCGCCTTTCAAGCCAAGAGCAATCATGATGCTTGAGGGAAAGAGCGGATAGGTTTCGTACGCTTTCTGATAGGCCTTGGGTACATACTTACCGTCAAGCATGCCAAAGAGCGTGGTGTAGCCGTCAGCTGCACTGATGATATAATCTGCATTCAAGGTCTTGCCGTCAGGGTCAACAACCCCTGTTGCGACTGCGTTTTCCACAATAATCTTTTCGACTTTGAAGTTGTACTGGAAAGTTACGCCCAATTTCTTGGCCAGTCGCTCCATGTTCTTGGCAAGGTTCAACGAACCGCCGACAGGATAGCCTGCACACTTATAGGGTTGTTGGGAAAGACCGAGAGAGAGGGCGATAAGGGACCAATCAGGGGGGATTTCAGTTGAGAACAACTCCTGTAGTACTTGGCTTTTGTATCGTTTTGCATACTCTTTCATTGGCTTGAGGTGTTGCATCAAGGTAAGCAATTGAGCAATTGAGCCGAAAGTCTTGGTAACCTTGTTGGAATGGTCGTCTGAAAATCGGTTTCCTAATCTTCTGAGCGACTTGATGAAGGCATATACTTCCTTACGGTCTTCATCGCCATAGCGAAGCAGTTCTTTTTGCAAGGCGTCAAGGTCACTGTAGAGTGTTATCGAGTCGCCAGTCGACAGCTCCATCTTGGTAAATTGGTCAAAGTTAACAATACCTACAGTACTGCCATCCTCGTTGGTAAAGGCACCAAGCTCTTTCCACATTTGATTGAACTCAGACCCTTCCTTGGATCCCATGAGCCAATGAACACAATAGTCGATGGTATACGGTCCTCGTTTCCATGAGGTACAGAGTCCTCCGGGTAATGAATGACGTTCCACTACAGTTACTTGATAGCCGTTCCGAGCTAGGTAGGAGGCTGCAGAAAGGCCGGCAATCCCTGCCCCGATTACTACTACGTGTTTTGAGCTCATACTATGCTCCCTTTGAATATTTGATATGTATATTCTCACACATCAAATACATTTTGCATAGTTCGATTATCTAATACCTGATATGAGCCTGAATTTCCCCTACTATTTTAGCTCCGGGGTGGTCTGCGTTGGTACCTGCTATCAAGTAAGCCATCTGATAGCCGATATTCAGGTAATCTGTCAATACAAAGGTCAATGCGGGGCCGAAGCTTGCGGTTAGCCCTGAAGATTGTACATTGGTGTTCATTAGTTGACCAAAGCCATATCCCAGATCAAAAAAGAAGAGGAAACGCGGAAAAAGTCCTTTGGTAAAGTTTTCGGGCCCATTCACTCGTAATTCCAATTGATTGGCCAGCACAACGTCTCGTGGGTATTGGTAAGCGCCAAAACCTCTGACAAGACTACCTTGCGAAGTTCTTTCCTGAACCGAGAAAGGCACGAAGCTACCATAAGAGGCGGCAAAAGCTAACCGATCGACCAATACGATCGAATATACGTTCTTCTTTTTCTCCAGCACTTGATGCAATGTGGTGGCGACCTGTGCCGACCCTTCCAAACTGAGATAGGAGGCGTTGGTATTCAACAGTTTTGGGCCCAGCCCAAGGGAAACTGTGAATGAATAGCCATCACTCGTGACCAAGGTATCTATAAGGCGGTCGCAGGAATACTGTACGATAATACTGGTCCCGACTCCCGAAAGAGGACCGTAGAGAGCATCAGGTCCGTAGGTAGCCATCCAAGTAGGAATGTCAAGAACGAGCCCACTACTTATGGTCTTGCCTGCAGCCATGGAATCAAACGCTTGTTCATAGGACCCACGATAGCCAAGGAAGAGGCTTTGCCGCCTTTCAGTATCGAAATATTGCTTCAGCCCGATTGTCCAATCAAAATGTAAAAGATCGAAAATAAACGGATTGGAACCAAGCAAAGCCCCTGTCTGTGGATTCTGATACAATGAACGTTGTAGATACCCAACCCCTCCTAAAAGGAGCAAATCCGTCTGCCACCCAGAAAAAAGGACAATCTTATCGTACGCCGTTCCAGCACGGACACTAGTTGGAACAAGTGTAGAGGCTATTTGTGGATGTCCATCCCAGCTTTCGAAAACAAAACTCCAAGACGCAAAGAGCAAACTTGGCAGCAAAAAGAAAAGAAAACAGACGCTAATACATTTTCTGACCATGCCTTCTCCTTTGACTCAACACAACCATCATACAAGCATCTCTTAATGCTCTGCAATCCAATACTCTAAAAACTACGACTCCTTCATCAAACATTCTTTACATTCTCTCAAAAATCCTTTAAAGTACCTACAGTTTCTAGGGCCTATAGCTCAGTTGGTTAGAGCATCGGACTCATAATCCGTGGGTCGAAGGTTCAAGTCCTTCTGGGCCCAAAGAATTACTTCTTACGTTGTAAGAAGATAGCGTAGCTCACCGGAAAAACCGGCAGCATGTCACATCGCAACTGTACCAAAAGGTGTACCAAAAACACCTTTTGGGGTCAGTTTCAGGAGTGGAACATGAGCCGGAAACCCTTCTATCTTTCCCGTCATGGTAGCGTTTGGTACGCAAGAATTGTTGATCCCAAAACAGGAAATCAGCTCTCAGCAATAAGCACCGGTCAAACTGATCGGGATATGGCTGTCATGACTGTATCCCGTTGGCTTGTCGAAGGAATTCCTCAAAAACGTATAAAGGCAAAAAGAGATGTCTCTGAAGCCATTACCGTAAATCGGTTGTTCAATGTTCTCCAAGATATTGATCTCACCAATCGGGAAGCTGAGAAGATTATGACCATTCTCAAGCAGCGGGGACTGCTCAAGAAGATCAAGGAAGCAGAGGACAGGGACCTCATCACCTACCTACTCGATTTTTACAACTACGATACCAGTCCGTATGTACGGGAGAAGCTTGCACATGGCCAGTCCATCGGAAAGACACACTGTCAGGACTCAGTAAATCGCGTCAATATTTATTGGAAGAAGTATTTCAAGAAGAGAACACTTTCCAGTATCACCAGAGATGAGTTGAGAGAATTCTCACTCTCTTTAAAAAAGAAAGGTCTTGCTGCAGCCACCATCAATAAAGTCATGCTTGCCGGTAAGGTTGCCTTTGCTTGGGCCTATCAGGAGGGATACATTCATACCAACCCCAGCGAAGGGCTCAAGAACTTCGTTGGCAAAGCGAAAGAAAGAGGCATTCTCACCGATGAAGAGAATATCGCCCTCTTTGAACAGGAATGGAAGGAAGAACGATCGTATGTGGGCAACTTGGTTGCCTCCACCTGCGGGCTCAGATCTGGTGAGGTGTTGGGACTCAAAGCTGAGGATATTGGTTTGGATAGGTTGTTCATCCGTCATTCGTACAGTCCCCTCGACGGGTTGAAAACTC
>CAZJMG010000073.1:0-6859 GCA_964547185.1 uncultured Sphaerochaeta sp.
GTGCAAAAGTACCATCAAAGTGTGAATAGCATTTCATATTTGTGCTTCTTAGGAGATATTTGATGTTCAAATGCAAACGTATCCGTTCTTCACTCACCATAGCAACATTTTTTCTCATTGCCCTCATCCTCAGTGCAAGCAGCATTATAGCAAACCATGCCTTCAGCTCTGCTTTGACGAGGACAACAAAAAGTGAGTTGGAAGCAAAAGCAACCTATCTTGCCACCCTAATAACAGAACAAGAGCCTGGGTATGAACAAAGTCTCCTCGCTTACGGTAATTCCACGACAACACGAATCACGCTCATTGATGCCCAGGGCATCGTGCAATTTGATTCTGTGTTCCCGATTGAGTCACTGAACAACCATCTTTTCAGGGAGGAAGTACAAAAAGCGTTGCAAGAGGGAATGGCGTCAAGCAAACGCCAAAGCTCTACCGAAAATCTTCCTGTGATCTATGTGGCTCTCCGCCTCGATGCGGTTGAAAACTATTCGATTCTCAGAGTCTCTCGAACCTTGAAACAGATTGATGTCTACCACAGCATGTATCGCAGCCTCTTCATCCCTGCCGCCGTCGTTTTACTTCTTCTGAGTTTTACAATTATGGCCTTGGTTATCAAGGCCCTCACAAAACCTTTGATTGCAATCAAAGAACAAGCAAAATCATATGAACAGGGAGATTGGAAGACAAAAGCGTGCAGCACAGGCCCTATAGAGTTGCAAGAACTCTCGCTCATCATGCAACAGATGGCCATGCAGGTAGACTCCCAATTCGAACAAGAGCAATATGCGAGAAAGCAACTTAAAACGCTGCTCAACAGTCTCGATGAGGGCATCCTGTTGCTTGATGGACACCTTACCATTTCTGTTGCCAACCAAAAGGCAAGGCTTATGTTGCAGGAAGAAACCTTGGTCGGGAAAAAACTTGTTCAAGTCATACCGAAGGAAGAAATATTGAGCATGTGCAGAAAGACCATGAAAGAAGGATCCATCGAGAGCACAACCTTGGAGCACTTTGGACATCACTTTGGACAGACTGCCTCTCTTGCAGGAAAAACAGATACCCAGATTTTACAGTTTCAAAGCTGTGCGGTGTACTCTGATGATCAGACGATTAAACAAGTGGTACTATCGTTGCATGACCGTACGGAACACCGACGTCTTGAGAACATGAGAAAAGAATTTGTAGCCAATGTATCGCATGAACTGAAAACCCCGATCACCAGTATTGCAGGATTCTCCCAAGCTTTGCTGCAGACAAAAAAGGAAGAAGAGATTGCGCAATTTTGTTCCATTATCCACAGGCAGGCTTTGAATATGCAACGGATTGTTGAAGACCTCTTGTTGCTTTCAAGTCTTGACCAACAAACACTCATCCACCAAAGAAGCTTCATCGATCCTCTGCAATTGATGCAGCAATCCAGTGCGGCATGCTCATATAAGTTCACAGAACAAAAGAGAGTATTGCTGACCTCGCTGGAGAATCCCCACAACCTGCAGGTGTATGTCAATGCCATGCTCATTGTACAGGCACTGACAAACTTACTGAGCAACGCACTCGCATACTCCGAGCAGGATAAACCAGTGGAACTCTTGTTGCGCGTAACCAAAACAGAACTGATTTGCACAGTCAAGGACCAAGGAATAGGAATCCCACAAGAAGCCCAACAACGAATTTTTGAACGGTTCTATCGAGTGGATGCAGCACGAAGCAGAAGCCAAGGGGGAACAGGACTGGGGCTCTCAATTGTCAAACATATTGCGTCAGTCCACCAAGGGAAAGTAGAAGTAACATCAGTTGTAGGAAAAGGGAGTACCTTCACCTTGACCATCCCCCTTGGGGATACATATCTTTCTGAGATAAAAAACCTTAGTGACACACTTTACAAGACTAGGTAAGTTTGAGATGCGGCTTGTTGAGCTTCGGCTTCTGGCCTTTTTCCATATATACAATCCATCGACAGACTGTGGTCACATGGTCTCCATACCGCTCCATTTCCTTAGTAAGGTAAAACAGATTCAATACTTGTTCCATTTCCTGGCTGTTGTGCACCTGACAAGCGAACAATTCCTTGTTCTGCTGATCTCTAGCAGCATCCATCTGGTCATCCATGCTGGCAACCTCAAAGGCCTTCTCTGCTTTTACATCCAAGAAGGCCTCTACAGCCTTTCTTGTCATTGTAGCACCCAATAGCGCCATCTCACAAATCCTTTGGACGAAGGGGTCGAACCTATCGTCCTGCTTGGAACTCGCCATTTTTGCAAGATGTGCAGCATGGTCACCCATTCGCTCAAGACTGGACACAATCTTTATGCCTGCAATAATGTGACGCATATAATGACCATAGGGGCTTTCACTGACCAAGAGACGCACCCCGTCATTCTCAATCATCTCTTGCAACTGATCAATGAACCAGTCGTTCTCGATAACTTTTTTTGCCAAAACCCCATCATGGTTACGAAAAGCATGCTGGGCTTGATATATCGCCTCTTCCACCCTATTGACCATCTGGATGAGCATCTCTTGAAAAAATTGCATTTTCTCATCCAATTTACTCTGTTTTTCCTGTTCCATACAGTACCTCCCCTCTCTCAACCGAATTTTCCAGAAATATAGGATTCAGTTCGCTTATCTTTTGGATTGAGAAAAATCTCCTCGGTGATACCATACTCCACCAAATACCCGCAACGATCCTGATCTATCAAAAAGAACGCTGTCTTGTCTGAAATCCTGGATGCCTGTTGCATGTTGTGAGTAACCACCACTATGGTATATTGCTTCTTTAATTCAAAAGCCAGTTCCTCAATCTTTGCAGTAGAGATGGGATCAAGTGCGCTCGTGGGTTCATCCATGAGGATGACATCAGGCTCGATAGCCAGGGTTCGCGCAATACACAAACGTTGTTGTTGCCCTCCGGAGAGGCTTAAAGCTGACTTGTTCAGCCTATCTTTGACTTCATCCCATAATGCAGCCTTCTGCAAGCTTGTACAAACAAGCTCATCGAGCTCAGCCTTCGGGGGCCGTCCATGCAACCTTGGCCCATAAGCAATGTTGTCATAGATGCTCATGGGAAACGGGTTGGGTTTTTGAAACACCATCCCTACTTGCTTGCGTAAATCCATCGGATCATACTGTTTATAGATATCATATCCTTGATAGCATATACAGCCGGATGTTTTCACGGTATCTATGAGATCGTTCATCCGATTAAGAGATCTGATGAAGGTCGATTTTCCACATCCGGAAGGGCCTATAAAGGCAGTGATGGCATTGCTCTCGATATCAATATCAACATCCTTGAGTGCTTGTGTTGCCCCATACCAAAGATTGAAACCATGGACTGAAAAGGCAACAGTATCGACAGCCTGCTCAGGATACTCATTAATTTGTACCATTGCGAATTAGCCTCCTTGCTGAAAGTCTTGCGAGAATATTTATGAAGAGAACGAGGAACACCAGAACCATGGCGGACGCAAAAGCCCTATCCATGCGTTGGCCTTCAGTTATTGTCAAGAAGATGTGCATAGCCAGCACACGTGCCGAGGATAAGGGACCAGAAGCAAAATCGACACCAGATCCGATGGTATAGATCAAGGCAGCCGTCTCTCCAACTGCCCTACCGATGGCCAGGATGATGCCTGTTACAATCCCAGGAGATGCTGCGGGCAACAACACTTTGATGATTGTCTCCCATTTGGTGGCACCGAGGGCAACACTCGCTTCCTTCAGTGAAGGCGATACACTCAACAGAGCTTCCTCACTGGTACGGATGATGGTGGGCAACACCATGAGAGCCAAGGTCATCGAGCCGCTGAGCAAACTGAAAGACCAACCAGCCAATTGAACAAACACCAACAAGCCGAACAAACCAAAGATTATTGAAGGAACCCCGGCAAGCAGGTCAACACCGGTTCGAGCAATGGAGAGCAGCCGCTTGTTTGCTCTAAATTCCACCATGAACACGGCCGATCCGACACCCAACGGAACGGAGAACAACAAGGTGACAAACACCATCAGAAGGGTATTGCCTATAATGGTGGAAATACCTCCGTATTTTCCCATCTCCACTGGTTTTTCAAAGATATAACGAAGGGTAAAGTTTCGTCTTGTCTGAGAAGAGAGCACTTGCAACCGCTCTGATTGGGCTAGAAATGCTTCACGATAGGGAACAAGAGCAACAGAACCTGGGATTTGCCTCACTTCTGAGAGAGAGGTGACAACTACAATCGAAAGATCCTGACCTTGCAACTCTTTCCAGTTTGTATACTCTCCATTGAACAAAGGCTTGATTGCTTGTTGATCAATTTTTGAAAGTTTGATATTCCCAAGCAACTCGGTTACACTCGGATGTACTGCCAACACCACATCTTCCAGTTGCAACTTGACAACATTGCTCGGCAGTGCAGTTTCTTTGGAAATGAGCCCTATCCCTCCAGGATTGGCAGAAACATGCTTAAGAACCTCCGATGCGCTTAGTTGGGAAGCCTCACTTCTTTGAAAAGATTTCTCATCGAGCATCAAATACTCAGAAATGTCACTTTTCAAACCAGTTTCATAAAACAGTTTGACATCCTCGTTAACATGGGTAATCCGTCTCAGTGAGAATGAACGTCCGTCGAAAAACTGCCGCAGAACATCATAGGGCATTGAATGAAAACCGCTCTTTTTGTTTGCGATTACCACAAGACTTTGATCAGGAGTACTGAACGTCGGAATAATTTGGCTTTCTTGCAGTGATTGGGATACCATGCCTTTGAAGACTATGTATCCGATAATAACTATCAGGATGACTATAGCGGTAAAGGCCCAAATTTTTATCATTGCAACTGCGACAGAATCAGAGCGCCTGCGTCTTCTCTCGAATGTTGTTGGGGCTGTACGGGTCATCGCTCACTCTCCAATCGGCTTTTTCGAGACACCGAAACGACGATGAGATTCAATACCAATATGAATGCAAACAGCAAGATACCTGTTGCAAACAATGCTGACATATGAGTTCCTTCTGCATAGCTCATATCTGTGATGATGTTCATTGTCAGGGTTCTTCCCATGGATATTGCACTGGTAGGAAATATTGGAGCATTTCCTCCCACCAAAAGGACTGCAGTGGTTTCTCCTACTGCCCGACCAATACCCAAGATGATGGATGAGACAATCCCTGATTTTGCGGCAGGAAGAACTACACCTTTTATGGTCTGCCACCGAGTAGCACCCATTGCCACAGAAGCTTCCCTCAGTTCACGCGATACCGCTCTGATAGAAACTTCGCTGACATTGATGATTGTCGGCAGTATCATGATAGCAAGGATCAGGGACGCAGACAGCAGACTGTACCCATTACCTCCGAGGGTGTTGCGGACCAACGGAACTACAACTGCTATTCCAAATAACCCGTAGATAATCGAGGGAATTCCTGCAAGCAGTTCAATGGATTGACGCAAAAGACTGGCCATTTTCCCTTGTGCAAACTCAGAAAGATATATTGCAGTAGACAAGGCTATCGGAGTCGAAAAGGCTAAGGCAAGTAGCGTTACGATTATCGAGGTTACGATAAATGAGAAAATCCCATATGTGGGATAGTTTGCTGAAGGTGCCCACTGAGTGGAGAATAAAAACTGCCTCAAAGGGACTTCAGAAAAAAATGGGATGCTTTGAGCCATGATGAACAGACTTATGAGAACCACAGCAAGAAGGCTGACCAACGCAGTAAGCAACAGCAGCTTTGCTGCTGTTGCATCGAGTCCCTTTCTGATACTCTGGTTTTTTTCTCGTCTACCCAAGGCTTGCCCAATTGTTTGAATCATCGAGATAACTCCTTATACAAGCTCAGGTTTTCGATTCACTACGGCAAGGGGATGAAGTCATTTTCCGCCACTATTGCCTGGCCTCGACTGCTGAGCAAGTAGTTTATAAAATCTAGCTCGATAGAAGGTTGCAAGTCGCCGATGCTTACCATATACAGGCTTCTTGAGATTGGATAGCTTTTATTCACTACGTTGTCACTGGTAGGAACTACCTGGTCGATGGTCAAAATATGTCCACCGGCTTCTTCGACAATGTGATTGAATGCCATACCGATGTACCCTATGGCATTGGGGGTGGCAGCAATCTTGGTTGCAAGCTCACCATTTTCTCTCGCTACGATGGCATCCTTCTTGTATTGCTTCTTCGTGGGATCGAGTACAATTTCCTTGAAAGAGGCATACGTGCCGGATGTTTCATCACGGACAATAACCTCGATCTTTGCATCAGGACCGCCAACACTCTTCCAGTTCACAATCTCTCCTGAAAAAATACCGGCCAATTCAGCCATGGAAAGATTTGCAATCGGTACATTGCGGTTGACTGCCACTGACAGTCCATCTAGAGCGATTACAATCGGCTTCAAACCAGCTTGCAGCTCTGAAGATTTCAACTCACGGGAAGATCCAGCAAGACTCAAGGTACCTTCCTGCAATTGCTTGATACCAGTTGAAGAACCGAGTGTTTCGTAGGTGATCTTTACATCTTTATGGTCTGCAAGAAATGAGGTCAAAGCTCCATTTACAATCGGTGCTACGGTAGAGGATCCCCCGAAGGTATAGATTTCTACAGGCGTTTGTGCAACTGTTTCTCGAGAACCAGCAGCACCAAGGGGTGACAGGATCGTAAGAATCATTACGGCTAAAATTACTTTTTTCATTGTTTCCTCCAAATCAGGATACTTAAGTGATGGCCTTACGCTACAGCGAAAATATGAAAAAAGTGTTCAGAGAACGTGAATAGTGTATGACCTTTTCAGCCCTACCCTCTTTTCACTTATCAAGAACTCAAAGTTCGCACTTGTTCATGAGACCTGCTTGAGCTGATCACGCATCAA
>CAZJMG010000074.1:0-6533 GCA_964547185.1 uncultured Sphaerochaeta sp.
CTTTCCCTTTCTTCGAGGTAAGTGAACACCTAACCTATCTGTGCATCCATAAAATGCTTGCTCTGTTTCTTGATTTTTCTCAATTCCTTCTTTTGTGCTTTTGCCCACTCTCGACGACTTATCAAGGCAACCTGTTCGACAGGTCTGCCCCCGATGAACTGAATGATCGCACTCTCTGTCTCTTCAGTACCGGTGGCTTTGGGGTAGTTGATAAATCCGTGAACGGTTTTCTTGACCTCAAGATACTTAACCGGGGTGTCGGCGCTGGAGAGGGCGTCGGCATACAGCATTCCGTCATCATGCAGAGGGTCGTACTCTGCACCAATGATGAGCGTTTGAGGGAGTCTGGAATGATCTTTGCTCAACAGTGGAGAAAAGAGCGGATTGAAGATGTCTTTCGGCTCTCGCTGGTAACTGTTGATGAAGAAAGCCATCTGCTTGTCAGTCAACGTTGGGGAATCTTTGTACTTCTCATAAGAGTTGGTTCTCATCCTTCCGTCGGTAACCGGGTACAGAAGTACTTGTCCTGCTATGGCCGGCCCTTTACGATCGCGTGCAAGGCGACTGACAGAGGCTGCGAGATTCCCTCCCGCACTATCACCGACTAGATAGATGCGGTCTGGGTCGGTTTTCCAATACCTGCAGCCGGCACTAGCCCAGAGCAGGGTGTCGTAGCAGTCTTCAACAGCAGTGGGGAATTTATATTTTGGAGCGAGTCGATAGTCCACTGAGAGCACGGCCGCACCTGTGATATCAGAAAGATGGGCACAAAAGAAGTTGTATAAATCCATGTTGCCCCAAATCCAGCCGCCTCCATGGTAGAAAATGATAAGGGGTGTCAAATCACTGATCCCTCTCGATCTTTGTTTTTCAAAGAAGTAGCCTGTTATCATTCCGTCAGTTACGGGAATGATAAAGGTTTTGGTCGCGATATTACGCGCACTCCTGCCAAGCAGTTTGCGTATAACGAGGTTGTTGGGTATCGATATATTGTTAATCTCTTCGATGCGCTTGGGAGTCAGCCCTTCAGGATCGGTAAAGGCGATCTTGTTGATCAGGGCGACTAGGCGTTTCATCTTAGGAGATAAATCATAGTCAGCCATAGTGGTCACATCGTAGTATATAGAAAGATTGCGCGCAAGCTTTTCAGTATGTGTTGCGTTCATTTTTGAATTTTTAATGAGTATTTATACAAAAACACAAACTGTGTAGTACTCCAAGAAGTTGGTATTTCATTAAATATTATCTCGATGCATGGACTGCTTCGGTATGAATATTCCATGCATATAGATGAGTATTGTTTGCAAAAAAAAGTGCACCGAAAGTAGAGTTTTGTTGCTTCAATATCAAGGATGTTGCTATACTTATGCAATGAGTAGCAACGTCATGGTTCTAGAACAAGCCCGGTTCGGTTACGGTTTCATCACAGCCCCTTATCTTTTGGATGGTTGTGACGAATATTATCTGCGTAACTTGCAGAATGCAAAGGATAAGCAACGGTATCGGCATCTGACAGAACAGGAAATTGATATCCTTGTTGAGAACCTGAACAGCAGTCCTTGTTGGAGTGATGTGCTCGTAACAGATCCTTTTGATCCTGCATTGGTGAAAAACAGTGAGTTTTATGGCTTGGTCCGTCTCGGAAAAATAAGTAAACAAGTTATTACGTTCCATGATTTCAGTGTGCCTGTGGGTATAGCGAACAGCCGTATTGTCAGCTGCGATATTGGAGACAACTGCGCCATTCTCGACTGTAGTTATCTCAGCCACTACATCATCGACGACCAAGTTATTCTTTATCGGCTTGGAGAGATGCAGACAACCAACCATGCCAAGTTCGGCAGCGGGGTGCTGAAAGAGGGAGAGGACCCTGAAGTGCTTGTGACCATGGACATCATGAATGAGGCAGGGGGAAGGGCAATACGACCTTTTAACGGGATGATTCCTGCCGACGCGTATCTTTGGGGGACGTTTCGGGATGACGAGGCGCTGATGCATGTCTTCGAAGCCCTTACTGATAAAACGATGGATCGGCGAAGAGGGTATTACGGGTATGTTGGTAATCAATCAGTGATTAAGTCCTGTGATACCATAAAGGATGTATATTTTGGACCCGGTTCTTACGTAAAAGGAGCGAACAAGCTCAAGAATCTCACGTTGCGTTCAAGCATTGAGCAACCGGTTCAGATAGGAGAAGGGGTTGAGCTGGTGAATGGGATCATAGGAGCCGGCAGCCGTGTGTTTTATGGTTGTAAAGCCATTCGCTTCATCATGGGAGATAATTGCAACCTGAAGTACGGGGCACGACTCATACACTCCTTCCTTGGCGATAACAGCACTGTCAGTTGCTGTGAGCTTTTAAGCAACCTGATATTCGGTGGTCATGAACAGCATCACAACAACTCTTTTTTGATCGCAAGTCTTATCAAGGGACAATCGAATATGGCAGCGGGAGCAAACATCGGGTCCAATCACAACAGCCGGGGCAATGACGGGGAGATGGTGGCGGGCCGAGGTTTTTGGCCGGCTCTTTCCAGCACGCTCAAGTATGATTGCAAGTTTGCCAGTTATGTCCTGATCACCAAAGGGAACTATCCTAACGAACTGAATATTCCCCTCCCGTTCAGCTTGCTCAGTTCCGACCCCAAAGAAAGTCGAAGGGTCGTCATGCCTGCCTACTGGTGGATGTACAACCTCTATGCTCTTGAACGAAACAGCTATAAGTACCGCAAGAGAGATAGAAGAAAACAAATCAGGCAGCAGATTGAGACTGATTACCTCGCTCCTGATACTATAAACGAGATTTTTGAAGCATGTGACCTTCTTTGCCTCTGGACTGCCCAAAATTATAATCGGGCGAACGGAATCCAGCAGGATAAACAGCAGCTGATCGATACAGGAAAGGACTTGCTGCTCAACAAGCAAGCCGACCTTGCTTCCTTGCAGGTATACGCATGGGGTTTGGAGCACAGCAACGAGCCGGTGGAAATCCTGAAGGTTGTAGAAGCTTACGACGCATATCAGAAGATGTTGCTGTATTATGCCGTCAAGACTCTTGCCTCGTATTGTCTTTGTCAAAAGGTAAGTATCAATGACTTTCAACAGAACTGCGTCTGCACTGTCGAGCCGTACTTGAATGTAGGAGGACAGCTTGTCCCCCAAAAGAGAGTATGCTCTCTTATCGAACAGCTCAAAGAAGGAGTAATCGACTCTTGGGATGAAGTGCATCGTGAGTATGAGAGATGGTTTTCCTGTTATGAACAGGACCGCGCTTGCCATGCCCTGGCAACGTTGCATCGATGCTTGGGCACTGCTCAGATCAACGAGGGTCAATGGATGGATGCAGTGGATGAAGCTGCAAAGATCAGGAACTATATAGAAAGTCAGGTGTTCAAGACCAAGGAAAAAGATTTCAACAATCGCTTCAGAGAGAGTACCTATCGCAATCTCAAGGAGCGCGATGCTGTCTTAGGAAGCCTGGATGACAATCCATTCATCCAGGAGTCCCATCAGATCAGCTCCCAGGTGTTGTCTCAGATTCGTTCTGTCTCGTTCGCTTGAAGACTGTATACACATCGTCTGCAATGCTGATCAGGGTGAGGATCAACAGGGCGGCAGAGGCTGCCCTGACGATGATTTGCCAACGGGAGAGCCCTAGGTTGAAGAAGCTGATAAACTGTGGATTATAAAGTTGCCATTTCGTTGCTACGAAGATGAAGTAGAAGACTCCAATCAGGTCGCAGGCGGCACTTATGCCCAAGAGAGGTTTTGTCCATCGGCCTTTGAGCAATTTCAATATGGCAACAGCAAAGGAGAGAAGCGTTATCACCATCCATCCCAGTATGTAAGGCCGAATCAGACCAGTGACGAAGAGGGGTATGCTTTCTCTGCCAACCTGATAGATTGCAACCACCTCGTTTCTGCTGTAGACGATTGCCAAGAAAAGGAAAAAGATGGACAGCCCAACAAGATCTCCTATGCTTTCACTCTTCTTGATCAGACGTGTCGGGTTTGCTTCAAGATTTCTTAGCGCCTCTACATTCCACTCTTGGAAATCTGTCTTGACTTGGTAGTAGTCCAATACGGCAAAGATGATTGTAACCCAGAGGAACACGCCTGTGAGGGCGCTGAAGACAGAGGCAATGCTTTTTGCAATCATCTCATAGATGTTCAAATCACTGACAGTGAGGAAGAACGACAGGATGGTAAGGACCAATGTCACACTAAAGACGATGACGCCTACCAGTTTCAGGACCATCAAGTATGAGTCAAACGTCTCTGGTCCTATCAGATAACGTGGTTCTTTACGGTATTGTGAAGCAAGTTTTTGTGGTGACCCCAGATCCAATAGAGTTTTCTCCACAACTTCAAGGTCAGCTTCATCTCCGACCATATCCAGGATGTTTGCTTCCAATTCACGAGCAACGTCATCTCTGTCCTTCATGGCAAGATGGCTTACTGTTTCTCCTACATAGCGACGTATCAGATCATGCATGGCTTTCCTCCTCCCTCAGTAATGAGGTGATGCGCATTTGTTGTGTATCCCACTGTTCTTTCAGCAAGGTGAAGATTGCTTTTCCTTTGTCACTGAGGGTGTAGAACTTCCTGGGTCGGCTTTCACTGGTATCCCAGCTGCTTACAAGCACTCCTTGGTTTTCCAATCTTCTGAGCATCGGATAGAGAGTGTTTGCTTCAAGTTCTATTCCCTTCTCTGCAAGGCGTTGCAATAGTGAGTATCCGTATTGTTTTGTGGTCAGGGAGGCCAGGACACAAAGGGTCATGGTTCCCCTGTTGAGCTCCGTGACAAAGTTGTACAGTATCTGGTCTTCTTCCATGCGGCACCTCTTGGTAACACAATACTGTGTGATGCACAGTATTGTCAAGTAGATACTATTTAGCACACAAAAAAAATTTGACGCCTAGCTTGAAGAGTGGTACGATATGGCTGTGGTGGTGAAGAAGGGGAATAACCGAAGGAAATAACCCTGAGTAGCCAAAGAGCCCTCCAATGGCGGAGGGTTTTATTATGTGCAAAGACATGAAGTATAAATCATGAATCTTGATACATGTTTACAAAATGTTCTATACTGTCAGGATAAGAGGAACATCATGGCAGAACTCAACTGGACCTTCTTGACCAATCATGCACACGTTTTGCTCTGTATTGCAAAAGACGCACAGATACGGATAAAGGATATAGCCTCATCTGTCGGAATCACTGAAAGAGCTGTGCAATCGATTCTCAACGACCTTTCCCAGGCTGGCTTTGTGGAAAGCACAAGAGAGGGCAGAAGAAACATCTACACCATTCATCCAGAGAAGCAACTACGTCATCCACTTGAAGCAGAGAAACAGGTGCAAGAGTTGTTTCGTTTGGTAAACAGGTCAGAGTCAGTATGAAAAACCGATGGCTGATTCTGTCTTCCGCTTTGGTAACCCAGACAATTCTCGGGGGTATCTACGCATGGAGTACTCTTACAGATCTTCTTTCAGAGAGTTATGGGATAAGCAACGCAGAAAGTGGGTTTATTTTTGGTCTGAGTATCGCAATTTTTACCTTGGTCATGGTGTTCTCTGGACATCTGGTCTCAAAAAAAGGGCCCAGATTATCAGCGATAATCGCCTCGGTTTTCTATCTTTTTGGGTATCTTATCGCCTCAGTTGCCCATGGTTCATTTCCTCTCTTGTTGTTGGGCGTAGGAGTGTTCGCCGGGGTAGGCATAGGGTTTGGCTACGTGGTCCCGCTCTCTGTAGGCATCCAATGGTTTCCTAAGCACAAAGGTCTGGTTACCGGTCTCTGTGTAGGAGGCTTCGGCGGTGGTGCAATCATTCTCTCCTCAATCATTGAAGCGGTTAAATTGTCTGGAATGCCGCTAGATCGTTACTTTTTCAACTACGCACTTATCAGCGGAACTCTTTTGTTTCTCTGCGCCTTGTTCTTCTCCTTTCCCCTTTCTATAGAGATAAAAGCTGCTGAAAACAAGACAAAAACCGCAAAGACTTCTACCTTGTTGTGGGTGAGCATCGTAGGAATGTTCTGTGGAACGTTCTCCGGTTTGCTGCTTGTAGGCAATCTGGCTCCGTTTATTCGTATGCAGGCTCTTTCGGAGATGCAGGCTGTCTTCGCCGTAATGCTTTTCTCGTTCGGAAATCTCAGCGGAAGGATAATCTGGGGACATCTGTTCGATCGTATGGGGTCGAGGATTATTATCCATTCATTACTTCTTTCTGCCCTGTTTTATGGTCTTTTGCTATTCATCAGCAATGAACTTATTCTTCTTGTCTGTATTTTATTCTTGGGCTTTTTATTCGGTTCACAGTTTGTACTATATGCAGGCTCTCTGTCCCGAAACCTCTGTGTCAAAGAGTTTTCAAGACTATATCCTTTGGTCTTTCTTTCCTACGGTTTTGCCGGCATCATAGCTCCAGGCATTGGTGGTTTGATAGCCGATGCTTTTGGTTCTTACAGTGCAGCCTTGTATCTTTGCATCATTCTGGTTCTGATTGGTTCTGTTGTCGTATGGGTAGCACAA
>CAZJMG010000075.1:0-6441 GCA_964547185.1 uncultured Sphaerochaeta sp.
AAGGTATACAAAAAGCTGAAAATCTTGCACAATCATACAAAAACCGGGCTCTCAGGGATATCAAGACATTGAATCATCCCAAGGTTGAAAGACAATTGACCAACCTCATTGAAAAACTATCCTCCCGGTCGTCATAAGGATCATTATGAACAATACACATACTTCAGAACAAACTCTTTCCACAGAGGAGCAGGCGTTCCATGATGCGTACGATACCACCCTTTTCTATCTGGAAAACCGACAAAAAATCTCCCCAATGCCGTTGATCGACATTGAGGGAGAATTACATCACCTGACCATCTATGAAGGGCAGGATTGGGCAGGAAGAGGAGAACTGAAGAACAACGAAATCCAAGGCCAGATTTACGCATATATTGCGTTCATCGATCGTATCAAGAAACAACAAGCCTGACACATGCTTATTCAAGCAGTGTCTTCTCACCCTCTAGACTTCTCAGCTGTGAAATCTCTTCTGTTGATTCAAGTACTCCAAGATACTCTCCTTTTTCATTCCTGACAGCATAATAGCGGATCAGTATGAACTTCGACCCTCTTTGAATCCAAAACGATTCACTGTCTTTTCGTCCAGCCTTGAAATCATCCACGAGCGCTTGGACGACCGATAGGCTTTTAGGAGGGTGACAGTTACTGACATCGCGACCAATGATACTTCTTGTCCTTGGGAATACCCTCTCTTTGCCTTCGCTGAAGAAACGGACTTTATCATCAGAGCCTACAAACGTGACATCCCCGGGAAGGGTGTTCAACATCCATATCAATTCTTCGACACTCATCCGGCCGCTGGGAAGGATGATATCACCCTGTACATCAGTTTTTGCACCATACTCCTCGGTTTTGCTTAGTGTGGCATTCCAACGGTACCAGGTCAGTGCATCAGAAGGGCTTGCCCCCTCAATACCACCGTTGAAGCAATACCCAATGTCCGCACTGTCTCTGCCTACAATCAACCATGCATCCTTATCCATACACCCTTGCAACATCGGCATTAGAATATTGTTCTCTTTATCCACCATGCTTCGAACCTGCTGCTGTAGTTGCATAAGCTCTTGCTCAAGCAGGCTGTCTGACTGTTGTAGAGTATGAATAATAAGTTTCCATAGTGCACGGATCTCATCATCTACTGCCCACATCACCTTCGGCGGTGCAGTAATCCCTGCTTTCTCCAAATAAGGGAATAAGAGATTTTCTTTTCTGACGTAATGAGCATCAAGGGCGCTCAAACTTTTAAGTGCGTTTAAAAGATCAGCCTTCGTTCGTTCAGTTTTCTCTTGTTTATAAGCTTCAAGCGCTTGCGAGAACGCACCATCCAGAAATGCAATCAAGCCCTCGTTCTCTTTTTGAAATACGAAAGCAGGATGCCCTGGGATTTTATCAACGACAGCCTCCCCATGAATTTGCTCGATACTTGTGCCAAAGACTGATGCATGCACATCACACAACTTTTGTACCTGCTCCACCGTAATCGAGCCATCCTCCATGAGCTTTTTCTCTGCAGCAGCCAAATCCTCCGCACTTACAGAGCCGAACTCCTTCTCAAATTGCTTCTGTACTTCCTTGGTATCTGCACCTCTGTGAAGACGCTCAATGATAGTTTTCAGAGTATTGATTTGTTTTTCGTCCATGATTCAAGGCTCCTGTCTAAATAAAATATGCGCCCCACAAAGGAGCGCACTTGATATAATAGTTGCTTGCTTCGTATCCTCAATATGCATTGGTTATATAGTGTTCCAATTCCCCTATCTGGAAATCCCTTTCCTCCAATGCTGCCTTGACCACATCACCTATGGAAATCATTCCTACCACTTTCTCCCCATCTACAACAGGAAGATGCCTAAAACGCCCAGCTGTCATTAATTGAAGACAGTCATCAAGACTCTGATGAGGTTTAACATAGGTCACTCCTGTAGTCATAACTTCTTTCACAGCAATAGAAGCCGTATTCAAGTGTTCCAACTTTCGGGAGAAGTGACGGATGATGTCACGCTCAGAAACAATTCCTTTAATGTCACCCTGCTCATTCAGTACCAATAAGGCACCTATCTTGTGCTCAGTCAACTTTAAAAGTGCATGAGCGAGGCTGTCATCAGGGGTGATGCTAAATACATTCTTGCCTTTTTGATCTAAAATCGTTTCTACATTTGCCATACATAACCTCCGCGTTGTATATTCGTCGATCGCCCTTTGCTCTTTCAGCGTACTGCACCTAAGCAAAATGCGCAAGAAAATTGTGAACAACAAGCCAAGAAAAACCAATAAATATGCTAGGCTTTTCATGGATTAATAATAGATACATGCTCATATGATTGTCAATAGCAAATATTATTGGTATATATACTACTACCACATCCAAGGAAATTACATGAATATATTGTTATACGGCTTGACCACCCTGCTTTTGGCTCTTTCCTTTGCAAAGGACAAGCAAAAGACCATTCAAGCCTTAAAAAAGGCCTACAAATCATTTGAGAACATCCTTCCTCAGTTTATGGTCGTGATTCTTCTTGTCAGCCTTTTAATAAGTCTGCTCAACCAAGACTTTCTTATCAAGGTGATTGGATCTGAATCAGGATTTTTGGGTGTTCTTATTGCATCCTTGACAGGAGCAGTCACGTTGATTCCTGGGTTTGTTGCTTTTCCCACTGCGGCTTTGCTGCTTGCAGCCGGAGCTGGATATATGCAGATCGGAGCATTTATTTCAACCTTGATGATGGTAGGCATAGTCACCCTTCCTGTTGAAATCATGTACTTTGGAAAGAAATTGGCAATGTTTAGAAACCTATTTGCATTTGCCTTCTCTTTCTTTGTCGCCTATGTAATCGGGAAAGTCATGGAGATGGTGGCATGAAAGAAGCTATCAAGCGATATCGATTTCTAGCATTGCTATTATGTCTTTTAGGAATCTTGGCCTTTATAAACAGGCCATTAGGAAAATTGGTACTCGATTCAACAGTTTTCCAACTGAAAGAGATGATTCTGGTCATTCCTCCGGTGTTCATATTGTTGGGGCTTCTTGACATATGGGTTCCTAAACAGACAATGGTCAAGTACATGGGAGAAAAAAGTGGGGTGATGGGAATCTTGCTTGCTCTCTTCATCGGATCTGCCGCAGCAGGGCCTCTATACGGGGCATTCCCAGTGGCAGCAGTGTTCATGAAGAAAGGCGTTAAGTTCAGTAATATCCTGATTTTCATCGGAGCTTGGTCGACCACCAAGATTCCGATGCTGATCTTTGAATTTACAGCCTTGGGAACAGCATTTGCCCTTACAAGGTTGCTTGTCGACATTCCCGGGATCATCATCATTGCGATGGTCCTCTCAAAAATGACCAATAAAGAAGAAATTGCGCTCCTCTATGAAAAGGCAAAACAACTCTAGAGGGAAAGCTCCATACCTGCAAACTGTGAGAGTTTCTCAAGATCAAGAATACATATCGATTTTGTACCCACCATCGTGATGATTCCATCCTCTTCCATTTGCGCAAGCTTTCTGCTCAGCGTTTCTCTTGCAAGCCCAAGATAATTTGCCATTCCCTCCCTGCTCAAGGGAAGAGTAATTTCCAATCCTTGATCTGTATAAAGACCATAAGAGTCCTTGAATTCAAGAAGAAATGAGGCGATACGCATCTCTGCGTTACGGCCTCCCATGCTCTGCATTGCAGATTCCAGTCTGCTCATTCGGTTTGCCATGGCCTGAATTATTCCCAGAGCAAGCTTACTGTGTTGAGCTAGAAGGGATGTAAAATGGTCTTTACTCAAGATACAGACTTTCGTCTGTTCAAGAGCCTGTACTGTGTAAGGTACAGTATCTTCAGTAAAAAGGAACCTTGCTCCAAAATAGTCGTTTACAGGAAAGATATAGAGAATTTGCTCCCTGCCATCACCAGTGGTGCGAAAAGCCTTCGCGCTTCCTTCCCTGATCACCGTAAAGCCTACAGCCTTCTGCCCCTCCCTGATTATCGTTTCCCCCTTCTGGTACGTTCTGCTTTCCATTTCTGCAGCAATGGTATGTAACACCTCCATTGAGAGAGAGGCAAAGAGAGGAACACTTTTGAGACACTGATCGTTGCTGCATGCTCTGCATTGATATGTTGATTCCATGCTAACTCCTAGTGAATTGGTCGATTTGTGATTTTAATCACAGAACATATTGAACGAGTATGGTATCCCTAACACATCTGAAGTATACGAAAACTATAAGAAAGAGGAAATACCATGATTATGAACACACAATACCCGATTGATACGAGAGCATTCATCATAAAAAACTATACCCCTTATGACGGGGATGCCTCTTTTTTGGAAGGTCCTACTGAGAGAACCAGAAAGCTCTGGTCACAGTTGTCCGAGCTTCTTGGCATTGAACGTGAGAGAGGAGGTATGTATGATATTGACGACTCCACCATCAGTACAATCACCAGCCATGCTACCGGATACATCAATAAGGAGCTTGAACAGATAGTAGGGCTGCAAACAGATGCACCTCTGAAACGTGCAATCATGCCCTTTGGGGGAATTCGCCTTGTACATACAGAGCTGAAAGCCTATAACAGAACTCTTGCAGAAAATGTTGATGAAGTGTTTCACTATAGGAAAACGCACAATGATGGAGTGTTTGATGCATATACCCCAGAGATGCTGAAAGTAAGACACAGCGGCATCATCACCGGTCTTCCAGACGCCTACGGAAGAGGAAGAATCATCGGAGACTACAGAAGAGTACCTCTGTACGGGGTCGACTACCTCATTGCACAGAAGAAACAAGCTAAAATGATGCATGTATTTGATGCGATGAATGAGCAGGTAATCCAAGAACGCGAAGAATTAAGTGAACAAATCCGAAGCTTGGAAGAGTTGAAAGAAATGGCTCAGTCGTACGGCTTTGACATCTCCAAGCCTGCCCAAAATACAAAAGAGGCAATCCAATGGCTCTATTTCGCATTTCTTGGTGCAACAAAAGAGCAGAACGGCGCTGCCATGAGTCTTGGAAGGGTATCAACATTCTTGGACATCTACGCCGAGAAGGACCTAAAGGAAGGGATATACACTGAATCACAAATCCAGGAATTCGTCGATCACTTCATCATGAAGCTGAGGATCATCCGCTTCCTAAGAACCCCGAGCTACGATGAGTTGTTCAGCGGCGATCCCACCTGGGTTACAGAATCGATAGCCGGTGTGGGCTTGGACTCAAGACATATGGTTACCAAGATGAGCTATAGGTTTCTTCATAGCCTTACCAATCTTGGCCCCGCACCAGAGCCCAACCTCACTGTGCTATACAGTTCGCTCTTGCCCCAAAATTTCAAGAACTACTGTGCCAAGATCTCCATAGAAACCTCTTCTTTGCAGTATGAGAATGATGATTTGATGCGCCCTTCCTATGGGGATGATTATGGCATAGCCTGTTGTGTTTCTGCCATGAAACTTGGCAAACAGATGCAATTCTTCGGTGCAAGGGTCAACTTGGCAAAGGCATTGCTCTATGCAATCAATGGGGGGCGTGATGAAAAAAGCGGTGAACAAATCGGGCCAAAGCTCGCTGCATTGACCAGTGGATATCTTGATTATGATACGGTGCTCGACCGGTTTGACATCACAAGCAGCTGGCTTATGAAGCTCTACGTGGATACTTTGAATATAATCCATTACATGCATGACAAATATAGTTATGAGCGTTTGGAAATGGCTCTGCATGATGAACAAATAGTCAGAACCATGGCTGGAGGAATTGCTGGTTTAAGCGTCGTCGCTGACAGCCTTTCCGCCATCAAGTATGCAAAAGTCAGGCCTATCGTGGATGAAAGAGGCCTTGCTGTAGATTTTGAAATCACAGGGGATTTCCCCTGTTACGGAAACAATGACCCTCGGGTTGATGAGATAGCAAACAATCTCGTTCATGCTTGCATTGAAAAGATGAAGAGGCATACCACCTATCGCAAAAGCATCCCTACGTTGAGTGTACTTACCATCACCAGCAACGTAGTATACGGAAAGAAGACCGGCTCCACACCTGATGGCAGAAAAGCCGGGGAACCCTTTGCACCTGGTGCAAATCCAATGCATGGACGAGATACAAAAGGGTGCATAGCAAGTATGAAGAGTGTGGCACAACTCTCGTATGACGATGCTCAGGATGGAATTTCATATACATTCTCAGTAGTTCCCCAGACACTCGGCAAAGACCGAACGATGCAGATTCAAAACCTCGTAACTCTTCTTGATGGGTACTTTCTCTCTGATGGACATCATATCAACGTGAACGTGATTGAGAAAGAAACACTTTTGGACGCCATGGAACATCCATACAAGTATCCCCAGCTTACTATCCGGGTCAGTGGATATGCAGTCAACTTCATCAAGCTGACTCGAGAACAGCAACTTGATGTCATACACAGAACCTTCCATGAGAAGTTGTAAGGAG
>CAZJMG010000076.1:0-6257 GCA_964547185.1 uncultured Sphaerochaeta sp.
ACTCCAGCTGTCTCCGCCTGTTCCATCGGCGACGATGTTGAGCTTGCCTGCTTTTGCGGCTTCTAGTACTGCTGCACTGCGCCCTATCTCGGCTGCAGAACCCATCTGTCCTCGGATAAGGATGAGATTGATAGGATCAAGACCCAAGCTCAATACCCATTCCACGGCTTTCTTACCTTCATACGCCATATCAGACAGAATTGCTGCCTGGTAATTTGACTCGTCGGTATCAATCGCTCGGTCAAAAAGAATTACTTTGACACCAGCATCTTTTGCGGACTTCAAAGTATCGTCCCATCCAGAAGCGTTTGCTGCTGAGATTAAAAGGTAATCAACTCCGTCCCGTATATACCCTCTCGCGGCAGCAATCTGCTCACTGTTGTCCATTGTGTTGGTCTGTTTTGCATCATAGCCGTTGGCTTTTGAGAACACATTGTTCATGTCTTCAACATTAGCCTGCCTATACCCAGATTCTTCAGGTGGCAGATTTACAATGCCCACCTTGGTTAGGCCAGACTCTTTCTGAGCAGCTGCGAACAAAACTCCTCCTCCCAACAACATCAGAACCATCAAAATGCATAGAGTTTTTTTCATGTTCTCCTCCTTTTAGGAATCATAAAAATTTGGATGGTTGTTAAGCGGCAACGCCGCACCCATCGCATTAAGACTAAAGTCCGCACTATCAGAAGTACATGAGGTATTCTCTCGTGTTTTGTATGATATTTTCCGCTCTGAAGCCAAATCTTGAGATTGGCAAGAAAATGTATAGTATTTTACTGAAAATGTTCAGTTTCTTACGATTTATCACCTGTCAAAGTAGAACCTTTGCAAAAAGCCATATAAACAGCATACAATTAGGTGCATGAAAGGAGATGAATACATTGCTATTAAAAACAGAACGATTGGTGCTTCGTCCCTGGCTGGAAACGGATGCAGAGAGTTTGTATGAATATGCCAAGGATGCCGATATTGGCCCAATCGCTGGATGGCCTGCCCATACAAGTGTAGAGGAAAGCCTAGCTGTGATCAGAAATGTCTTAACTGGTGCAGAATGCTATGCAATTTGTGAAAAAGACTGTAATCGAGCAATCGGAGCCATAGAGCTTAAGCTCAATGGCCATACCGATATGAGTGAACGTGATGATGAGTGTGAACTGGGTTATTGGATTGGAAAACCATTTTGGGGAAGAGGATATATTCCTGAGGCCGCCAAAGAGCTTATCCGTCATGGTTTTGAAGATTTGGGAATGACAACTATATGGTGTGGTTATTATGATGGAAATAGTAAATCCAAACGAGTGCAGGAAAAACTTGGATTTTCCTACCATCATAGCTGCAATGACGTACCGGTTCCTCTCATGCATGAGACAAGAATAGGCCACACAAGCATAATGACCAAGAAACAGTGGTCAAGCATGTATGGTTGCTGAGTTCCAAACACAGCAAGGACTATAACCTACATTGGGAGAATCAGAGTGCAGTACTACCACGTCGATGTGTTCTCGAAAGGACCTCTTACTGGAAACGGATTAACCGTTTTGATTTGCCAGCAGTTCCCGAATAGTGAAACGATGCTCCAGATCACCAGAGAAATGAAGCAGTATGAGACAATTTTCCTCAGAAGAATTGGAGATAATACATATAGAGCAAGAATTTTCACGAAAGACGAAGAATTGGATTTTGCAGGGCACCCGATCCTTGGCGCCGCTGCCGTGATACAGAAGCTGAACAATGCCGATGCGAAAGATGATATCTTGTTCCAACTCAATGGTAAGATTGTCGCCGTCACCAGCATTTCCATCGACCAACAAAATGAATATGTCTGTATTATGAATCAGGGAGAAGCAAAGACAATCAGACATATTGAATCGGCAGACTATTCTAAATTGATTGAACCACTTGGATTGACAACCAACAACCTTGCCACAGAATACCCGCTGGAAATCATGACAACAGGATTACCCTACTTGATCGTACCCATTCAGAGCGGAATTGAGCATACCGGTATGTTCTCAAGAGACTATGAACCGCTTCTTGCCTCCTACGGTGCAAAGTTTGCCTATGTGTTGGATATTAACACGATGGAAGGTAGAACTTTTGATTTTGAAGGCTGTGAAGATGTGGCCACCGGCAGTGCAGCAGGACCGGTAGGAGCATATCTGTGCAAGCATGGCATCAAGGAAGAAGGCGAAGAGATGATCTTGCACCAAGGACGTTTTCTTGGAAGGCCCAGTATCCTGAGGGTTCTACAAGAAAAAGACACCAATAATATATTTGTCAGTGGAAATGTAACCATCATCGCCAGGGGAATCTTCTATGACTTCCCATAAGGTGGAAACAAACCTGTGAAGATGTGGCTCATCGAGCCCAGCTTTGTTAGGTACAGTACCTGACAAATATCATGAAATAAGTTAGGTAGAATAAGTCACTCATTTTGAGAAACAGGGCCGAAAACCTCCTTAGGCCTCAGTATGGGAAGCGGCTCTTAGGTAATGAACGGTGTGATTCTTCTCTTGTAACGACCCAAGTCCTTGTAATGAAGCACCTCAAACACATCCTGCTTCGCTGAAAAATACTGATTTGCCCGACGAGAGGAATCGTAAGATGGAAGAATGCTGTATTTTTCTGGGCAAGCAGTCGCCCCTTGGACTGAAACCAGGTTCAAGGAGGAATTGACTGAACTATATCAAAAGTTCGTAGGCAACATACTCATAATCGAAGTGATACCCCAGTCTCAAGGCAAGTTGCAATGACTGTCTGGTATGGGCATCCCAAGAGGGAAAGAGCCCCCGTTCAAGACAAGTGAGGATGAGTTTTGCAGAACATGCTGCTGCCAAACCCTGTCTTCTATGATCTGGATGGGTATCAACCTCAATCTCGATTCCTCCTTCATAATAGTAGTAAGAAGAGGCTCCACTGACAACATTTCCAAATCTGAGAGCACAGAAGCCTAGACCGTGTTCAGCGTACAGCTGATAGTTTGGAAACAGAGAAACCAAATCCTTGGACCAAGTCTGAAAGAGGCATTGATGATATAAAGTCTCATCGATGGGCTTGATTATATACTCCTCTTTTAGCGCGTCAACAATACTGTGCAATATTGATTTGTTGAAGCTGTGCTCAGACTTCTTCAGAGCATAGCGGGTGAATGCTTTGGCTTGACTTTCAAAGACCTCTTCGATGAGCATATTCCATCCTTGGTCAGAGCCAACCAGTATCAGGTAGGCATGCCCCCTCATGGCTGCAAACTCCCTGAGCAACATCTCTGATGGTTGTCCTCCGAGGCGGGCGAAATCCCCCACTATGGCAATGGCACTGTTGGGCTTATCTTGATCATCGACGTACACCTCTCCCATGATTCCCTGCAAGCATGATAAGAGCATGGTATCATGCTGTCCGAGAAAAAGAAGGGAGGCTTTTGCTGGATTGTTGAGTATATACATACTAGAGAAGATACCATGAAAAGCTGGACTGCGGAAAATACAACATGTGCGAACACTATGCAAAAAAGAGGATGAGAATCTAGGCAGGTCGATTCTTGCACCGATGCTCTATCGAGCAAATATACAGACAGGGCTTCAATCACAAAGGAATTTGGCTGATAGTTTCTTGAAGAATGTCTTCAACTTTATGCTGGGTCAATCCAACTTTTTGACCTGTTTCAATCCAGTGTCTCCTTGCAATGGAATTCCATGTATAATGGATATTCTTTCCATAAACTGCCATCGCGAGTTTTAGTTTTTTAGGATTAAGGGATGAAGACGTCTTACCGAATAACGGATACGCTGACATGATGTCATATAAAGGAGTCAAGTAAAATAAACCTTTTTGTACTAGGGCGAGACTGTAATTTTTCGCATGGCCATCAGGGGCAGCCATCAGATAAAACAAAACCTGTGACTTGAAAAACAAACGTCTGTCTTCTTCTGCCCTGCTTGACCCCTGCAACAGCTCCATGATTTCCAGAATTCCAGGTTCCTACGAATAGACCGTTCATGTAGACAAAGAGTTTTTTATCCATATCTCGTCACCAATCAAGAGCTGAAGAAGACTCGTCAACTTTTTCAACAAGTCCGAGGGTGTAGTTATAGGCTCCCAGGAGCGTCATAAGACTGTCAAGCGTGCATCTGCTCGATCCCGCTTCCAAGGCTGAGATGGTTTTGGGAAGCATTCCTACTTTGTCGGCTACTTGCTTTTGGGTCATTCCTGATTTTTTTCGAATTCCTTTCAAGACTGGTCCCAATTGTTGGACGAGGTTTATTGTATAGTTCATATACCCCCTAAGGTATCAACTGTCAATATACCTTACAGGGTATATACAAAGAATTTACCCTACGCTCTGGACTTGGTCAAATGTAAAACAGGAAATGCACAAACTACCAATGGAAGATTTCTGTCAACTCTCCTCACGTCTGACTAAAGATAAGTATAAAGGGTCCTATTAGGAATGCGGCAAACTTTTGGGACCTGCTGGCGTTCTGTTTTATTACCGAGAACTAGGATATACATTTGAAAAACTTTTCCCTCCATGCACCGGATGCAGACACTATCAACTCACCCCTGCCTACGAATTGTTGCCTGCAACCTTTGTACTGTCAGATGACAAGGAAGAAACGGTACTTTCTTTAGGTGTTGAACACTCCAGGCTCAATCGACTTGATTTTTAAAGCGAACACAGCATCTCAATCTTTCCAACTAGGTAGGAGAACGGTTGATACATCGTCTCGTAGCATTCGAAGATGTGTATATCGATAAAGAGAAACAAGTATTTGAATCACTGATACAATCACGAATGCGAAGATTGCAAGCATAGAAGCCTTGCATTAAGCTTCTGTTCCTGCAACAGGAACGATACTACGATTTCGTTCTTGACTCAGGAACGTTTGGCCTCTATCATACGTACATGACTATTCAACGTATTGCAGAACTTGAAGTTGCCATGAAACGACGTATTGCCTCACTTCCTGCACGATTTCGTCCATTCGTCAGACATCGGGAGACTCTCCCCAGAACTACTATGCTTACCGGTCCAAGAGGGGTTGGAAAAACAACATTTCTTCTCTACCACGCACAAAAATTCTTTGAGACCCATAGAGAGAGGATGCTTTACCTATCTGCTGATAATCCAACACTTGGAAGTGAAGGTCTCTATGAAATAGTTTCATCCATTTTTCTTGCGGGCTACGCAGGAATAATTATCGATGAAGTCCATTTTGCAAAAGACTGGAGCATTCATCTAAAGGCTCTCTACGATGATTTCCCCAAATATACGTTGTGGATAAGCGATTCATCATCCCTCTGCCTACGAATGGGCAAAGGCGACCTATCCCGCCGTTTTGTTCATATCGATATGCCACTTCTCTCATTTCGTGAGTTCATCTATCTTGAAACCGGTACAGAGCATCCCTTGTACAACCCATTCAACCCAAGTGGACAGCTACCCTTGCAACCTTGTCCGAACGTCCTCTCTGCCTTCATGACATACAGGAGCATAGGCACTCGACCCTTCTACAGTGAGGGAGATTTTCATGATCGCATGCTCTCAATTCTGGATAAAACACTCTACAGTGATATTCCATTCTTCTTGCCAAGCATCAGCGATGGCAATCTACGATTAATGAAGGCAATAACCGGTACTCTGGCCAATTCGTCTATTCCAAGACTCCAGGTACGTTCATTGTGTAGTGATTGGTCGGTAGGAGCCGATAAGTTGTATCAACTTCTGAATGTGATGGAAGCAGTTGACCTACTCCGAATTATTCGCAAGGAACACGACACCAAAGCAAAAACAGCCGGCGAAAAACTGTTTTTTTCTGATCCGGCATTCTATACGGTGCTAGGAGGTAATATCGGTAATGCAAGGGAGGCCATGACGGCTATGCTTTGCACCGCCGGGGGGTTTCTTGTTGAAGCAGTAAAAGATGAAACCACAGGCGATTTTCTGCTGTCCAAACCTTATGAGGCTGCGAGCAACCATATAAAAATTGAAGTGGGAGGTTCCTCAAAAAGTCTGAAAAAGGCTGATTTTGTAATTAGGGATGATATCGATTATCCAGGAGACAGAACCATCCCTTTGTGGCTTCTCGGCATGATGTATTGATGAGGTTTCTTGCCAGTCTCATTTGATTATCCTATCCATTTCTGAGACTCCTCAAGATCCTTGAATCTCCTATACAGTGTTGCCTTCGACAGCTTGGTGATTCCAAGAGCCCTAACCGTACGAGCAAGGCTTCTTCCATGTTCCAGATAGTATTACA
>CAZJMG010000077.1:0-5535 GCA_964547185.1 uncultured Sphaerochaeta sp.
CTCCTAAACAAGGATTTATTCAAGGATACGCCACAGCCATGGCGTATCCTTAATTGTAGTTATTTCAAAGGTTATCGGGCCAAGGCCGCGCCTTCTCTCAAAGCTTCGGCAGGACTCTTGTTCTGCTGTTGCAACGCTTGGATCATGACCGATGAGTTGATGCGATCAATGACTGCAGGCAACCTGTCCGTCACATTGACACTGTTAATCTCATCCTTGATCTCCAACAGAGTACCAAAGATGCTTTCATTTCGATAGTACTCAGTGAACTTGTTCTTGGCATTCATCCGAGGATCATCCCAGACATCCCAACGAGGAGGATCAAAGCCAAGGTCTTCCCAAATTCTCAGATTCCCTTCCTCAGAACCCTTTGCAAACATCAAGAAATCCTTGGTCAATTGAATATCTTTGGCCTGTTTTGTAACAGCGGTTCCTGTTCCACCCATACCAGCAGACCGTTTTCCGTCAGCCGTCCATCTAGGCATTGGAAGAATTAGGATTTTTCCTGACAAGTCAGGCATGTAATCGGTGAATCTGTTCATGTACCACATCGGCATCCACATGGAGGCAGCCCCTCCGTCGTTCATGAATCCATAATACTCCTCTGCATGATGATTTCCACCTGGAGCAGCTACAGCAACACCGCTATTCAACAAATCCTTCAGGTACTGGAGTGTCTTTATATTGGTCTCATTGTCCAGAATGACCGAACCGTCCGCCGCGACCAGATCTGAACCTTGCTGAGCAATCATCGGCCAGAAAGACCATTGGCCGTTGACCTCAACGGTAGCCATAGGCTTGCCGGTTCTTTGCCTCACAATCTTCCCTGCCTGCATAAAATCATCCCATGTCTTGATGGAATAGGGATCAACCCCTGCGGCATTCAGAATCTCTACGTTATAAAAAATAACTGATGCACCCACATGGAATGGCATGCCATAGTTCTGGCCGTCCTTGCTGTAGATATCAAGACGAGCTGTAACAAATTTGTCTCGCACTGGATCGATGACATCATTCAAAGGAACTAGCTGAATATCTCCCTTTAGGAAGTTCGGGTACTTCCCAATCTCAATATCAACAAGATCTGGGGCGCCGGTGCCTGCCTGCAAGGATACCAAAAGCTTGGTATGCATGTCTTCAAACGGCAACACCTCAGGCTTGAAAATTATCTTCCTATCAGGATTCTGCTCATTCCAAAGCTTCGCCATATTCTCGTAGAAACTCATATGCAGATCCTGAAAGGTCCAGAATGTCAATTCTGTCCCTTCTTTTGGTGCTGCTTCCCTACCTCCAGCAGCAAAGACCATACCAATTACACAGGTAATCAGTACCACGATCAGTAATAGTTTTTTCATGCTCATTCTCCTTTTGTTTGCTGCAATTTTCCTGTAATTGCCAGCTTTTTTCCTTGTAAATTAGATTTTCGCTCCTTGTAAGAAGTATCAGGCAAAGTAAAATACCTACGTTTTATATATCATGATTATTGATTTATACCCAATTATATGGTACATTAACAGAGAAGTCAATTAATTTCATCTCTTTCGAGACAATCAAAGATAATTGTATGTAGATATTATCAAATTTGTTGATTGAAAAACTTTTGTAAATGAAATAGTATAATACACTACAGATTATCTAATATAAAGGATATTCCATGGAAGGAAAAATAATGATTATCAATCCCATGACAGACATGGATGTTTTGAAAGGATTGGCATCTCCGATACGAGTTACCATATTGAAAGAATTACGCAAGGGGGAGAAGAATGTGAACGAGCTTTCCAGCATCCTGAATCTCCCCCAGTCCACCGTAGCTACAAACGTCATGATGCTTGAAAAAGCAAACCTGATCGAGATTGAAATCAGAAAAGCAACCAAAGGAAACCAGAAGGTCTGCAGAAACATCTACGATGAATATATCATCACTCTTGGCAACAAGGAGGAGAGTAACGATGAGGTCATCACTGTGGAAATGCCGGTTGGCCTGTTCATCGAATACAAGGTTTCGGCCCCATGCGGTATGTGTACAACCGATAAGATAGTAGGATACCTTGACACTCCTGAATCCTTTCTCGAACCAGAAAGAGTCAAGGCTGGGCTCCTTTGGTTTGAGAAGGGATTTGTGAAGTATCAATTCCCAAACAATGCATACAACAAGAAGCGCCCGGTAAAGAAAGTTGAAATTATTGTAGAACTCTCTTCAGAAATTCCAGGAACCAATCCCAAATGGCTCAGTGACATTACCCTTTCAATCAATGAACAGGAGATTGGGACTTGGACAAGCCCCGGAGATTTTGGTGATAGACGGGGAAAATTCACTCCAGAGTGGTGGAAACTCAGAGGTTCGCAGTATGGACTTTTGAAAACATGGACTGTCACTGATGAAGGATCGTTTGTAGACGGTATACAAATATCGGAGCTCACAATCAAAGATCTTCAGCTCAATTTACATCATTCAATAAAGGTGTGTTTCGCAGTAAAAGAAGTTGGAGAAAATGTGGGAGGCATCAACATATTTGGCCATGGTTTTGGAAACTACAACCACGACATCCTTTTAAATCTCTATTTTTAACTGACAGAACAGTACTAAAAGACATACCCCAAGGTCAACCTTGGGGTATGTTTGAAAATAGATGGAAAATCAATATTTCTTGGGACCAGAGGCCAAAGCCTTTGCCGCCAGATCGAAAAATTCATTCACCCTGATGGTGGCACCGGCAATGTCGTCCGTAAAGGAACCTCCCTCTTTGTACGTAATCTGCTTCGGATCCTGGGTTGCGAGCAAATGTGCCTCAACAACCGCAGCCTGTTCATGCCACTCTTTTTGAATACTGCTTGCTGAAATCATATTATAGGCACCGCTTGCGGCAACCTGCTTCTTATCCCGGTTGTCCTTATCTGTAGCACTCCAATAGGCACTTTGGATATTTCCATTGTTCACGAGAAGTGAGACAAATCCCTTCCAACCAGAAGCAGCTGGAGCATCGGCAGTTGCAAAATAGGCTCCATCGGTATACGGACCGATCTTTGCAGGACCTGCCTCTAGAGCTTTGGCAGCAAGATCAAAGAGCGCATTAATTCGGATGGAAACTCCTGCGATCTCATCGGTATGACCTTGGTCATCGCTATAGGCGATTGCCTTGGGATCTTGGTGCTCAATGAGGAAGGCTTCCGCTTTCTGGGCTTGTACAAACCACTCTGCCTGTGCATTCCCTCTTTGGACCATTGCATAGCGACCGGCCCTGTCAAAGGCTTTCTTGTCATCTCCGCTATGATTGATTGCACTCCAATTAGCAGAAGCGATACGTCCATTGAGCACAGTCAAGGAAACATAGTCCCTCCAACCAGGAGCAAACAGCTCATCGGCGATTGCAAAGTAGGCGCCATCGGCATACGGACCACGTCCTACAGGCCCTTGCGCGAGTGCTTTTGCAGCAAGCTCAAAGAAGGAATCCACATGCACCGACACCGAGGCAATGTCATCAGTATGGCCTTTGTCATCACGATAAGAGATGGCATTTGGGTCCTGGGTTTTGAGCAAGAAGGCCTCTACCCGCTCAGCTTGGACATACCACTCATCCTGAGCTCCTCCAAATCGTACCATGTTGTATTTTCCGGCTTTGTCATGGGTTTTCTTATCTGCCCCGCCATTTTGATGCACCGCATTCCAGTCGGCTTGAATAATTTTTCCATTTTCGACAGTCAGCGTGACTGTTTCTTTCCATCCAGAGGCAGAAAACCCATCCATTGCGGCAAAATAAATACCGTCAGCATAGGCAGCAGAGACTGGGGCAGGCTGTACAGGCTCCGCCCTCACAACTGCAGGAGCAGTGACGGTAGAAGCTGCGGGGGTACTTGCAGGAGCGTCAGATCTTGAACAACCTGCAAACATGATCAACGAGAAAGCTACAACGGCTGTGAGAACCAGAGCTAGGGATTTTTTCATACGAACCAACTCCTCAATAAAAAGTTATAGTCAATAGTACACCGATTTACTATAGTATTACAATATTGTCAAAGCGTTATTTAAAATTCATATTATTAGCAAATAATTTCCTATAATTATTTCCCAGATAAATACTTCTTACTCCATTTATCCTATTTCTTTACTTTGTTTTAAGAATAATTTTTTTTGTATATATGTATTACTATTAAAATAAATGGTATCGAGAAAAAGATTTTTCCAGTAAATTGACCGGTATTCTGTAGCGGGAGAAAAAAAATTATGCGAAAATACAAGCAGGTTACTAGATAGAATTGCACAATATCCTAGTATTATGCTAGAGTGTTCTGTACTGTTTCGCTCTTTGAGACGATAACGCAAATCCGTACCCGATTGGGACAACAAGGTAGGAATCAATGGAAAAAAAACAGATAGTGGTACTTGGCGGTGGTTATGCAGGCGTTCATGCTCTAAAAGCGTTGCATAAAGCTTTCAAGAAACATCAAGATCTGGTCGAGATTATCCTGATTGACAAAAACCGCCATCACATTCTGATGACCGAGCTGCATGAAGTCGCAGCAAATCGTGTAAGCGAAGAATCTGTCAAGATTTCTTTTGATAGAATTTTCAGTGGAAAAATGATCAAGGTGGTTCAGGATACCATTACAACCATAGATTTCAAGAAGCAAATCCTCATAGGAAATCGAAATTCTTATCGTTACGATGAGCTGTTAATCAGTACCGGAGCACAGACAGCCGACTTCAACATTCCTGGAGTATCAGAACATGCTTTTTATCTTTGGAGCTTGGACGATGCCCTGAAACTTCGCAATCATATAGAGTACATGGTCAGAAGTGCAAGCAAAGAGCATGATGAAGAGAAGCGCAAGCAAATGCTTACCTTTGTGGTGGCAGGCGGAGGCTTCACCGGGGTTGAGCTTATCGGGGAACTAGCTGAATGGCTGCCCATCCTGTGCAAAAAAAATGGCATTGATTTTTCCAAGGAAGTACGCCTGATCAATGTGGAGGCCATGGGCAGCATCTTGAACATGCTGGTGGATAAACCAAGGGAAAAAGCAGTACAACGCATGCAAAAGAAAGGAGTGGAGATTAAGCTCAACGCCCTTATTACTGCCGTGAATGAAGAAGGGTTTACCACCCGTAATGGGGAGACCATCAAGACAAAAACCTTGGTATGGACCTGCGGTGTCCGAGGTACTGAATTTTGTGAGAACCTTGACCTTGCTGATGGAAAAATTGGACGTAAATTGGTCAATGAGTTCATGCAAAGCCCGGATTACCAAAACGTGTATCTTGCAGGAGATGGCATGTGGTTCTTGGAAAACAATCGGGCAGTACCCCAGATTGTGGAGGCAGCTGAACAGTCTGCAAAGACGGCAGCAGATGGCATCATCTTCAGCATCAAGCACGCATTGGGCTTGAAGGCTGAGCAACCAAAACCATTCAAATCGAATTTCCACGGATACATGGTCTCCATCGGCGGCACCTATGCAGTGAGCCACACCGGAGGAATCTCCTTGTCAGGTTTTTTTGCCATGGCTCTCAAACATCTGGTAAATATGTATTATCAG
>CAZJMG010000078.1:0-5264 GCA_964547185.1 uncultured Sphaerochaeta sp.
TTTGGAACCCTTGATGGACCTGGATTGCGATATGTGGTGTTTCTGCAAGGATGCAGCCTGCGTTGCCGCTACTGTCATAATCCCGATAGCTGGAGCACAGACAAGGGAACGTTGGTCGAGAGTGAAACGCTGATTCAAGAGATACGTTCTTATAGGAATTTCATCAAGGATGGAGGAGTCACCATCAGTGGAGGGGAGCCTCTGAAACAACCCCAATTTACATTGGAGATACTCAATCAGCTGAAAAAAGAGGGACTGCATACTGCACTGGATACTGCAGGCAGTGTTCCAATCTCCTTGTCCAAGCCTGTATTGGAGAGCGCTGATTTGGTTTTGTTGGACATCAAGAGCCTTGATAACAAACAGTGTTTCAGTCTCACCGGCATGGGTAATGAAAACACCCTTGCTACGCTTGCTTACCTGCAAGCCTGCAATAAACGAACCTGGATACGGCATGTTCTGGTTCCCGGGTGGACACTACATACAAAAAGGCTCACTGAATTAGCCAGTTTCCTAAAAAATTTTTCTTGCATCGAATTGGTCGAGCTTTTGCCCTACCACAGCATGGGACAGTATAAATGGGAGCAGTTAAAGCTTGAGTATTCCTTCAAAGATGTACCCGAGCCAAAAGAATCAGAACTCGTTGAGGCACGAGGCATCTTTGAAAAACAGGGTTTGCAGGTCTTGATGACCAAGAATATTCAGAGAGAATCTTCGAGCAAGGTAGGATAGGCTGGCATGCAGCAGGTCAATTAAAGACCTGTTGCATGAATACATTCTGCATGAAGAATAAAAACATATAACAAAGGATAGCTGCCATGATGGGGGTGGATACCCACCCTAAGCATATTTTACCAAGCAATTTATAGTTTATGCTTCTATAGGTACCCTTTGCGATGCTGATACCTATAACGGCTCCAACACATGCTTGTGACTGAGAGACCGGAACCAAAGGCAAAGAAGGGAGGCCTCTGCTGATCAACCAGGTTGAAAGCTCTTGGGAGCTGAACAGGTAGAGAACCGAAGCAGTAGAAACAATGACTACAAATGCAGAGACCGGAGACAGTTTAAATAGGTTATTGCCAACAGTCATCATGACTCTTTTGGAATAGGTGACCACCCCGACAGAGATGGCAGCTCCACCGAGCAAGAATAACTGTTGGGTCCCTGTGAAACGAACTCCTAAAATTTCTATTGTTGCCAAATCAGTGGCTGACACAAAAACACCCATCACATTGGCAATGTTATTGGCACCAAGACTGTAGGCTCCAAAAATACCGGCTATGATCAAGCCTCTACGGGTGTACCGATCCAGCATGATCATATGTATTGTTGAGTTATTGACCAATCTCCTTACCAGAGTAAAAATAAGAATCGAAAAGAGAGCAGAAAGGATTGGACCATATACCCACGTGCCTACAATCCTGGTAAGCGTAGCAGGATTGGTAGGATTTCCGGAAAAAAGATTCCATCCTACAATCGCTCCGACGATGGCCTGGGTCGTGGAAACAGGAAGGCCGAGACGGGTCATCCACATAACCGTGAACGCAGCACAGAAAGAAACTACAAAAGCACCAGCCAGTGCATTTACAGAGCCAAGGGCCCCCAGTCCCATGGAGGCTCCACTTCCGCTTCTGACCGCTCCGATTGTAATAAATACACAACAAATGATTGCAGCTGTGCGAAACTTGACCATATGGGTCCCGACAGCAGTGCCAAAAATGTTTGCAGCATCATTAGCCCCGAGGGACCAGCCCATAAAGAGTCCGCTTGATAAGAAAAGAAGCAATTCAAAGCCCACAGCACCCTCCATTGCCAGAGATTCATCAAACCATGCGTTTCACGGTATAGATAAGCAAATTCTTTGAGATATCTTCAGAAATATCCGACAGACTGGCTATGCGTTCACAAAAACGACGAATCTGCACTTTTCTTGCCAATTCATCAACTTCCGAAGTACTGAAGATTCTTCGAATTATCTGTTCTTCAATCCTATCAACCTCTTTTTCGTAAAATACTACCTTGTTCACATAATCCTCAACCATCTTTGTTTGAGAAAACAAGGCTCTTACTGCAAGCATCAGGGAATCTACGGCACGAACAGAATCCTCACTCATGAGCACTATATCTTCCTTGATGAAAATTGGAAAACTGGGCTTTTCCATCGAGAGTTCCAACAATACTCGCTTGGTATAATCAATGATATCATCAAGGTCGTCCATCAATTTGAAGACATCACCACGGGCGTCGGGAATGAGCATAAATGCATAAAGTTTGTATTTTACCTTTTTGAGCTCTTCGTCAGCAGTCCTCTCTATGTGGGCAACCTCTTTTCGCCTTTCGTCAAACTTATCCAAACGACCTGCGAGATAGTCCTTGATAGCTTTTTCGAAATGTAAAGAAGCGGTGGTTACATACCCTAAATACTCTTCAATATTATCCATCAGTTCTTTGCTCTTGTTGGTAAAGACCTGCATCTAACTCCCCCTTTCAGAAAAATTCCAGTAATGCAATATGGTATCAATCAAATAGCCAGAAAGCAAGGAAAATCAAAAGAGAGAATCAATTACATTATTTTTGCTGCTCCACCATATGCAGATCATGCAAATCATACCCTGCACCAAGGGCAATCCGTTTCATCTTTTGGAGCGTCTCATCACTTACTTCCTTGCTTCGACTGAGAAACCAAAGATACTTTCGGTTGTTGCTTCCTACCAAAGCCCATTGGTAATCTACATCATCCAATCCAAATACCAGGTAGTCTGCGTTAAAAAGACCAAAGAATCTTACCTTCAAGGCTCCCGGTATCGAATCATCCGGTCTATATGCGATGGCTTTTACACGAGAGACGGGGCCATCCAAAGAATGTTTCAAACCACTATTGACCACTTGTATCCTGCCATCATCCCTCAGAGAGTACTCGGCCTTGACCGCAACCAAATCTTTCTCAAATCGGTGTTGAAACCGTGCAATCTCGTACCAAGTACCCAAATAACGTTCAAGATCCAAGGACTCCACCGTTTTCAGGGGTTCTTTTTCGGTTGTCGCACATGAGACGAGAGAGGTGACAGTCAATACAGCACCAAAGAGCAGCAAGAAACATCTTTTAGTATTCACACTCATCTCTGAAGTTCTCGCTCTTTTCGAGCCTGCTTGAGCTGATCGAGTGTATCGTCCAAGATATGTCTTAAAAGTTCATACTTCTCAGTCTGTTCATCCTTGTTGAAACTGAGCAGACAAGAGGCAATATGGCCTGGTATGGTGAGCGCTTTCTGTTCTAGAGCCCTGCCCTTCTCAGTCAGGCTGATTTCCACGGTTCGCTCATCACTTACGAGTCTGCGGCGCTCAATCAAGGAGGAAGCTTCAAGACGTTTGAGCAAGGGTGACATGGTTCCCGTATCAAGGCTCAATGCCGTGCACAGTTCTCCTACAGTTCCCTTCTTGTGCTCCCAAAGATACAGCATGGTGATGTACTGCGCATACGTTAAGCCAAGCTGATCCAGCAAAGGCCTATAGGCAGCCATGAGCTCACGCTCCAAAGCATAGAAGCGAAAACACAGTTGGTTGGAAAGCAATAGCTGTGGATGGCTCATCAAAGGACCTCCTCTAATGTGGGAATGATGGCACTCGGCTCATCTTTCGGAGCAAAACGATGTACAGTTTTCCCATCTTTCTCGACCAGAAATTTGGTGAAATTCCATTTGATAGAGTTTCCCAACACCCCTGGTGCCTGAAGCTTCAACCATTTGAACAATGGGTGTGCATCAGAACCATTGACCTTTATCTTACTCATCAAGGGAAACGTAACCCCATGATTCATTGTACAGAATTCTGCTATTTCAGCATCCGTACCCGGTTCTTGGTGTGCAAACTGGTCACAAGGAAACGCGATGACCTCAAAGTTTCTTTCCTTGAACTGCTGATATAGTTTCTCAAGACCTGAATATTGCCCAGTATAGCCACATTTACTTGCAGTATTGACAATAAGTAACGTTTTGCCTCTAAATTCTGAAAATGAAATTTCCTTCTGATCGCCCTTGCGTGCACTAAAGTCATATATGGATTGCATAGTATACCTCTATATTTATTGCAAACAATATAAACGCTATCAATCTTTTTGTCAATATTGACTACTCTGTGCCCAAAGGTTGAGCCCTCCTTCTTTGGCATATAGATCTATCATTTTCAACTCCTCTGTGCTGAACGATAGATTTTGTAAAGATCCTACATTCTCGATAATCTGCTGTTCAGAACTTGCACCTATGAGTACACTGGTGATAGCCTTATGCCGTAAACACCAAGCAAGAGCCATCTGCGCCAAACTCTGGCCACGTTTTGAGGCTATCTCATGCAATGCCCTGATATTCTCTAGATTCTGTTCACTGAGCATGGAGGCACTGAGGGCACTTCCTTTCGTGGCAGCCCTGCTTGCTGCAGGGATTTCCTTCAAGTACTTATCACTGAGCATTCCTTGGGCCAAAGGAGAGAAACAAATTGCGCCCACGCCCAACTCCTCCAAGGTGGTAATCAATTCTTTCTCAATCCAACGATTCAACATTGAATAAGAGGGTTGATGAATCAAAAGAGGAACACCCATCTGACTGAGTATCTCATGGGCTTTCTTGGTCATCTTGGCAGAGTAGGAAGAAATTCCCACGTACAGACATTTCCCACTCTTGTAGGCAGAAGCCAAAGCGCCCATCGTTTCCTCAAGCTCTGTGTCAGGGTCAAATCGATGAGAATAGAAAATATCAACATACTCAAGCCCCATCCGCTTCAAGCTGGCATCCAAGCTTGAGAGCAGATACTTACGACTACCCCACTCTCCATAGGGGCCTGGCCACATTCGATACCCGGCTTTCGTCGAGATAACCAACTCATCACGATAGGCAGAAAAATCCTGTGCCAAAAATTTACCAAAATTCAGCTCCGCAGAACCAGGGGGAGGGCCATAGTTGTTTGCCAGATCAAAATGGGTAATCCCTAGATCAAAGGCTGTGTGCAACATCTTCCTTGCATTCGACAAGGAAGTGGTATCGCCAAAATTATGCCATAAACCCAAAGAGATGGCACTGAGTTTGAGACCGCTGTTAGCACAACGCCTATAGAGCATAGAGTCATATCGTTTCACATCAGGTTTATATATCATACAGCCTCCCTTACACGAATCATCTATATTGTACAATATAAGTGTCCACTATGCCATTTCTTTGTAGCCCGTAAATGATTTTTTCCTCCCTCTAGAATCTGTGATTGGCAGCCCT
>CAZJMG010000079.1:0-4947 GCA_964547185.1 uncultured Sphaerochaeta sp.
TGAACACATAAAGACCGCCAAACGGCGGTCTTCATGTATAGGCTCAATAGTATTTGTTGAAATGCTATTTCCAGTATTTCTCCATTCGCTTCACCAAAGAGGCTCTGTATGCTTCCCAGTCGGTGATGGGCTTTGCAGCAAGGCCTTCTTCACAAGCAGCCTTTGCTACAGCAACAGCTTCCCACTCGATGACACGGGGGTCGAATGGCTTGGGAACGATGTAATTTCGGCCGAAACTGAACTTCTGTCCTCCATAGGCTTGTTCAACGGAAGCGGGAACCGGCTCCTTGGCAAGGGCTGCAAGAGCTTTTGCTGCGGCCATCTTCATGCCTTCGCTGATCAGTGTGGAGCGAACATCCAAGGCACCTCGGAAAATGAAGGGGAATCCAAGAACGTTGTTGATCTGGTTTGGATAATCGCTTCTTCCGGTTGCCATGATCAGATCGTCACGGGTTGCCATTGCCAGTTCGTAGGCAATTTCAGGATTGGGGTTGGACATTGCAAAGACAATGGGATCCTTTGCCATGGAAAGGAGCATCTCTGCAGTTACACAGTCTGCGATGGAGAGGCCCATGAATACATCAGCGTCCTTCATTGCATCTTCAAGAGTGCGAGCGTCGGTCTCGACTGCAAACTCTTCTTTCTCTGGTGTCATACCGGCTGTTCTGCCCTTATAGATGACTCCCTTGCTGTCGAGCATGAGAATGTTCTTTGGGTCGACTCCTGCTGCGATGAACATCTTGCCACAGGAAATTCCAGCAGCGCCTGCTCCGTTGACGACGACTTTCACGTCTTCAAGTTTCTTGCCGACAATCTCACAACTGTTCATCAAGCCTGCAGTTGCGATGATGGCTGTGCCATGCTGGTCGTCATGGAAGATGGGAATATTGCATTGTTTAATAAGCTCTTGCTCGATTCTGAAGCATTCCGGACCCTTGATGTCTTCAAGGTTGACTCCACCAAAGGTTGGGCTCATGGTCTTTACCATATCAATGATCTTATCGGGGTCTTTGGTATCGAGTTCAATGTCAAATACATCAATATCAGCGAATCTCTTGAATAGAACGCCCTTTCCTTCCATGACAGGCTTGCTGGCCAGTGCACCGCGATCACCAAGACCGAGGATGGCTGTTCCGTTTGAGATTACTGCTACAAGGTTTCCTTTTGAGGTGTACTTGTAGGCGTCTTCAGGATTTTCTGCAATTGCCAGTACCGGTTTTGCAACACCCGGGGTGTATGCCAAACCAAGATCAGAGGCGGTCTGACAAGGTTTGGAGGGAACGACGGTTACCTTTCCAGGTACACCGTCCATAATGTGATAATCAAGTGCTCGCTTAGTCAAATCATCTTGTTGCATATAGATACTCCTATTGTTATTTAGTTTCGAAATCCCACTTGTAATCCATCTTGAATCGGTCACGAAGCGTAACCATTACTTTCTGAAGTGATGGAGGCACCGGGCATCCATGTTCCTTACGATACTGGTATGCAAGGTACTCTTTTTCCCCTGCTGTGAAGATGTAGTCTTCTCCTGGAGCCTTCTTGCTTTCGCGCAGTTCGCGGCAGATGGTTCCTGCAATGCGCTTGAAGGTTTCAAGACCCATGAAGTGTTCGGGATCGATTGCGAGGAAGAAGTGTCCCAGTGGGTACGGAATGGCTTTTTGGTTTTCATCAAATCCGTTGAGAGCCTTCATCCAAGATCCATCCTGCAATGCAGCTGAGAGGATTTCTACGACTGTGGCGTATCCAAAGCCCTTATATCCTCCGGTTACTTCTCCAATACCTCCAAGCGGGGTAAGGGCGGCCATGCCGGTGGTCAGGTCTTTGAGGACCTGCTGCGTATCGGTGCGGGTTTTTCCTTCATGGTCGAGAACCCATCCTTCGGGAAGTTCTTTTCCTGCTCGACCATAGACTTCAATCTTACCACGCTGGGTTACGCTGGTTGCACAGTCAAGGACGAAGGGGAACTCTTCATCGGTGGGAAGTCCGAAGGTCAGGGGGTTGGTCCCGAGCATGTTTTCAACACCATGGGTAGGAGCAATGGATGGACGGGCGTTGGTACCTGTGATACCGATCATGCCGACCTTTGTAGCCATGGTTGCAAAATAGCCGGCAATGCCGTAGTGGTTGGAGTTGCGTACTGCAACCATTCCCAAGCCGTACTTCTTTGCTTTCTCAATAGCCATTTCCATTGCTTTGTAGCCGGCGACATGGCCCATGCCATTGTGTGCGTCTAGGACCGCAGTTGCATTCTGATCCTTCAAGACTTCAATTTCGGTTACCGGGTTCATGATTCCCATGTCGATTCGGTCAATATAAATCGGTTTGAGCCGTCCGATACCATGGCTGTCGATTCCCCGCTTGTCACTCTCAATCAGAACATCGCCGATGATCTTTGCATCTTCTGCGGGAACACCGGAATGTATCAGTGCTTCTTCCATGAACTTTTCCAGTTCTTCAAAGGGAATCCAAGCACAATCCTCATACGATTTGGCATACTCATCAATATACTTCATTGCTACTCCTCCTACACTTAAATAGTTGCTATTACGATTTTTAGACCCTCAGGGATCTCCATTTGCTTGACCATGTCTCCACCTTTTTCATCGGTGACCAAGACATCGACTTGGTCCAACGAGACGGTTTTAAAGTTCGAAACCACCCCGATCTTATTGCTTGCCGCTACGACAAACACAGTTCCTACGGTGTGCTCTATCATTGCCCGGGTGGTTTCTGCTTCTTCCAATATAGGGGTGGTTAATCCAGTTGCTGCGGAAAAACCATCTACACCGATGATAGCTTTATTGGCATGAATTTCATTGATGAGGAGAGCTGAGAGCGATCCAGAAACAGAGTGGCTTCGGTTTCTGTATACGCCACCGGCAAGGATCAGTCGTATATGTTTGCTCTCTTTACAGACGTAGACAGCATCTATGTTGTTGGTAACGATGGTGATTTCCTTCTCACTCGCAGCAAGAGCCCGTATCACCTCAAAGGTGGTTGAACCGCTGTTTATGTAGAGTGTATCGCCCGATTCAACCAAGGATGCCATCTTTTCGGCTATGGCTGCTTTTTCTTGGGGTTGTTCACTGGCTTTCTGTAGATAATCGGGTTCAATGGGAAGATTTCTCCTGACGGTAGCTCCCCCATGGGTCCTTTCGACCAAGCCTTTTTTTGCTAATTGGTCAAGGTCGCGACGGATGGTGAGCTCACTGACACCAAACTGTTCTGCCAAGGTGTTTACATTCACAGAGCCATCGTTCCTGACTTGACAGAGAATGGACTGTTGTCTACTGGCTGGAATGGTTGACATGAACACTTCCTTGAATGTTTTTGAGCTTTTTATTGCTATAAAGTAATGATACAATCAAAAACATTCATCTGTCAAGCAAGATTACCCCCGACAGGCAAGAATTACAATGTCATCTAGGGAGCTAACGGCAGGCGATAAAATGGATTGAAATTATAAGCAAGGCCAACGGAGTATGTAAGGTTGCCGGCAAAAGCAGGGGCAGATTCATTGTTGATAAGGCGCACCAGTGACAGGTCACCAGAAGCCCCGGCTATGAGGGCCAAATTGCCGTAGATTGCTGATGCAAAAGGGATGCGAAGGCCCAGGCCCATTCCCAAGCCGATTTGTGATTCCAAAGATCCATCATCTTTACTCTCATGCTGTGTAAAAGACGGTCCGAAAAGAAAGTACCCTTCCAGAAGACCTAGCAGACTTTTGCGATAAACAGGAGCAAGCAACACACTGGTGTGCTTTGCCTCTGTAGAGTGTGTGGTTGCAACCCGTGCTGAAAGTCCTACATTGGTGTAGGGAACAATGAGGATGTATCCAAAGTCATATCCTTCTGATTGACGGTCGGAAAACATTGAACCATAATGCTTGCCCGAGGCGTAAGATACATGAATCCATTGCGTATTTATGAATGCACTAAGAGGCAATACTACGAACGAAAGGGCAAACAGCAATACAATTCTTTTATATTTCATGGGCAATCCTTCTTTAACAAACCTTTTCAATCCCCCTTGATTATCAATAAGAAAACTGCTATGGTCAACTGTACGTTACAAATGGTGCCATACCCAAGCGGTAAGGGAAAGGTCTGCAAAACCTTGATGCATCGGTTCGAATCCGATTGGCACCTCTAGTAAGAGCCGCTGGATTTCAGCGGCTCTTGTTGTATTTATGCAGGTAGGGAGAAATCCCCCTTACACCCTGTTCAATGGTTGAATATTTAAAAGGATCATCAGAAAGCCCGTATAGGCCTGACCCTGGCTAGATTGTTTCGATCGTAGTTGCGCTGCCCCCCATCGTCGAAATACATGAGCCACGCCTCGTTATTGTCAATCTCCGAGGAACTCCAGTAGAGGCCAAAATAATCACCAGAAAACTCACCCAGATTTTTCAGGTAGAGATTATGGTACATCAGGCTCAGCTCCTCCTTGCTCGGTAGAAACCAGTCAGCATGCCCTCCCCCTAGATATTCCGCACACATTTTCGCTGCATATTGCGGTGTAGTATTACTTCCATCCGAATAGTTGCTGAAAGCAGTACTACCCATTGCACCAATCAACTTCTGTGTATTCTCTTTCCCGCTGCCTATTCCTGTCTCAGTACCCACCACCTTATTGCTTTCATACGCACTGGTTCGATGATATCCAAATCTATACCAGGAATCTTCTGAATCCCCGCTCCAGCCAGCCGGTGCTGCTTATCTTTTTGGCGCTCTTTTGGAAAGTCATTCCAAATACAGTGGGTCTACTCTATTTATGGTGGAAGAAGGCATCGTCTACCTCCCCCTGTACATGACTCCGTTGTTGTGATACCCCGACGATTCAATTGCCAGGAATGTCGAAAACCTCGATGGTGGGCATAGAAACCAGGTACGAAATCCACATTTTCCTCAGGAAACGGATTTTGAGGCTCTTAGAGGCTGTTTT
>CAZJMG010000080.1:0-3931 GCA_964547185.1 uncultured Sphaerochaeta sp.
CAGACAGGCAAAAATCATTTGAGAAATGATTGGGAGAATTCATATCCGAGACAGTTGCATGGATATCTGTCCAGCACAAGCATTGACAATGCAGGATAAACACATCATTATCGATGTACAAGAGTGTATTCGTTGTTACTGTTGTCACGAAGTATGTCCGGCTTCTGCAATCCTTGTGGAAGAGAATTGAGTTTGAAAAAGGAATCTGTGAATGGAATTGCCAGTCATTTTTGTAAGCGTTTTGTTGTCATTGCTTCCAATTAGCGAACTCAGGGGAGGTATTCCGTTTGCATATTTCAACGGCGTCAGCCTCTTCTTGGCAGCACCTCTTTGCATCATTACCAACGCCATGGTCGCCCCGATCGCCTATACCTTTCTTGCAACTGTACACAAGATATTTTATAGCTATTGGCCTTGGTATGTCTCTTTTTTCGATCGGTTCGTTGCAAAAGCCCAAAGACGAGTGTATCCGAAGGTATCAAAATACGGCTATTGGGGAATTTTGCTCTTTGTTGCTGTACCTCTTCCCATCACCGGTGCATGGACGGGAACCCTTGGCTCTTGGATCATGGGCCTTGACAAGCGCAAGACCATGATGGCAGTATTCGGCGGAGTCATAGTATCCGGCCTGATCGTCACAAGTTTGGTAGCATTAGGGGTCGGGATAGATTCAGTATTCATGAAACGAATCTGAGGTAACATGCATTTCAATCTAGAACAAGAACTCAACACTGAGCAGTGTAAAGCTGCATCGCATCTTCATGGCCCGCTTCTGGTTATTGCAGGAGCAGGAAGTGGCAAAACAAGGATGCTTACGTTCCGCATCGCTCACATGCTCGAATCAGGCATCAAGGAAGAGTCCATCCTTGCGTTGACCTTCACCAACAAGGCTGCAAAGGAAATGGGTCAGCGCATTCGAGCTCTTACCGGCCTGCCTCTTAAGAAACTCACCACAACGACCTTCCATTCATTTGGCATGGGGGTGCTGAAACAATACATCCAGCACCTTGGTTTCAAGAACAATTTTACTATCTATGACACAAACGATCGAATGGCCTTGATAAAGGAGGTCATCCAGAATATGGACTACGTCGTGGAAAGCTTTGATCTATATGAGCTTTCTTCACTGTTTTCTGACATCAAGACAAAAAGAAAGGTTTTTACTGCAAATGCCTCGGATAAGATCAGAGGTTTGTACCTGGAATACGAGAAACATCTGAAGGCATATAATGCTGTAGACTTTGATGACCTGATCATGAAACCTCTCGATTTATTTGACAAGAAAGCTGAGGTGCTTGCCTCACTTCGTTCACGCTTTACCCATATCTTGGTCGACGAATTTCAGGACACCAGCCTCTCTCAGTATCGTATGGTCGAACTTCTCGCACAAGAGAGCCGTAATCTCTGTGTTGTCGGTGATGATGACCAGAGTATCTACAGTTGGCGTGGTGCCAATTATGAGAACCTGATCATGTTCGAACGAGATTTTCCCGAGCGACTTGAGGTAAAACTTGAACGCAACTATCGCTCAAGCGGGACCATTCTCGAAGCTGCCAACCAATTGATCACCAACAACCAGAAAAGAAAAGAGAAAAAGCTTTGGACAGAGAGCGGAAAGGGCTCCTCCATTCGATTGATTCACCCTGAGCATGATGATGACGAGGCCTCAGTCATCGCAGACGAAATCTTGATGATTCACAAGAAGCAAGACAGGAGCTTTTCTGACTTTGGGGTCTTGGTTCGCACAAACAGTCTGCTCTCCACACTGGAAACGAAATTTACTGAACGAGGCATCCCCACCCAGGTAACCGGGGGGCAAAGCTTCTTCGACCGAAAGGAAATTCGTGACATCATCAGCTATCTGAAGGTATTGGCCAACCAGGATGACGATATCAATCTCCTCAGAGTTATAAACACTCCTAGGAGAGGCATCGGTCGCACAACACTGGAAAAGATGCGAAAGGTTGCCGATGATCATCATTGCAGCCTCTACAGCGCGCTCAACTTGATGGCGGTTGCAACTGACGGACAGATCAGGGAAGGCATGCAGAAAACCCTCAAGCGATTCATTGCAATGATGGAGGATTTTCATCATCAACTCGTATCTGCTTCCAATCATCGGAATATGGTCTTGCGTACGTTGGTCAACGAGATTGGGTACAAGGCGTACCTAGAATCTGAGCATCCTGAGAATGAGGCGGTTGTTGCATACAAGATGAAGGGTATCAATCTGTTGTGTGACATGCTTGCTCGATGGGAACGAAATCCTGATAACAACAAAGCATCAATTTTTGATTACCTGAACAGGATCAGTCTTGCAGGAAAGGAAAATCTTGATGAAGAGCAAGCGGGAAAGGTCGCTCTGATGACCATCCACGCCTCAAAAGGCTTGGAGTTTGATACAGTGTTTCTCGCTGGAGTCGAGGATCAATACATACCGCATGCTCGATCCATTGAGGAAAATCCAGACAATATCGATGAGGAAAGAAGGCTTTTTTATGTTGCTATTACCAGGGCAAGACGATCGTTGATCATCAGTTGTTGCGAGAAGCGCAAGAAAGGTCATGACCATGTGACAAGCCTTCCCTCGCGATTTCTTGAGGAGATCCCAAAGGAGCTCTTTGATGAAGAGGATCCTGCAAAGCAACTCTCTACTGATGAAGTTGTAGATAAGCTGCGGCTTCTGAGGGAACGGTTGGCAGCAAGACAGAGCAGCTAGTTTGGATTGGTGATCGTCACGGTTATGGTTCCTCGATAATCCCCGCTTACCTTATTGAGTACTTCTGCTTCACTGATTCCTGTAATACGTATATTTTTATTGTTGGCTGGCCCCGGCTGCAGGCCTGCCCAAGGTACTGCAACGCCTTTTTCTATAAACGTATTGTCCAGCAAGAGGCTGTAATTGATGGGTGACCCAGCTCCTGTCGTAGGAAAAAGTTGGAAAGAGGGTGCTGCTGACGTATCTGTAAAGGTCAACAACAACTCAAATGTCGAACCCTGTGCTGCATTAAGCACCTCGATACGAGCCTCGTTGATGGTTGTTCTATTACTCCCAAATGCATCAGAAAGGGTAAAACTAGTCTGGGGGTTGAGAAACGAGAAGACAAAGCTGACAGAAAGCGGGGCATCCCCATAAAAGAAACCAGGTTGACCTGGATTATCTGGATTTGTATAACTTCCTGGATTAATAATCTGAGTATTGTCGGCCCCTCCCACCCCATTCGATTCTACGTAGCTTCCATGGCTTTCGTTTACCGTGCCATCAGCATTGGTATAGGACCCTACATTGGTCGACGCATTATTTGCAACCGCTACACTGAACAGAGGATTGAATCCTGAAGGCAGCGTATAGGGGGTGTCCAGCTTGAAAAACGCTGCTTGTCGATACAAACTTTGAGCATGTCTGTTTCTGTTGTTTGTATTGACAAGATAGAGCTCTATATAAAAAGGATTGGCATACACAGCAGTCGCTCCCCAACTAATTACCGGACGAACGTTGTTATAGAGGACTTCCAATACAGGCTCCGAGCCAAGTCCATTGGGATATGCTGCGGTTATGATATAAAAATCATTGGATTGAATTGAATACGGTCCAGTTGCCCAGTTCTTCATCAGACCGGTCAGTGGGGTTGCCCCACTGGCTTCTCCGATGTTGACCATCGCAGGACTATATATGACACCTGTTGAAGAGGTCAGTATGAATGTTCCTAGCTTTGCCCCTAAGACTGTAGGGTGGGTGAACGGGCCGGGAGCCACCCGTAAGGTTATGGCAGGCTCTCCTACATAGGTTGCGGTTACTCCAGCTGTTAGGAATACTGGTAAAATCAATACCAGTAATAGTATAATTGCCTTTTTGTTCAATATTTTCATCATAATTTTTTACCTGTTTCTTCTTGTACACCGCTCTTGCAAAACCCCTTTATAATCAAAA